>CAWKDC010000004.1:0-51504 GCA_963848305.1 uncultured Gammaproteobacteria bacterium | reverse complement strand
ACGAGGTTTTTCATAGAGATCTTCGTCGTACTTTTTCAATTCCTGAACCAATGCTTTTGCACAGGTAACAGGATCGGATTGATCAACAGGCATGACATCGATAATGTGCAACAATAATCGCGTTCGTTTTAAATGCTTTAAAAAATGAGTCCCCAGCCCAACGCCTTCGCTCGCGCCTTCAATCAACCCGGGAATATCAGCAACCACGAAATCTTTGCCATATTTTGAACGAACCATGCCGAAATTAGGATATAGCGTGGTGAAAGGATAATCCGCAATTTTGGGGCGTGCAGCCGAAATTTTAGAAATAAGCGTGAATTTACCTGCATTGGGATAACCCAACAATCCCACATCCGCTAATACTTGTAATCTAGACGCAATTGACGTTGTTCGCCCGGCTTGCCCGGGGTCCATTGACGCGGGGCGTGATTTGTAGAGCTTTTAAAGTGAATATTGCCGATGCCTTTCTACCCCCTTGTGCGACGCATAAACGTTGATTAGGTTGATTGAGATCACCTAAGCATTCGCCGGTGTCATCATCATAGACGAGTGTGCCGACGGGACTTTAAGGATAAGATCTTCACCGCTGCGGCCTGTGCATTCACTGCTCATGCCGTTTTGGCCGCGTTTGGCACGGTGAAGACGTGCATAACGGTAATGTAGTAAGGTGTTGATATTGGGATGAGTTTCGAGGTAACGCTGCCCCCATTGCCGCCGTCGCCGCCGCTTGGGCGCCCATAGGTTCGTATTTTTAACGACGAAAGCTGGCGCTGCCGTCACCGCCATCGCCAGCTTGTACTGTTATTTTAACTTCATCGACGAAACGCATTAGATACACCCAAAATGAAAGGGCGCAAATTTGCGCCCCTACAAGTTTACAAGCCGAATTATTCTGCAGCTTGATTTCAACTGGAATACGCTGACGAATTGACGATAATGTTCGCCGCCCCTTTGAATGTGACCACGCCATCCACCAACGCGAATAACGTATGATCACGGCCCACACCGACGTTCAACCCAGCATGCACGTGTGCCGCGTTGACGGATCAATATATTACCCGCCTTCACGACTTGGCCACCGAAACGCTTCACCCCTAAATATTTAGGTCGGAGTCTCTACCATTTCGTGTGCTACCACCGGCCTTTTTTGTTGCCATTTTGCACTACTCCTTAAACGTTGATGCCCACGATTTCAATTTCAGTGAAATCTTGACGATGACCTTGGATTTTATCGTAATGTTTACGACGTCTGAACTTTTGGATCAGGATATTAGCCCCCCGACCATGACTCAATACTTTTGCAAGTACTTTTGCCCCTTTGACTAATGGTTGACCGATTGTTACATTACCGGCGCCGTCTGTCAGAAGCAACACTTCATCAAACGCCACTTCGTTACCTGTGTCAACAGGCATTTTGTGGATTTTGAAGGTATCCCCTACAGCGACCTTAATTTGCCGGCCACCTGTCTTAATTACAGCATGCATAGTGCATCTCCCTTTTGAACTAGACCCGGATTTTAAAGGAATTTTCCCCAATAAGCAAGCCCTTTTTAAAAAAACCCTGCATTCCCAAAACCCTTTGACCCTGCTCCCCATCCCGACTATTATCATGCCCATGAAGGCAAAAACCCACATTCCTACCCTCGAGAGCATCCGCCGCCCGGTGGCAACTGCCCTTGCCCAAGTTGAAGCCCTGCTACAAGACAACGACCCACATATCCGCCTCGCCCTTGATGTGTCCTCCCATGTACTTGAAGCAGGTGGAAAACGTCTCCGCCCCATTGTTTTATTGCTGGTTACTGGCCATTTGGGCTATGAAGGTCCCTTCCATATTGACTTGGCCACGGCGATTGAGCTGGTTCATACAGCCACTTTGCTGCATGATGACGTTGTCGACGACTCCCCCCTGCGTCGCGGCCGTCCAACGGCCAAGCAGATTTGGGGCAATCCTGCCAGCGTCCTGGTAGGCGATTATCTCTATTCCAGAAGCTTTGGTCTATTGGCAGGTTGTGAAAACATCGCGGTCACCCAATGCATGGCCAATGCCACCCGCACACTCGCCCAGGGCGAGCTCATGCAATTGGCGCAACGGGGAAACCTGAATCTGACCATTGAAGAACACATGACGATTCTGTCTGAAAAAACAGGCAAACTCTTTGAGGTAGCCGCCGTGATGGCCGGTATCATCGCAGGCGCTAATCACTCTACCCTTGATGCACTTGGCCGCCTACGGAATGCAACTGGGTATTGGTTTCCAACTGATTGATGATGTACTCGATTATCAAGGCAATACCGACACCCTGGGCAAGCGCCTCGGGGATGATTTCAGTGATGGGAGCCTGACCCTCCCACTGATTTACGCCCTCGAACACGGCACACCCGCTCAAAAGGATTTTATCGCGAATGCCATTCGTGGCGGAAACGAGCAGGATCTCCCTGATATTCAAGACATTTTAAACAAAACGGGCGCGCTCACTTATTCCCGTGCCCTGGCTCAACAATATATTCTCCAAGCGATCTCGGCAATTGAGGCATTTCCTGATACAATACACCGTCAAGGAATGATTGACTTAGCTCACTATGCGATTTCGCGGAGTTACTGACATGATCAAACGCAAAAAAGTTATCATTGACACCGATGTTGGCGTGGACGATACCTACGCCCTCTTCTACCTTGCAACCCACCCCCAAATTGAGGTTGTTGGCATCACCACCATGCTGGGCAATGTGCCCACCCCCCAGGCCGCTTTCAATGCGCGTTACCTGTGCCATCGCTTTGGACAAGACCATATTCCTGTCGCGGAAGGCAGCCATCAGCCGTACCAGCGTCCTGCCTTTATCTGTGCTGATTTTGTGCACGGCAAAGATGGGTTAGGCAATACGTTTCAAGCTAAGAACATTGGCCAAAATGATCCTCGTCCCGCTCATGTCATGATGTGCGATATCATCCGCGAAAATCCGGGTGAAATAACGATCATCGCCATTGCGCCCATGGCCAATATTGCATTAGCCCTCGACCACGACCCAGGTATTGTCGAGCTGGTCAAAGAAGTGGTGATCATGGGCGGCGCCGTTCAGGTCAATGGCAATATCAACCCTGCTGCTGAAGCCAATATTTACAACGATCCCGAAGCGGCACAAAAAGTCTTTTCAGCCACCTGGCCCGTCACGCTATTCCCACTCGATGTCACCTTACGAGGTGTCATCCCCCGCAGCCAAGTGAATCGTTTTGCGCAACATAACCACATTGGCGAATATCTGCACCAAATCTCGCAGTTTTATCAGCAATTTTGCCGCTGGCGCGATTACAAAGGCGCACCGGTTGATGGGATTCTGCCCCACGACTTACACACTGCCGTCTATCTCACGCACCCTGAACTGTTCACCTTCCGCCAGGGGGGCATTCATGTCGTGGGCGGCGAAGGTTTATTACGGGGTCACATGATCATGGACGATCGCGCCCGCTGGTCACACCCCCACGAATGGACAGACTTGCCGAAAGTGAAGGTTTGCTTTGATGCCGACCATACTGCCATGTTCGCCCATTTTGAAGATCGATTGAAGGTTTTCGCCACGCACGACCATCTCGCATTGGTATAAAGTGACGTCATCAGGCACGAAGCCTTCCGGCACATCCACAAAGTCATTTATTGTCGCCATTAATTATATAGATTGGTGTTAGCTTACTTCAGTGTCTATACTCATTTAACGTAGTAACTGAAGTAAGGTGGCATCATGTGGATTTGGAAGCAATTGTTGGGAGAAGCACCCTGGAAGGTCTTTGAAAACACAGATGAAATACAAGAAAAAATAACGCCCACTCCTGCGGCGCTTGCAGATTCGCTCAAAGAAATCAATGAAATACAAAAAAACATTTTGCAAGATGTTGATCATCTGATCGCCCCAGAACAGGCTGCCCATGCTGAGCTAACCCATCATCACTTTGTGCAATTCGCCCTGAGTCATGGCCATCTACAACAACACCTTCACCATTTTAGGGCCGCTATTCAGCAAGCCTTTGACATCCTGATCATCAATACGAGCCAAAAGGAGGTCAAAATGGACGCCTCCACACAACAAACATTGACTGACATTATCATCCAAAAAAAAACCCTCAGAGCCCATATTAACGAACTGACATTACATCCCCACACCCTGCAGGCTGTTCAGCAATACCTGAACAGAATGGAAAATAATTTCAAAGCCCTCGAGCGCGAATACGAGCGTGGAGCTTGGCTAACTAAAGAATTGAAAAATAAACAGTTTGTGTCGCGTTGATTTTCGATCTATGATGAAGATGTATCACAAAGGAGATATGTCATGAAATCGATGAAAGTTTTGTTGGTTGAAGACCTGTTATTGGCAGGGAAAATTGCACGATGCATACTGGGAGATCATTGCGATGTCGACCTCGCGTCTACCGCCGAGGAAGCGATGACAAAAGTCAAAACGAAAGTATATGACCTGATCTTCATGGATCTTGACTTGCCGGATGCGCATGGGATTGAGGTCAGCAAAAAGATGCGCAGCAACGCCATCAAAACTCCGATTTATGCACTCACTGCGCACACTGACCGCGAAACACGCGAAGAAGCGCTCGCCGCTGGAATGACAGGGTTTTTGGCAAAACCTTTAGAGAAACTCCAGGTGCAAGCGCTACTGATCAAGCATGCCGATGGTTAAGCGCTGTCGGTTTATTCAACAGTGACTTTTTCAATCACGACATTTTCCACGGGAACATCTGCATGCCCATGCTTGTGCCCCGTTTTGACTTTCGCAATCGCATCCACAATGTCCATGCCTTCAGTGACATGACCGAATACTGCATAGCCATACCCATGAGAGTTAGGGGCAGTGTAGTTGAGGAAATCGTTGTCCTTGAGGTTGATGAAAAATTGTGCCGTGGCAGAATCCACCACAGAAGTGCGCGCCATGGCCACCGTCCCACGTAAATTTTTGAGACCATTCGCGGCTTCATTTTTAATCGGCTTGTGGGTTTCTTTTTGTTTAAAATTCCCATCAAAGCCGCCGCCCTGAATCATGAAGCCAGGAATCACACGATGGAAAATCGTGCCATTATAAAAGCCTTCATTCGCATACTTTAAGAAATTCTCAGCACTGATGGGCGCTTTGTCCGCATCCAGTTCAATCTTGATCACGCCTTTATTCGTGTGTAATACAACAGTTTTATGAGCCATGGTAACATCCTTTGATAATTTTGCAGCAAACAGTGGCTGGGTTGATACCCCAAGCACCGCGAACATCATAACATAACGTAGCATTGACTTAAACATGATTTTTCCCCATATATGACGGGCGCAAATATGCGCCCCTACACACCCAGCCGTTGCGCAATCTTGTGATAATGCTCAACCACCCCACCCAAGTCCTTACGGAAACGATCTTTATCCATGATCTCTTGGGTTTTATTGTCCCAAATGCGACAGCTATCGGGCGAAATTTCATCCGCCACCAACAATTCATTGCCCAACAAACCAAACTCCAGTTTAAAATCAACCAATGTCATGCCGCAACTTAGGAACCGTTCAGATAATACCGCATTCACACGGAAGGTGATAGCCTTCATGTCTGCCAATTGTTGTTCTGTCGCCCAGCCAAAATAAAGCGCATGCTCATCGCGTATCATAGGGTCGCCCAAGCCATCGTGTTTATAAAACAATTCATAAATCGGCGTTTTCAAGACTTCACCAACAGGCACACCAAAGCGTTTCGCAAAACCACCTGCAGCAACATTGCGGATCACGCATTCAATCGGCAGCATTTTCAAGGCAGAGACCAAACACTGGGTCTCATCCACATAACTTCGGTAATGGGTTTTAATCCCCATGCTCTCCAAATGATTCATTAAATGATGCGTGATGCGATGATTGACCGCACCCTTCCCTTCAAATGCTTCCTTCTTTTCGCCATTAAACGCAGTCATGTCGTCACGGAAAACCATGACAAGTTGGCCAGGCTGATCGCTCGTGTACATGTCCTTCGCTTTACCTTGGGACAATAATTTAATTCGTGTGGGTTGCGTCGACATCAGACGTCTCCTTCAAAGTCGGGGGATAAATGTCCACAGGTTCAGCCTGATGACCAGGCAATGATCCCTTCGGCACCGGGTAAGGATCCGATAAATAAGCTTTATTCATGGCCAGGCCATCTGGCATCGCCAGTGTGGGTGAAACCTCGGCATCAAGATAAACGGTGTCGCGATCTGGTGCAAATTCTATCCATTGTTTTTTCAGGGAGCCACAGCCCGCTAACAATAAGCACATCCCTATCAAAATACATTGTCTAATCACGAACCACTCCTGTCTCTTCCAAAAGGCGCCTTATAGTGACACGTTTTTCTTCGCTAAGCAATGTCAAAGGCAACCGAAGGGTCGGATTGATGAGCCCCATCTCACTGAGCGCCCATTTAACTGGAATGGGATTCGATTCACAAAATAAACCACTAAACAGCGGCTGAAGACGGGCATCTAATGGGTTCGCCTGAGCGGCATCCCCCTGCGCTGAGAAACGCATCAACAAATGCATCTCGGCTGGAACCACATTCGCTGCCACAGAAATCACCCCCGCCACGCCCGACATCACCGACAGCCTTGCCTGTGCATCTTCGCCTGTGAGAATACAAAAGGATTCTGCGCAACTGTTCAACAAAGCCATGCAGCGCTCATGTGATGAGGCCTCTTTGATGCCCACAATATGCGGGATTGATGACAATGCGACCACTGTTTCAGGCAACAAATCACAGGCGGTGCGTCCGGGCACATTATACAAGAAGACTGGTAACCCTACCGTTGCAACGGATTCATAATGGAGGAACAAACCTTGTTGCGTTGGACGATTATAATAGGGAACCACAACCAAGGCAGCATCCGCACCCAGTGTTGCAGCTTGTCGGGTCAATTCCATGGTTTGTTGTGTACAATTTGTCCCCGTGCCCGCCACAACAGGCACGCGTCCCCTGACCTGTTTCACCACGGCTGACAACAATGCTGCGCGTTCATCAACAGTGAGCGTCGCAGCTTCACCGGTCGAACCAGCCACCACGATTCCATCCGTGCCAACTGCTAAATGCCAGTCTACCAAACGATGCAAGGCATCAAGGTCAATCTGACCTTCGAGGGTAAAAGGGGTGACCAACGCGACGATGCTTCCTGTTAACATGTACACTCCTCTTCGTTGTCAAAGTGTAGCATGCTGCACCTGACAAAAATAATTAAGAGCATAAAGATACCATAAAAATAGAAACTGGTCTAAACTAAAAATAAGTTTTCAGGAAAGGATATCCTATGAATTTTCCCCAAGATGGTAGCAAACGGCTTTTTGTCATCGACACCAACGTACTCATGCATGATCCTTCCGCATTCTTTCGATTCAAAGAACATGATTTATATTTACCCATGATTGTGATCGAAGAATTAGATCAATCTAAAAAGGGATTGTCTGAAGTGTCACGCAATGCGCGTCAAGTCAGCCGCTTTTTAGGCGACATGGTGGGCAAAGCAACACGCGAACAAATCAAACAAGGTCTTCCTATTCCCGCGTTTAAGACACATAAAGATGATGAGTTGCCTGCTGGACGGATCTTCTTACAAACTGAAATATTTCCAGAAGAATCCACATTAAAGCTACCCGGGCGCACGGCAGACAATGGTATTTTGGCGGTGGTGATTGCTTTACAAAAAAGCAATCAATTTCACGGCATTACACTTGTTTCGAAAGACATTAACATGCGCATCAAAGCGGCGATGTTAGGTATTCACGCAGAAGATTACCAAAACGATCGCGTGATTGAAGATGCTGATTTATTGTACAGTGGTTTATTCTCACTCCCTGAAGACTTTTGGGAAACACACAGCCAAGGATTGGATTCCTGGCAAGAAAAAGGACATACATTTTATCGCATCAAAGCTGCCCAATCACCAAAAAGTGGCAAACCAACTTGTGTTTATACAGTGATACCGATGAAAATTTCCTAGCGATTGTGCGATCGGTTGAAGGAGACAGCGCATTGATTGAGATCGCCAACGATTATCGTTCAGGTGCGCATGCTGTTTGGGGGATCAAAGCACGGAATCAAGAACAAAATTTTGCCTTGAATTTCTTACTCGACAAAGACATTGACATGGTCACGTTGCTTGGCGCGGGCACGGGTAAAACCTTATTAGCCCTCGCGGCAGGTTTGCTGCAAACGGTGGATAAAAATATTTACCGTGAAATCATCATGACCCGTGTCACGATTCCAGTCGGCGAAGACATCGGTTTTTTACCGGGCACAGAAGAGGAAAAAATGACACCTTGGATGGGTGCCTTGATGGATAATTTGGAAGTGTTGACTGGCAATGAATTTGGCGGTGAATGGGGCCAGGGCGCCACACAAGATTTACTGCGTTCACGGATCAAAATTCGATCATTGAACTTCATGCGTGGCCGCACATTTCTAAACAAGTACATCATCATTGATGAAGCACAAAATTTAACCGCGAAACAAATGAAAACCCTGTTAACACGTGCAGGCCCTGGCACCAAAATCATCTGCTTGGGCAACCTGTCACAAATTGACACGCCTTATTTAACGGAGACAACCTCAGGCTTAGCCAACGTCGTGGACGCGTTCCAGAACTGGCCCTACAGCGCACACATCACGTTGCGCCGCGGGGAAAGATCCAGATTGGCCGACTATGCCTCCGATAAAATGTAGTTGACGACACTGCTATGCAGGGACTTCCAAGGTTCTACGTGCCATTGACAGCAATTCTTCGACAATGAGCAAAGGATATTTTTGCTCTTTGAATAAGAATTTTACTTGGCGAACATAAGCAGGACCGGCATGAATGGTCACTAAATGGCCGGACGCCAATTCTTTTTCAATCGCTGCTGTCGGCAAAATCGCTAAGGCCTGGCAGGACTGAACGGCACATTTCACCGCTTCCAGACTGCTGATCTGCATGATCACATTCAAATCATGCTCAGCCAATCCTAAATGTTTCAAGAAATGATTCATCACATCCGAATTTGATCCACCATCTTCCGATAAAATCCAAGCCTGCGCCCTCAATTTTTCAGGCGTGATATTGGTCGCATTTGCCAACGGATGCGTCGGACATGCCACCAACTGCCAGCGTTCATTCGCATAAGGTTGTGATTTCAATTGTTTGGTGCCGACAAAATCTTCAATAATGCCAATATCGACATCGCTGTTTTCAACCATGCTGACAACATTTTGCGCGTGGCGCACCAACACTTGAATATTCACCTCAGGAAATTTCTGCTGATATTCAGTCAACAGTTTCACCAGCATATATTGCGAACATGCTGAACCTGCTCCAATGCGCAAAGTCCCGGTGATTTTACCTGTGACATTTTGCAAAGAATTTTGCATTTCTTGATAAATTTCAAATATACGCTCAGCATATTGAAAAGCACGGCGACCCGCATCTGTTAAATCAATGCGATTATGGGAACGGTCAAAAAAACGGGCTTTGAATTCTTCCTCCAGTTGACGGATTTGAAATGTGACAGCGGGCTGTGTCATTTCAAGGGTATCTGCAGCCTTGGTAAAGCTGAGCTGGCGAGCGACTTCATAGAATACCTGCAATCGACGATCTGACATGGGTGTTTCCTTTTTAGTTAATTAGCTTATTCGTATTTAACAACACTTTGATTATAGGTCTAGCACAATTTATCAATCCATGCCATATACTAACGATTTAGGAACAGGCTATAGAATGCAAATTCGTTGGGTATCTACCATACTGCTGCTCACAGCGATCTCACTTCCATCGGGAGCGGATACGCCTTTGCCAGACGTGGGTTCAAGTGCCACCCAGGCATTGTCGGCCGCCCAAGAAAATGCTTTAGGGGATTTTGTGATGGAACAGTTACGAAATCAGCAAGCCATCGTCAATGATCCGCAGTTATCCAACTATATACAGTCTCTCGGAGACCGACTCGTCAAGCACAGCGACGATCCCGACCGCGCCTATCATTTTTTCATCGTCGATGAATCACATGTCAATGCATTTGCACTCCCCGGTGCCTGGGTGGGTGTCCATGCAGGGCTCATCCTTCAAACACGCCGAGAAAGCGAATTAGCCGCCGTCATGGCCCATGAAGTCGCGCACGTTTCACAGCGCCATATTTCGCGCATGTTTGAAAGGGCCAAACAAATGTCTATTCCCAGTATTGCCGCATTGATCGGCGCGGCTGCGGTAGCGGTTGCAGTCCCTGGCATAGGGTCGGCGGCCATTGCGGGCGTCATGGCGGCTTCGCAACAAGCTGCGATCAATTTCACCCGCCACAATGAAGAGGAAGCTGATCGCATCGGGATTGATACCCTCGCCCACTCTGAATTTGACGTGAACAGCATGTCAGGTTTTTTTGGTCGTATGCAAGAATTATCTCGTTACAATGACAGCGGCCACCTCCCCGAATTCTTACGAACTCACCCCGTGTCCACCAACCGTATGGCCGATGCGCAAAGTCGTGCCGGGCGTTATCCCAATCAAGTGATCAATGAATCCAGTCTTTATGCGTTCATGAAAGAGCGTTTGCGCGCCATCTGTGTCCCTGCCAATGACTTGCGCGCATATTATTCAAAAGCCAATCTCGCTGATGACAGTGTTCGATACGGCAAATCCATGATGTTATTGCGCGTGGCGCACGATCCAGTCGCTGCACGCCAGATGCTGTCGCCGCTTGTCAAACCAGGCATGCCCGCCACCGTGGCGATGCTACAAGCGAAACTGCTCACCAAAACAGGTGAAGTGGATCGCGGTTTGCAATTGGCCGTTGCTACCCAACAACAATCCCCAGATGATAAGGGTCTTACGATTGAATTAGCAGATCTTTATTTGGAGAATAAAAAAACCGAATCCGCTAAAATGCTCATGCGCCATGCATTGTTGCGATCCCCCGATGATCCTGATTTTTACGCACGCTTATCACGCGCCTATACTGATTTAGGGGATAATAAATTGGCTTATTTGGCAAAAGGCGATTATGCTATGTCATTACACATGTATGAGCGCGCCATGTTTTCGCTAAAATCTGCGGAAAAGGAACCGCCTAAGTCGCCCTATTATCAGTCTTTGATTGAAGCAAAAATCAAAGAGAATGAAGAGCTGCTGAAGAAGCAAAAGCGGATCCGTAAAAGCCTCGATTTACCGGATAAATGACAGGAGAGTCTTGATGCGTGTTAAGGACAAAATAGCGTTGATTACGGGTGCATCTAGTGGCATTGGCGCAGCCACGGCTGAACTGTTTGTGGCAGAAGGCGCGTTTGTGATCCTGGCTGATATTAATGATGCAGCGGGCAAAGCATTGGCACAAAAATTAGGTGCTGATCATGCCGTGTACCACCATCTCGATGTGAGCCAAGAAGCGGATTGGGCACGTGTGTTCAAAGACATTGCACAACATCCTGGTCGCTTGGATATTTTATTCAACAACGCCGGCATCATTGGATTGGGAGCTGAGCATCCCTCGCAAGATCCTGAGCATGCTTCACTTGACACTTGGCATCGCATTCACCGCATTAATCTCGACAGTGTCTTTTTAGGCTGTCGTTATGGCATTGGATTGATGAAAAAAAATGGCGGGTCTATCATCAACATGTCTTCGCGTTCAGGAATAGTGGGTGTGCCCGATGCATCAGCATACGCATCGAGCAAAGCGGGCGTGCGTAACCACACGAAATCTGTCGCGCTCTATTGCGCAGAGCAAAAATATGGCATACGTTGCAATTCAGTTCATCCTGGTGCTATCTTAACGCCCCTATGGGATCCGATGTTAAGGCGTCACGCATCACGCGATCAAGCGATTGCTAAAGTCGCTGCCGGCATTCCATTAGGACATATGGGAGAGCCGCTCGACGTGGCGTATGCTGTATTGTATTTGGCTTCTGATGAATCCAAGTTTGTCACGGGCGCAGAGATCACGCTCGATGGGGGTATTTTGGCGGGCAGTAGCGCATCACCCAAGTAAATGGTAGACTGCACCGTTTGGAAACGAACTAATCTCAAGGGGGCGTTGCTTGTTATTCTCATACACTAAGGCTGGCGCAGTGCTCGTAGGCGGACTCGGCATCGGGTTGACGGCTGGTTTGACACAAAAAAACGAAATCTACAAAGAACCCGTATTCCCCGAATTCACAGGTGAAGAGATGGATGCCATTCTCAATTGGCTGAATGAGTGGATGTCTCAACATGAAGACGAGACATTACCCTTCCCAATCCCTGAATCACCCACTCAAGAGGAAATGAAAGAAATTTTAGAATGGTTGAATGAATGGATATCACAACAGGAAGGTGAACCTGTTTCAATGCGACTCCCTGAATCACCCGATCAATCTTCCGACTTCTTGTCGACACAATCCCTACACGATCTCACAGAATTTCCCAGTCAGTTCTGGGTGATGATAGCCTTTTCTGCAGTCGTGATTCTCGGAGGCTTGGCGATGTCAGCCTATTGTTATCATCAACAAAATCAACGCAATCACCGTGGCGCGAGGAATAAATAACCCATGGCCACAACCGTCCCTTTTCTCGAAAAGTTTCAAAGTTATAATAATGGAAAAGATGAAAATAATCCATTTATCTCTCATCGTACGATGATTGACCTTTTGTTCTCAGATGAAACGTTGAGCGAAAGTGATGCAAAAGTAATTGTCACATGTGCAGAGCTCAAAAAGCAACTAGAGATTAACAGCTTGAAAGCGCGCGCAGACACTGATGCATTGGCGTTAGAAGAATCCTACAAATTTACCCAAGCTTACAAAACAGCGGAGTTTGTCATTTGGAATATCATGTGCTTGCCCAGCACATTGGCAGCATTGGTGGAATTTTTAATTCACATCGGTCAAAAAGACATCGATTGGTCATCAGATATTTTTCTCACATTTTTCGGCAGCGCAATATTCGGTTTTGTCGTGATATCTTATGCCGCATACTTTATCTTTAAGATGAGAACAGTGTGGAGAAAAGATATTGATGATGCCTTCAATGAATATAAAACGACAATGGAGAAATTATTTTCAAAGGCATTCCCTGGAAAACAGGGAGAGATTGAACCGCTGTTTAATCTCATCAGGAGAAATTTTGCCCGTATCAAAGATAATTGGCTTCCCACACGCCTCGAGGAATTTAGAAAGGTTGGGTTTAGAAAACAGGACACAGGCAATCCAAATCGCTATACCATGCTCTCAAAGCCAGACAGAACGATGGACATCCCAGTACTCAGCAGATTTATACGGTATTTATCAAAAGACATATACAAACCAGAGGAATTAAACGATCAACTTATCGCACATAAAAAAAGCCAAGATCTCTACAAAAGCATTGCCATCTTGTGTGCGGCGGGCGCCACCATTTGCGTGCTATTTACCTCCAGACTGATTCACGAAAAATTAGCTTTAATACCAGAATGGACCGGGCTCACGCGAGAGCAAAAGGCATCTTTAGCAGAGTTTCGCAAAAAAATCAACGAATGGATTGCTGCACATCCGAATGAACCCAAACCAACAACATCATCCAATTTCTCTTCAGAAGAAGTTTCGCAGGAAATGCCTGCGGAATCTTACATCGGATCGGAAAGCTTTGTCGTCATGATCAGCATCGTCGCAGCCTTGACAGCTGTATGCGTAGCTGTGTATGCATGGAAACAATATCAGGAGTCACAATGTCCGAACCATCGCTCACCTGGGAATTGCTGTTAAAGCCTGAGCATCATCAGCCATACTATCGCAAACTGATGCAGTTTCTGTCGAACGAAGCTGCCGCAGAAAAAATCATTTTTCCGCCAAAAAATCAGATTTTCAATGCCTTTCGTCTGACCCCCTTTGAACAAACAAAAGTCGTGATTTTGGGACAAGATCCTTATCACGGCCCAGGGCAAGCACACGGTTTAGCATTCTCAGTACAATGTGCGAAATTACCCCCATCACTGCAAAATATGTTCAAAGAATTGGAAACTGATCTTTGCATCAAACGTCCGACAACAGGCGATTTAACGCACTGGGCGACACAAGGTGTTTTATTATTGAATACCGTTTTAACGGTACGCGAGGGTGAAGCACATGCCCATGCCAATCAAGGATGGGAAATTTACACGGATCAGGCCATTCGATTATTGAGTGAAAAATCAAAACATCCTGTTGTATTTTTATTATGGGGAAATCCTGCGCAACGCAAAGCCCATCTTATCGATGACAAGCGACACGTGATATTGAAAGCTGCACACCCTTCCCCGCTGTCAGCGCACCGCGGTTTTTTAGGTTGCAGGCATTTTTCAAAAGCAAATCATATACTCCAAGAAAATGGTTTATCAACAATCGATTGGGCATTACCATGACACCAGCACATATTGAAGCATTTTTTGAGCGACTCAAAGCGCAAAACCCCTCGCCGACGACAGAACTTCACTATTCAACACCCTTTGAATTATTGATCGCAGTGATGTTGTCCGCACAAGCAACAGATGCTAGCGTCAATAAAGCCACAAGGCCATTATTCAAAATCGCAAATACACCGGAAGCGATCTTGGCAATGGGCGAGGAAACACTCGCATCTTATATTAAAACGATCAATCTGTATCCCACAAAAGCCAAACATGTGATCAAAACCTGCTCAAAATTAATTAATGAATTTAACAGCCAAGTGCCGACCACCCGCGAAGCGTTAGAATCGTTGCCAGGCGTCGGTCGTAAAACGGCCAACGTGGTCCTCAGTATTGCATTTGGTGAAGAAACATTTGCTGTCGATACACACATTTTTCGCGTCTGTAATCGCACAGGACTTGCACCAGGCAAAACACCGCTGGCGGTTGAACAGGGATTGATCAACAATGTTCCAGCAGCATATCGCAGCAACGCGCATCATTGGTTGATTTTACATGGACGCTATGTATGCAAAGCACGCGCGCCGTTATGCGAAAGTTGCGTGGTAAATAGTTTATGTCAATATTATATTCATCTGTAGGGGCGGGTACTCCCGCTCGCGCACGTTAAAGACGCGCCCCTACAAATGAGATTGCGAATATCAGGATAAATTTTTGATTCTCTCGTTTGCCAAATCAAGCGCTTTTTGATCGACAGGATGTAGTAACCAAGTCGTGATCACTGACAGTGCAAACAGTCCAAATCCAACACCCCGGAAAATAGGATCATGAATTTCCAATCCATTGAATGGCCCTTCAAACCAAAGGTTGACCTTCTCTTTTCTCGTGTCTGAAAAGCTAGTGAATGATATCGACAGCATGCAAATTGAGAGCGCCATGAATATCAGATCTGCTTGCCACCAACGTTTTGAAATATTGTTTCTCTTCGAGAGGCACTGAAAAAAGCGATTATTGAATGTCACATTGAAGTCGGTATTATTTGCTGCTTGCGTATCTATTTCTTTCAATAAGATCTTGAAATCTTCTGACCCCATACGACAAACAATATGTTTTAAAAATGAAGGATCAGGAAAACACTCGCTGAACCCATCGTCCTTAATACTATCACTCAATACTTTTCTATATTTCTCATGCCGGTTATTTATATCTTCATTTGAGGCAGACGACAACTCTTTTCCTCTGTTGGCCACCCAGGCGTCGAATATTTTATTTTTCGCCTGTTCAAATTGAGTTTCATTATACTGATTAAAGCTTACATCATTCTTGATCATTTCTTTCTTAAGCAGAAATGTCCTAAAATCCTCTCTTGTCATGGCGTCCAATTCCTTTTTAATTTTTATACAGTCATTTTTCAAAATAAACTGTTTACGCGTCATGCCTGCAATGAACGATCTTAATTGCTGTTTCTGGTGATTTTTCAATAGAATGGGACGTGAAACTTCTTGCAATGTCTGATCATCAGCAGTATTGATTGTATCAGTGAACAGACGAACATTATTGACTAGATCTTTATCCTTTTCTATCATATCAACCAGTAATTGTTTGAATCCAATGGGTTTCTTTAATTTTTCCGATATCTCTTGATCAATCCTCTTGCCCACCACATACCAAACAACATCCAATATTTCCTTTGGATCGCGTTTCATGACGGTGAGCTGAGTCGATACCCAAGCTAGGCGCAGCGCCCCTTCTGTAGGTGCATGGAGGTTGAACCAGGGGCGGTATGTCGCAGAGGTTTTTCGGGGCGTGACTCGGCCTGGGGGCGTCCCCGAACTGCCATCACTTGTTTCGCCCATGTGCTTCTCCTCTTTCCAACCGATAGCATAGCAAAATAACCGAAGGCAGACCGGATTATATTGTGACAAAATGTCAACAAACGCTCTCTAACATATTGATTATTAAATCATTAGATCAGCCCTTCCCCTCGGGCCATTTAACCCCTATAATGAATACATCTTGGTGGGTAGGAATTGATTATGTCACGTGAAAAGTTCAATCTTGTTTTGTTGTCTCAAACTGAAATTGCGCCTCAGGTTCGCCATTTTGTGTTTGAGCGGGCTGATGGTCAACCCTTCAACTTTATCCCGGGGCAATTCATCAACCTGCATTTCGAGTTTGAAGGCGCCATGGTGCAGCGCAGCTATTCACTCGCCAATACTCCTGGCGAAAAAACCTTGGCGATTGCCTTGTCCTATATTACCAGTGGCAAGGCTTCCCAACATTTGTTTGGGCTGAATGTCGGCGATACGATTGAAGCCAGCGGCCCATTCGGGCGCTTGACCCTGCGAGAAGAAACGCCCAAGCGTTATATTCTGGTGGCCACAGGCACTGGGGTGACGCCCTATCTGTCAATGCGAGATGAGTTGCTTAAACGCATCTCACAAGGAACACAGGTGGTCGTATTGTTAGGCTCACGAACACCGAAAGAATTATTGTACAAAGATATTTTTGTCGAACTGGCACAATCAACCCCTGCATTTCAATTCATCGGTTGCTGTTCACGTGCCGACACTGAAGCGCCATATCTTCGACACGGCTATGTGCAAGATCAATTCGAGGGGTTACATTTGGATCCTGCGAATGACATGGTCTTTTTATGCGGCAACCCCAACATGATCGATGCATCGTATACGAAGCTGACCGAACTCGGTTTCAGCGCAGCGAATGTGCGTCGGGAAAAGTATGTGTCGTCGAATTAATACGTGAAATGCCACCCAACATGTCCACCCGCACCCATGGGCACAATCGTTTCATCTCCAGTATATGGCAATGAGCTCGGAATACTCTGTTCTTTCTTCACCAATGTGACGGTACCTGTATTGCGCTGTAATCGATAAAAATCAGCGCCAAAATGGCTGGCAAAACCTTCTAATTTATCCAACGCGCCAGCCTGATCAAACACTGTTGCATAAAAAGCCAATGCATTCGGTGCAGAATACACGCCAGCACATCCGCAGGGCGATTCCTTTTGACTGCGCACGTGGGGAGCGCTGTCAGTTCCCAAAAAGAAACGAGGTTTTCCGCTGATGGCTGCTTGAATCAATGCTTGACGGTGAATGTTTCTTTTTAAAATAGGCATACAATATAAGTGAGGATTGATTCCTCCTTCCAGCATATCATTTCGATCATACATTAAATGATGAGCGGTGATGGTTGCCGCCAATCTTGCTGGACCATGCATGACAAATTCAACGGCATCTTTTGTTGTGATGTGTTCGAGTACAATACGTAAAGTGGGGAAATGCTGCATCAACGGCTTCAATTGTTTTTCAATGAAAATACTTTCGCGATCAAAAATATCAATGTCTTTTCCAACAGCTTCGCCATGGATTAATAAAGGGAGATCCACAGCTTGCATGGCTTCTAATTGAGGATATATGTGAGAGAGATCGGAAACGCCTTGATCAGCATGCGTGGTTGCACCCTGTGGATATAGCTTAATGCCAATGATATGTTCACGTGCTTTGATGATCTCATCAATGGTTAATGAGCTGTTCATATACAATGTCATGAGTGGGGTGAAATGACGTCCAGGGGGAACATACCCTAAAATCCGATCACGGTAAGCGAGTGCTTGTTCGAGAGATGTCACTGCAGGCCGAAGATTCGGCATGACGATCGCACGATCGAAAACATGTGCGGTGGCAGGAACTGTGAATGATAATGCTTCATGATCACGTAGGTGAACGTGCATATCATCCGGTGCGGTGATGGTGAGTGTGTGCATGATCCTCTTTACCCCTTCTCCAAAACATCCGTCATCGTTGGCTCTTCATACTGCCGATGTTTGCCAATTTGATCGCGCAATTTCCACAAACAGAATAACCCAAAGAACGACGTAAAGAAAGTGATCGTGAAATAAGGGATCCAGCCCACATGCTCAACCAAATAGCCCGACACGGGGCCAATATTTCACGCGGCAATGATGCGAATGCTGAAAACAACGCGAATTGAAAAGCAGTGTATCGCGAATCACACAATCCCATTAACAATGCCAAAAATGCTGCCATACCCAATCCACCGCAGAAATTTTCAACCATCAGCGTAACGACCATTGCCCATAACTGCGGGCCATATAGGCCAACCATAAAAACATTAAATTAGAAAATGCTTGTGCCAGGCCAAATAATAACAGCGCACGATAGAGCGATAAACGGGTCATCAATGCGCCACCTATAAACATCCCCACTATCGTTGCAATCAAGCCGCCCATTTTATTGACAGTACCTACTTGTGTGAGGGTAAATTGTAATTCTCGGAGTAAAAACGGTGTGGTCATTTTCGCGATGAATGCATCGCCGAATTTATACAAAAGCACCAAGGCCAATATCCACCAAGCCATGTCACGGTTTAAAATATTTTTGACAGGGATCCAGAATAATGCAGAAAAAGAATGATCATGCCGCTCAGGATGTGGGGGCTCTGTCACACACAATGTGGTCACGATCCCAATACACATCAATGCCGCCATCACACGATACATCATCGCCCAGCCCCAAGTATCGGCCATGATCATCGCAATGCCAGAAGCAATCAATAATGCCACACGATACGCAGCCACAAATGCCGCGACGCCCAAACCCCGTTCCTCAGGCTGCAATATTTCTGCTCGATAGGCATCAATCGCCACATCTTGGGTGGCAGAGAAAATCGTGATACATAAAGCCAAACCGGCTAAATAAAGGGGAGCGGACATGGGGTTGCCAAATGACATGGCCACTAAAAAACACACCAAACCGACTTGTGTGGCCAGCATCCACGAACGGCGCAAGCCGAATGAGAGATGGCGACCGAATCGATCCATGAAAGGCGCCCATATAAATTTTAATGTATAAGGTAAACCGAGTAATCCGAGCAGCCCGATTTGTACATAGCTGCGCCCCGCCACGGTGAACCATGCATCCAGCGTGCTTCCCGCCAAGCTGAGTGGAAGACCGGAGGCAAAACCCAAGGTCACCATGATGAGCAGACGACGGTTGAAATAGCGCTTTAGCATGTTTGAAACTCCTTCAATGATATCCCTATTATGATAGACCAATTTGTCATGGAAAAACTGTAGACAATACGTTATGATATTTTTTTGATAAAGGATTTCATGTGACACACATTGCCATGACACTCGGGCGTACCCAGCCGCCCCATCAAGCGCATTTTCACATGCTCGTTGAGGCGGCACGTGCTGTCAGTAACCGGGGACAATTAATCCATTTTGTCAGTTCATCCAATGTGCCTATCAGCGTTTCCGCTGGCAGTTTGAATATATTAACGACCGATGAACGCATTCAGATTCTCACCGAGTGCCTTGCCCATCGCGTTCAAGGCACGCCTTTTCAATGCATTCCCCTCCCCGACTTTTCTGATCCTCAAGCGCTGTTTGATACCCCAGAACTGCAACAAGCGAGAATATCTGCTTTGCAGCTTGTGAAGGGAGGTGCATTTCAGGTGCATGTGCGTGAAAGGAGATTAACCTACTCTGATACTTATTTCGCTTGGGCTGTGCATTTGAAAACGTTACTTGATCAGATTGTTAATGCCTATGTTGTCCAGCATCCAGAGAGTGCGAGACCAACTGTGACTTTTTTTGCTTGCGTCAAAGACCATGCGGTAAAACGGTATGTCGAGTTGATTGAAGATATCGTGCATTTTCTACAGGCAGATTCGCCTTGTCCATATGATTTTAAAGTCGAGCCTGTCGTTCTTGAAACATTGAATGGACAAGCCATTAACGCCACTGAGATTCGTGAGGCATTGATAGCGGGGCTTCAGTCTGGGAAATGTCCTGAGATACCTGCGTTGCCAAGTGATGTATTGGAGATGATTTGGGAGATGTTAATACGCCGTTCCCACATCCCCATCTGACGACATGTTCGCGACTTCCGAATAATAATTCGCATCAGGGTTCTTTCTCGCATGCACTGCATTCGGTGAAATATCGACTTGATGACCGGGTTGAGGACGATACCAACGGCCATATTGCACACCACCCGCTTGCTGTGTGGGCGGATGGTAATTCCCCATGTCATCGCTGAAACCAGCAGCGACATACGGTGATTGTGCTTGCGCAGGTTGATAATACCCTGGCAAGGCATACTTCGGGCCTGCAGGATCATTGGCACACGCTGTGAGCAACACAATCAATGCAATCAAGCAATACTTTTTCATATCAACTCCCTTGTTTTGCAGGCGTAGGTGTCTTCCAATCATCTAAATTTTCCTCATTCCACTGTGCATCCGCTGTTTGATCAACATTCGAAAGACCAAGTTGTGATCGGCGGTGTTGCATGTAGACGTCGCGCATGAATGTGTAAGGATCTTGCGCAGCATAGTCAAAGTAGAATTCATCTTCTAATAAGTTCGCGCGGATATTCAAGAGATCCACCATAAAGACATAATAGCCAATGTCTTCAGGAATATAAGGATAAGGGCTCATCAAGAAATCGACCAATAGGCCTGTGCCATCACGCACGGTGCTGGGTCCAAAAAGTGGCAATACGATATAGGTTGATTCTTTATAACCCCAGCTGGCCATGGTCATCCCAAAATCAGCACGCTGTTTATTCAGGCCAACTCGACTAGCAACGTCAAATGTACCCGCAAGGCCCAAGGTTGAATTCATGAGGAATCGCCCCGACACCTTCATGGCATTATTCATTTCACCTTGTAATACTTTATTGATGGTGATGGTAATATCATCAATGTTGGCAAAAAAGTTGCTCACCCCCGCACGAATGGGCTTAGGTGTCGCAAACGTGTAAGCAACGGCAAGTGGACGTACAAATACTTTATCAAGGGCGCGGTTAACAGCAAAAATGGGACGGTTAACAGATTCTAAAGGATCATTGGGATTTTTTTGAACCATTTTTTGTGAAGCACAGCCAAACAGGCAAGGCAGCAGGGCCGTCAAAATAATGACACGCAATCCCCGGGCAAGGGTGTTACGGCTTGAAAATAGTGATGATTTCACGTCATTATCCTTCTTTGTCATTCTCTCAATACATGTGTCGGCTTGAAATGGGCGATCTTGAATGTTTTATCACGCGCGATCCGGGAACCGGTTGCGGGTTGGTGTGTTGATGGATCCCGGATAATTTCGCTACGCGAAATTTCCGGGATGACGAGGCCAGGGGGGGGCCACAACACGCGAAATTTCCGGGATGACGAGGCCAGGGGGGCCACAACACGCGAAATTTCCAGGATGACGAGGCCAGGGGAGCCCGACAATACGTGAAATTTCCGGGATGACGAGGCCAGGGGGAAACCCCCTACAAATCACCTTTAGAAATCGACTTGCCCTCTCAATGCCAGGGCCTTGATGTTAGGATTACCTTGGGATTCCTCAGCATAGTCAGCCGTGGCATAGACAAAGTTCGCCTGAAGCTTCACGTTCTCAATCACGTACCAGTTCAACCCCAAGGTCCAATCGTTTTGAGTGCCGCGCTTCTTCAAGAAATCAGTGTCATTCATTTCAGAATACCCTACATCAGCTTTATCATTCAAGTCTGTATAAGCATAACGCAAGGCAAGCTCCCACGCGCCATACTGATGATTGATGCCATGAACATTGCCAATTGTGCCACTATAGGTATCGTAATGGCGAGACTCACCCGTCAACACGTAAGCGACTTGCGCGTACCAGCCCCAGAAATTCAGTGAATCGTTATCACCGCGACCTTGCCAAAAAGTGCCTAAATATTCGCCTTGCGCAGTGAGGGGTCCCCAAAGTTCTGCCAACTCAACGCCCCATGCAGTGATGGCACTGAGCGCTCCTTCGTCAGGTTGCATACTGGTCACAAAAATATTGTCTGCATTACTCGTCGAATTATCACGACCTAGCACACCGGGTGTGGTGACCAATGCGTTAATCATATTGGTTTCAGAAACACCTTCGTAACGACCTGACCCACCCACGTGAAAGACATCCCCAAGATTGACATCTGGCCGAAACACAGCGCGACCTGCGATGCCCCACGGATCAGTTGCACTGCCAATCACGTCAGAACGAGTACGGATTTGCACCATTGTTTCTTCATAAATATCTGGGGTATAAAAAGCCACTTGATAGCTCAGCAAATTGTGGAAAGCCATCGCATCAGCGTATAAACCCAAGCCTTTGTGCGGTTTCATGGCGGTGACAGGTGACGCATCTTCCATGAAGGTACCGTAAGTGTAGCTAGACCAGTAATCTAAACTTTGCGGAACATCCACATAACCCATCGCTAACCAAAAATAATCAATGCCGCCGTAACCAACCCAAGAAGCATTCAATAAATTATAGCGAGCATCGTAGCCTAGTTGATAACTCCATTCTTCAGGCAAATTTCCCTTGATCCACAAATCTGCGCGACGGACATCGGCACTGGAGCGTGAAACATTTTGTTTATCACCGCTGAATGTGGCTGCATCGAATTGGAGCAACCCCCCTACATCAGCGGAGCCGAGAGAAAAAGCGGATGCAGACAGTGATAAAGCGACACTGCTGATAGCGGTAAGAAAGGATTTCGATAAAGACTTATTCATGCAACACTCCCGGTTTTAATATTCTCCAACAGGGAGTATCTTTGCAGATTTTATTTTTAAAAGCAATATGTATTATCTACGACCATCCAACATTTCGCGCAACTCTTTCATGTCATCTTCAGTAAATCTCACACAATTCCCTTTCTTTAATCGGGGAGGCAGGACAAACACACCAAAACGGACGCGGATCAAACGACTGACCGCCACGCCTTGCGATTCCCACAAACGACGCACTTCACGGTTACGACCACGGTTCAACACCACGTGATACCAATGATTACGCCCTTCTCCGCCAGCATCGAATACGCGAATAAATCGAGAGAAACCATCTTCCAATTCAACACCATCGACGAGTTGCTGCAAAATTTCATCACTGACTTGACCATACACACGCACAGCATATTCACGCTCAATGTCTGAAGATGGATGCATCAAACGGTTTGCCAAATCCCCATTATTTGTGAACAACAATAAACCTGATGTATTGATATCCAATCGCCCCACCATGATCCAACGCCCTGACTTAGGGCGCGGCAAATGATCGAACACCGTTTCACGACCCTCTTCATCTTTGCGCGTGCACACAATACCCTCAGGCTTGTGGTACAAAATCACTTCTGTTTTATCAGATGATTCTGTTCGCAAGGGCTTGCCATTGATGGCGATTTTTTCATCCCCATGGATGCGTTGCCCAACGTGTGCGCGTTCACGGTTGACCGTGATCATCCCCGCCTCTATCATGCGTTCGATTTCACGGCGCGAGGCCACGCCGGCATCAGCCAGGAATTTTTGGATTTTGATGGACATCAGAAAAACTGCCTTATGATTGTTCAACGACTTCAGGAGGTTCAAGAGACTCAAGCGCCAGTGCTGCTTCATCTAAATTTTGCACTTCAGATAAAGGAGGCAAGGCATTGAGGCTGTCTAAATTAAAATACGATAAAAATGATTTCGTGGTGGCCAATAATTCAGGGCGGCCAGGCACATCTTTATGGCCTACCACGCGGATCCACTCACGCTCAATCAATGTTTTTAAAATATTGGGATTGACGGCGACACCACGAATTGACTCAATCTCGCCGCGCGTCACGGGTTGGCGATACGCAATGATCGCCAAGGTTTCTAAAAAAGCACGTGTGTATTTTTGGGGTTTCTCTTCCCACAAGCGACTGACCCAAGGCGCATAATCAGGACATACCCGGAATACAAAACCTTCCGCTAAAGACAGTAAACGCACACCGCGAGACTGATATTCTGCTGTTAACACATCGAGGGCTGATTTAATTTCAGATGCGGCAGGACGTTCATGCTCTTCAAACAATGTCGACAACTGTGCGATCGTCAGTGGTTTGTCTGCAGCAAATAAAGCGCCTTCTAAAATAAATTGAATTTTCTCTGCGGTTAACGTTAACATTGAATCGCCCTCACATGGATAGGCCCGAATGCTTCTGCTTGAACCAATTCAATCATGGATTCACGCAGCAATTCAAGCAAGGCTAGGAATGTGACAATCACGCCCAGGCGCCCGGTATCTGGACGGAACAACTGCTCGAATGGTGTAAAATCTTGCGGATTCAAAGCATCTAACACAAATGCCATCGCTTCACGCACCGTGAGCGTTTCGAATTGAATATGGTGCTGGCTGTTCATGTCGACACGTTTCAATACATCACTTAACGCAAATAATAATTCTTGCAAGGCAACCGGCGGATGCTGTTTGGGCGCGCTGAATTCCGGCATCAATGCTTTGGCGGGGAATGTATCGCGATCTAAGCGGGGCAAATCGTCTAAATCCTGTGCAGCTTGTTTGAATTGTTCATACAATTGCAGGCGTCGAACGAGTTCTGCACGGGGATCGTGCTCCTCTTCTTCCGCATCAGGCGATCGCGGCAAGAGCATGCGTGATTTGATTTCAGCCAACATCGCCGCCATCACCAAATATTCTCCCGCCAATTCCAATTGGAATGTGCGCATGACATCGACATATTTTAAATATTGTTCGGTGACTTGTGCAATAGGAATATCAAGAATATCCAAGTTATGACGCCGAATAAGATAAAGCAATAAATCGAGGGGCACTTCAAATGCATCCAAAAAAACCTCAAGCGCATCCGGCGGGATGTACAAATCCTTTGGCATGTCAACGAATACCTGCCCTTTCACACGGACATGAAATTCGTTCACTGGGGTAAGTTCGGTGTTTCCATCTATCATAGTGATCCAGTATAGCTAAAACTCGGCATAATCAAGGCCCATCACGTGATTGACTTTCTTTAAGGTGTCTTGCGCAATCGCACGGGCTGATGCAGTGCCTTCCGCAACGATGGCCTTCAGTCGATCTGGTTGCGCTTCAAGTTCAGCTCGCTTCGCCTGAATAGGTGCCAATTCAGCATTGATGGCATCAATCACAGGGCGCTTGCATTCTAAGCAACCAATACCGGCGGTCGTACAGCCCTGCTGAACCCAAGCTTGCGTTTTGTCATCAGAATAAGTTTGATGAAAGGCCCAAACCGGGCATTTTTCAGGGGTACCAGGATCACTGCGGCGCACACGGGCCGGATCAGTCGGCATGGTTTTGACGGCATGGGCCACTTCGTCAGGTGTGGCTTTCAGCGAAATCGTATTGTGATAGGATTTTGACATTTTTTGACCATCTAAGCCTGGCATTCTGGACGCCTTCGTGAGCATGTATTGCGGTTCAATCAACGTGCCTTCACCATATATATAGTTGAATCGGCGAGCCACTTCACGACAAAATTCGATATGGGGGATTTGATCTTCCCCGACAGGCACGGCATTCGCTTGATAAATCAAGATGTCAGCGGTTTGAAGCAAGGGGTAGCCCAAAAAGCCATATGTCGACAAGTCTTTGTCCTGAAGCTTTTGTTGTTGATCTTTATATGTCGGGACACGCTCCAGCCAGGATAGCGGCGTCATCATGGATAAAAGCACATGCAGAACGGCATGTTCAGGAATCAAGGATTGAACGGCAATATGAGCCTTGGAAGGATCAATCCCGACGGATAACCAGGTAAGCAACATGTCTTTCACAATGGCGTTGAGATCAAGGCGGTCAGCGTAGTGGGTGGTCAGCGCATGCCAGTCTGCCACTAAAAAGACGCAGTGGTACTCTTCTTGCATCTTAACCCAGTTCTTTAATACGCCATGCAGGTGACCCAGGTGCATTGACCCTGTGGCACGCATGCCCGATAACACCCTTTTTTTCGCCATGATTTTCTCCTTACCCGGGCGGGATTATATCATATATAATGTTCCCATTCGGGCATTCACCTAAGGCGGCATACATGAAATTGGTTGCAGAACTGTGTATTTTGGTCATTTTTTTCCTGGCCTACTATTTTGAGGGCATGTATGTCGCCATCGGCGTCGCCATGGTGCTCTATACAGCCCAATTGCTGGTGATGTTTTACTTGCGCAAGCCGATCACTAAGCTTGAACTGCTCACCTACTTTTCTGTCGTCGTCTTGGGCGGCATGTCATTGGTTTTTCAGAATGAACTCTTTTTCAAATGGAAGCCTTCCGTGATTTACGTCTTATTTGCTGCGGCTATTGTTATCACACGCACCTGGACAAAATCTTCTGCCATGCAAAAATTATTGGGACATGCGGTTCAGTTGCCCGCCCGGATCTGGAGCCAGCTCGATTACCTTTGGTGCGGGTTTTTCCTGAGTGTTGCAGGGTTAAACTTGTTGGTGGCTTATACGTTTAGCACAGATACTTGGGTTTATTTTAAATTATTTGGCATGATGTCATTGTTGCTGTTGTTTTTGGTTTTGCAAGGGTTATGGCTTGCATCGCACCTGAAATCAGGAGGCACAAAATGACAGCTGATCAATTGCGAACACGCCTAGCGCAACACATCAACACTACCTCGATTGAAGTCATTGATCAAAGCGCTGCCCATGCTGGTCACCGTGGAAACACCGGCGGTGGGTATTTTGACGTTAAAATTGTATCACCCGAGTTTGAAGGCTTATCCCGTGTGGCGCGACATCAAAAAGTCTATGCCGTGGTCGGAGGGATGATTGGGAAAGAGATTCATGCGTTGAGTATTGTTGCGATCACCCCGCATGAAAACTAATTCCTGGTTCCCGGATAAAACCGCCTAGAAGGCGGTTTTTCCGGGATGACACGTTTGAAGGCTGCTTATTATATTGTCCAGTCTACCAATCTCGCCTTCAAGCGTAATATCGCCGCTGCATGGATCTGACACACGCGCGACTCGGTCACCGACAACACTTCGCCGATTTCCTTCAACGTCAATTCTTCTTGATAATACATATCAATCACCAAACGCTCACGTTCAGGCAGCTTCGCAATTTGCTCAGCCAAATCTTGACGAAAACGGGTCTTGGCAACACATTCATGCGGTGCCATCAGGTTCGCATACAGGCCACGGGCAATGTTGTCTTCATTCGCGCCATCTTCATCAAATGAAATGACACGCACATTCATCGTATCCGTCAGCAATTGATGATACTCACCAAGCGTCATGCCTAACGCACGGGCAATCTCACCGTCTTTGGCATCTTGTCCAGTTTTTTGTTCAATTTGGCGGATCACTTCCGCAATCTCTCTGCCCGCACGGTGCACAGAGCGAGGCGCCCAGTCGCCGCGTCGTAACTCGTCTAGCATCGCGCCACGGATTCGGATACTGGCAAAGGTTTCAAAGCTCGCCCCTTTATCCGCTTGAAAATGACTTCGCGCTTCCAGCAAACCGATCATACCGGCTTGGATCATGTCCTGCACAGCAATGTGAGAGGGCAAGCGGCCCGTCAAATGATAGGCAATGCGCTTCACGAGTGACTCATATTGGGCCACAAAGTCAAAAGATTGTACATCGTTCATGGTATTATTCCTCCACTTGATATACATGCAAAAAGTGTGCCACACTGTGCAATCTTTTGTTTTACATGATTAAAGATCTCGTTGAAGGATATATCCATGGCGAGAGCGCCATCATTTTGACTGAGTGACTCGGCTAATTATCTGATTTAAAAAAATGGCGTCGTTTTATTGACGCCATGTTTGAGAAAGTTGTTAAGCTAATCACTATAAAATATTGCGTTGCCGATCTATGTGGTATTTCCGCATCTTTTCAACCAGTGTTGTGCGACGCATGTTTAACAAGTCTGCCGCGCGCGCTACCACACCTTTCGATAAAGCCAGCGCCTGAACGATAAAATGCACCTCTAGCCCTTCTAAGTACTCCTTCAAGTGAAGTCCTTTATCAGGAAAGGCTTGAATGACCGTTTGGAAGTTCTTCGATAATAACGGAGAATCGGCCGGCACCCAGGTTCCTTGAATATCTTCCGGCAAATCCTTCGCATCAACCGGTTGATTAGGATACAAAATGGTCAAACGTTCCATCACATTCACCAACTGCCGAATATTGCCGGGCCAGGAATACTGGCAAAGCGCACTCAGGGCAGCGTCAGTCAACGTCACGGTAACTTGATGTTCTTCTTGATATTTTTCTAAGAATGTTTTGATTAATAATGGGATATCGCTCGAACGATCGCGCAATAAGGGCAATGTGATGGGGAAAACATTCAGGCGGTAGAATAAATCTTCACGAAACAAACCATCAGCAATTTTTTCTTCCAAATTCCGGTGCGTAGCCGCCAAAATTCTGACGTTTGCGCTGTAAGTCTTGTTGCCGCCAACGCGCTCAAAACTTCTTTCTTGCAAAACACGCAGTAGCTTCACTTGCATGGGCAAGGGCATATCGCCAATCTCATCCAAAAACAATGTGCCGCCTTCAGCCTGCTCAAATCGACCCGCTCTGGCAGCATGAGCGCCGGTGAATGCACCCTTTTCATGACCAAACAATTCGCTTTCTAATAATTCAGCTGGAATCGCACCGCAATTCACTGCGATGAATGGACCCTGCTTGCGCAATGAAGACGCATGGATCGCACGCGCGACCATTTCTTTGCCGGTGCCAGACCCTCCTAGAATAAGAACCGTGGCTTCGGTCTTGGCAACCTGGGCAATCAATCGGCGGGTGGCTTCAATGATGGGTGTTTGTCCCACCAAAAAGGATTCAATCAGACTTGGAATAAAACTCATTATTTTTCCTTTTGGGCAAGCGCAATGATTTTATCAGCGACTTGCTGAGCGCGTTTTTGCCGTTTTTCAATTGGTTGTTGTAGCGGATGCTTCCCTTCGGCGATAGCTGTCTTTAAGCGTTTGACCCGTGCTTGTGTGGACATAGAATGGCCTCCTTGCTCATAGATAAATGTAGCATAAGATGGCATAAAGGGATAAGGAGAATGGGAAGAAGTGACATTTTGCACGCTAAGCGCCAATCTACTTATATTTGTTAAATTAGATTGGCGTCCCCAAGGGGGTTCGAACCCCTGTTACCGCCGTGAAAGGGCAGTGTCCTAGGCCTCTAGACGATGGGGACGTCGTTTAAATCGCTCCTTTGTATCGAGACGCGATGTTTTCGAGTTTTCACTCACTGGAGCTAGGCGGGATCGAACCGCCGACCTCTTGCATGCCATGCAAGCGCTCTCCCAGCTGAGCTATAGCCCCGAAAACGTGCCCATTTTATCCAGCATCCAAGCACGTGTCAAGCGGTTTAAAGCGAAAAACGTAAAAAAAATAATGTGGTAGGGCAGCAGATTAAAGATGCGTCAAACGCCGACAGACCTCATCCTTCCCCAACAGCGCCAGCGTCTTATCCAACGAGGGGGAATGTAAGGTACCCGTGATGGCCGCACGCAAGACGGGCGCACCTCGCCCATCTTCATGCCCAGCTGTTGGCACAGGGCTGACAAGGCCGCCTTCAAGGCATCAGGGGTGAAATCTGTATCCCGGAACACAGCCAAAGCAGCAGACAAAATCTCAGGGGATTTAGGGTTATCCAGTTTCGCCTGAGCATCCGTATCCCTAACAGGTTTTTCGTAAAAGAACCGTGAATGATCAGCCAACTCTTTCAATGTTTTGCAGCGTTCGACTTGCAAAGCCAGCACATCGACCAATGCGGGGCCTTGTGCCACATTCAAATCCAATACTTTAAAGAAGGGCCGCGCACGCCGTGCCAATTCATCAAGCGGCATGCTGCGCATATAATGCTGATTCAGCCACTCTAGCTTTTGCATATTCAATGCCGCAGGCGAATGAGACAAATGATTCATATCAAACAAGTTGACCATCTCAGATAAGCTAAATATTTCTTGATCTTTATGTGACCAACCTAAACGCACCAAATAATTCAACACAGCTTCCGGTAAAAACCCTGCATCGCGGTATTCTAAAACATTCAGTGCGCCGTGACGCTTGGATAAACGTTTACCATCTTCCCCCAAAATCATCGGGATATGGCCGTAAATGGGTTCATTCCAACCCAATGCTTTGAACAAATGCAATTGACGGGGTGTATTATTGATGTGATCATCGCCGCGGATCACGTGTGTGATCGCCATGTCATGATCATCCACGACCACTGCAAAATTATACGTCGGCATACCATCTTGACGGATCAACACGAGATCATCTAGTTCTTGATTGTCCACCGTGATAGGCCCACGCACGCAATCGACAAACGTAATAGCACCTGTGGCAGGTGTTTTAAAACGCAGGACATGGGGAGCCGAGCTGTCACCTTTCAAGTCTCGACACAAACCATCATAACGGGCCTTTTCTTTGCGCTCAATCTGCCCTTCCCGTAACACTTCTAAACGTTCTTTGCTGCAATAGCAGCGGTACGCCAAATTTTTCTCGAGCAACTCATCGCCAATCTCGCGGTAGCGAGCTAATCGATCAGACTGATAATCAGGCACCTTCATCGGGCAACAGAGACAACCAAGCCATGGCTTCTAAAATGCCATCCGCAGAAGCTTTGGTGGAACGCTCACCGTCCGTGTCTTCAATCCGCAAGACAAACTGGCCTTGATGGTGTTTCGCCGCCAAATAGGCAAACAAAGCTGTGCGCACGCTGCCAATATGCAGGGCGCCAGTCGGGCTGGGGGCAAATCGTGATTTAATCGTCTTCATGGTTCGCGATTGTAACATACTTGAAATTAACTGGGGGAAGGCGTAACCTTAGATGCTCGTCATCAAAGGGATTTTGTCATGCGTATTTTGTTTATGTTAAGCCTTGCCTGCACCGCCCTCCTCACCCACGCCGCTCCGAACACAGCCGCCATTCAACAGCTGATCCATAAATACTTTCCCGATGCCCATGTCGGTGTGTTGGTCGAGCGCGCAGATACGGGCCAAGTGCTGGTGAACATCAATGGCAAGCAACATTTTACGCCCGCCAGTACAACCAAAGTCTTCACTGCTTATGCTGCCTTGAAAACACTGGGGCCGGACTTCACATTTAAAACAGGCGTCTACAGAGATAACAAATCTATTTATATTAAATTCTCAGGCGACCCAACCCTCAAAAGCAGTGACTTAAATGCATTCATCAAAGCCATCAAGGCAGCGGGCATTACCCGCATTGATGGCCCTATTGTGTTAGACACCACCACGGTACCAGCCCCGTTTTATGGGCGTGGTTGGGGGCAAGATGATTTGATATGGTATTATGGCGCGCCAGTGAGTGCCGCAATCATTGATGAAAACTGGGTCGGTTTACAATTATTGACAACAACAGAAGTCAATAAAGCCATTCAAGGGAAAATCCCAAGCAACCCTCCCCTGCCAGTCACTTCCTACTTAAGAACTGCGTCGTATGCTGAATCAGACAATCTTTGTCAATTCAATGCCTCAATGGATGCAAACAATCACCTCACCTTGTACGGCTGTTGGCCCGTCACCAAGGGGCCAGTGACATTGAAGGTCGCCCTCGCTAATCCGGCAAAACGAGTGGCACAAATTCTAGAATCGCAATTGAAGGCGCAGCAAATCACTTTCGTTGGCGGTATTCATGAAGGAAAAACCCCTGCTGGCGCGCAATTAATCACAGAACATGTTTCAGATCCGCTGGCCACCTTATTAGAACCCGTATTGGAACGCTCACATAATCTTTATTCAGATGCACTGATCAAACAAGTCGGACTGAAGCAATATCAACGCGCCACTTTTCAAGCAGGCGCCTATGCAGTAGAGCGTTTGGTGTATGATACCTTAAAACTGCCGGCCAACAGCATTAATTTGTATGATGGCTCAGGTTTATCAAATTATAATATGGTAACGCCTGAGTCACTCGCCGTCGTTTTGAAAAGTGCATATGCTGACACCCTCATTCGAGATACTTTCATGAAAACCCTGCCCCGCGGAGGTCAATCTGGCACATTGGCAGGACGCATGGCCACGAAAGATTTGGTCGGCAAGTTTGTCGGCAAAACCGGTGCCATGGGGCACATCACGAATATTGCAGGATATTTGTTCAAATCACCTGAAGCAAGTCCTTGGATAGTGGTGGTGATGGTGAATCAAACCACGTTAAAAAAGGACACCATGCGCGCGTTTGAAATCGCATTGATGCGACAACTCCTATCCCCCTAGCTGAATAATTGCGTATAATAGTCAAGCGCCCCGGTGGCACAGTGGATAGCGCGTCCCCCTCCTAAGGGGAAGGTCGCAGGTTCGATTCCTGCCCGGGGCACAACAGCAATTCATCAGCAAATACTTTTTCTAAAACAAAAGGGACTTGGCTACCCAAGTCCCTTTGTCGCTGCATTTTTTCACCGCACTACTTCTTCAACGTCGGTGGCGTGATGTCACTTGACACGAACTCCCCTGACACGAATGATGGAGGAAGTGTTGATGGATCACCATCAATGGTATAGCTCCATGTGTGACCTGAGTCGCGGGATGTTACCACAAATGGGTAGGTAGTGGTACCAGAGTCTTCTTCGCTGGAGTAAACACCTGATGCAACACAAAATGCTAACGAACAATTGACTTGCGTCAAGGTTGTATGTGCATGTCCTGAGAGATAAAAATCTGGCGGTGTATCGTTTGCATCGATAGTCGCATTAATACTGCTTTGATCAAGCGTGTATGACACCGTGCCAAGCTCCAGATCATATATGCCAACGAGCGGGTATACATTGCCATCGATTGAACTATGATAGGCTCCAACGGCAACACAGGTTGTTTGCGAACAAGCAACATCGCTGAACGCAGCGTAATTAGCATCATCACTTGGGAGATTGGTAGTAGAATCAACTCCTAGAACCCAATTGCAGTTACTCGAGTTGGTGCAAGGATACTCATCGCTGAATACAGCGACAGCCAGGTAGGGAATTGGGGAACCATTGTAATATCCCCCTGATACTGCGCACGCAAACTCGTTGCAGCTAACACTATTAATATCGCCATCATTACCGTAATTCCAATCTCCTGGAATAAGTCCGGCAGGACTAAGGCTGTCAAACGTTAGGCTCCAGGTTTCGCCTTCGTCAAAGCTCGTGTACGCAAGTGGTAGCTGACTAATGCCATTGTTGTAGGATCCAGAAGACATACAGATATTACCGCTGCAGCTTGATTCATAAAGTTCAGCATGGCCAACGTAATCTCCCGGCAATGAAAGGCTGGGATATGTCCATGTGCCCCCATTGTCAGCGCTGTAGGCCAACAAAGGCAGAGCATTACTGCTGGTATTGGTATACCACCCGGATAATACAAAGTTACCGCCAGTGCCACTCAGGCCGAATATACCTTGATATGGAGTAGAGCTGGTTGTTATATCTTCAGGAAGATTCTGCGCACTAGAGACATCTATCGTCCAATCTCCGCCACTCACGCTGGTCACCAACATGGGGTAGGTGTATTCGGAGGTGTTTACATAAGATCCGCCCAACATACAAACATCACCAGAACAGTATGCGATATTAAAACTGCCATAAGTACTATAGTCAAAAGAATCATCAGTATTCAGCGTTTGAACAGAATTGTAGTCGAACGTGTATGCCCAGCTGTCTATCCCGTTATTAGTAGTAGCAAAAGGATAGTCACCCCCTTCATAGCTATATTGCCCAACCCCAGCACAATAGCCAAGAAGTGAGCAACTCACAGACACAATGGGTGCGGTTGATTCGATATCTAAACCATAAGGCAGGGGGGATGTTTCATCATCAATCGGATAGCCCCAGGCGCCATTGTCTGCCGAGATAGCAAGCAAAGGATAGGTATAAGTATCATTTGAGTAATAACCACCAGCAGCCGCGTAAGTGATTGAGCCTACGACAGTCGCTTGTAGTGGCAACACTAAAGGCAGTTGCGCAGTGTCAGGGGTAACTGTGAACGTCCAGTTTAAGTCGCCAGGGATGGATGGTTGAAAATCAAGCACGATATTGCAGGATGTATCTGAGTCAAGATCGCCATCGAGTGGGCAAGTAGTACTTCCATCAATGGTAACTGCCCCAGTGTCACCCAGTGAGTCCAGCTCTTGCAGACTCAGTACAATGCTCACTGTATTGCCACTTTGATTATCAATCGTGTAACTTGTTTGGTATGTAGTGGTGGTATTCATAGATGTAGGGGTAGGTTCGATAGGGATATCATAAGCGATACCACATCCAGTCATACCTTGAATACACAACATGGATACATCAACCGATGCGTTGTCTGCATATGCTGTCAGCAGACATGAGAATGTCAAGCTAAGCGCACTGACACTACGTAAGAAACACGACATATATCCTCCTTGATAATCTGGCATGCTATAATCATAGCCTACTAAGTAAATAGTGTTTACTTTATAAAAAACAAGGGGCTTGAAAATTTTCATGCCCCTTGTCGCGTCATCACAACTTTTTACATTGACCGAATTACTTTTTCAATGTAGGTGGTGTGATGCCATCCGACTTGAACACTCCCGAAGCGAATGATGAAGGAAGTGTTGATGGGTCGCCATCGATGGCGTAGCTCCACGTGTTTCCCGAATCAGTGCTTGTCACCAAGAATGGGTAGGAAGTGGAGCCAGTGTTTTCCGCGCTAGAATAATAACCTGATGCAACACAGGATGCTAACGAACAATCGACTTGCAACAAGTTTGTATATGAGGATCCTGAGAGATAATAATCAGGCGGTGTATCATTTGCATCGATGGTCGTGTTGATACTGCTTTGATCAACCGTATATGACACCGTGCCAAGCGCCAGATCATATGTGCCAACGAGCGGGTATACATTGCCATCGATTGAACTAACATAGGATCCAACGGCAACACAGGTTGTTTGCGCACAAGCGACATTGTTGAATGAGGCGCTACTAGAATCATCACTCGGAAGATTGGTGCTAGAATTTATCGCAACAACCCAATTACAGTTACTCGAGTCGGTGCAAGGATACTCATCGCTGAATACAGCGACAGCCATGTAGGGGGCTGGATAACCAATCCAATAGCCTCCAGCGATTGCACATGCATACTCGTTGCAGCTGACACCATAAAGGGCGCCATTACCGGATCCTGCCCAATCGGATGGAGCGAGGGGGCTATCGCTTGAGTAGGTCAGGGGCCAGGTTTCGCCTTGGTCAAAGCTCATGTAGGCGAGCCCCTGGCTGGTAGAACCATTGATATAGCTTCCGGAAGTTATACAAATACTGCCACTGCAGTCCAGAGCAAGAAGTTCAGCATTAGAGTTGTAATCGCTTGGTAGCAAGCCAGCAATATCCGAAGGTGAAGGATATGTCCACGTGCTGCCATTGTCATCACTGTAGGCTAATAAAGGAACTGCCGCACTGCTGGTATTGGTATACCACCCGGACAACACAAAGTTACTGCCAGCACCATTCAAGCCGAATATACCTTGATATGGGGTCGAGCTGGTTGTTATATCTTCAGGAAGATTCTCCGCACTAGAGACATCTAACGCCCAGTCTCCACCACTCACACTGGTCACCAACATGGGGTAGGTGTATTCGGAGGTATTTACATAAGATCCGCCCAACATACAAACATCACCTAAACAGAATGCAGCGTTAAAACCGCCATAACCGTTATAGTCAAAAGAATCGTCAGTGATCAGTGTTTGAACAGTGTTGTAGTCAAATGTGTATGCCCAGCTATCTACGCCATTATAGGAGGCGGCAAAGGGATAGAGAGAATAAGCAACTGAATATTGGCCGGCCGCAGCGCAATAAGCAAGGGATGAACAACTCACTGAAGTAATGGTTGCAGATGACCCGGAATCCAAACCATAAGGCAGGGGGGATGTTGAACCATCAAGCGAATAGCCCCAGTCACCGCCATCTGTTGAGATAGCAAGCAGGGGGTAGGTATTAGCACCATCGCTGTAATAACCACCAGCAGCCGAAATGATGGCTAACGATTGCACAGTCGCTTGTAGCGGCAACACTAAAGGCAGTTGCACAGTGTCTGGGGTAATTGTGAACGTCCAGCTTAAGTCACCAGCGATAGTAGGTTGAAAATCAAGCACGATATTGCAGGATGTGTCTGAGTCAAGATCGCCATCGAGTGGGCAAGTGGTACTTCCATCAATGGTAACCGCTCCGGTGTCACCGAGTACGTCCAGCTCTTCCAGACTCAGTACAATGCTCACTGTATTGCCACTTTGATTATCAATCGTGTAACTTGTTTGGTATGTATTCCCCAGAATCATGGGCGTAGGGGTAGATTCGATAGGAGTATCATAAGCGATACCGCATCCGGTCATACCTTGAATACACAACATGGATGCATCAACCGATGCGTTGTCTGCATATGCTGTCAGCAGACATGAGAATGTCAAGCTAAGCGCACTGACACTACGTAAGAAACACGACATATATCCTCCTTGATAACGTGATGCGCCGCGTAATATGGCGCGTCGTTGTAACATTGTAATTCAATTTGTCGAGAAACGGTATCACCAAAAAATTTATTTTTTATTAGTCAGTTGCACCTAACGCGCCCTCCTTTCATTTTAAAAATGGAACGTTCTTTATCAAACTTTCTTGCAAATATCAAAAACAGCCTTTATACTGGCTTGAATATGTCAATAATAGTGCAAACGGATTTGCTAAGCCTCATTTATCAAATCCTCTGTATATGGCAAAACAATTCCGTTTTGCGGACATTCTATCTATTACGTCATAGGGGAAAACTGATGAATATGAAACAAGTATGTTTAGCAACAGCTGCAACGCTGGCATTGTGCGTGGCTGCATCTGCTGGCGGCGTGAACAATCCTTCTTATAATCATGAAGGACACGAGCATCATCACCATGACTGGTCACACGGCTGGTACGTTGGTGCAGGTGTGAATGGTGACGTGGCAAATGAAAACGAAACTGTTTATGCAAACTCTATTTGGTTTTTAGAATCCTTTGATTCGGGTGAATTTCAATTAAATGACAACGATGTTGGTTTCGACATTTATGTCGGCAAAAGAACCCACAAACACTTTGCGTTTGAACTGGGTTACTCTTTGGTTGGCGATCAGAAATTCCAATCGCTATACTCAGAGGATCGGATCAATTATGCCAAAGTGGAACAATGGAATATTCACGCGGTTGGTTTGGCTTACTGGCCAGTCGCAGAATACTTCAGTGTTTTCTTGAAGGGTGGTGCAGCTTACTACTCCAATAAAACTGAATTCTCTGAAAATGATGCTGGCGATGAATACTTCTGGGGCAACAATGAGCTGAGTACATTTGCTTTCGTCTATGGCGCAGGTCTTGAAATCGCTGTTGATCACTTTGGTGTTCGTGGTGAATACACAGGCTTGACCACAACCCAAGCAAATCAAAACGCATTCTACATCTCCCAATTGGTAGGTGCTAGCGTGTTCTACCGCTTCTAAGCCTGAACGTGCCAAAAAGGTGCTCTGCAAAGGGCACCTTTTTGCATTTTAAATACCTTCCTTTTAACCTTTTGTATCAAATTCCTTGCAAATACAAAACTCTCGTCTTATAATCCTTTCAACATGTCAAAAATACTGCAAACGGATTTGCTAAGCCTCATTCTCTTATCAAATCCTCTGCGTATGGCAAAGCATTTATTTGCTTTGCGGGCATTCTATCTATTACGTAATAGGGGAAAACTGATGAATATGAAACAAGTATGTTTAGCAACAGCTGCAACGCTGGCATTGTGCGTGACTGCATCTGCTGGCGGCGTTAATAATCCTTCTTATAGCCATGAAGGACACGAGCATCATCACCATGACTGGTCACACGGCTGGTACGTTGGTGCAGGTGTGAACGGAGATGTCGCCAACACAAACGAACAAATCGAAGCCATTGCGCCTTGGTATTTATATAGCTTTGGCTCTGATGGTGCGGACTTCCAGCAAGAAGACAACGATGTCGGCTTCGATATTTATGTCGGTAAAAGAACCCACAAACACTTTGCGTTTGAATTGGGTTACTCTTGGGTTGGCGATCAGAAATTCCAAAGCTTATACTACAATGATAGCGCTTATATATACAAAGCTAAAGTTGAACAATGGAACATTCATGCCGTTGGCTTGGCTTACTGGCCAGTCGCAGAATACTTCAGTGTTTTCTTGAAGGGTGGTGCAGCTTACTACTCCAATAAAACTGAGTTCACTGAAATTGACGAGGGAACTGGCTACTACGATGGCGAAAACAAATTGGATTCTTTTGCCTTCGTTTATGGTGCAGGACTTGAAATCGGCGTTGATCACTTTGGTGTTCGTGGTGAATACACAGGCTTGACCACAACCCAAGCAAATCAAAACGCATTCTACATCTCCCAATTGGTAGGTGCTAGCGTGTTCTACCGCTTCTAAGCCTGAACGTGCCAAAAAGGTGCTCTGCAAAGGGCACCTTTTTGCATTTTAAATACCTTACTTTTAATCTTTTGTATCAAATTCCTTGCAAATATCAAACACTCGTCCTATAATCTTTCCAACATGTCAAAAATACTGCAAACGGATTTGCTAAGCCTCATTCTCTTATCAAATCCTCTGCGTATAGCAAAGCATTTATTTGTTTTGCGGGCATTCTATCTATTACGTAATAGGGGAAAACTGATGAATATGAAACAAGTATGTTTAGCAACAGCTGCAACGCTGGCATTGTGCGTGACTGCATCTGCTGGCGGCGTTAATAATCCTTCTTATAGCCATGAAGGCCGTAAACATCATCACGATAACTGGGCTCAAGGCTGGTACGTTGGTGCAGGTGTGAACGGGGATGTCGCCAACACAAACGAAACGCTCTATGCCAATGCGCCTTGGTTTTATGGAAGCTTTGAAGACACATATAATTTCGAACTTGAAGACAACGATGTCGGCTTCGATATTTATGTCGGCAAAAGAGTCCACAGACACTTTGCGTTCGAATTGGGTTACTCTTGGGTTGGCGATCAGAAATTCCAAGGTTTCACCGACGGCGGCGATCCTAAAGACCCCGTTTATGGTAAAGTCGAACAATGGAATATTCATGCTGTAGGCTTGGCTTACTGGCCAGTTGCAGAATACTTCAGTGTATTCGCAAAGGGCGGCGCAGCTTACTACTCCAATAAAACTGAGTTCTCAGGAGACGATGACGGTGTTCCATACTTCATTGGTGATAACGAGCTGAGCTCCTTTGCCTTCGTTTATGGCGCAGGTCTTGAAATTGGCAGCGATCGCTTTGGCGTTCGTGGCGAATACACAGGCTTGGCCACGACACAAGCAAACCAAAACGCATTCTACATCTCCCAATTGGTAGGTGCTAGCTTGTTCTATCGCTTCATCTAAGAAGGGATAGTGACGCTGAGTCAATGAAAGGCCACCTTCGGGTGGCCTTTTTTTATCTTTGACCTGTTCAAATTTTGAACAATTTATTTAGTTTTCCACTTGAAAACATCAAAATCCCCTTCTATACTCGAAATATTGTGTCGGGCAACCGAATAGAATTTCATAAAAGAGCCGTTGTTTTATCAAATCCTAGCCCAACCGCAAATAAGTTTGCTGTCAAGAAGAATGAGCTTGAAACTGATCTGCACCCGGCATACAACTATCACGTAATAGGGGAATAATATGAACATAAGACAACTAACTTTGTCATCAGCTGCCACGCTGGCCTTGTGCTTAACGGCTTCTGCTGGTGGACAAAACGCACCTTCCTACAGCCATCATGGTTACAACAGTAACTGGGCTGAAGGCTGGTACATCGGCGCTGGCGCTAATTGGGATGCATCTCAAAGCGCTAAATTACCAACTGTTGACATGCCTTGGGATGAGAGCCAATATGGCCACGTCACCTCGTTTGAAAAATCTGAGAATGGCACAGGCTTCGATGTTTACGTTGGTCGCAAAGTCAGCAACCATTTTGCATTTGAAGTCGGTTATACCTGGTTAGGTCAACAAGAGTTTCGCTCAACTGGTTATGATCTTGGGATCCCAGGTTGCAAAGACATCTGTACACAAACAGCTCAGGTAAATCAGTGGAATGTACACGGTGTAGGTCTTGTTAAGTGGCCGATTGGCGACTATTTCGATGTATTCGCTAAAGGCGGTATCGCTTACTATGTCAACACCACCGACCTTGATGGCGGATTATCTACCCAATACCCAGATCCAAATCCTGAGTTGAGCACCTTTGCTCTGACATACGGCGCTGGTCTTGAGTTAAGCTATGAACAGTTTGGTATCCGTGGTGAGTATACCGTTGTTGCGCCTAACTTCAACAACCAAGAAGACTACTACATTTCTGATATCATTGGCGCTAGCTTGTTCTATCGCTTCATGTAATCAAAACATGTTGTACCAACGTTGTATAAAAAACCGCCGAAAGGCGGTTTTTTTTGAAGGTGGAATTGCCCCCTAAAACCGAACCAGCTATGCAGCCACGCTGCGTAGATGAATATACCGCCTAGGTGACAGCATATTCAAGCCCTTATGTGGTGCTTTTTCATTTACTCTATGGGCTATATGGCCTTGTCGTACAAATTTCCAACCCAATTGACCAACCAAACAGCACTGTTTGTCCAGCCACATAACATGAACCATTATCTAGAATTTATCTTGGTTTGAAAATCCCAGGGCAGGTCAACACTGACCGAGGCCGTAGGCCTCCAAAGGAAATAGCCTGGGGTGAGATGCGCGCAGCGCATCGTAACCCCAGGTAAAATATAGAAAGAATATGGTAGCGCTGAAAGCGCGATAGCATTTCATCTGCTGAACACACTCTATTGACTTAGTCTGTCTGATCTAGCCCCGAGGCATCAACCAATCACCATTGAGCACTGAGACCATGTACTGCTCAATAGGGGAAGACGCACTCATGTCTTCCTCAAATCGGTCAGCCGGATACACCATGTTCGCTTGCTGGCATATATTGGAAAATGCCAAGTCTTGTCCCAACAGGTTCGCCACCCTCTTGAATCTTTCTTGCGGCGTTGGTGAGGACATGGATTCTCCTGCGGTGTTACTTAGAGCATCTTACTCAGGAACAAACCTTGCCTCGTTTTCGGAGACTGGTATTTGTAATGTTTCTGCTTTGTATGCAAATGTAATTGGTGGTGATCCTACGCTCAAACTGTCGCTAGATGGCGTTGTATCACGCGACTCTTCGGCGACATTGGATGTCTGAAGTACTAAAGGCTCAGCGCCAGTTGCTTGTTGCGCTTCATAAAGCGCTAGCTTTTCAAACAAGATGTCCATTCGATTAACAATGTTTTTTAGTTTTTCGTCATTTTTCTGTTGATGTTCTCCATTGATCTTGGCCCCTTCCTCAAGTGCCTTTATCTCCGCATCCATAATTTTGATTGCCCTTGCGCGCTCTTTATGCTTTGCAGATATTTCAGCAATGGCGTTTTTAATATAAATGCAGCCTTCCCTTTTAAATTCCTCCGTTTCCAGTGCATCTTTTATATAAAATTCATGCGGGATATTACGATTGTCAACATACAATGCTTCTTTATCGTTTGTCGTTAAATGTAACAACGCCCATTTCAATTTCATGAATTCATCAGCGCAGTCTGAATTTTTATCAGGATGAAAATTTAATGATTGTTTTCGATATGCACTCTCTAATTTATTTTTGGGCGCCCCCAGTTCGATCCCCAGTACTTGATATGCGTGCTCTGCCATGAAATAATATTTTCGATGCTCCAGGGATATTTCATCCGAAGCTTCTGCAGAAGAGATCTGTGATCTTGGCGTGGGTTCGGGCGCAGGTACGGTGGCAAGGGCTGTTCTTTCTGCATCGATTTCAACTAATCGTTCCTCTAAATGCCTGCAGTATTTTTCTTGAAAAGATTTGAGCATACCTTCAAGCCATTTTCTCCTTTCGTCAAGCTTTTGCAAGCAAGCTGGATTTATTTCCCTGGTCTTTTTAATAAAGTCAGCGATTAATTTGTTTGATTTTTCAAGATAAACCGATATATCTACCCTTTTACAATTCAACATTGCATCATATTCGCCTTTCATTTTCCTGACTACTTCTTGAGCCAGAGCATAAAACTCCTTTTCTGCCTGACTTGCTTTGAGCAATATCTGAAAACTGCGCAAACGATAACAGGCGTTGACTGCCTTACCCCACTCATCCATTTCATCGAGTATGCTGCTTGCACTGTTTCCCCGAAGAAGCACTTTGATCCGCTTGAATGCAGACATTAATTCTTCGTACTCACGCTTAACGGCTTCAACACCTTCGCTCAAAAACCAACCATCTGGCTTATCGGACTGATAGGAACGCACAGCTTCTTTCGTTGTTTCCCACTGAGCTTCTATACTTTCTGGTGACCAAGGGTTTTGTCGCAATTTCTGCTCTATCTTTCTATTCACTGCTTCCCAGCGTTCTTTTGCTCTCTTGAATAAAACCTGCAAATTGTCTAAACCTTCTTGCATGGCATTGTCTGGTTGGGACATTGCACGCAGGGAGATTACAGTTTTCTGATGGTTTTCACAGCACTTTTCCCAGGATTGATGGGCAAGTGTAACTTGCTCCCAAAAAACATCCCTATCATCCTCATTCACCAATTTTTCAAGCTGAGAGATTGCGGCTTGTGTGGCGTGGTTGATTTGGCTAATCCATTGGCCAATCTCATATTGCTCATTGTCAATAGCGATAAATTGAGTTCCGGTTCAGGTTAATTCGTTCTCAGTGTTTTTCATCTTTTGCTCCTCCACATCGCTTTTTTGAAAAGAGGCATGCTCTTGCCCAGACCAGTAATCGTCCCAAGCCTGTTTTATTGCCCGTTTTTTGAATACTTGCCACCAAGGTATTTCTTCCTGTCTTTGGTTAGGCATCGGTACTATCGCATTGCTCGTGGATGGCTGTTTACTTACTTGCCAAAACCAATCTGCAGTTTCGCGGCTGATACGGCCATAGATTGAGCATACTCTGCGCAATAGTATGCCAATAGGGTTCATGGCATTGAGGAAGTGTACTATCGGTGAATATACACTTCCGCCCAAAAGCCCTATCAATGCCTGCTCGCCTGGGCGAAATGTTGTAAGCGGCGCATCCTTTTTATCACGAAACAGTAAGAGCGCTCTAACCACATAACGGTCGATTTCTGCCTGAGTCATACTGTGGTACCACCGATACCAAAATGGCATGAGCCAGCCACCGCCTAGCAATGAGACTATGTACTGCTCAATAGGGGAAGACGCACTCATGTCTTCCTCAAATCGGTCAGCCGGATACAACATGTCCGCTTGCTGGCATATATCGGAAAACTTAGCATCTTGACTAAGCTTCCCCGCAACACGCATAAACATCTCTTGTGGGCTTTGTGACATAAAGTCTCCTGCGTTATGTAGGCGCAGCTGCCATCGTACTGTCAGGATCTGCATCCGCAGTTGGCTTGCCAGCACCTGCATACATCATAGTGAACGGTTCGTTTGTTGAACCTATTGAATTTCTTCCACTCGACGCAGTTGAAGCGGTATCTGTTGTGGTATTTGATGTGTCTAATTCTGGTGCGGTGGCGGTGTGAGAGTCGTCTGGGTCATGAACCATACAAGGCAAGCTGAAATGAAGCTGCTGCGCAGGGTCTTTATCCTTATTGTGGTCTTCCAACACTAATTCAAGGTTTGAGACTATTGCTTGTTTGATTGCATCAAGTTCTTGCCTGCTTTGCTGCAATTGCTGCCTATTTTGCACGATCTCCTGTTGCAGTTGCTCGTCAAAATCTTGACAGGTCTTTGATACCTCCTGGATCTCCTCAATTTTCTTAGCAGTTTCCAGACTATCCTGATGCATTGCATCTAGTCTTTTAAATGCTTCCCCATAATACTCTCTCCTGTCCCTGGCGGTTTCAGCGCGCATCTCTCGTATATCTCCCCACCCCTGTGAAATTTCGGTATATCCCGCACCAATCTCCCTCCACTTTGCTGCAATTTGATCTTGCTGTTCAGAAATCCTCTGCCATATTCCAATAGTCTCAGCATTTTGCGCTTCGCCGAACCGATTAATTTGCTTGATTTCTTCCAGAGTCTGCTTATTCCTCCGCTTCATTTCCCGATCCCATGCCACACTCTGTAACTCATTTCTTAAGCAAAATGCATAGCTATTTGCCTGTGATTTATGCACATATTGCAAATCCCCACCTTTTTCTGTCAGAAAAAGATGTGCCTCTTTCAAGTCAAGAAAGTCCTGACCTGTTGTCGAGTTTTTATCTGTATGGCATGTTAATGCTTTTTTCCGATAGGCGCTGTCTAGTGCACTTTTAGGCACACCCGGAGCAACACCCAACAACTTATAAGCACGCTGCGCATCGAAGCTGTATACTCGCTCTTCAATGCTTTCATTGGAAGCAGCTCTTGGGGCTGCTGGCAGAGGCGCCGGAGCCGAAACACCCACAACCGCTACCCTCGATGCAGCTATTCGTTTCTGTAATTTATTAGATAATGAGCGCTGAATCTCGCTCAGCGCTTTGATGATATCATCCCTTTCTTTCGCTAGCTCTGGCACATCGCCTGAGCAGATAATCATCGTTCTTGATATAAAGTTGTTGATGATGCCATCCGCTTTCTGTTCAAAAAGCTCGATGCTAATGTCGCTGAGCTCTCCCATGCCGTCAAATAGTGCACGCATTTCATCGTTTGCTGTTACAGACAAAGCCTGAAAATCCTGTCGTGCGACCGCAATGGCTAGCGCCCGCGCTTGTTTCAATTCTTCGTACCTCTTCTCTAATTGGAGTTCGTGTGCGATTATCTTTTCACTGAGGATGGGGCTGGTATTACCATCCCCAAGTAAGTCCTTCATTTTTTGCAGCAACAACACTAGACGAATGTACTCTTTATTCATTGAATCAGCATGCTCATGCAAAAGACGGTCATGCGATATTGCGAGATATGCATTGATAGACTTCTCTATTGCGGAAAACTCACTGACAATATTGGGTAGTGACCAAGGGTCTTGGGCTAACCTCTCACGTATCTTTGCTTTTGCGGGCACCAGGAGACCTTCCGCATAATCACGCAAACTTTCAAAAAGCACCACATTATCTTGACATGCTTTAACTTTACTTTGATCGGCGCCGGAAGCCTGTATGTCTGTGAGAATAGCAATGATTTGCTGGATCCCCAGGATGCTTTCATTCCATGCTTCTACAGCGCACTCCAACCTTTCGTCGAATCGGACGCGCCTATTTTCATTAAGAATGCCATCCAGTTCCTTGAGGATTCGATGGAGCTCAGAGCAATAATGCTGATACCGTTCACCCACCTGATATTCTTCCAAACCAATCGTAATTCTCATCTTATCTCGGAGGGGCTTTGCTGCTTCATGATTGTAAGTTAATTTTCCACTCTCTTTCTTCATCAATTCCTCCTCTTGCTCTACCCAATAACAATCCCAGGCACGGCTCAGTGTGGGAACATCAAAAGGGTAATCTCTTCTTAAAGCCCGTTTCTTGAAAAATTGCCACCAGGATGTCTCCGCATATTGTTGCTTCGCTTCGATAAGTTGATGGTGAGTTACGGGTGGTTTATCACCATGCTTGATGTGATAGATGTCCCCTTCTAAGGTCACGGTCACATTGGTTAGCTTATGCTTATCATCCGATATCCAGCGCGTTAACGCGTTAAACCCTCTCATCAACTGAGAAAACCATGTTGGTGTCTCACTGCTGAAGTATTCTCTATAGATTCTCCGTAACAATATCCCCATTGGATTGACTGCATTAATGCAGCGCATGATGGGTGAATATGCCCCTTGTGCTAATAACGCAATGACTGCTTGCTCGCCTGGGCGAAATGTTGTAAGCGGCGCATCCTTTTTATCACGAAACAACATAAAGGTTCTGAGCAGATACCGGTCGATTTCTGCCTGAGTCATACGGTGGTACCACTGATACCACCGAGGCATCAACCAATCACCGTTGAGCACTGAGACCATGTACTGCTCAATAGGGGAAGACGCACTCATGTCTCTCTCAAATCGGTCAGCCGGATACAACATGTCCGCTTGCTGGCATATATCGGAAAACATAGCATCTTGACTCAGCTTTCCCGCAACACGCTCAAACATCTCTTGTGGGCTTTGTGACATAAAGTCTCCTGCGTTATGTAGGCGCAGCTGCCATCGTACTGTCATGAGGATCTGCTGCATCCGCAGTTGGCTTGCCAGCACCTGCATACATCATAGTGAACGGTTCGTTTGTTGAACCTATTGAATTTCTTCCACTCGACGCAGTTGAAGCGGTATCTGTTGTGGTATTTGATGTGTCTAATTCTGGTGCGGTGGCGGTGTGAGAGTCGTCTGGGTCATGAACCATACAAGGCAAGCTGAAATGAAGCTGCTGCGCAGGGTCTTTATCCTTATTGTGGTCTTCCAACACTAATTCAAGGTTTGAGACTATTGCTTGTTTGATTGCATCAAGTTCTTGCCTGCTTTGCTGCAATTGCTGCCTATTTTGCACGATCTCCTGTTGCAGTTGCTCGTCAAAATCTTGACAGGTCTTTGATACCACCTGGATCTCCTCAATTTTCTTAGCAGTTTCCAGACTATCCTGATGCATTGCATCTAGTCTTTTAAATGCTTCCCCATAATACTCTCTCCTGTCCCTGGCGGTTTCAGCACTCGTCTCTCCAATATTCCTCCATCCCGCACCAATCTCCCTCCACTTTGCTGCAATTTTATCTTGCTGTTCAGAAATCCTCTGCCATATTCCAATAGTCTCAGCATTTTGCGCTTCGCCGAACCGATTAATTTGCTTGATTTCTTCCAGAGTCTGCTTATTCCTCCGCTTCATTTCCCGATCCCATGCCACACTCTGTAACTCATTTCTTAAGCAAAATGCATAGCTATTTGCCTGTGATTTATGCACATATTGCAAATCCCCACCTTTTTCTGTCAGAAAAAGATGTGCCTCTTTCAAGTCAAGAAAGTCCTGACCTGTTGTCGAGTTTTTATCTGTATGGCATGTTAATGCTTTTTTCCGATAGGCGCTGTCTAGTGCACTTTTAGGCACACCCGGAGCAACACCCAACAACTTATAAGCACGCTGCGCATCGAAGCTGTATACTCGCTCTTCAATGCTTTCATTGGAAGCAGCTCTTGGGGCTGCTGGCAGAGGCGCCGGAGCCGAAACACCCACAACCGCTACCCTCGATGCAGCTATTCGTTTCTGTAATTTATTAGATAATGAGCGCTGAATCTCGCTCAGCGCTTTGATGATATCATCCCTTTCTTTCGCTAGCTCTGGCACATCGCCTGAGCAGATAATCATCGTTCTTGATATAAAGTTGTTGATGATGCCATCCGCTTTCTGTTCAAAAAGCTGAATCCTAATGTCGCTGAGCTCTCCCATGCTGTCAAATAGTGCACGCATTTCATCGTTTGCTTTTACGCCAAAATACTGAAAATCTTGTGTTCCGACAGAAATGGCTATGCTTCGTGCCTGATTTAATTTATTGTGATGTTCTCCAAGCCCACTTTCCTGAGCCGTAACTTGCTGGAGTATAGGGCTAGCACTGTTCTCCCCTAACAAGGCTCGGATTTTACTGAGCAATCCCAGCAAACGATAATACTCTGTGAAAATGGCATTACCTTCTGCATGCAAAACCCTTTCTGTAGATATGGCCAGATATTTTGAGATTTCCCTCTGCACCCCATGCCACTCATGCACAATGTTCGGTAATGCCCAAGGATTTTGTGCCAACTTCTCTTCGGCGCTTTCCATGGCTTTGCGATATGCACCATCTACAGAGCGCTCGTATAGATTCTCAAATCGTGTGATGTTCTCTTGGCAGGCCCTGTCTTCCTTAGGGGTACTCTTTGCTCTGGCCTTTAGAATAGCAATGATTTGCTGGATTTCCTCCATCCTTGCTTTCCATCGCCCATTGACAGCACCTACCCGCTCCTTGAAACGAACAAAGTTATTTTCATCTTTGACAATTGTTTCCAGCTCTTTGGTGTTTTGGTGAATTTGGCTGAAATGATGGTCGTATAGAACACCCATTGAATATGTTTCTGTGCGAAGCACGATTGTCATCTCATCGCGCCTTTTTTTGGCAGCCATGTCTGCGTCGTTTGCTTCTTTACGTTGACCTTTCATCAATTCCTCCTCTTGCTCTACCCAATAACAATCCCAGGCACGGCTCAGTGTGGGAACATCAAAAGGGTAATCTCTTCTTAAAGCCCGTTTCTTGAAAAATTGCCACCAGGATGTCTCCGCATATTGTTGCTTCGCTTCGATAAGTCGATGGTGAGTTACGGGTGGTTTATCACCATGCTTGATGTGATAGATGTCCCCTTCTGAGGTCACGGTCACATTGGTTGGTTTATGCTTATCATCCGATATCCAGCGCGTTAACGCGTTAAACCCTCTCATCAACTGAGAAAACCATGTTGGTGTCTCACTGCTGAAGTATTCTCTATAGATTCTCCGTAACAATATCCCCATTGGATTGACTGCATTAATGCAGCGCATGATGGGTGAATATGCCCCTTGTGCTAATAACGCAATGACTGCTTGCTCGCCTGGGCGAAATGTTGTAAGTGGCGCATCCTTTTTATCACGAAACAACATAAAGGTTCTGAGCAGATACCGGTCAATTTCTGCCTGGGTCATACTGTGGTACCACTGATACCACCGAGGCATCAACCAATCACCATTGAGCACTGAGACCATGTACTGCTCAATAGGGGAAGACGCACTCATGTCTTCCTCAAATCGGTCAGCCGGATACAACATGTCCGCTTGCTGGCATATATTGGAAAACTCAGCATCTTGACTCAGCTTCCCCGCAACACGCTCAAACATCTCTTGTGGGCTTTGTGACATAAAGTCTCCTGCGTTATGTAGGCGCAGCTGCCATCGTACTGTCAGGATCTGCATCCGCAGTTGGCTTGCCAGCACCTGCATACATCATAGTGAACGGTTCGTTTGTTGAACCTATTGAATTTCTTCCGCTCGACGCAGTTGATGCAGTATCTGTTGTGGTATTTGATGTGTCTAATTCTGGTGCGGTGTGGGAATCGTCAGCAGCATGAGGACTCTGCGGCACACTGGCTGCTTTTGGCGCCCCTGATTGTTGCTGCGCAATGTACAACTCCACCATCGCACGAAGCGACCTGACTTCCCTGGAAACTTCTTTGATCGTCACATCTCCCGAGAGAATGATCTCGCTTAATAATGCTCCATTGGCCTGGCTTTGCTCAGCATTCTTCCTCATCTCTCAGCATTCTCGCTCAGCTCCTCAGCAATCTCTCTCCGTTTCTCGCCAAGTTTCGCAATCGACTCTTCCAGATATACAAACTTCTTTCCCAAAAACTCTTCTGTTTCTTCGATATTCCTTAACATAAATGCCAATGAAGGATGACGCTTATCGTCATACAATACTGAATCTTCGCTTTCGGTCAAATACAAATGCGCCCATTGTAATTTCGTGAACTCATGATGAGCATCACTGTTATTATTGCACTTATCCGGGTGGACATATATTGATTTGTGTCGATATATACTGCCCAGGGTTTCCCTTGGCGCCCCCGGGTCAATACCCAGTATTTTATATGCCTCCAGTGCAACATAAGAGTATTGACGAAATTCTAGCGGTATCTCACCAGCGTTGATAGTGGCTCGTGTCGGTTGAGGGCGAGCTGATGATGAGGCCAGCACAACTACTGCTCGCTGCCCTTCTTTTAAACGTTCCTTTAATTGATTGGAGTATTCCAGCTGAATCGCATTCAGCGCTTCGATGATATTACCCCTTTCTTTCGCTAGCTCTGGCACATCGCCTGAGCAGATCCGTTGAGTTTCCAATATGAATCTGTTGACAATAGCATCCGCATTCTGTTCAAAAAGCTCGATGCTAATGTCGCTGAGTCCTGCCATGCTGTCAAATAGTGCACGCATTTCATCATTTGCTTTTACGCCCAAATACTGAAAATTTTGTGTTCCGACAGAAATGGCTATGCTTCGTGCCTGATTTAATTTATTGTAATGTTCTCCAAGCCCACTTTCCTGAGCCGTAACTTGCTGGAGTATAGGGGCTAGCACTGTTCTCCCCTAACAAGGCTCGGATTTTACTGAGCAATCCCAGCAAACGATAATACTCTGTGAAAATGGCATTACCTTCTGCATGCAAAACCCTTTCTGTAGATATGGCCAGATATTTTGAGATTTCCCTCTGCACCCCATGCCACTCATGCACAATGTTCGGTACTGCCCGAGGATTTTGTGCCAACTTCTCTTCGGCGCTTTCCATAGCTTTGCGATATGCACCATCTACAGAGCGCTCGTATAGATTCTCAAATCGTGTGATGTTCTCTTGGCAGGCCTGTCTTCCTTAGGGGTACTCTTTGCTCTGGCCTTTAGAATAGCAATGATTTGCTGGATTTCCTCCATCCTTGCTTTCCATCGCCCATTGACAGCGGTTACCCGCTCCTTGAAACGAACAAAGTTATTTTCATCTTTGACAATTGTTTCCAGCTCTTTGGTGTTTTGGTGAATTTGGCTGAAAATGATGGTCGTATAGAACACCCATTGAATATGTTTCTGTGCGAAGCACGATTGTCATCTCATCGCGCCTTTTTTTGGCAGCCATGTCTGCGTCGTTTGCTTCTTTACCGTTGACCTTTCATCAATTCCTCCTCTTGCTCTACCCAATAACAATCCCAGGCACGGCTCAGTGTGGGAACATCAAAAGGGTAATCTCTTCTTAAAGCCCGTTTCTTGAAAAATTGCCACCAGGATGTCTCCGCATATTGTTGCTTCGCTTCGATAAGTCGATGGTGAGTTACGGGTGGTTTATCACCATGCTTGATGTGATAGATGTCCCCTTCTGAGGTCACGGTCACATTGGTTGGTTTATGCTTATCATCCGATATCCAGCGCGTTAACGCGCTAAACCCTCTCATCAACTGAGAAAACCATGTTGGTGTCTTACCGCTGTTTTTGTCTATAAGAATTCTCCGTAACAATATCCCCCATTGGATTGACTGCATTAATGCAACCCATGATGGGTGAATATGCCCCTTGTGCTAATAACGCAATGACTGCTTGCTCGCCTGGGCGAAATGTTGTAAGTGGCGCATCCTTTTTATCACGAAACAACATAAAGGTTCTGAGCAGATACCGGTCAATTTCTGCCTGGGTCATACTGTGGTACCACTGATACCACCGAGGCATCAACCAATCACCATTGAGCACTGAGACCATGTACTGCTCAATAGGGGAAGACGCACTCATGTCTTCCTCAAAATCGGTCAGCCGGATACAACATGTCCGCTTGCTGGCAT
>CAWKDC010000003.1:0-243006 GCA_963848305.1 uncultured Gammaproteobacteria bacterium | reverse complement strand
GGGCGAAATGTTGTGAGTGACACATCCTTTTTATCACGAAACAACATAAGGGTTCTGAGCAGATACCGGTCGACCTCTGCCTGAGTCATACTGTGATACCACTGATACCACCGAGGCATCAACCAATCACCATTGAGCACTGAGACCATGTACTGCTCAATAGGGGAAGACGCACTCATGTCTTCCTCAAATCGGTCAGCCGGATACAAAATGTCCGCTTGCTGGCATATATCAGAAAACATAGCATCTTGACTCAGCTTCCCCGCAACACGCTCAAACATCTCTTGTGGGCTTTGTGACATAAAGTCTCCTGCGTTATGTAGGCGCAGCTGCCATCGTACTGTCAGGATCTGCATCCGCAGTTGGCTTGCCAGCACCTGCATACATCATAGTGAACGGTTCGTTTGTTGAACCTATTGAATTTCTTCCGCTCGACGCAGTTGATGCAGTATCTGTTGTGGTATTTGAAGTGTCTAATTCTGGTGCGGTGTTGGAATCGTGAGAATCGTCAGCAGCATGAGGACTCTGAGACTCTGCAGCACACTGGCTGCTTTTGGCGCCCCTGATGCTGCAGCTCCTTGTTGTTGCTGCGCAATGTACAACTCCACCATCGCACGAAGCGACCTGACTTCCTGGGAGACTCCTTTAATCGTCGCATCTCTCGAGCGGCATTGTTCAGCATTCTCTCTCAGCTTCTCAGCAATCTCGCTCAGCTTCCCAGCATTCTCTCTCAGCTTCTCCGCATTCTCCCTCAGCCCCTCAGCAATCTCTCTCCGTTTCTCGCCAAGTTTCGCAATCGACTCCTCCAAATATACAAACTTCTTTCCCAAAAACTCTTCTGTTTCTTGCATATTCCTTAACATAAAGGCCAATGAAGGATGACGCTTATCATCGTACAATACTGAATCTTCGCTTTCGGTCAAATACAAATGCGCCCATTGTAATTTCGTGAACTCATGATGAGCATCTAAACTGTTATCTTTGCACGTATCTGGGTGGATATGTCTTGATTTTTGCTGCGGTATATACTGCCCAGGGTTTCCCTTGGCGCCCCCGGGTCAATACCCAGTATTTTATATGCCTCCAGTGCTACATAAGAGTATTGACGAAATTCTAGCGGTATCTCACCAGCGTTGATAGTGGCTCGTGTCGGTTGAGGGCGAGCTGATGATGAGGCCACCACAACTACTGCTCGCTGCCCTTCTTTTAAACGTTCCTTTAATTGATTGGAGTATTCCAGCTGAATCGCATTCAGCGCTTCGATGATATTACCCCTTTCTTTCGCTAGCTCTGGCACATCGCCTGAGCAGATCCGTTGAGTTTCCAATATAAATTTGTTGACAATAGCATCCGCATTCTGTTCAAAAAGCTCGATGCTAATGTCGCTGAGCTCTCCCATGCCGTCAAATAGTGCACGCATTTCATCGTTTGCTGTTACAGACAAAGCCTGAAAATCCTGTCGTGCGACCGCAATGGCTAGCGCCCGCGCTTGTTTCAATTCTTCGTACCTCTTCTCTAATTTGAGTTCGTGTGCGTTTATTTTTTCACTGAGGATGGGGCTGGTATTACCATCCCCAAGTATGTCCTTCATTTTTTGCAGCAACAACACTAGACGAATGTACTCTTTATTCATTGAATCAGCATGCTCATGCAAAAGACGGTCATGCGATATTGCGAGATATGCATTGATAGACTTCTCTATTGCGGAAAACTCACTGACAATATTGGGTAGTGACCAAGGGTCTTGGGCTAACCTCTCACGTATCTTTGCTTTTGCGGGCACCAGGAGACCTTCCGCATAATCACGCAAACTTTCAAAAAGCACCACATTATCTTGACATGCTTTAACTTTACTTTGATCGGCGCCGGAAGCCTGTATGTCTGTGAGAATAGCAATGATTTGCTGGATCCCCAGGATGCTTTCATTCCATGCTTTTACAACGCACTCCAACCTTTCGTCGAATCGGAGGCGCTTTTTTTCATTAAGCATGCCATCCAGTTCCTTGAGGATTCGATGGAGCTCAGAGCGATAGTGCTGATACCGCTCACCCACCTGATATTCTTCCAAACCAATCGTAATTCTCATCTTATCTTGGAGGGGCTTTGCTGCTTCATGATTGTAAGTTAATTTTCCACTCTCTTTCTTCATCAATTCCTCCTCTTGCTTTACCCAATAACAATCCCAGGCACGGCTCAGTGTGGGAACATCAAAAGGGTAATCTGTTCTTAAAGCCCGTTTCTTGAAAAATTGCCACCAGGATGTCTCCGCATATTGTTGCTTCGCTTCGATAAGTTGATGGTGAGTTACGGGTGCTTTATCACCATGCTTGATGTGATAGATGTCCCCTTCTAAGGTCACGGTCACATTGGTTAGCTTATGCTTATCATCCGATATCCAGCGCGTTAACGCGTTAACCCTCTCATCAACTGAGAAAACCATGTTGGTGTCTCACTGCTGAAGTATTCTCTATAGATTCTCCGTAACAATATCCCCATTGGATTGACTGCATTAATGCAGCGCATGATGGGTGAATATGCCCCTTGTGCTAATAACGCAATGACTGCTTGCTCGCCTGGGCGAAATGTTGTGAGCGGCGCATCCTTTTTATCACGAAACAACATAAAGGTTCTGAGCAGATACCGGTCGACCTCTGCCTGAGTAATACTGTGGTACCACTGATACCACCGAGGCATCAACCAATCACCGTTGAGCACTGAGACCATGTACTGCTCAATAGGGGAAGACGCACTCATGTCTTCCTCAAATCGGTCAGCCGGATACAACATGTCCGCTTGCTGGCATATATCGGAAAATGCCAAGTCTTGTCCCAACAGGTTCGCCACCCTCTTGAATCTTTCTTGCGGCGTTGGTGAGGACATGGATTCTCCTGCGGTGTTACTTAGAGCATCTTACTCAGGAACAAACCTTGCCTCGTTTTCGGAGACTGGTATTTGTAATGTTTCTGCTTTGTATGCAAATGTAATTGGTGGTGATCCTACGCTCAAACTGTCGCTAGATGGCGTTGTATCACGCGACTCTTCGGCGACATTGGAGGTCTGAAGTACTAAAGGCTCAGCGCCAGTTGCTTGTTGCGCTTCATAAAGCGCTAGCTTTTCAAATAAGATGTCCATTCGATTACCAATGTTTTTTAGTTTTTCGTCATTTTTCTGTTGATGTTCTCCATTGATCTTTGACCCTTCTTGAAGACTATCCAGCTGCTCATGTTGAATTCTAGACTCTTCTTCAAGAGCCATTATCTCCGCATCCATAATTTTGATTGCCCTTGCGCGCTCTTTATGCTTTGCAGATATTTCAGCAATGGCGTTTTTAATATAAATGCAGCCTTCCCTTTTAAATTCCTCCGTTTCCAGTGCATCTTTTATATAAAATTCATGCGGGATATTACGATTGTCAACATACAATGCTTCTTTATCGTTTGTCGTTAAATGTAACAACGCCCATTTCAATTTCATGAATTCATCAGCGCAGTCTGTATTTTTATCAGGATGAAAATTTAATGATTGTTTTCGATATGCACTCTCTAATTTATTTTTGGGCGCCCCCAGTTCGATCCCCAGTACTTGATATGCGTGCTCTGCCATGAAATAATATTTTCGATGCTCCAGGGATATTTCATCCGAAGCTTCTGCAGAAGAGATCTGTGATCTTGGCGTAGGCTCGGGCGCAGGTACGGTGACAAGGGCTGTTCTTTGTGCATCGATTTCAACTAATCGTTCCTCTAAATGCCTGCAGTATTTTTCTTGAAAAGATTTGAGCATACCTTCAAGCCATTTTCTCCTTTCGTCAAGCTTTTGCAAGCAAGCTGGATTTATTTCCCTGGTCTTTTTGATAAAGTCAGCGATTAATTTGTTTGATTTTTCAAGATAAACCGATATATCTACCCTTTTACAATTCAACATTGCATCATATTCGCCTTTCATTTTCCTGACTACTTCTTGAGCCAGAGCATAAAACTCCTTTTCTGCCTGACTTGCTTTGAGCAATATCTGAAAACTGCGCAAACGATAACAGGCGTTGACTGCCTTACCCCACTCATCCATTTCATCGAGTATGCTGCTTGCACTGTTTCCCCGAAGAAGCACTTTGATCCGCTTGAATGCAGACATTAATTCTTCGTACTCACGCTTAACGGCTTCAACACCTTCGCTCAAAAACCAACCATCTGGCTTATCGGACTGATAGGAACGCGCAGCTTCTTTCGTTGTTTCCCACTGAGCTTCTATACTTTCTGGTGACCAAGGGTTTTGTCGTAATTTCTGCTCTATCTTTCTATTCACTGCTTCCCAGCGTTCTTTTGCTCTCTTGAATAAAACCTGCAAATTGTCTAAACCTTCTTGCATGGCATTGTCTGGTTGGGACATTCCACGCAGGGAGATTACAGTTTTCTGATGGTTTTCACAGCACTTTTCCCAGGATTGATGGGCAAGTGTAACTTGCTCCCAAAAAACATCCCTATCATCCTCATTCACCAATTTTTCAAGCTGAGAGATTGCGGCTTGTGTGGCGTGGTTGATTTGGTTAATCCATTGGCCAATCTCATATTGCTCATTGTCAATAGCGATAAATTGAGTTCCGGTTCAGGTTAATTCGTTCTCAGTGTTTTTCATCTTTTGCTCCTCCACATCGCTTTTTTGAAAAGAGGCATGCTCTTGCCCAGACCAGTAATCGTCCCAAGCCTGTTTTATTGCCCGTTTTTTGAATACTTGCCACCAAGGTATTTCTTCCTGTCTTTGGTTAGGCATCGGTACTATCGCATTGCTCGTGGATGGCTGTTTACTTACTTGCCAAAACCAATCTGCAGTTTCGCGGCTGATACGGCCATAGATTGAGCATACTCTGCGCAATAGTATGCCAATAGGGTTCATGGCATTGAGGAAGTGTACTATCGGTGAATATACACTTCCGCCCAAAAGCCCTATCAATGCCTGCTCGCCTGGGCGAAATGTTGTAAGCGGCGCATCCTTTTTATCACGAAACAGTAAGAGCGCTCTAACCAGATAACGGTCGATTTCTGCCTGAGTAATACTGTGGTACCACCGATACCAAAATGGCATGAGCCAGCCACCGCCTAGCAATGAGACTATGCATTGCTCGATAGGAGATGTATCATCGGTGACAGACTCAAACCTATCAGCGGGATATAAATTGTCCGCTTGCTGGCATATATCAGAAAACTTAGCATCTTGACTCAGCTTCCCCGCAACACGCTTAAACATCTCTTGTGGGCTTTGTGACATAAAGTCTCCTGCGTTATGTAGGCGCAGCTGCCATCGTACTGTCATGAGGATCTGCTGCATCCGCAGCTGGCTTGCCAGCACCTGCATACATCATAGTGAACGGTTCGCTTGTTGAACCTATTGAATTTCTTCCACTCGACGCAGTTGAAGCAGTATCTGTTGTGGTATTTGATGTGTCTAATTCTGGTGCGGTGGCGGTGTGGGAATCGTCAGCAGCATGAGGACTCTGAGGACTCTGCGGCACACTGGCTGCTTTTGGCGCCCCTGATGCTGCAGCTCCTTGTTGTTGCTGCGCAATGTACAACTCCACCCTCGCACGAAGCGACCTTACTTCCCTGGAGACTTCTTTGATCGTCACATCTCTCGAACGGCATTGCTCAGCAATCTCCCTATGATTCTCGCCAAGTTTCGCAATCGACTCTTCCAGATATACAAACTTCTTTCCCAAAAACTCTTCTGTTTCTTGCATATTCCTTAACATAAATGCCAATGAAGGATGACGCTTATCGTCATACAATACTGAATCTTCGCTTTCGGTCAAATATAAATGCGCCCATTGTAATTTCGTGAACTCATGATGAGCATCACTGTTATTATTGCACTTATCCGGGTGGACATATATTGATTTGTGTCGATATATACTGCCCAGGGTTTCCCTTGGCGCCCCCGGGTCAATACCCAGTATTTTATATGCCTCCAGTGCTACATAAGAGTATTGACGAAATTCTAGCGGTATCTCACCAGCGTTGATAGTGGCTCGTGTCGGTTGAGGGCGAGCTGATGATGAGGCCAGCACAACTACTGCTCGCTGCCCTTCTTTTAAACGTTCCTTTAATTGATTGGAGTATTCCAGCTGAATCGCATTCAGCGCTTTGATGATATTATCCCTTTCTTTCGCTAGCTCTGGCACATTGCCTGAGCAGATCCGTTGAGTTTCCAATATAAATCTGTTGACAATAGCATCCGCTTTCTGTTCAAAAAGCTCGATGCTAATGTCGCTGAGCTCTCCCATGCTGTCAAATAGTGCACGCATTTCATCGTTTGCTTTTACGCCAAAATACTGAAAATCTTGTGTTCCGACAGAAATGGCTATGCTTCGTGCCTGATTTAATTTATTGTAATGTTCTCCAAGCCCACTTTCCTGAGCCGTAACTTGCTGGAGTATAGGGCTAGCACTGTTCTCCCCTAACAAGGCTCGGATTTTACTGAGCAATCCCAGCAAACGATAATACTCTGTGAAAATGGCATTACCTTCTGCATGCAAAACCCTTTCTGTAGATATGGCCAGATATTTTGAGATTTCCCTCTGCACCCCATGCCACTCATGCACAATGTTCGGTAATGCCCAAGGATTTTGTGCCAACTTCTCTTCGGCGCTTTCCATGGCTTTGCGATATGCACCATCTACAGAGCGCTCGTATAGATTCTCAAATCGTGTGATGTTCTCTTGGCAGGCCCTGTCTTCCTTAGGGGTACTCTTTGCTCTGGCCTTTAGAATAGCAATGATTTGCTGGATTTCCTCCATCCTTGCTTTCCATCGCCCATTGACAGCGGTTACCCGCTCCTTGAAACGAACAAAGTTATTTTCATCTTTGACAATTGTTTCCAGCTCTTTGGTGTTTTGGTGAATTTGGCTGAAATGATGGTCGTATAGAACACCCATTGAATATGTTTCTGTGCGAAGCACGATTGTCATCTCATCGCGCCTTTTTTTGGCAGCCATGTCTGCGTCGTTTGCTTCTTTACGTTGACCTTTCATCAATTCCTCCTCTTGCTCTACCCAATAACAATCCCAGGCACGGCTCAGTGTGGGAACATCAAAAGGGTAATCTCTTCTTAAAGCCCGTTTCTTGAAAAATTGCCACCAGGATGTCTCCGCATATTGTTGCTTCGCTTCGATAAGTTGATGGTGAGTTACGGGTGGTTTATCACCATGCTTGATGTGATAGACGCCCTTTTCTAAGGTCACGGTCACATCGGTTGGTTTATGCTTATCATCCGATATCCAGCGCGTTAACGCGTTAAACCCTCTCATCAACTGAGAAAACCATCTTGGTGTCTCACTGCTGAAGTATTCTCTATAGATTCTCCGTAACAATATCCCCATTGGATTGACTGCATTAATGCAGCGCATGATGGGTGAATATGCCCCTTGTGCTAATAACGCAATGACTGCTTGCTCGCCTGGGCGAAATGTTGTGAGTGACGCATCCTTTTTATCACGAAACAACATAAAGGTTCTGAGCAGATACCGGTCGATTTCTGCCTGAGTAATACTGTGGTACCACTGATACCACCGAGGCATCAACCAATCACCGTTGAGCACTGAGACCATGTACTGCTCAATAGGGGAAGACGCACTCATGTCTCCCTCAAATCGGTCAGCCAGATACAACATGTCCGCTTGCTGGCATATATCAGAAAACTTAGCATCTTGACTCAGCTTTCCCGCAACACGCTCAAACATCTCTTGTGGGCTTTGTGACATAAAGTCTCCTGTTACCCTCAGTGTACCATAGTGGTTTAGGCAAAATAAACATTTAATATATGCTTAAATCATAGCCTAAACCCAGTACATTATAACCTATGCTGCGCTCCTTCCGTCTGTTCACGCTGCCCATTGTTTGACTGTGAGCTTGAGCTACCACCCTGCCCCTCATTGTACCCAGGGGTGAAGCGGGGGCTCGTAGGCGGAGTATCCTCATTCGCTGATTGGTCGCTTTCATTGGGTGGCGTTTGGGAGCGATCATTCTTCTGATCGGAACCATTGCGATGACTGTATGTTTTTTCCCTCAGTAGAAGATTTACAAGATCTCGCAATTCCGCAACTTCTCGTTGTAGTGCACTAAGCTCAACTCCTTGTTCCGCTACATGACCCCGAAGCTTTGATATCTCACTGTTGGCAGTAGCCAGATCTTCTTCCAGCCTCGAGGTTGCCTGTTGGTAGTCCTGCATCAGCTCCTGCAATTGTGCAATGATACCCCAGTTTGAAACCTTATCTAGCTGACGGTTGGCCTCCCTTTCATGCTTTTCGAAAATATCCCTTAACCTACTCCTATGGCCTGTCCACCAGCGGGTATGTTTGGATATCGCTTCTTTAAAAGGCTCAATAGCATCTCCGACAATAAACCATGAGTTGATAGCCACAGCTTGGGAAAATAGTTCGCTGAACTGTTCCCAGAGTGCTTTTCTTTGTTGGATATAGTTTTGATTTGAAAAAAATGAAGCCTCTGTCAATGGCAGCGTCACATTAAAATATGCCATAAGATCGACGTAGAAGTTTTCGAGCAGTTGCTGCTGAATGATCATATAGTGTTGAATGGTTTCAGCATTCATAAAGCCCGGCCGACCTGGATTCAGCTTGGCTATTCCCCTCATGTGATGATTAATAAATAATCTCGCAATTTCATTATTTCCATTCCTAACAATAAACCTGTAAGGCTGACGGCTGCTGGGGCCTGGTTGTAGCAACGTCAACAACGCACCATGACTCACTAAAAGCTCAAGAATGGCTATTATTGGTTCTTTTGCTTCAAGCGCATAAAATAGCAGTGTATTCCCATGCCGATCGACTTGAGCAGTATTCACATTTGCACCTGACGCATTCTGCAGTAGTGCTTTCAGCAATTTGTGCTGATCATCAAGATTAAACAACTCACGATATCGTTCAGGCATATCCTCTGGTTTTTCACCCATGATGCTAACAATCTGGGCAACTTTGGCTTCTCTGATCATCTTAATATTATTTTTGATGTCTGCATCTTCATCTGCATTTGCATGGACAGCTGCAAACGCTACTTCATACTCAGCCACAATTAGCTTCACAGCATCTATCATTTTTTGAATTTGTTTAATTTTCTCTTGAATTTCTGCTTGGACTTGATCAGATGCAAAGTGGGCTAGCTCAATTTTTCTAATATATTCATCATAGGCCTGCGCTCCCTCTTGTCTTTGCTCCGGATTAATCTCCCTTTCATGCCCATTCACGTAGTGAGTTCGATAAGCATGGTCATGTTGACGAGCACGCTCCATATTCGCTGCATTTACCATCCTATAGGCCTCTAACATCATGCGTCGAACACCACCCTGACTTAAGAAATTCTCTGCAGTTTTGATAAATTTATTAATATGCTCTATATCTTCAACGTTTATATTCTCAACATCTGGCATCGCCTCACCAATCAATCCCCCAATTTCTTTACATCTTGAAAACGCTTTTCCAAATATCGCATCGCGTTGTGCCGTCAAACGTATTCTTTCATGGCCGAGCTGAACAATTTTAAGATCAGCCTCTCTTTGTTCTTCTGCATTACCTAATAACAACGCTAAGAACGGAACATTTCCGTGCTTTACAGCAAAAATGGCATCTTCCAAAAATTGTGCTGCCTCAGTGGATGTGGGTCCGAGCGGCGCCTGCTGCACCAGCACCGGAGGTATGACGGGGTGGAACGCCGGATCGATTATTATTGTTGTTATTCGAGTTTGAATTGCCTGTATTGAATGTATGCATCTTCATTTCTCCTACAACTGAGTGACTTTAGAACATATACCCTTTCCGGTATCAGTTTCTATTATCTCGCATATTAGCAGTGAAAAGCTACAGACAATGTCTGTAAGTTGTGTGAGAGATTGACTATTATAAAGATTTGTTAGCTAGATTCGTTATTATAACCGTGGAATGGCAAAGCCGGCAGCGAGCAGCATTGTCTCCCGCGTTGAACACCATGCATGAGTGGGCGCAAATATGCGCTCCTACAATGCGAGCGTTACTGTTGCGTTGGTTGATGATTTGGTTGATGATGTAGCAACAGTACTTCTTCCGCTTAAAAATACGCCATTTTGTGTAGCTGTGGAAACTTCCGCTGGTTGCTGCTCATCATGTTTTAAGGTTGTTCCCAGATTTTCGGTCATGGATAACACTGTATTGAAACCTGTGCCGCCAGAATTCTTCAATACATGAATACACCTAAGCAATACTGACTCGCCACAACCTACATAATTATCTTCCTTATCAATCTTCATCAGCTCAAGATAAAGTTCATGATTTGGACTTAACTTACCCTCTGCAATGTCTTGTCTAAAACCCGCCAACAACGCCTCACCATATTGTCGCAAAGTTGCTTCTGCTGCAACCCCTCTTCCTACTTTTTCTTGAGCTTCTTTGTGTTTCCTGCTATACGTATCTTTTCATGCATCTCCAGGGTGTTTTTCATCCAACTTATGATAATCCTAGCCACTTCGTTTAAGATGCTACAGTATTGAGTAAAACGCCCTGTTAATAACCACGCATCATGATCCGAGATAATTCCTTCCTCCGCCTTGTTGTATACATGGTTATAAAACTCTCGTTCGATAGCATTAACCCTCTCTGGATCATACACAGGCACAATCTCTGTTCCCAACAGCTCATGTTTTTTTAAAGCCGCCGCCATTGCACGGCATTGAACTCCTAATGCATCTACCTCGTCATCTATCGCATTAAATCTATCATAAAATGGCTGTACCCCTAACTTGTCGCCCTCTTTGTTGCTTGTCAGTAACATTTTCTTTTGCTTCAGCATGAATTCCATCATCAAATGCGTTAGCTTCTCTACCAATGCTCCCTTGTTTTGATTCTTATCAGGCGCCGCTTTTAAAAATAATGCATTCGTCCTCTTCCTTATCTCTTCAGTACTTGTCTCATAATCTACCGCATCCACTGCACCAGCAGGGCCGTCCCATCCTTGCAAAAATTGTCGTGCCTGCTCTATTTCTTTCTTGTAGCCAATATACTGCTCCTTAAACGCGACAAGATGCAGTCCTGTTGCATTTTCAATATCCCCACATTCCTTGTAACGAATTTCAAATGCTCTCTCGTACTCCTCAAGCCTTTCTTTAAAATACTGCACATATCCAACGACTTTTCTCGCCTGTTTCTCCGGTACTTGCTTTTCGAGTAATTCCAGAAATGCCCCATGACTCGCTTCTTGTTCCCGTGCAATTTCATTCCACCGCTGCGGCAAGGTCACCGTTGACAACGCTTGGCTCAACCAGGTTGTCATTCGAGCTACGAATGGAGGTGCCTGCACTGTCGCTGGGGTTGAACTGGAGGCCTTTTCTTCCAACGATTGAAGTTTTTCTTCCTTCTCATTGAAAAATTGTCGTAAGAAAACAATATCCCCATCCACCTCTCCCAAATCAATGCTAGTATTCCATTGTTGAATAAATTGACTCAGCCTTGAAATGTCTGCAGGTGGCTTGCCAGTCAACTTCTGTATGCATTGAGCAAAGGCAGCGTTTAAATCCTTATATGCTCCCAATACCGTCTTATCTAACTTCTCCCACTCAGATTTCTCAGTATCTTTGCCAGCTTCTGTCAACCACTCAAACAAACGTTTTTGTTTACGCAAACCGTTTGGGTCTAATAACGCTTTTTTCTCAGAACAAAAGTGAAGCAATCGAATTGCATAGTTCAGTATGAGTGACACCTTATCCATTTCCGAAAGCTGCTCATGAAATCGGGACAACCCATTTTGGATAGCCTCAATCTCGGCACTCAACTCTTGAGCAACAAAAGCTGGCTTATGTTTTTCATCCTCTTCTTTTTCCTTGTCTGCAGTGTTGTATTCCTCTATTCTCGATACTCTATCATCTGTGGGAAGTAAAGCTAAAACAAGCAATCGTCCGTGCATCTCTCTCAAAAACGCTTCTAGCGCTTTGATATACTCTGCCTTTTTAACATTTAACCCAGGACAAACCTCTTCGCTAAAGCAAACAACCTCCACACTGAATCTTTCTATCTCTTGATTCATATCCAATTCAAATGACTCGACATCATTTGTCATAGCCTTTCTTATCGTTTCCTTTGTCTCTTCAAACATCACTTGCATATAAGACATCGCACACGCTTGCGCAGATTGCTGCATCCTGCCAAGCTTTTCCGCCACCTCTTCTACAGCTTCTCTCCCAGACACGTCTCCTACAATCACCTCACCCAAATGAGTTTCCTCAAGCTTATGCAGCTCTGTATTCATTTTATTCATTGAGCAATATCTCTCCTGCCACAAAGCAGCTTTGGATGAAGCGTTTTGTATTCCAAAATATTGCTTAATGCCTTCTTTGTCATGTATATCTGGCAAATCAGGGCATTTTTTTATTTGATTTTGCAGCCTAATAATCCGTAGCGTTGTTTCATGTGCTCTCAGCAATGGCAGAAACAAAGCCAACGCGTCCTGAACAATTGCCTGCAAATTTTTGAAATGATTCTTTACCTGCTCTTTTGTAAAATTGTCCAAAATATAATCTGTGCTTTTCCATAGACAGACGTTTGCAATGATATGAGCAATATTCCGTTCCGCTTTCTGCCAATCCTGCCTGAGAAGCTCTAAATCGCTAAATCCAGCAGGAACACACACTATAATTTGCTCTTCCGTTCGCTTTAATAAAGATTTGATTTGTTTTTCGGATGCATCGTAGGCTGCTTTCGTCGAGTATGCCGCTCTATCCAGAGACACTACAATCGTTGCAGGCCAATCATGTTTATTGAATTCTCTGGAACATCCACTGACTCGTTCGTTTGATTCAGACACAGCCTCAGAAACCATCTGAACCGCACGCCCATGCCAAACGGTTTGCTTTGATGGTTGAGTGGATGGTTGTCTTTCTGGTAATGATTGCATTTTATTGCCCGCCTGAATGACTGCTGGTTTTGGTGAAGAAACTTTTGTGCCGGTGAAGGCTGCCCATGTTCTTCTAATGAGCTCATCAAAAGATTGAAGCGCTTCCAGTTTTATGAAAATAGATTTCATAAATACAAATAATGGCGCCAAACTCTTCGATTGAAATATTCTCACAAAAGCCCGTTCCCCAGGAAGTAGCTTGTCTACTTGAAGTCTTCCATGGTAAAGCCTATCCAGTATTCCCAATATGTATCGCTGCGTATCTTTCAAATCAATGTCATACCACCAGCAATACACCGATGAGATAAACCACCATGTGCCGTTTAATTCGTGCGCCAACAGATAATCTATCTGTTTTTGCTTCTGCCGATATTCTTTCGTTGTTAAATATTTTTCTGTTCCTTGATGGCGTAAGGCATGGGAAACCTCCCCGTAGTGGTATTCAAAAACAGATCGCCCTTTTCTCAAACATAGCACAGCATCATTGAGCACTTGTTGTGTCAAGTCCTGCGAACTGCTATGTGGGATACCCATATATTGTCTCCCGCGTTGAACACCATGCATGAGTGGGCGCAAATATGCGCCCCTACGTCCCTATTGCGCCCATACTCCACTTTAACATATCACCTAGCTCAAAAGAAAGTCTTAAGACGCAATAAAATCATAGCTGATTCAAGGTATCTTAAGAAATATTGCAGGATTGCCTCTCTAATTGCCCGACCCTCGCGCTTCTCGATGCAGCCTGTCCTCCCCCAGGTTGGTAAACAACCAAGGTCAACTGTTGTGAGCTAGATGACAGAGATACTGTCGCTTCGGTGTTTGTCACAGATTCAGCGCTAGTATTGGCGCGGTTCTTACTTCGTTCCTCCGCTAGCTCAGTCGCCAATCTTTGTGCCTGTGCTTCTGCTGCTATTCTAGCTTCTGCCTCTGCCGTTGCCCTCGCTTCTGCAGCCCTTGCTTTGGCAGCTGACATCGCCTGACCCTCTGCCCAACCTTCCTGCCATGCCCAAATTTCTTCACGCGTTTTCTTGTGCGCTTTGGGGAAAAGGTGAATATCCTTAATGTCTTCCCGCCTGCGAACATACGTAAGAACATTGTTGCTCCCAGCATCATGACCATCCCCATTCTGGTCTGATGAACTATTTGTACCTAGCGCACTGCTGACAGCGGCAGGTTGCGTGATCTTTTCTAACATTTCCCTGATTTGCAGAGCAATATCTTCATAACTCAGTGTCACGCTACAAATACGCTCAAGCTCTATGAGCTTTTCTACAAGAGCCGTGTCATACCCAATGGCTTCGATATCTTTTAAGCCCGTCAACAGATCACGAAAGTTATTTCTGAGTTTGTCCACACGTTGAATAATTTCAACAAATGAGATGACGCCATGGTGGAAGTACCATGTCAGTCGTATGCTGAAACTACCCCACATCCTACCTGCAACAACCGAACGGCTCAATGTCAGCAGATCTGCTGCCAAGCGTTTATGCACCCTTTTTGCAAGTGCATCCGTTTTCCCGACAAATGTGTTTTGATGTATTGCTTTCCTTGTTTCTTGGTGCTTATGATAATCAGTGAAACTCTCCTCTTGATACTCAAGATACTTGATATATTCTTCCTCTCTTGCTTTTCGGTATCTTTGTGCTCGTGCTTCAGGCTCAGCATGAGGGTCATGGATAAGCCTATCAATTTTAGATGCCAACACGCCTAATTCAGCAATATCATCAATGCTCAATAAATCTATTGCGGAAGATTCTCTTTGATTTTGAAGCGCGGGATTTGCACCACATAACATTAACCACGCAGCCATTGGATAATATTTGCGCTTGATAGCAGCCATTAAAAGGCTATCGCCATTTTCCAGCAACGCCTGATGATCATTTCTTTCTCGTATACCGCGATCACGTCTGTCTCTCACCAGTCTGTTGTTTTCCTCCACAACCTTATCTGGCATGATGTAGTTTGGTTTCACAAATACCGCATAATAACGACAGAATATTTTAATAAAAATACTCAATGCAACGACATAAAAACGTTTTGAGATCTCATTTTGAGTAAAAATAATTTTTTGCCGACATTCGAATATTTCTTGTTTAAGCCTTGCCTTGTGCCTCAATAATGTCGGATCGATATTACCTGTGTCAACTATTTCTCCAACCATACCCATTGCTTGGATTTCCCTTTCGAGTCGATCCATTGATAATTCATTGTTGCGAATGATGCCCAAATCTTCATTGTTATTTTTGATATCGTCAGGAGGGACAGGGTAGTTCTTGGCCAACTCGTTCAAATTGTTCGCTTCATTGAATTTCATTAAAAAGCTTCGATATGGCTCAGGCATCCTGTAAGGGATGTCATCTACTGAGGCATAATCAGCATCTTCCGATATTTTAATTTTCTCATTCACGCGAGACATGATAAACCCAAAATACCGTCTGTAAATCACCCCGTCACGATCCTGCAAAGGATAGAAAAAATCACGCATTGAAGCAATGGCATTTTCTATCTTTCCAAGCTCACCATTATTATGGATGCTTCCATCTGCATCCGAGGCATCAGATATGCTAATTATTTCAGCTTTCATTTGCCGTAATTCTTCTTCTGTCACTTCGGCCGGTTTTGTTCTCGATAAAATAGCATCATTTGCAATCATTACATCTAATCTATTGCTGTATTCCTGCTCCATGATTTCTCTTTGAGCTGTACTGAGACTATCAACACGATTCATTTGTTTCACAAAATCGTCTAACATTCTTTTTTTGGCTTCAAGCTTGGCTGTCTCAACGTATGCTTCCCAAGAGAGGCCTGATTCTGCTCCATATCGGGAAGCCTGTCCATGCCAATTTTCCAGAAGTTTTAATTTTTCTTTCAACATAATCCATCTGTTTACTAGATTTTCCCGTTTTTGATTGAGATCTTGCCTCCCTCTCTCATATAAATTTTCAATAAATTCAATATCGATGAGTGCTTTCAAATCATTAGTGGTGCCATTTAATACACCATCAATGACTTTTTGAATATGATAATGCCTCCACTCATCCTCTTGTTCGCGAGTCACGTCAAATGGCGGTTTATTAAACCCCTGTTGTTTGTAAAATTTTTCACGCTCTGCTTGATCTCTTTCATTCTCTAGCTCTTCAAATTCTATATGCAGCCATTGTGAGCCCGACTCATGATCAGAGTTTTGAATAAAATCATCATCGTCAACATCATTTATATCCACTCGTGAAACAGAATAATTATAAGAGCTGGAAGATGATGATGCTTGCCCAGTTTTTGCCTTCGATGGATGTGGTTTTAAAGGAGCCTTGCCTTTGGATATTTTCGATTTTTCTGGAACCATGGGTTCGTCATCATCAGAATCAATGCTCGAACTGCCTGCACTTGACGCATGTGATGCTGATTCAGTTTCTTTTTGCTCATCATTCTGCTGATTGTCGCCTGTTGTTCGAGCCTCTACTACAGTGCTCGTGCCCGTTTTTTGTACAACATTTTTTCCCGAAACAGTTAAATCATCTTCTGGTACACGCATATTCACTCTCCTACAACATTATTAATGCTACTCACGCTATTGCTGATTATGTCCAGCAAAATATCCAGTTGACTGATTAGTCAATTGACCCCTTTTCGGTTGTTCAACTCCCATCATACATAGATCCATCATTAATTTCTATGGCCTATTGACGTTTTCGTATGTGAGATAATGGCTATAACACGCATTACTAATAACGGGTTGGTTCTTTCTAGCCGTTCGATAAATGCAATCATCGTTAACCTCACTACAACTCTATTAACTCAGGTTATTATGAAGGAATTATTAACTAATGTCGATAGGGTAATTGACGCTGCTTGATGTGAGAGATTGTACATTTTTTGTATAGTTTTGTTAGGTAGTTTTTAGCTGCATGTGACCTGCCCGTCCATTTTTGAAAGTGAGATCATGAATTCTTTAGCAAAACTTCCAGAAGCTGATATTGCAGCCTTTGTCACGACAGTGAAAAATATTAGCGTGAACGGTTGCCGTGCCAGGTGCCAGCCCTCATGGACGTTGCTAAATCCTTCAGTCTTGAGAAGATGGAGGTATTCGACGTGCTCGACTGCCCTTTGCATAATAGTCCCGCAGCAAATAGGACGGGTGGAGCAATGGCAATCAGTGAAATCCCCCAAGCTGGATATTCAAGCTCTTCCGGAAGATCTTCCCACAAGCCCAAGGCTAAACCTATCCCCAGCCCAATGGCCGTTGCACCGAGCCCACCTAGCATCGCAAATCTTTTGTCAGCAATATTTTGTTGAAACCTGACAACGTCATTAAAACCTTTGGATTGTTCAACTGTGAAAGCAGTTTCGCCCTTTTTGTTTTTCAGGCCAGGATCTGCGCCATATTGTATTAACAACTCTATAATCCTTCTTACGTGATCGTCCTCTCCCGTATCATCTTTTGAACGCGACAAATCTCTCACTGCACACAGTAGCGCAGTATCGCCGTCATTGTTTTGGATATTAACGCCTGTACAGGAGTATTCCAACAATACTTTAACACATTGCCTATATTTATCTTGATACGTATTGGTCAAACGTTTAACCGCGGTAATTAACGGGGTATTCCCTTTTTCATTGACATTTTCAACATCAGGGCGAAACGTTAACAACGCTGCGATTACATCTGCCTTGCCCGATTCTGCTGCATGCCCCACTGCGGTATTGCCGTAGTTGTCTTTATGGTTGATATCGACGCCTGCATCGATTAAAAGCCTTGCGACTTCAATTTCTTCTTGAGTTAATACATGGCGTCTATACACACCACCAAAATCGAATAAAATGGTACGTCCGATGCTATCAATTTGACGTGCATTGGCTCGCGCTAACAGCAAAAGTTTCACGAATTGAGTGCATTTATTACCATTGGCACAATATACAGCATATGACAGAGGCGAGCTCTTACCGTTGGTTGTTTTGTTAATATCCAGGCTTTGCACTGAAATCATAGCTTGCAGCAATGGCATATAAAAAGCCGCTTCATGTTGAATATTCGCCATTCGCACTAATGGAATATCTTTATCATCTCCTGTCTGCTCATTGTGTGCAAGCCTTAGAATAATGTTAGCGAGAATGGCTTTGTCATCATCTGCCATCTCAGAATTGCCCCAGTAAAAAAGCCCTAGAATTCTATCAACGTTTGAAAAATCCATCTGATTTAATTCACTACTAAATAAATTAGTGTATGTAATACCAAGCGAACGCAAATTTTCAGTAATTTTACGACAAAAATTGATCAAATAAGTATTCTTATCATGCTCAAGGAACCCTTGTACATCAATATCTCGCGCAAAAAGTAATGCCCATAATCTCTTCGCATCAGGATCAGGAGGGTCACTTTGTTAAAAATTGCTCGATCCCTTCGGGATGCTGATCAAGACTGTTTGATGCATTTTCGATATATTGAGAAAAACGTAGATTGCTCTTATACTGCTGGGATGTACAGGGGAATTCAAGGATGGCCAGAATAACATACGGCGGCAAATTGTCCGCAATTTCTTGTAATTTTTTGGATGTGTAACCTCTTTTGGTACTAAATGATAACATAGACCCATGCCTCGCTCATTAGGATAAGGAAGAATACATTGCATTGCCACCTTAAATAGACTTTTGAATTAAATGACAGTTCCTTTTTGCACAAGAAGCCTTTTCTAAAATCTTTATCACACCTTCTTGGTTTTTGTATCTTGCTGCGTCAATAGCTGTACTTCCATATTCGCTTATCTGGTCTACATCAGCGCCATCCGCAAGTAGTCTTTTTACAGTATCCATTCTCCCGGCACTAGCTGCACCAAGCAAATCATAGTTCATGTCATCAATACTATCAGACGGCCACATCCAACCTAAGTAGTCAGGAACCTTCTTCGTTTCAGTTTTTTTCCCCCCGACTGTAGCGTATTTCGCTAAATTTTTACCTTCTTTGTTTACATGGTATAAATAAAAACTACCAATAAAAAAAACTACCGGGGCAATTGTGATAAGCGAAATACTCCATGGATGAAACTTTTCGCTTTCCTCGACCTGCGGCCATAAACCCAGCGTCAAACCAATACCCAACCCAAGCACAATCGAAATTCCAAGACCAATTATCATTTCACGATTAATGATAGCTTTGTCTAAAAGATAAACAACCTCTGCGTGCCCATTAATTTCCGCTAACATGCGAGCAGTCTTGCCATCATTATTTTTTCCACTCAGATCAATGCCAGGTTGTGCAAGAAGAAGTTTTACAATATCAACATGTCCACATTGTGCCGCCCACATTAATGGTGTTTGAAGTCTCGCTGAATCTTTCTGATTCAACGCAAGCTCTGGCTGTGCGAGCAATATTTTCACAATCTCAATATGGCCATTTATGATTGCACAAATCAATGCACTCCTCCCCCCGTCAGGATGAACATCGTTTACATTTGTTTCAGGGAGCCTAAGCAATGCTTGCAGTATAAAAATTTTTCCATTAAATGCAGCAAATGGAAGTGCACATAGAGGCACCGGCACCATTCGTAACAGATATGTCGCGATAATACGTACTTCTCATGAGTACGGGAAGATTTTTTAAAAAACGATGCAGTTCTATATTGCAACTCAGAATATCGGTGAAATGTTCTTTCCTAGGCAAACTGACAAGCTTAATAATGTTGCTCATCTCTCCATTAAGGTACGGGCTCAACTCCATTTCTTCTCTAAAGCTCATGATTTCATAGGCAAGTTGGATTTTCGCATACCTCAGATAGAACTCTCGGTAGGTCAAGGGATTACTGGGGACGAAAATTTCACCATACTCATCCAATGCTGCTTTCCCAAAATCTCTCTCAATAAGTGCCTTCCAGAGGATAACAGGTTCATAGCTTGACAAAAATCGCTCCGTTTCACCCTTATATCCCATAGCTTTTATTGCTTTTGAAATAGCAGGTGCAGGAGGTAGTTTTGTTTGATAAAAATCATTCGTGGATATATGGACATATTCAGCAAAACCAAGAATCAGGTGCTGAGGCAAACAATCCAAAATTTCCTGTATCTTTTCAGGAGGATATCCATTTTCTCTGTCTCGAGCAAACATTGGCCATGCCTCATCTACCGTGCTTATTCATTATCAATTAAATGGCATAATACAACCATACACAGACCTGTGTCAATATTAGAACAATCAAAAACGAACCATCCATTAGAATGGCTATTGTCTTACACAAAAAAACATTATTCCGCCATAGCAATCTACCTTCAAATCGCTGTATTCTAACTTAGCTTTATTAGAAAAATATGAGGTAGTTAAATGATAAATATCAATAGCCCCCAACATGATGAATACTGCCAATGGCTGATTGATCAAGCCTGTCAAAATAAAACATATGCTCAACAGGAACAAATTCGAGAGTTTTATTCTAGTTTATCTGCCGACTTAAGAAAATGTGTCACTAGCATAGAGGCTAGCTCCAGTAGAGTGCTTGTTCCCTCTGTTTCATCTATCGTGAGTGCCGCGCAGATCGCGCTTTCGTTAGTCCCCATTGCTGGTGATGCATTATCTCAAATCGCTGGGATAATCGCTCGCGAACAGATCACTCTTCAGCATGATGAATTCAATAGATTATTAGGTCCTGGCGAAACACTTGTTCGCATGACAAAACGATTTTGTGCTGAGGCCACTTATTATCATCGAGCAGCCATCATAAATCCGGATTCAAAAGGAATTCTGGAGATTTACACAACCAAAATAGATGACAAAACATGGAATTTTTTGAAAACATATTTTCCGAGATGTCCCGAAGCACAACGTTCATTAAACTCAGAAATTGTATTAAAATTCCTTTGCGCACTGGGGATCGCTTCTCTTACCCCAGGAGTATATCTTTGTAGTAAACCTGATAGACTCATGGCACTGATGATAGAAGAATTAATCACCGTAAGCGAAGCCCCTCTATTTACTGAAAAACCCCCGCTCGATGAAAAGAAAAAACCGATAACTACTTCCTTTCAAAATCTATCAGAAATGGACAAATGGGAAGCAGCTTATCGAGGTTTGCGCCTTTCATTATTGGTTGAACAAAATGAACATAAGATCAAACAGCTAGCAGAGCTTTGGGGATATAACACTCGTCGAGAAACAGCTTATGCTTTTAAACTATTTGAAGAAGGAGGAATTCGTTGCCTTATTTTAGCCAGTGACAGTGAAGTCTTTATTGCCTTTCAGGGGAACCATGTTTTTGCGAACACACTGACGCATGCAGAAGGATTAGTCACCACTCATCTTAACGGTGTAGGAAAGGTTCATTCAGGCATTGCAAGGGCGTACAGAAAAATTAAACCGCAGCTGGAAGACATGCTACAATTTCACCGAAATTATCATCCAGGTGTTCCTCATCTCTACGTGGGACATGGTTTGGGGGGCGCTATTGCAGCAGTAGCGATGGCAGATGCTGTTCAGTTCAAACACCCAACTGAAGCACTGACGTACGGGCAACCCTTATTTGGAACATCATTTGAACCAAAATGCTTAGAATATCTGAATGAGCATCTGTATCGTTTTGCAGGTAATGATGACCCTGTCGTACGTGCATTGCAAATGGAACCAGTAGGCCATTTATATGTTTTGGATGACTTCAAAAACAAGGTGGATTGGCATGGCGCAGAAAAACTGGGTGGTGTGGGACAACTATGGATTAACCGTCATAATCATAGCACGTACGAAAAGCGAATATTAGAGTGCGCACAATATGCATATGATTCTAGAAACCGAAACGCGTATGAGAAGCAAAGATATGCAAACATCGATCTGACTGTTAAATATCTTGGCAATCAATTTATAACACACTATCAAGAATCTAGCAACAAAACAAATCCACCTTCTGGCCTAAAAGAAATTACAGAAAATTCATGCTCACCGAATGACATGCTATGTGTTTATATCGAAAATATTCGAAGCAGTGAAAACGGTCTGCAACAAACTGGTCTTCTTGGCTTGCAAATGTTATACGATAGGCAATATTTACTAACCCCTGAAGCACTAAGAAAAATTGACACTTTAATTTGTCTAAACGGGTTGGAAACATACCCATTTGGCATTCAAAAGGTTCTTTTAAATTTATACACACGAGGAATGATGTGTATTTATTTAAATATATTTACTCATAATAAAATAATAAATAATTCAAAGAATACTGAGGAAAATTTAAATAAGTTTATAGGAATTTTAAAAACACGAAATGACAAAACGGAAATATTCCACATGGCAATTATTGTGCATTATTGTATCAAAATTTATGGACTCTATGAAACAAAAGACAACTTCGAATATGGAAATATTTTTTCGCGATTAACACTTTATATCAATGAAGATTTTGATGTGCTTCAAAAATTAATTGTGGAAGTGATTAAAAAACTGAAGCTTACAAAGCTTTTCAGGGACACAGAAAAACATCCTGATGCTGAAGCATTTATTTTCACTTTGCTAATACATGCAAGAACTGCTAGCTTGAATGCTATAACCGCAACACAAGCCTATATCTACACTCAAAAAGACACACCCAATAGCACCAGATGGCATCGTGCAGCCCTGTCGGTACTCATGAGGAAAGCTCACCATCAAACAGATGTATGGCCTACTATTATTGGAGAATGCATGGCTAGCGCGCCAGATCCTGAGCCAAATGAACGTGATGCGAATGTTTACCCTCAAAATGAAACGATGATCATTGGACTCAGCCATTGGCTCGAAGGAAAAGCGAAGATTCTTGACAATGCATCAGTAGACGCTTTGAATTTAGTGTCAATGCTTGAAACACTGAAAACAGAAAATCCAGAAGATATATTGCTCCAGCGCTTGTATCAAGCTTATGCCGAAGCATCAGCAAAAAAAGAATCAACAAACCATGTTCTTCGTCAAGTGTTACATACAGCAGGACAAGATGCTGAACTAACGCCTGCGATTCGTCTGAAGGCTTGGCAACATTATGAAGTCCTGCTCTCCCAAACGAAAACGTCGCTCACGATCGAAGATTATATGTGCATAGCTCAATGTGCATTGTCATTAGATGATGAAAACCGGAGTCTTCAAGCCTATAAAACTGCCCTTGAGCTGGCAAAAAAATCATTGAAAGAAGTCAAAGAGACAGAACATAACTCAGGAAGGGAAGAACAATCTATTGATGGATGCATCGATGCATGCAGGAAAAGCATTTATTATCTTTTACAAAAAAAAGCAAGTAGAATGCAAACAGCATGGGCAAAATCACGTATTTATGTAGAAGCCTTAGAATATTTATCTGAGGATGCACCCATCACGAATCCAACCCGTCAAGAACTGTTCCAATGCGTTCTCTCTCCTGGATTATCGTCAATTCAAAATGGCCTATCAGATATAGCAGAACGGTCACAAATCGATTTAGAAGCAATAAAAGTGGAAATTACCCGAGGCGAAATGTTTATCCAAGACTTCTTCGGACAATATTGGAAAATAAAACCCGCGTATACAAAAGAGTTATTTGATGAAAATGGCATTCGTGCCGACAATAAAAGAATCAATCCTGATCATCATGATGTTCACAATGTCGCACATGTCGGCCCTTTGCAAATCAAGGAAAATCCGGGCGCAAGCGGACTCGCCTTCGCTGCATGGGCATTTTCAGCTGCATTTTTCATAGATGATGACAATGTTCAAGCGCCAGGATTTGTCCCCGCCTTGCCCGTCAAAATCATTCATCACCAGAATGGCAAAAGAAAAATATCTTATGTCCAATTAACGCCACACATTGAGGGTCAAAATTTCAAAACGTTTTTAGAAACAAACGCTAGCAATGTGGTCACTGATTCAATCGACCTGAAATCCTTCTCGGCCATTGTTATACTGTCTTTCTTTCTAGATTTGGAAGATGGTAGACCACAGAATATTATTCTGAATAACGGTCAATTAACCAGTATAGATAACGACCACATTTTAATCAGAGATCCTTTCAAAGATGGCAATCTTGAACTTAAGAATATTCTCTTTTGCCTGGATCTCATGGAAAAATCTGTTCACAAGGATGTGCAATCGCTCCTAACAAACCCCATGCGATTACCACTGCTACGCATCAAGCTGTGGCTGAGGCTATTAGAAATATATACACTTTATGTTGAAAAAACGCACAGTGCTGAAGAAATTGAAACCCTCTTCAACTGTAGCAAAGATGAAGAAAAAGTGATCATTCAGCCATTCTTTGATGAACATGCGATGGGAAAACTTTACACAAAGTTTTTTAAAATGAGTGCGGCACTCAAAGAAAATACGACGCTTCATGAAGCACATGTCCAAATGAATTCACAAGTTGCCGAGCGTTACCAAAACGTACGAAAAAAGCATCAAGATCCTTTGGCTCGATTTAAAGAAATTATGCCTCAAACACAAACATGTAGCATAGCTATCATCACAGGAAAAATAGCTCCTCCAAAAAAGTCAACGATCTTCGGAACGTCTCGCAGTGAATACAGAGATTATGCTGAATTTAAAGACAACACCTCTAGCCCTGTCAAGCTATTGAAATTTTTACCCTCATTTCAAAAAAGTGATAATATCCGTGTATTCCTTTTGAATGAATTACGTCAAGGTTATTTTGACAATTTTCAAAAAACGCCAAAAGAACAATCTGCCATCATTGCTAGCATAAAACCCTCCGTATGGGCGAAAAGAAGTCTAGAATTTCATGTGAAATTAACTCAAATGATTAGCCCGGAGATCAGCGATATTGAATATCATGGTAATCCCCATCTCACTGATGATGATCTTTTTAGACTCGTTGTTCGCTCGACAAGACTTATGTCCCTTGTAGTTCGTGGGTGCAAAAATATTACAGGCATTGCGCCTCGCTCACTGTCGAATTTTTTAGGACAAGATTGGATCACCCTCGCCTTCAGCAAAGGGTTAAAAAAACTTTATTTAGACGATATCACATTAGACCCTCGAGTTGCTCAGTTTGTCTCTGAATGTTGCAGACGATATCCCCATGTTTCATTTATCATCAACCCAAATTGCGTCACACACTGGGGATCAGACATCATTCAAAACTTGAGCGTATCTTATCCTCAGATTAGTTTGCCCATTGCACCCCTGTCATTGCATGATACACCTAAGTTAAATACGTTATACTTTGAAAGAAGTGGCGTAGTTCATATATTGCGCGCTTTACCTGAAGGGATGTATGCATCCTGTGGACAAGACAACACCATCAAACTATGGCAGCGTGAACCTGGTGATAGTTGGTCATGCTTAGAGACGCTCGCTGAGCATACAAAACAAATAACAGCATTGCATGCATCACCAGAGGGGAGATTGGTTTCTGCATCACTTGACAATACCATGAAAATTTGGGAACGCAATAGCACCGGGCAATGGGGATGCACTGCGACACTCACGGTACAAAATGATCAAATCAATGCGATACATATATTAGATGATAACACCATTGTCTCCGCTGGCAATCAAAAAGAGTTAATGGTCTGGCGCTACGATGAAAAGTGGGGGTGGTCATTTGTTCATGCAAATGAACCACACAGTGATACAATCACTTGTCTGGCCGTACTCCCTGATGGGTTGCTTGTCTCAGGCTCCTTGGATAAAACACTCAAAATTTGGCAAAAAAAGAGCGTCTTTTGGCATTGTATTCATACGATTGATGCAGGACAATCAGAAATCACTGCCATGCAGTTGCTACCCATGGGTCTGTTGGTCACTGGCGCTAAAGATGGTACTCTTAAATTATGGAAACGTGAAACCGGCAATAACTTTTCATGTATCACAGCCCCGCAATCTCACACTGATAGTATCACAGCCATTTCCATTCTGACACACAATTCATTTGTGACAGCTTCATGGGACTCTACTTTATGTTTCTGGCAATATAACAGCACAGACATGACAGTAAATTGTTTCAACAAAACGACAGAAATGCCTTACGAAAAAATTTCTGACATTATGCTTTTACCCACTGGCACACTCATTTCTTGTGCTTTGAATGGCAGTCTACGTCATTACAGTTGCTTTAGCGCAGAACCAACGCCAGAGGGATTGGGCACGGATGCGCGTCTTCTCCACAATGCCAGAATTCTTCTAAAACATGGCGTATTTACCAGAGCACATACAGAAAAACTGATCTCCAAAAGAATGCTCAAACTGGATCTCTCCAATACGCGTTTAACAGATCAATTGTTGATGCATATTTTGGAATACAACCCCAATATTCAATTGAGAAATATCAACATCGATGGTTGCTTGATGTTAAGCGAAAGAATGCGACTGCAACATATGTGTCAGAATAATCCAGAGAACAATCATCTCATCATTGATTGCTTCGATGAAAGTCTCGACGTTTTTGGTTTATTCGACTTTTTGAGAAAAAATACATTTATCATCGAGCTAACCCTTAAAAATTATGCTCATTTGGATCGCGATCTTTTATTAAAATTCCGTGCACATGGTATCAAAAGACTTAGAATATCGATGTCAGATGAACCTTATTTTGATACTGTATTTGAATTTGGCATTACTCTTCCTGGGAATTCATTAGACGATATGCATGTTTATGAGACACTTAAATCATCAGATCTAAGCCCCCTTTCGTACCATTATCCGGCTGAGGACATTGTTCATCAAATGCCACGATTCTCATCAATCGCTTCTCACTCTTTTTTATTACCCAAAGGGAAGATACCTTATACTGCCTCAACAACCTTGCCGGGTAGATTTTTAGCACTTGGCGCAAATGACGGTGAGATAACCATATTAAAAAACACTGATCCAAAAACACCCAAATGCTTAGACAGTGGACGTAATCACCAGGGCAAAATCATCGCACTGACCTTTTTGCCCAATGGAAGACTTGCATCGGCTGGGATAGACGGCAATTTGACGCTTTGGGATACTGACAACGGTGTTTTACAGCACAAAAAAATCCTGAAACATTTCGACGAGGGTATTTCATCCATTTGTGCGTACCAAAATAGCACTATTGTAGTCGGATTAGAAAGTGGAACGATTGAGCTCCTGCAGCCAAACATCAGCTTAAAATTAAACATAACCCAAAAATTATTCGGCCATTCAGGCCGCATTTCCCAGATATTGTCGCTCCCTGATGGAAGCATCGTTTCTGCGTCACATGATCTTACCATTAAAATTTGGAAACAAAACAGTCATAGAGCATGGTCATGCGTTCAAACAATTCGCGGACATGATAATGTTGTTTCTTCATTATGCGTTCTACCAGACGGGACATTAATTTCATCATCATGGGACAAGACAATAAAACGTTGGAAACGCTTCAATCAGCAATGGAAGCTTGTGGAAACAATCACTGAACATAGTGCTTCTATTTCAAAGATGCATATTATATCATTCGGTGTATTTGTTTCTCATTCACTTGATGGCGAATTAAAAGTATGGCATAAGCATGAACAGTGTTATTCTTGCATCCATTCCTACACTGAAGTGAAAGATTTTGTTGTATTACAAGAAGGGGCATTTATACTTTTCAATACATCTGGTGAATCAAGACTTTTCAATTTTTGCAGCCTAGACGATGTTCCACATTTCGTCAATGATGAATCTCGAAAACTTCACAATGGATTGCAGCTGCTAAAACGAGGATCTTTAAATCCTATTCATATTTCGCGGCTATTCCCATCAAATCTAAATAATTTAGATATTTCAAACACGCCCATAACAGATAGTTTACTGGAAGCTATTCTAAGCCACTGCCCAAACATAGTTTATATCAATGCAGAAAATTGCCCATGGCTAACTGAAAAGAGCCATGCGATGATTGCCAAACGATTAGCAAATCATCATGCATCTCATCAGTCGAATGCGCACCTTGTCACATTTAACTACGGTGGCCGCTCGGGTGATGAAGTCTGCTCACCTCGAGACTATGTGCGCGAACATATTTTGAAATCTAACATTAAGAATAACTTTCTTTGATGCATTCCTGCCATATCTAATCTTGACAGAATATTGATATCGGGACGGCAAGATTTGAACTTGCGACCCCTTGCACCCCATGCAAGTGCGCTACCAGGCTGCGCCACGCCCCGAATGCGTGCAGTATACCTTTTAATGGGGAAAAAGGGAATTGTTTATTCATGGGATCAGAGGCTTTCAGCATCCAGAGGGCAAAAAGGCTGCATTTTTCGCTTGACAGGTGCTTGAAATTTTAGGACAATGACGGCTCACTCATAGAGGAGAGTTTACCTTGGCCAATACGAAACAATCAGCAAAACGTGCTGAACAGAGCGAAGAACGCCGTCAACATAATGCATCCCGCCGGTTCGAGATGCGCACCATGATTAAGAAAGTCCGCAAAGCCATTGCGGAAGCCAATTCGGCCACTGCTGTTGCTGCCTTCGGCCAAGCACAGTCCATTGTGGATCGCTACGCACGTAAGGGGTTGATTCATAAGAATGCCGCTGCTCGCTACAAGAGCCGTTTGAGCAAGCAAGTGAAGGCGTTGGCTGCATAAAGTGGCTATACGGTGTATTAAAATCCACCGCATCATGGGCGCAAATATGCGCCCTCACGCCTCCGCTGTCTAGGGGGCAAAATAGGCTTGCGCAACGGAACTGCCATGCAACATATACTCTTCATCACCTGCTCCAGCGGGCATGGCCATACGGTGGCTACTCATAACATCAAGGCGGAATTGGCCTTAAAACACCCTGATGCCACAGTCCATATGCTTGACATGGTCAACTATTTTTACCCCGTTAAACCCATTATCGTGGACCTGTGGAACGCCGGTATACGCCAAGACTCCTTGATTGCCCATTACCTGCCGGCCGCCGTCGGGGTTTATGAATTCTTTTACGACTACTTTTTTGGACAAAAGCTGGCCAGTGATATTCAGGCTCTATTCAGCGCATACCCTATAGATACCGTCATCGATACACAGCCTGTTTTCACCCCTTTCCTGGTACGGCAGATGGCAGCGGCAACTCAAACACCTGTCACCTACCACAAGGTATTGACAGACCTGCCCGTCAATAAAACGCATCCTTGCTTCTCAGGTATTAAGAAACGTGCTCACTTTGATAACGTCACGTTTCTACTACACAGCAACAAACCATTGGCAACCAAGAAAAAGCATCAAGCACATTTTTGGGAAAAATATTGCAAGATTAATCCTGTTGACGTGCACAGTCGCTGGAGCAAGCCTGTTCACACCGCTTTCAAACAGTTACCCAATAATATGAATAATGTGCAGGTGAATATCCACCCAAAGCTTGCTTCTTATTATGGTTTGTCCTCCACCAATAATCTCAGTCTACCTGAAAACGCTCAAGTCACTACGCTGATGATGGGCTCACAAGGCCTCGAAGCGATTGAAGAATATTTCAATGGAATATGGGAAAATTATTCAAATCAACCCTTAAATGTTCCCCATTATTTTTTTGTCGCGTGCTCACGAAACCATGCCCTGTTTGATCATCTCATGCAAAAATGTTTGAGAAATCGAGAAAGGAATTCGAATTTATACATCATCCCCCTCGAAATGCAAACACCAGAAAACATTGCAAGCATGATGTGGCGCAGTCAAACAATTATTTTACGTGCGAGCGGATTGTCTTGCATGGAACAACTTGCGATGGATGAAACGGCGAAAGCAGCAGGCGTTCCGTTTTCACCAAAACGGTATATCCATTCACATTGCAAACGCAAAGTGCCTTCAGGGTTGAATGAGGCAGAACAATCTGCATTTCTATTAAGCCATAGTGTTGGGCATGAGAAGGCGAATAGCATTTATTTGAATGTCATACTGGGAGCAATGTTGACAAGGGCGGATTTAATTAAATTGTGAAATTTCATGATGGTGTGCAGCATGGTGCACCCGTACAATATAAAATATTGGTGTATATTTTTCAATTCATGATTAAAATATGCTTCGGCGTTTCACCCAATATTTTTGGTGGCGGAGAGAGCTTTGAAACAATATTTTTATATTTTTTCCGGCTGATCACCATCAAGATACGGTGATTTGGATTTTCCCATCGCTTAAATAATGTTTGTTGATTGATCATATAATCTGTTTTATCTTCAAGTGTCATCCCAAAATCTAATTCACCCTGGCTGTTAACCACAGTGACCAATTGTTCAGTATAAAATGGTAAATCCTGATAATATTCACCGAATGAAACAAGCTCATCATATTGGCCTTTTCTTTCGTTGATTAACATGGCCAGTGGTTTGATGGATCGATCAGCGTAATATGTCCAAGTGGGAACGGCAACGGAGTAAATAATCACAGCGCACAATCCTATTCCCAGCAAAGTTTTAATTTTTGGAAATCGAGATGGACGAAAGATGGATATATCCGTCGCCAATAATAAAAAGATAGGCGGGAAAACAGGTAGAATGTACGGGATTAATTTGGATTTTGACAATGAGAAGAAAATAAAAATAAATAAAATCCACACCCATAAAAATGTCTCAGTGGATTTGCCTTTGATATTGCGCAACCAACCTCGACATGAATGGTACAATGAAGGGATCACGTAAAAAGTCCAGGGCAGCAATCCTGCTAATAGTACTGGGATGAAAAACCAAAAAGGTTCATATCGATTCTCGGCCAAGGTGAGATAGCGGTTAAAATGTTGCCCTACCACGTAAAAGTCAAAAAACTGTGGGACGCGTTCCTGAATGAGGATATGCCATGGCAATGCAATGGCAAAAAACAATAACAACCCTGATACTAAATAGATCTGTTTCAGTGCAATAAAACGTCGTGTTAATAACATCCAAATCACAAACACACTGCCCGGCAATAAAATACCAACCAACCCTTTTGTCATCAGCGCCAATGCAGCAAAAATGTAGCTGCCATATATCCATGCGCGTCGGACGTCATCCTGCTGAGGACGATGAAGTCCAATCATTAAACAAAATAAACTGCCAGTCACAAAAGCACTGAGTGTCATATCGAGCGATATAAAATGTGCCATTGCATAAAATAACAAGCTTGAAAACAATAACCCAGCGGCAACAAGGCCGGTGCGACGATCATAGAGCACAGCGCCAGCGATATATAGCATCATGCACGTGAAGGAAGCAAAGAAAGCATTCCAAAACCGGACAGCCCCTTCATTGTTTCCAAACACGCTAATAGACAGAGATTGGAGCCAATAAAATAGCGGGGGTTTTTCCAGATAAATAATGCCATTGAGGCGAGGAACAATATATTCCCCTGTTGCCACCATTTCACGGGGAATTTCAGAATAACGGGATTCATCGTGATTGAGTAACGGATAGCCTTGTGTGGTGGTGATCAATATAAACAATGAAAGGAGTAGAATACAGAAAGCATCTTTCAGTGTTTGATGTGTTTGCATATCATACCGTTCTGTTTTCTTCTTTAGGCGGCGCAATCAAGTTCTCACGACGCAGGCCCATGGCCAACGACAATGATCCAGCGACGTATATCGATGAATAAGTACCAACCACAATCCCAACCGCTAGCGCCAATGAAAATCCGAATAAAGTGGGCCCCCCGTAAATGAGCAATGCCACGACAACGAGTAACGTCATGAAAGATGTCATGATGGTGCGAGACAACGTTTGATTCAATGATAGGTTCATGATCTCATTCGCATCGCCTTTACGCATTTTAATGAAGTTTTCTTTGACACGATCAAACACCACGATCGTATCATTCAATGAATAACCGATCACCGCAAGGATACCCGCCAATGTCGGCAAATCAAATTCAATTTGAAACAATGAAAACATGCCTAAGATCAGGAAAGGATCGTGCGCCAATGCCAATGCGGCACCCAAAGCAAAACGCCATTCAAAACGCAGAGCAACGTATAACATCGTGCCAAACCACGCCACACACACCGCCAACGCACCTTGGCTTGCCAATTCCTTCCCAATCTGTGCGCCCACTAATTCAACGCGCAATAATTTGGCTGTTGGGTCATCCGCTTTTAAGACAGATAGCACTTTGGCAGACAATGCCTGCTCATTCACGCCTTCTTGCAAAGGCAAACGGATCATGATGTTGTCGTTCGAACCATAATGTTGAACAACCGCTCCCTCGATACTCCCTTTTGCCAGCGTTTCACGAATAGGATCGATATCGACCGCATGAGGGTATTGGATTTCAATGACTGTGCCACCTGTGAAATCAAGCCCCCAATGAATGCCATTCACAAACAAAGATACCAATGAACCCATCACCAGCACCAATGAGAATATCGCAGCGCCCCAACGGGCCCTAAAAAATCAATTTGCAAATCTTTTTTAAAAAATTCCACGTTGCATCCTTATTTCAAGTCGCTCATGCCAATCGGTAAACGACTCAACCGCTTGCCACCAAAAATGAGATTCACTATTGCGCGAGACACCGTCACCCCTGTGAACACAGATGTGATGAGACCAATGATCAATGTGATCGCAAACCCTTTGATTGGCCCGCTGCCAATCGAGAATAGCGCAATCGCAGCAATGAGTGTGGTGATATTTGCATCCACAATCGTCAAAAATGCTTTTTCATAACCGGCATGAATACTGCCATGCCCTGTTTGCCCATGACGCAATTCTTCACGGATCCGCTCGAAGATCAAGACGTTCGCATCTACCGCCATCCCCAGTGTCAACACAATTGCCGCCATGCTGGGCAGTGTCAAGGTGGCGCCAAGTAATGACAAAACGGCAACGAGGACGACCAAATTCATGAGCAGTGCAATGTTTGAAATAATACCGAACACACTGTAATAACACATCATGAAGCCTAAGACCAACGCAAGGCCAGCGACCAATGAAATCACACCTTTTTTGATATTTTCTTCACCCATGCTGGGGCCAATGATACGCTCTTCAATATAATCCACTGGCGCAGGAAATGCACCTGCACGCAACAGCAACGCGAGATTGCGCGCTTCTTGCGGGCTAGACATGGGCGAGATTTGAAAATGATTGTCAAGACGTTGGTTGATGGTGGCGACGTTAATCACTTCACGTGTGGTGTCTGCCACACGCGTTGGAACACCATTCACTACGGCATCATGGTAACGCGTTTCAGTGAACACCGTGCCCATGCCACGCCCCACGTTGTCGCCCGTGATCTTTGAAAAAGCAGCGACATTGCCACCAATTTGAATAAACACTGCAGGTTTTCCGTATTGGTCAAAACCTGATCGCGCACCGACAATGTTGTCGCCTGAAAGCACGACCGCTCTATCAAATGTCTGTGGAAGGCCGTGTCTGTCTTTGAAAGTGATACCACCTCCGATCGACTTTTCATCACTCAACAAATAAAACGCCACAGATGCAGTGGTTCCCAAAATTTGTTTAGCATAGGCGGTATCTTGCACACCTGGCAATTCAACCACCACGCGATCCAACCCTTGGCGTTGCACCACAGCTTCTGCCACGCCCAATTCATTGACACGGTTGCGCAATGTCATCATGGTTTGATCCATCGCATCGTCAACCAATGTTTTCTTGCCTGTTGGACTCAATATCGCTTGTGTGACGAGCGGTTCGGGTTGCGTGAAAATGAGTTCAGGAAAAGAAGTGTGTAATGCTGACACAGCTTTTTTCGCATCCTCCGGTGTCGCCCAGCGAATGAGAATACCTTGCGCATCAGCTGTCAGCGCACGGTAACGGATTTTTTCATCCCGTAAATTGCTTCGAACCCCTTCAACCAATCCATCTAGATGGCGCTGCTCAACATCTGCCATATCGACTTGCATCAAAAAGTGAACACCCCCGCGCAAATCGAGACCCAGTTTCATGGGTTTTGCACCAATCTTTTTCATCCATTCAGGTGTGGCGGGTGCCAAATTGAGCGCGACAATATAACTGTCACCCAATGTTTTGGCCAGCAAGGATTGTGCCGCGAGCTGCTCGTCTGAAGCTTTAAAACGAATCAAGACAGCGTGATCATTCTGTTCGAGCGTATAAGGGATCTTCGCATCGTCCAATGTTGATTTCATTTTACGGACGACAAACTCATCAATGGCAGCACCCTTTTCAGTTGAAATCTGAATGGCAGGATTATCACCGAAGATGTTTGGTAACGCATATAAAAAGGCCACCATCATGAAAATGGCGATGGCCCAGTTCTTCCATCGTGGAAATTGATTGATCACAGCTCATCCCTAAACAATTAAAGTGATTTTAACGTCCCTTTTGGCAACACTTGAACAACTGATTGACGTTGAAAGCGCAATGATACACCTTCGCTGGGGGCAATCACAACATACTGATCGTCTAAATCAGTGATGCGGCCTAATAAACCACCGGATACCACCACTTCATCACCTTTGGCAAGGGCGCTGATCAAGTTGCGGTGCTCTTTCGCACGCTTGGCTTGTGGACGCCAAATTAACATGTAGAACACAGCAAAGAAAAATATCAGAATGCCGATTTCAACAAAACCACTGCCTTGCGGAGGCGTTGCAGCATCAGCCGCATGTGCGCTAGAAATAATCGATATCATGTTGACTCCTTATGAAGATGTGCACATCGTAACGCGTTTTATTGATTTACGCAATCGGATCTTTTGCGGTGATGAACATCGCATCGCCATAGCTGAAAAAGCGATAATGATGGTCTAATGCGTGCTGATAAGCAACCTTAATGTGATCGAAACCTGCAAAAGCGCTGACTAACATCAATAATGTGGATTTGGGCAAATGGAAATTCGTGAGCAACACATCGACTATCTTGAATGTGTAACCTGGATAAATGAATATGTTTGTTTCACCTTCAAATGGTTGAATGTGCCCAGGTGCAGTGGCAGCAGACTCGAGCGAACGCAAACTGGTGGTGCCGACTGCGATCACCCTTCCGCCGGCCGCTTTGGCTTTTTGAATGGCTTCGACAGTTTCTTTGGGGACATGCGCCCACTCCGCGTGCATTTCATGTTGTGTGATGTCTTCGACTTTCACTGGCTGAAAGGTGCCAGCGCCCACATGCAATGTCACCCTGGCAATGATAATGCCTTGTTGTTTCAATGTTTCCAACAAGGCTTCATCGAAATGTAACCCCGCCGTGGGCGCAGCCACAGCGCCGGGATGTTTCGCATAGACAGTTTGATACCGGCTATCATCGGTCGTGTCGGGCTGACGATCAATGTAGGGTGGCAGCGGCATTTCGCCTTGGGTTTCTAACAACTCAAGCACAGGCAGGCTGAATGAGAGGTTGACACAATTCCCTTCACGCCCAAGAAACGTGGCTTGGGCAGATTGGAAATGGAGGATAGCCCCGGGCTGAAGTCCCTTGCTGCCCTTCATATGACAGAGGGCTTCATGGGTGCCGCGCAACCGTTCAATCAATAATTCGATGCGTCCACCTGTTGATTTATGCCCAAACAGGCGCGCTTTGATCACGCGGGTATCATTGAAAATAAGGCAGTCATTGGGGCGTAATAATTCAGGAAGGTCTTTGAACTGACGGTCACTGAGGATGCCATCCGACCCGTTCAAAACCAGCAAGCGACTGCCCGTGCGCTCAGGCGCAGGGTGGCGTGCGATGCGGTCATCGGGGAGGATGTAATCGAAGTCTTGTAGTTTCAATGTGAGTTACCCTTTTAGGCGCCTTGATGTCGGGTGATGAGCTGCCAAACCATGAATATAACCCTGTAGGCTTCTGTTCGGCATCCTTGCCTCACGGATTTGGCATGACACACCCCGATCAGACGCCAACAATCGTTTCAGTGGATGATGAATACTTGATAATGGTATCATTTTCTGCCTAATAATTGGCCGTTGGATTGTATCTGTTTTTAGACAAAATTGAAAATTATTGAGTAGCCCCCCTCCCACTTTTTATAAGTTCTGGTATACTCCCTCCCACATATGCCGGGGTGGCGGAACTGGTAGACGCGCCGGACTCAAAATCCGGTGACTTCGGTCGTGTCGGTTCGATTCCGACCCTCGGTATATCATAATAAGGTTTTGCTGGCATAGCTCAGCAGGTAGAGCAACTGATTTGTAATCAGTAGGTCACGGGTTCGATTCCTGTTGCCAGCTTTAATTAAAACAATAAGAACAATAGGTTAAAAATATCCTGCCCTCTTCTTGGGTTCTGGACAATCCTGGGGTTCCCCGTGGGGTTCCTTTGAGAGATGGACTTCATTGAAAATAGGGAGATTAAATGAAAGCAAAGGGACGCATACTGATACTTATTCTTGCTGGGATGATTTCCATAACATTAGCTTCGCAAGCAAAATCTAAATCTATTGATGCAGTACCCCTTCCAGGAGGCACCGTTCTACCAAATAAGACATTTACAATAAATTTAGAAAACTCGCTTGTTCTTAATAGATGGTACAATATTACGTGTGATATTGAAAATCCTAATCCTTATAGCGACGATCCAGTCGTACTTAGGTTAACTGGAGGATGGTCAAGGTTTGATGACCACGTTTCGGGAACTGTTGGAAAAATTACAGTCAATCAAAATCAGTTGGTGCACTCTCAATTCATAATAAAGCAACAATTTAATCATTATCTTGCCACTGATGTTATGATAAGCAACTTTAATCCTAATAATCCTGCTACCATTCATTTAGAGTTACGATTTGAAAATTTTCACACAACTGATTCAGTCACTGTCAAAAATTGTTATGCGAACTATATGGGGAAATTGAAGAGAAAATAGCTACGATCGTCAATGCGCTGACGTCCAAATATGATACAGGGGATATTAATCAGCATCATCACAAACTTTGCTCATGATGATATCAGCCCTTGATCCTGGCGGAATTGGTAGCCAGTCCGTTGGTTGTAAAAAAAAATCCTCAACCTCCCCGATTTCATTATAGGAATAACCAGCAATAATTCTAGTTGATCTCTCTTTACAGTTAAATTCATATTGTGTGCTGAGCGAAGAAACATTATCTTTCCCAAATTTTTCTGGTGTTTTAAATTCATCCATACCCCATACTTTTACGAAACCTCCTGTTTTTTTGAGTGTAGCGAAATCAATATATGACGTCCTATTCTTTTCTGAAAGCACACTTGTCCATTCGGCCATTGCGATGGTATTTGCTAACAAAATTGTTGCCGTGAGAAAATATTTAAAAGCTATCAACTTGTTTATCACAATACTGTTCCAGTGTCTTCGGCTTCAGAAAATCATTTGAATTTAATATCGCATTTTGAATGGAACATGAAAGTCCTTACACCTTCCATCACAAAGCTCCAGTGACTATGCTGTGAAAAAATCACAACATTGCTCTCTGGGTAAACGGAATACATGATTGGAGCACCCCTAGACATGCCAATAAAAGTCACTTGTTGCTCACCATGAGCGGTTTCATTTGATAGCAAAATGAGATCGTGCCAGTGTTCAGCAGCATTTGCTTCATTTCCTTTAAACATAATTTTTGCAGTGCTATTACCCTGCTCCCAAATGAGGATTGATTTTTCACCACTTATTTTTGATTTATGATCATCGAATTTATTGAAGGCTATATCACTGTCAGGATTAATTGCGTTTGTTATGTAATCTGTTTGTGGCCCTTCAAAGTTCATGCACGTTGCTGTCATTGTGCTCGCATATATAGGCAAGACCAGAGCCATCCCTGCCAGCATGATCAGGCCTCTCACTACCAACTTCATCTACCCCTCCTACTACTCAATGGGTTTTCAGTTTGAAGAATGATACACTTTCTTGCACACCAGTGCAACCGGATGAATGGTTCTGATAAAAATACATATATAAGCTAGCTTGCTATATTTCTTGTTAATCTTCTGCATTCCGCTAAATGCCTTCTTGCCTCACGAAGCTCAGCAGCATATAGACCAGTTCGTAAGGCGTTCATCTTGCTGATAGCCAACCCCTCGGGCGTACGAGGGCCTGTACCAGATTCCCAGGGCCTAACATTATGAATCAATTGACTGTGTTGTCTGCGCTGATCCTCGTTCCACCTACGTTGCTTCATCGTTCACCCCCTTTAATGTTGACCCTACCTTTTCGTTTTGAGGATCTAAAATGTTTGTTTGCACGGATTCTTGCAAATAGTTGTTTTGAGTAATCTGCTGCCTGGGTCTTTTTATTTGATCCAACGCTAACAGCATTTTTCGAACCTGATCGAATGATTTCAGAGCAAGATCGGCGCGTGCCAAGCCTTCTTCGACGCTCACTGCTTTGCTTGAATTACGCAGCAAATTGTGGGAAAGCACATTTAACGCGATGGAGCTGCTGGCCAACATGATTGCGCTCTGACGAGAACCATCATCAACGAGCTCCCTTATCTGTACTTTGAGCTCATCCATCAGGCAATTAATGTCGAGGCGACTACCGCACAACATTTCAATAGTCAGAGTGGTTTGTCCCCAGCTTCCGGCAAATGCTTTTGCTTCTGCAATCTTATATTCCTTGCTCTCTTCATTAAGTTGTTTTGTGATTTGATCCGATTGTATCTGCCCATCACTCGAATCCGCACGAAATTTGATACCCTGCTCGGCCTCAACTTTTTGATTGTTTACATGATAAATTTTGGGCTTATTGATATCTTCTACGTTCATTTTTTTCTCCATTGGTGCATTGATGAAAGAGTTTCACGCAAAAAAGTGTTAGCACGAAGTCGGCCAGCATTACACTTCTTGTGCTCCATTTTTTCAGCAGCTGCACCGTCACACCATTCAATGTAATACTGACATAACAATTTATGGGCATCAGCCATGTTAACATCCCAGAGCATGTTCTTCAGCCACCGTTGATCATCCCATGATAAATCAACACCAAGCCCAGCCGCCTTGTCAATAAATTCCTCAACAAGCTGATAGGTTGATTTTGGATTCGATGTAACGATTTGCTGGTGCGAACACTGCGAACGGTGCGAACGTCCAGGAATGGCGGACGTTTTGGCGTTCGCAACATGTTCGCGACGCGCTATAGGCTGCGAACAAAACTTGTTAATGACTTCATCAATCCCCATGATCAAGCTCAACCTCTCTGATGTGATAGAGTTCTTTTCCATTAGTCATCCCCTGTACTCTGACCTTTTTGGTCCATCGCTTATCACTTCTTTCTGCAATCCAGCCATATTTGTTCAATGCATCAATAATGCGTTGACGTGGATATCGCCCGGCTGCTTCGTCAAGTGCTTCACCTGTAAACATGTAAACGCGTCCATTTTTATCATCCTCTTTAAACCAGCCAGAACGGACATTCACAGGCCTGCTGTCTTGATTGTCAGAATTTTCTTTATATGAGGAAAATCGAGAATCTGCGTATTTCTCAATGTAACTACTTATTGATTTAAGGATCTGCTGATCTTCTGTATGTCCAACGCCATGGAATTCCTGCCACCTTAGGAAGGCCTCTGTAACCGCATTAATAGCCCCCCCTTCTTTCCACGGCAACAGCCCATACTCAATTCCCAATTCACCTGCTAAGGCTATAAGTGCAAATAAGCCTGCAGCACGCTCTTCGAGATGAGACATCGCGCAGGTGATCAGCTGTTTGGTTAACATTTCTAGCTTTTCACTCAAATCCCCCCTTTCATCAATTAACTTTCTGATAAAGGCTGGACCAACATGCCCGTGATGTTCTAACCTCTTAACTTTCAAGTGATCGGCAAGAGCACGTCCACCTGAAAAACCATGCAAGTCACTAAAAACACCATGCTCGAAACGGGAAGGTATGTTGAGAAGGCGCACCATTTGACCCGCATTCGCACGCTTACCCGACTCGCCAATGATTGATGACAAATCACGCTCGCCAGTAGAAATTGTCATTGTGCACCACTTGCTGGTTTTTCTTGCTAAACCAGTGCGTCCAGCTCGTTGCTTTCCACGTCCATTTGCAAGCAAATAAACAATCTTACCGACTTCATCCGTCAAGGCCTCGTCAATTTCATCCAACAATAGACACAGATCATTGCGGACAGATGCTATACCTTCTAAACCATTGGCAGTGGCACTCCAGGAGCGTATGAGCTCAGGCGAACCCCAAACTGATGCCGCAACTTCAACGCAAGTGGATTTTCCGGATGATGAATCCCCGATCCAATGAATACCTCCACCTTGCTGACGATTGGCTCGTCGAAATAATGGCCCGCAAGGACAGCTGAGATTGAGACCATTAAAGGGATATTATTCTCGGAATGTAGTCCAATTTCAGTCTGCCAACCATCGAGCGTGCCGGTCGTTACAAATTCATCATTCTCTGCCTCTTCGGACTGAAAAATCACATCATCATTGCCGATCACATGACCGGGTAAAACAAAAGAGTTTTTGTGCCAGCCAACAGTGCTTGCGGCAATAATTTTTCTCTCAGAGTTTGCACTCAAAATATATTGAGTAAGTAAGTTACGTTTTTTCTGATCGAAAATTAGCCCTTTGTCTAACAGTTCTGCACGCAATTCATCACCAGTGCTTTTTAGCAAATGCATAGGCATCGCCCATGTGTGCCATTTTCCGTTGCTATCTTGAAATTCGAGAAGCCGGCCAAAAAAGTCGCTTTTGGGCGATGAAGATATTGCAACTACACGCAATGGTGTGCAGATCCATTCATCAACTTCCACTCGCCCATCATTCGTGGACACGACATTATGCCAATAAAGACCCTCCCTCATCTCATTGCCATCTCTTACAAAGGGATTAACATGACAAATGAACGATGGTCTCAGAATCTTTGTCATCAACTCATCATGATCGTTTATATGTGAATCGTTCGCAACGTTCGCAGATGCTGTTTTGTCATGCGAACCTTGTAAATCCACGTTGCCATTGGGTTGTTCACGCTGTTCGCATTGTTCGCAGTTAATTATGTCAATGTCTGTTTTCATGCCATCACCTCATCGAATAAAGCAACAAGGGCAGCAGCGCCTTCAGCTTGATAAAGATCGCAAAAATCTTCACCAATTTTTTTAGGGATAGCTATTCGTACATTTTTAATTCGATATAGCTTCAAGGATTCCAATGCCTTTCTTGCGGATTCTAAGCCAAATCCGTGCGGATCGTTATCTGCCGCAATGATCACCTCAGCATTGTGCTGAAAATGCATCAGGATTGTTTTAAGAGCATCAGTAAGGTTACTATGTCCAAATGATATAAAACATGCGATACCCAGGCTTGCCCAGATTGCGTAGGCTTTTGAGAGCCCCTCGCATATGATAATGGGCTTGGTCTCATCGTAAAGGCCGACAAGGCCATATAACCCCGAGACAGGGGTATTTGCTAAAACTTTTTTTGTACGATCAGGCCAGATACGCTGATAGGAAACAAGCTGACACCGACCAGTGTACATAGGGATGATCAAGTACCCGTCAACAACCTTCAGATTTTGAAGCTTGATCCCTTTAAGCTTCAAATAACCATGGGTTTCAGGTGCTGGCTGGGCCAGGCGTTTATGGCGCATCACAGACTTTTTTAACAGCCGAGCTTTCTCTTGTTTATCTTTGAGTATGTCCTTCCCAGTTTCGAGCATTCTCTCGAAGTAAGGCATGGCATGTGACACTACACTTCCTAAAGCCGCATCATCACTGCACCCCAATGATTGAATTGCCTGCTTAAAATTTTCTCTTGTATAAAGGCACCAAAGATCGATGACATCACCACCTTTAACGTTGCAGGCTTGGCACAAAAAATAACCGTCCACATTGTGCACATGTAGTGAAGGATGCTTTTCTTTGCCGCCAGAATGTACGGGGCATGTTATTTCAAAAAATCCACCTCGATTAGGCTTGGGTATTTTGATGCTGAGCATATTTAAAACTTCAGTGGGGGTGGGGAGGTTGTTTCTATTGAAACCAATATATTTGTCCATATGGTATAATCCTGTGTGTTTGAAACTTAATTTGCGCCGATTGCCATTCCTGCCTTCGGCGCTACCTTTGATGCTTAAGCTTTTTGTTTTTCTGCAATCCACTCCTCCACCTCTGATAGGCGCCAGGCGATAGTATTACCACCTAAATTGAAATGATGTGGAAACTTTGAGTCACGCTCCCATCTGAATATTGTGGAGCGACTGACGCCAATTAGCTGTTTTAATGCTTTGTATCGAATCAAAGAGCTTTGGGTAGGACAAGATTGCATGTTAGTGTCTCCTAAATTACCATTGCTTAACGGTATTCAGTAGACCACATCGTTGTTGATTGATCACAGCGACGCTACCTATGCTTTTTTGAAAGAAGTAGTGTCACTGTTCACCAGTATGGATTGTTATTTCTTGCCAATTAATGCTCTATATCTTGAGGACTGTATTGTCGCGTATTTTCCAATTGTTTTACGATTGGGCAGGTCTATACCTACATCATTTAGACATCCCTCGATGTCTAATATAAAGTCATAAAATTCTCCGATGTAACAATTCTTTTCATACTTCTCGCCACATCTAGGTATCGTATCTGTGCCCTGTCCAAAATAAGAAGCAAGCCAAAATATAGCCGTTTCTGCTCTACAAAATGCCTTCCTACCACCTTGATCTACAGGTACAAGTTCCAATGCAAAATGAGCATTCCTGATTAATACATCAAGATCTTTTTGAAATTGATTAAAATGCCAATCACCATTTTGGCGCTTTAGATTCGTGTATCCCCTCTGAGCAAATAATTCAGGAGCTTCTAGTAAGCGAATCTTTGTTTGTAATGCAGTATTTCTAGCAAAGAGTCTGCTCAGCTCTTTGGCTGTCTTCAACAGGTTTACCAATTGGTCTTTTGTTTCTGCTGGACGAGGGTAGTTCATTACAGCAATCTCATGTGCGTCAACGTGACTCCGCAAGGAAAGTAGATTTTGATAAAGATCATAGTCCTCCTTGAAACCATATTTTTTTCCAATTACTGCTAAATCAGCCTTAATTGCCGCAATCTTTTCATCAGAAAGATGCAGTGCAATCGGTTTGTACCTTTTTGCTTTCTTTCTTTTTTTGGGAGATGATTTTCTAGGATTTGATTTTCGGGGCATTTCCATACCACCAAACGTCGGTGATGTCTTTAAATCGTTTAAAGCTATTTCTTGAAATTTTTCGCTCTCCACTGATCAACCCCCGATTTTTTTCAATGCAATGATATTGTCGGAAGAGTCAACGCCATCGATCAGATTTTGCAATTTCGTCGCCCAGACATCTAAAGCATGCTTTTTTTCAGCATCATAGCTATGGCGGTCATAAATAGCTGTCACACTATTCTCCGCATGATTTAGAAGTTTGCTCACAACGAGACGAGGTATACCCATGCCAGTGATGTGAGTGGCCGCAGTTCTTCTGAGATCGTGTGGTGTCCACGGATCTATGACCTCAAATACTTCAATACTTCTACGCACTGCGTGATCAATGGATTGGCCTCCGATATGTCCATCACCTCGAACGGCAGGGAAAAGCCAGTGCGAATCACCTGATATCGTTTTAATTTCATCAAGGAGTTGAATCGCGAGCTTTGAGAGCGGGACTCGATTTACATGATCATTTTTTGCTTTTGAAGCAGGGATCGTCCACCAGCCAGCAGTAATGTCAAAATCGCTCCATTCAGCAGTAATGACCTCGCCTTTACGCTGCGCTGTGACAAGCTGGAATTTAAGAACAAGCTGAGTACTTAGCGACATGCGTGCCTTAGGCAGGCCGTCCCAAACACACCTAATTTCATCAAGCGATAAACAACGTTCGCGACGATTCTCTTTGGCAGGTGCTTTGATTGATGAGCAAGGGCTGCTGGTGATGATGTCTCGCTCGACAGCAAAATTAAACAGCCGTCTCACGCAAGCCAATGTACGGTTGGCGGCAATTGGGGCGTTTCGTTCTTTGATTTTGTCTAGAAGCAACAGGATGTCGCGCTTTGTGATGTCTCTGGCCTTTCTGTTTCTGAATGCGGGCTGAACATCTTTTAGTAAAATTCTTTCATCTTCTTGCCATGAACGCTTGCGAGGCTTAGCCCATTTTTCTATATATTCGTGAATTAGAGCTTCGATGGTGGCAGATAAGCGCGTTTCAAGTTTTTCTTTCTGTTTGCTTAAACCGGGATCATTCCCATGAGCTAAGATGGTTAGAGCATTACGATGAAGAGATCTCGCCTCGCTTAAACTAAGCGCTGGATAACTACCCAGGGTCATGCGACGTTTTCTTCCCTCAAAGTTATAAAAGAATATCCAAGATTTTTCGCCCGAGGTAAAAACACGTACCGCGAACCCACTCCCACTTTTTTCTCGAATATCATATCGCTGTTCTTTGGGTTTCAGCGCTTGTATCTGTTTTTCTGTAAATTGCATTAACTTCTATTCCGTTAGTTTAATTACAAATATTGGGGTTCCTCATAGGGTTCCTCTGTGAAGGTGGCAATCAGTGAAACGAGATGAAACGCCCTGCACTATGTTACTACGAATAACACTATCAAAATAGGGGTTTTTGAATGAAACTGTGTAATTATATGAAGCATGGTGAACACTGATGAAACAAGTATCGTGCCCGATTTGTAATCAGTAGGTCACGGGTTCGATTCCTGTTGCCAGCTATTTATTGCATTATCCTTCCTCAGGCCGAAGGCCTGTGAGTTAATAGCCTGGGGCAACGCCCCAGGTAACGATCAGTTGATTGAAGGTAGCGCTGAAAGCGCGTGACATTTTATCCTATTAAACCCAGGGTTGCGGTGCGCTTTGCGCACCTGGCCCTGGGCTATTTGCTTGCAGGCCGTTGGCCTGGGCCCTTGTTTCATGATAATGGGGTGCTCTTTGAGTCTGAAGAAATCCAAATTTTCATCATCCGACCTTTAAAAACCCGATCAGGCCGAAGGCCTGTGAGTTAATAGCCTGGGGCAACGCCCCAGGTAACGATCAGTTGATTGAAGGTAGCGCTGAAAGCGCGTGACATTTTCTCTCGCTCCCTCAGCGCTCGTGATATTTTATCCTATCAAACCCAGGGTTGCGGTGCGCTTTGCGCACCTGACCCTGGGCTATTGACTTGCAGGCCTTTGGCCTGGGGCCTTGTTTCATGATAATGGGGTGCGCTTCGAGTCTCGTGACATTTTCTCTCGCGCCTTCAGCGCTCGTGATATTTTATCCTATTAAACCCAGGGTTGCGGTGCGCTTTGCGCACCTGACCCTGGGCTATTTGCTTGCAGGCCGTTGGCCTGGGCCTTGTTTCATGATAATGGGGTGCGCTTCGAGTCTCGTGACATTTTCTCTCGCGCCTTCAGCGCTCGTGATATTTTATCCTATCAAACCCAGGGTTGCGGTGCGCTTTGCGCACCTGGCCCTGGGCTATTTGCTTGCAGGCCGTTGGCCTGGGCCCTTGTTTCATGATAATGGGGTGCGCTTCGAGTCTCGTGACATTTTCTCTCGCGCCTTCAGCGCTCGTGATATTTTATCCTATCAAACCCAGGGTTGCGGTGCGCTTTGCGCACCTGACCCTGGGCTATTTGCTTGCAGGCCTTCGGCCTGCGAGCATTGTGAGGGGGCGATTTGTCATGTTCATTTGCAGTGCATTATATCCCACGCGCCATCGGCGCACGGGCACAAGTATGCGCCCTACAACTGCCTATTTAGATCTTTCTTCAAGCAAATGAACAAATAGTTGATAATGGTATCATTCATCAGATAAGTCTTGAGAAAGCGCCATTTCAAGCTCTTCGATGCTCGGCAAATTGGTATCAAGAGGATCAGGCAATGCTCGAACAAGCTCATATTCAGCCACTCCCATTGGCTTTTTAATACCAGATAAAGCATATTCTGCGATCAATTGCTTTTTTGTTTTACACAGCAATATGCCGATAGTTGGTTTGTCGTCAGGTGCTTTGACTTGATTGTCGACGGCAGCCAGGTAAAAATTTAACTGCCCTGCATGCTCTGGCTTGAAATCTGTGGCCTTTAATTCAACCACCACATAACATTTGAGCCGTGTGTGATAGAACAGCAGATCAATGAAAAACTCACTGCCTTCCACCTCCAAACGAAATTGCCGGCCAACAAAGGCGAAGCCTGCGCCCAGTTCAAGCAAAAATCGTGTGATGTGACGGATCAGTGCTGATTCAATGTCTTGCTCGTGGGCCTCATCTCCCAGTCCCAGAAAATCGAAATGATAGGGATCCTTTAAAATTTGAGCAGCAAGATCCGCATGAGGTTCAGAAAAATGCTGTTTAAAATTATTAGGGGCGGCACCCTGACGCTGAAACAGATTGTTTTTGATATGCAGCTCAAGGGTTACGCGGGGCCAGGCTTGCTGAGTAGCCTGAATGGCATACCATTCCCGCTCTTTAGGGTCCGCTACTTTGGTGATAAGGGTTACAATATGGAACCAGGGCAATTTTGCAGCAGATTGCTGCAAAATTAGAAGATTGGGGCATTCATCAGCGAACCTCTTCATATAGTTCAAGTTTCTTGGCGACAGACCCTTCATTTCAGGAAAAGCCGCACGAAGATCGGAGGAAAGCCTATCAATGACACTAGCACCCCATCCTTGCTGGTTCTGGCGATCCAAAATTTCCTTTCCGATATCATAATAAAGTTTGATTTGTTCATGATTGGCTGCAAGCGCCGCTCGCTGACGAGCACCACTGATGCGCTGCTTTAAACTGATAAGCCAATCCGTATAATCTACTGGAAGGTTGAATAATTCTTTGGTCATTTTTATATCCTTATCGTCGTGTTGTTTTAATTGGGCTCACGGGGCTTCTTCATATCCAGCAATCAGTGAGACAAGATGAAACACACTGCAATATCAAATTACAATTGACTTAATAACGGTTATTAATATCTTGAATTTTTATTTCTCTCGCGCCTTCAGCGCTCGTGATATTTTATCCTATCAAACCCAGGGTTGCGGTGCGCTTTGCGCACCGCAACCCTGGGCTATTGACTTGCAGGCCTTCGGCCTGGGCCCTTGTTTCATGATAATGGGGTGCTCTTCGAGTCTCGTGACATTTTCTCTCGCGCCTTCAGCGCTCGTGATATTTTATCCTATTAAACCCAGGGTTGCGGTGCGCTTTGCGCACCTGACCCTGGGCTATTTGCTTGCAGGCCTTCGGCCTGGGCCCTTGTTTCATGATAATGGGGTGCTCTTCGAGTCTCGTGACATTTTCTCTCGCGCCTTCAGCGCTCATGGTATTTTATCCTATCCTGCGTTCTTGTGTCATGATAATGTGCGACTTTTCAGCCTCGAAGAGGCATCAGGCACAGAGCCTCCCATGTAGACGCCCCTATAAGGGAACGAAGATCCCACTCACCACATCGCAATATGCTACACTTTCGGTACTGACAGACATGGAGGTTATGATGACAAGACTGTGCCCAATTTTATTGTGTGCTTTGCTTGCAACGCATGCATTTGCGGCTGAACGTTTTATCATCAGTACCACCTCACCACAAAAATCCCAAAACGGCATGATGGCCTCTTTACCCCTCGACTGGATCGATACACTGTCTCAAACAGCAACACAAGTCTCTGGCAGGACTGTTAATGCCACAGAATTATGGCCACTCGCCATTGGTGCACATGTGATTGTGCTGGATCAAAACTTATCCCATGAAAACACAGCACAATTTATTGAGCAAGTACAACAATCCGCTGATGTTGTCTATTTTACAGAAGATATCATGCTGCAAACCCAGGCCACTGCTGTCAACCAAATCAATCGTGCACAATGGGATATGGATGCCATCGGAAGTTATACACCCCCCAGAACAGGAGCCAATTGGGGTGGCGATAATTTCGTGAATGCTTGGGAGTTACTCAATGAAAATAGCCTTATACCAGGAGAGGGCGTGGTTGTTGCCGTGATCGATACGGGCTATACACCGAACACCAATATTGTGACTGCACTACAACCTTTGACACCCGATGGCACGCAATACGGTTATCAAATCATTTCAGATTGCCGAATCGCAGGCAGTTGTGCAGCGTCTACATCTACTAAAAAAGCCGCTATTAACTATCAAGCCAATGCGTTAGACTTAGGCGATTTTATCTCACCATCTGATATTCGGAACTCAAGGGGATTTTTCAGTGGTTGCCCGGTAGAAAATTCCAGCTGGCACGGTTCACATGTCACGGGCCTGATTGCTGGAAATGGGTACGCTTCATCAACACCGCTATATATGTCGGGCGGTGCATATGGCGCTAAAATAGTGCCTGTCCGCGTACTCGGTAAATGCGGTGGATATCTATCGGATGTCGTGAATGGGATGTTGTGGGCGGTAGGAATTAATATCAGTACACCCCAACAAACTGTGCCCGTCAACGCATATCCTGCACAAGTATTGAACATGAGTTTGGGTGCTGCAGAATCTTGTCACAATACCGTTTTTCAACAAACCATCAATGCCGTGATTGCAGCAGGCGGCATCGTGGTCGCCGCGGCCGGGAACTCTGATTCCAGTGTTGCAGATTTCTCACCTGCAGGTTGTGAAAATATCATTTCGGTGGCAGCCAAAGGCCCAACGAACCAACTCGCGTTCTACAGTAACTTTCGGTCCAACCACCATTGCAGCATCAGGCGGAGACAGCACCATTTATAATCCCAATGGTCAAGTCTACTCAACCATTTGGTCTTCGCTTCAAGCATTTCAATCTCCTGCACAAAGAGGCAAAAGCGCCTGGGTGTATTACCAAGGCACATCTATGGCCACACCCCACGTGACTGCTGCCGTGGCCAATATGATAAGCGTTTTAAAGCATAACAGCACAAGCTATACATTTAATAGTATCGTGAACAGTTTGCAAGGATCGGCCGATACCTATAATCATTGTAATGAAAGCGGATGCACGACAAACACCTACGCATTAGATGCAAGGGCCGCGGTCAATGCAGTGCTTCCTGCTAGCCAATAAACAGTGAAAGTGGTATGCTTTAAGGCCATTGGAAGGAGTCCACTCATGCAAAAATCCCTGATGATCGCCCTACTGTTGCCTACCATCGCACTGGCTGACCATGTCACTGTCAATCTGGCCAGCGCTGAAAACGGAAAGCCCATGGGTCAAGTGGCGATGGAAGACAGCCCACTCGGCGGCATCCTCATCACCCCCCAGTTAACAGGGCTGCCCGCCGGCGTACATGGCTTCCATATTCATGCCATGCCCTCTTGCGCGGACGCATGCCAATGGTGCTGGCGCACACCTTGACCCAGCCCACACCGGCATTCATGCTGGCCCTTATGGTAACGGCCACCTGGGTGATTTGCCCGTGCTCATCGTGGATGCAGATGGCAAAGCGACCCTCCCTCTTCTCTCTCCCCGCTTAAAAGTGGCTGATGTCAGTGGCCATGCCTTGATGATCCACGCCGGTGGGGACAACTACCATGACACACCCAAACCACTGGGTGGTGGCGGCGCAAGAATAGCATGTGGCGTTATCACGAAGTAACAGGAATCCATGAATGGCAGTTGAGCATTTAAAACCTATTAAAACTGTACTCGGGCTGTCAGAAACTGCCTTTTTCCGTTTCTTTGTGCCGTTAGCAGCCCTGGCTCCGTTTGTGGGAGAATATGCCCATTTCTTCTTTTTATTCATCACGCTGATCGATATTGGACGATGTTGGTGGTATTTTGCGGATAAACAGAGACAGCGAGAGGATGCACGAATCGTTTTCAGATTCGGCAGTCTTTATTTCCACAAAAAGACCTTGAATAAAATCTTTTATGGACTCAAAATGATTGCCAATATTGCTGCCTCATTGGCGCTGATCTTGGGCACCGTATTGCTGGCCGAACACTTGGGAAACGCTGCGCTGGCACCCACACCACTAGGGCTTGACTTGGCACATTGGTTGTCGCTCGGCCAAGAATTGTTTTTATGGGGTGTTGTGGCGCCCACGGCTGTGCGATATTTCTTGAAGATTTTTATCAATGAACACAAAACAACCGATGTTCAAAAACAACCTCCAGAAAAAGCCGTCAAAAATTTGATGTATGGCGTGACGATGACAGGCGTGACCATAGGGTTATGGTTTCTCTTTTTTGATCCGACACGCACTGTTGAGGGCGGGCTGATGTTGGGTGCTCTCTTATTGATTGTATCCAACATGATTCCTATTCTGAATGATGGGATCCGTCTGTCGGCACGGGCATTGTCACGATGGCCGGAATGGGTTACGGTGACGATGCTGGATCGATTGTCGTTTGAAGGACAGAGGCGGATGCAGCACAAACAAAACCATCTTCCAAAGATAGATCCCAATCAACCTTCAGCACTGCCCTACATCAGCGCGAGCGCCCTGTTGATCACAGGGTTCGCGATGATTTTAAACAATCCCGATAAAACTTATTTTTTGAGTCCTGATATGGAGCGCTTTGAACCCTCTGCAGGCGTTACGTTGGTTCTGATGGGATTTGTGTTGGCAACAGCATATGAGGCGTATCGGTGCCGAAATGAGTTTAAACAATCGGCGAAGTTGTTGTGGTCGAGGGGGGAGATTGAGACGGTGCGATATAATAAGATAGAAGCTGGTACGAAGTAACAACCCCAGCGCCTATACTAGATTACTTTGACTGCTGTTCCTATCAGCTTAAATGGCGGCCGATCAATCAACAATTCGCCTGATTCGCCAACGCCTTGAACGACTGCTTTCATCAATACATCCTGCTCCTGAAACCCAATCGTTTTTCCTTTCAAATAATCATGCTGATTGTAAAGACACCGAAACGGTTCAAAGCCTTCACGTTCATATCGATCACATGCCGCCAATAACGACTGTGTGATGTGTATCAACAGCGATTGACGTGATAAAACCGAATCGGTCATACACGATTGCAGATCAGTCCAAGGTTGATCGAGCATGGACATATGCACTGCGGGCACTTTCACATTCAACCCAATGCCAATCACCATGCGCGTCGGACCGTCCATGTCGCCGAAGGCTTCCGTTAAAATTCCCGCGAGTTTTGCGCCGGATGCATGGAACAGATCATTCGGCCATTTTAACTGCAAATCAGTCGCGCCCAGTTCAGCCAACGATTCACGCAACGCCACACCCAGTGCCAGCGTGAAACCACTTAACGCCTGCATGGGTTTGTTAATCACCACGCAGATCGAAAAACACAACGCAGCGCCTAATGGTGCGTGCCAAGATTTGCTCCCTCGGCCACGGCCTTTTGTTTGACATTCAGTGACACATAATATCGGATGCGTCGGTTTTTGACGGGCGATGGGCAGTAGGTAGTCTTGGGTTGAAGGAAGTGTGTCATGATAATGAATATCGATACCGGGCAAGCTTTCAGCCAATCCCGCTTCATCCAATAACGACATACCGCCTGGAATACGGTACCCTTTTTTGGGAACGCCTTCAAAAGGCACGCCCTGTCCACGTAACACATCAATATGGTGATGAACCCCTGCGCGAGTCATGTTAAACTGGGCAGCCAGGGATGCCCCGGAATGAAACTCTCCATCAGCGAGTACCCGCAACAATGCCAAAGAACTGTGTGATGCCATGTCCCGCTTCTCCTCTTGCGATGACGCATGATGGCACTCTTGCGCCCAAGATTCAAGCACTCCTGGCCGTAGAAGGATCTTTAACCGCGGCCCTGCGTCAATCTTACTCATCTGTCCAAATTCAGCGTTTGTCTGAAACCCATCAAAACGGTGATTGGGTCAGGGAAGTCTTGATGCTGGGGGATGACGTGCCCATTGTCTTTGCCCGAACACGCATGAGCAGCGAGAGCTACAAGCGTCTGCCTGGGTTGGCCACGCTGGGTGATCAGCCATTGGGAGATTGGTTGTTTCAACAGACGCATCACGAGGCAATCAGTTTTAATTTGCGCGATCTGAATACGCTTACATTGACATTACCGCCCCTGCCCTTCCCGCCCATTACTCCCGCACGCGAAAGGGTGTACGACGTTGAAGGTGAACGAATATCTATCGTGGAGATTTTTTTGCATGCTGACCCAACCTAAATTCATCGCATATTGGCAACTCATGCGGTTTGATAAACCGATCGGCACGCTCTTATTATTTTTTCCTGTGTCATGGGCATTGCTCTTAGCGTATCAAGGCCATCCCCCCATTTTGATGGTCATCGTATTCACACTTGGTGTGGTGTTGACGCGCGCTGCGGGTTGCATCATCAATGATCTGTGTGATCGAGGGTTTGATGGGCATGTTGAACGCACGAAACAACGGCCACTCGTCACAGGTGCAGTGTCAGTGACTGAGGCATATGGCGCTTTATTGATCTTAACTGTGTGTTTATTGGGATTGCTGTTTTTCCTGAACAATCCTGCGCGTTGTTTAGCACTGTTCGCCGCTGCATTAACGGTATTGTATCCCCTCACCAAACGCTTTTTTGCTTATCCTCAATTAATATTGGGCATCACTTTCAACATGGGTGTCTTGATGGTGTTCGCGCAAGCGGGCGCATTGTCTTCCCGCGCTTTTGCGTTGTATCTCGCGAGCGTGGTGTGGACACTTCACGTACGATACCGTGTATGCATTGGCCGATCAAAAAGATGATCAACGCATTGGTCTGCGTTCGAGCGCATTGAGTTTGGGACGATATCTGGATATTGCATTATGTGTAGGATATGCAGGTTTCTTTGTATTATTAGGGATTGCCGGGGCACATACTTCCACCCTTTATGCGGGGTTGATAGGCGCAATACTGTGTTTCGTTTTATACCCATGGGTATTGAAACAATGGATCACCCGTTCACCGCTGGCATTTTTTAAAGGCAATGCGGTGCTGGGATTGACGATCAGTGTGGCAATGTATGTGCTATTAGCTGCCAGGTTTAAGCTTACTTGAAGTCTTGTCTGCTTCGCTGAGTGGCTTATTCCACTCATGTCTCACCACCGAGGGCTCTCCCTTGTCATTCTTGCCACTCATGAGGATTTTTACTTTGTCCAGTGCATCACGTTCAGCCGTCGATGTTGCCGGGAGCGCCTCTTTCGCCTTCTTCAATAGGCATTGCGCCAAACCTGCGCGGAATGCTAGTTCTTTTTCCTTGTTCTCAGGGATATAAATACCGCCCTCACTGCCATCACTATTCCATGTATACACTGCATAACTGTTGTTACCCCCACTTGTTTCTGTTGGCTTGAAAGCATATTGTTGACCATCGATTTCAATCACAATGGGATTGGTACCAGCTGCATTGACATATTTTGCGAAGCCATAAGTAAGATAATCATTTCCCATGCTTGTCAACACATTGAAACGGAAGGCATCTGAAGCCTCGGCATGACCGAATAGCGTGAGGGGCTCACGATCAGCAATACGATGCGACTGCGCTCTGAATAATGCTCTTTCTAGCCCTGGAGGAACTGCCTTGTCCAATTCAATATTGTTTGTCGTCAGCATTGTGTTGAATGAAGCGCGGTCAGTAGGCCTGGATGTGTCATATTGAGCAACGAGCGCATTCAAAATGGCTATTTCCGCAGGCATGAGGCGCGAACCTTTTGCATCGTTTAGAGCGTTACGTATATTCTCAACAATCTCTTCTAATAATGACTGTTCATCCCCAACTGCGGACGACAATCTGTCAAGGAGGGCTGGCGCTGGAGGAGAGCCCATGCGTACATTTTCCCCGTCAATCAATGCAACAACCGCATCTCGAAACGCATCAAATTCTGTGGCCTCGATCTTCAGCACTTTCTCAAGCATCACACCCCAAACAGCGGCAAGGTGTGCATGCTTGTCTTCATCTGAAAGGGCAGGGGCAGGTTCGGGAGCAGCAGAACTCAATCTGGCATCTGAAAATTCAAACACCATGGGCTCAGCATCACCGACCAATGATGCATTGGTCATGCCCGTATCTGATTTCACGTTAAAATCGTAGGCTTTGATCAGTTCATCTTGCGCCTTGAGCACTTGATCAAAAAAATCTTCTGCCATGGCGGAACCATCAACGTTTTTGATCAACCTTATCTGCGATTGACTCAACAAGCTAGGGTTGCCTTGTTTGGAATAAGTGGGAGGGTTTGTTTTAGGCTCAGATTCAACGAGTTCTTGCTTGAACCATTTTAATTCGTCACCGTCCAATTTCACAGCATACATATAGATTTTATCGCTGTCGCCAATTTTAAATTTAGGCAGTTTGAAAAAGGGGTTGGGCTTACCGCCAATACCTTTTTCTGCGGCCGCAAAAGTATCCAGGGTGAGAGACTCATTGATGATCCTTGCCAGGACTTCAGACGTGTACGGCAAATTGACATAAGAAATCACCCTTTTATGCCCTTCAATGGATTGCAGGGTATCAGCGCCTCGACGCGTCTTGGCATCATGCACGCGACGGAGGGTAGCAGGAGCACCCAGTTCCGTGCCCGCTTGCTTGACAAATAATGAATCGCCACCCAATTCACGCAAACCATGGTTCTCCGCCAGACGATAATATTCTGCTGCGACATAGGCGTTACGTTCGACGTTCTTGCCCTTTTGATCTAGCTTCATCTCAGCAAACAACACATCCCATTCTTTGGCTTGATTGTCTTTATCCCCAGTCGTGGTTTTGAGGATGAGGTAAAGATCATTCAACGATTTATAAGGATGCGCTGGGGTACCGTCGGCATCATTAATCTGTTGAAGCGCTTTTTTCACACGTTCCAGACAGACATTGAGTTTGGCCACAGTGGAGGCTGGTTTGTTCTTGAGGGTTTGATCTTTTGTTTTTAAATCTTCAACGATGGCATCATGCAAGATTTGAAACAGCAATTTATGACGCGCATTGTCGGCAGCTGTTAAAGCAGCTGGGGGAACTGTTAAGGGTTGTAGCAATAGAGCGTTTAATTTCGTGCTGTCATTTGGATCTTTGAAATAATTCACGACTTGACCGGGTGAGAGATAAATGCCATAAGCAGCCAATCTGTCTTGAATGAAGGGACACTGTTCTTCGAATGATTTTGTAGCCCAACCCGGGATTTGTGTTAAATCTTTTAATGCAGTTTTGATTCTTATCAGCTGGTCTGAGTCTGCATCAGGCGTGACGTGAAGTGCATCGCTCATTGTGATCAGGTTGCGTTGATGTCTAAGGCGCCGAAAAACGGTAGAGTGCTCAGAATCTCCATAGTGTCGCCCTACTGCTTCGTAGCGCTGGGCAGGGGTCATTGCTGTCAGGGGATCTGGTGTTGTCATGGTAACCTCTTGTTCATTAACCTCATTCAATTATAGTCATGTTACTCTGAGATACAATGACCTACAAGCAAGATGAATCATGGTAGAATGGTTTTTATTGTTGGGGAATATCATGAACAAAATCATCGGGTCAACACTCATTGCCGCTGGCACCGCCATTGGGGCAGGCATGCTGGCATTTCCGCTGGTGGCTGCCGGCCCGGGGTTCATCCCCTCTACGATGATGTTCATTGTCTTATGGGCGGGGATGTTTGTATCAGCCTTGCTAACATTAGAAGTCAATCTGGCGTTTAAAGCCCCAAACAACAGCTACCCCTCTATGGCACAGGCCACCCTGGGTAAACCCGGCAAGATCATGACCTACGTGTCATTTGTGATGCTCTTATATATCCTGATTTCAGCCTATATCACAGGCGGCGGCTCTTTATTTGAAGCCATCTGCACGCTTGCCTTCGGCAAAGCCCCACCCACATGGCTGAACGAACTGATTTTCACGGCGATTTTGGGAGGCACCGTGGCTTTTGGCACACGTGCCGTGGATTTATTGAACCGCAGTTTCTTCTCCATCAAGTTGATCCTGCTCGGCCTGATTTTTGCATTTTTCCTGCCTCAAATTGATGTGGCCCCCCTCTTCACCCAATTTGAACCTACCTATACCTTGACTGCACTGCCGGTGGTCTTAACGGCATTCGGGTTTCACATCGTGATCCCCTCACTTGCCCCTTATTTAAAATACGATGTCTCCTCACTCAAAACAGTCTTATGCTGTGCTAGTTTGTTGCCGTTACTGATTTACATCTTTTGGCTCGCCGCATTATTGGGCACCGTGCCTTATGAAGGCGAGATGGGTTTCAAAGCGCTTGCACAAAATGATGGATCCCTGTCTTCCCTGATGATTGCGATCAGCCATGCACGCCCAGCCCCTTGGCTCAACGGTGTGATCAACGCTTTTGCGAATTTAGCGATGATCACTTCTTTCTTGGGCGTGAGTTTAGGCCTGTTCGATTGCCTGCAAGATGCCAAAGATAAAACGCCCCATCGTCTGCGCACGACACTGCTGACATTTGTTCCCCCGCTCATATTTGTGATTGTTTACCCCGAAGGCTTTATTGCATTACTCAGCATCGCATCTATTTTCGTGGCGATTATTTTAATGATTGTACCCGCGCTGATGGCTTATGCTCGCCGCAAAAACCCAGCGCTGTCTTCCCCCTACCAAGTATTTGGGGGTACACTGACGATCATTGTCGTACTACTGATGGGCGGTGTGTTCATCACCATTGAAATATTACGTCAATTGAATTTACTCCCCGTTTGGTCATAACAGGATGTATAGCATGAGCTCAAAAATGGTTGGATCCGCCCTGCTCATCACCGGCACTGCAATAGGTGCAGGGATGCTTGGGATTCCCCTCGCTACCGCGTCGTTAGGCGTGCCTATCACCTTGGGGCTGCTGGGGCTGATGTGGTTGTTCAGTTTATTGGCGGGGCGTATCTTATTGACTGTCACCATGGCATTGCCGAAAACGGATCTGCACATCAACCGCATGGCATTGCTCACCTTGGGCAAACCGGGTCAATGGGTTGCGCGCGCTTGTGTTCTCGGATTGCTATTCTCACTGACCGTCGCGTATATCACGGGCGGCAGCTCGCTGCTGAGATCTCTGTTATTGTCACAAGGCTATGTGGCGCCTACAGGGCTATTGGAATTGTTATTCACTGTCGTATTGGGCGCCTTCATCGTCGTGAGCACCCGTGCAACGGATACACTGAACCGTGTATTGATGGGGATCAAAGCGCTCTTATTCATTGTCATGATTGCGCTGTGCACCCCTCACGTCAACGCCACACTCGCCATAGAAGGTGCGCCGGCCTGGACAGGGTTATGGCTTGCCGTGCCTGTGTTATTCGTTTCTTTCGGTTACCATCATATTATTCCGTCTTTGGCCCAGTATATGCAGTATGATGAAACATCGCTGAAACAAGCATTACTCTGGGGAAGCCTGATCCCCCTCTTCGCGTATATTTTCTGGGTCGTGATCACGCTTGGGGTTATTCCCCGCACAGGGCCGAACAGTTTCGCCACCCTCACCACACCTGACGTTGAACCGTTCATTGCGCTGTGGGTTGCGCGTCTCGATCAGCCGGTTCTAAATTATGTGATTCAAACACTCGCCCCCATCGCCCTCGTCACCTCATTTTTGGGCGTCACACTCGGCCTGTTTGATTTTTTAAGTGACAGCTTGTCATCACAATCTGCCTTTTTTCGACAACGCAAAGTGATAGGGCTATTGACATTTGGCCTGCCCTTGTTGGCCGCGATCTTGTATCCTGATGGGTTTATTCGTCTGTTGGCATTTGGCGGCGTGTTTCTCGCCATCATGGCATTCATCCTCCCGCCACTCATGGCCATCAAGTTGAAAGTCTGCGGCAAGTTCTTGCCTATATTGGTGATGGGATTTGGCGTTTGGGTGGCAGTGACTGGGCTGCTGATCTAGATGCGGGGCATTTAAAATTAGGGCGCAGCATGCTGCGCCCCTACAATAGACCTGCTATACTTCATCCATCATGCCAAACCATATCATATATGAACAACCGCTGAATGAACGTATGCGCACTTTGCTGCGTCTTGAACATTTATTCAGCCAAACGCGTCAAGCGCTCGATAATGACAGCGCCTGGCATAGACAAGCCATTGCTGGGATAATTGAAGTCCTGAGCTTGCTTGAACGCGCCGATCTCAAAACAGAATTTTTTAAAGAAATCGATCGCCTCTCCGGCGTATTGAACAAACTCAAAGAAAAACCTGACGTGAATCAAAAAACATTGGACAATCTGCTGAGCATGTTAAAGGAACACTCAACCACTTTGCGCCAAACTACCGGCCGTCTCGGCGATGGTTTGCGCAACAATGAATTGCTGAATATTGTGCGCCCAAGGCTTTCCATTCCTGGCGGCACGTGCAGCTTTGATGTCCCGGCATTCCATTTCTGGCTAAGCCAACCTGCCAAGCATCGGCATGTATCACTCGAAACATGGTATGAGCATTTCTTTCCCATCGAAACCACTGTCACCCTGCTGCTCAATATCATCCGACACAGCGCGTATGAAGAAGAAGCCGTTGCGACTGCGGGTTATTTTCAGAAAATGCTCGAAACGCACACGCCTTGCCAAATGATCCGCATCAAATTGAAAAATCATGATGTTTTCCCTGAGATCAGTGGCGGCAAACATAGAGTCAGCGTACGTTTTCTCACGCAAGGCCCGGAATTGCACGCGATACCGAAGCAAGAGGATGTGGCGTTCACATTAGGATGCTGCATTATTTGATTTCTATGTTAGATTGATGTGCCCCTACAATGCAATTAATAGATGTAATTGATCTCTGATTTGGGCAGCTTTTTCGAACTCTAAGTTTTTCGCACATTCATACATTTCATTTTCTAATGTTTTAATTTTTTTGGCGAGCTCCACTGGGGTCAGTGATTGCGTTTCCTGATCGACAGTTTGTTTTTTCTGCCGTGACTTACCCGAAAAAGATGTCGCGCCTTCCAGAATATCTTCCACTGATTTCATCACGGTTTGGGGTGTGATGCCATGTTGTTCATTGTAAGCCATTTGTTTCATGCGGCGACGTTCTGTTTCACCCATCGCTGTCTTCATAGAATCCGTGATCCTATCAGCGTATAAAATGGCTTTGCCACGTGCATTCCGCGCAGCCCGCCCAATCGTTTGAATGAGTGATCGTGTCGAGCGTAAAAACCCTTCTTTATCAGCATCAAATATCGCGACCAATGAGACTTCGGGCATATCCAACCCTTCTCGCAATAAGTTAATACCCACCAAAACATCAAATTCACCTAATCTAAAATCACGAATGATTTCCACGCGTTCAATCGTATCAATATCAGAATGCAGATATCGCACCTTCACACCATGTTCTGATAAATAATCCGTTAAATCTTCAGACATGCGTTTCGTGAGGGTCGTGATCATCACGCGATCCCCTAATGCCACGCGTTTGGTGATTTCAGATAAGACATCATCGACCTGTGAGCCGACGGGGCGTATTTCAATTTCCGGATCTAATAATCCCGTGGGACGGATCACCTGTTCACATACTTTATCGCTGTGCTCTAATTCATATGGGCCGGGTGTGGCCGAGACATATATCGTTTGCGGAGAACGTGCTTCAAATTCATCGAAACGCATGGGACGATTGTCTAGTGCGCTCGGTAACCGAAAACCATATTCCACCAACGTTGTTTTGCGTGAACGATCGCCATGATACATCGCACCAATTTGTGGCACAGTGACATGCGATTCATCAATGATCAACAGCGAGTTTTTTGGCAAATATTCAAATAAAGTGGGCGGCGCCTTGCCGGCCGGATATCCAGATAAATGACGGCTGTAATTTTCAATGCCTTGACAATAACCTAATTCATTCAGCATTTCTAAATCATATCGTGTACGCTGATCAAGACGTTGATATTCGACCAGTTTATTCAGATCGGATAATTGTGCCAGACGCTCTTTCAATTCACCTTTGATCGCATCAATCGCTTTCAATACATTTTCTCGCGGCGTCACATAATGAGATTTGGGATAAACAGTGGCACGTGGCACGTTGCGCAATATTTCACCGGTGAGTGGATCAAAAAACTGCAGTGATTCAATTTCATCATCAAACAATTGGATGCGCAAGGCTTCTTCATCAGATTCAGCTGGGAAAACATCAATCACATCGCCTCGCACACGGTAAGTCGCGCGTCGAAAATCCATGTCATTGCGCGCATACTGTAATTCGGCCAACCGTTTTAAAATATGGCGCTGATCAATTTTATCGCCCCGATCCAAATGCAATACCATGCTTAAATATAAACGCGGATCACCCAATCCGTAAATCGCAGACACACTGGCCACGATGATCGCATCATTGCGCTCGAGCAGTGCTTTCGTGGCAGATAATCGCATTTGCTCGATATGCGCATTGATGGACGCATCTTTTTCAATATAGGTATCCGATGATGGCACATAAGCTTCGGGTTGATAATAATCGTAATAGGACACAAAATACTCGACGGCATTATGTGGGAAAAACGATTTCATTTCGCCGTATAATTGTGCGGCCAAAGTTTTATTGGGTGCCATGATCAAGGTTGGGCGATTCGCCTTGGCAATCACATGAGCGATGCTAAACGTCTTGCCCGAACCTGTCACGCCAATCAAGGTTTGCTTGGCCAGGCCGTCTTCTAGACCCTCAGTCAGGGAGGCAATCGCACTCGGCTGGTCGCCAGTTGGCTCGAAGTTGCTTTTTAAACGGAAGGTGTCTTTCATAGGGACATTCTAATGAGTTTCGGGTAGAATACGCAAGTCGCTGTCCATCATTAAGGAGCTATTTCATGACTATTTCTTTTTCCGCCCGCTCAGAACGCATTCAACCTTCCCCCACACTCGTGATCACCACCAAGGCAGCTGCACTCAAGCGTCAAGGCGTCGATGTGATTGCACTGGCCGCCGGCGAACCCGACTTTGACACCCCTGAGCATATCAAACGTGCTGCCATTCAAGCGATTGAACAGGGTTTTACAAAATATACCGCCGTTGATGGCATTCCAGAACTCAAACAAGCCATTGCTGATAAATTTCAAAAGGATAACGGCATCACCTACGGGCTCAACCAGGTGATTGTGTCTACCGGCGGCAAACAATCCTGCTACAATCTTGCCCAGGCTATCTTGGATGAAGGGGATGAGGTCATCATCCCTTCCCCTTATTGGGTTTCCTACCCTGCTTTTGCCGAATTGGCTGATGCGAAACCTGTCTATATTGAAGCTGGCATTGATCAACGTTTTAAGATCACTGCGAAACAACTTGAAGCTGCGATCACCCCTAAAACCAAGTTGTTTTATTTGAACAGCCCCTCTAACCCCTCAGGTGTCGCTTATACGGCTGATGAATTACGCAGTTTGGCAGAGGTGCTCAGGAAGCACCCACGCATCGTGATTGGCACCGACGACATGTATGAAAAAATGCTCTGGACGCCAGAACCTTTTGTGAATATCTTGAATGTGGCGCCGGATTTATACGATCGCACAGTGATTTTGCATGGCGTCTCGAAAAGCTATGCCATGACAGGTTGGCGCATTGGCTATGCTGCTGGCCCCAAAGAAATCATTGCCGCGATGGAAAAAATCCAATCGCATTGCACATCAAATCCCACGTCTATCGCACAAAAAGCCGCTTTGGCTGCATTAACAGGTGATCAAAGCTGCATACAAATGATGTTGAAAGCGTTTAAAGAACGCCACGATTATTTGGTTGATGCATTGAATGCATTGCCTGGCTTTGAATGCACACCAAGCGATGGGACATTCTATTCCTTCCCTTGTGTGAAAAAAGCGATGGAAAAACATGGCTTCAAGGATGACACAGACTTCTGCGCCTTCCTGCTGGAAAAAGCCCGCGTGGCGTTGGTGCCCGGCTCTGCCTTTGGTTTGAACGGTTATGTGCGCTTGTCATTCGCGACCAGCATGGATAATTTGAAGAAAGCGATAGAGAGGATGAGAGAGGTATTATAAAACTATCTGCTTACCCCCCGCATTCGCGGGGGGGAGCAAATATACGCCCCTACACCCTCGGTCCTGATTTTTTCGCCTCGCGCTTTTGCGCCAGGGCATTGGCCACAGAAGCCCAATCCATCACGCCGAGCGTGGCGAGCCCCTTCAAAGGTTCCATCATGGGTGTTCTGGCCAGTTCTTGCTGGGCATGTTCACAAAATTGAATCCCCTCTTTCATCTGCTCTTTGGCTTTAGCAGGATCTTTGAAAGCCGTTTCAATGGCCACACGGTATTTCGAAATCGCATTTTGCGATAATGCGATCAATTCGGGTTGCGTGGTAATAATACCCATTATTTTTCTCCTAATTCTGATTGTATGGCGGTATTGATCATGCCCAATGCTTCTTGATGACGCTTGACATCTGCTTCATGATCAGCCTTGCTTTCTGAGGCAGGCTGCGCATAAGGATACAATAATTCAATACGGTTAATAAGCGATTCAAGTGCATCAGTGTACTGCTCAATCAGACCAGGCAATTGTTGTTCGGCCAGCCGAGCATGATAATTCGGTGTTGTACTGGACATGTCCGCCCCCTTGTTTTATTCAGATCCTGTTTTAAATATACTACGCGAATCCCTGACACACCAGCAAAAATCCAAAAAAAACCGTTGACGTAAGCCGCTGATTACAGTAGTATAGCCCCGTTAGTTCCCCGGTAGCTCAGTGGTAGAGCAGGTGACTGTTAATCACTTGGTCGGCGGTTCGAATCCGTCCCGGGGAGCCACATGTAAAAACGTATCGGCAGAGCTCCCTCATTCTTTAACCAGCATCAACCATTTTCTGCGCTATCCTTATATAACAGGAGAATCATCATGCTGAAATTCGTGCCCCTTATCCTGATCACTTTTTTAGTCGGATGCCAAAGCAACCCACCCCATATCCCACCAGTCAAGCAAACTTCCACAGACGGCGCGCCACCCAAACCCGTAGACGTCAGCCATGTGAAGGAACCCATCCCCCAAGCTGAGCCTTACAGCAAATATGGTAATCCATCAACTTATATGGCCCTAGGCAAAAAATATGAAGTCTGGGATTCGCACCTGGGGTATGAAGAAGAAGGCGTTGCATCCTGGTATGGCACAAAATTTCATGGTCGCCGCACCTCCAGTGGTGAACCCTACGATATGTTTGCGATGACTGCTGCGCACAAACATTTACCCATCCCCAGCTATGTACGCGTAACCAACCTGGATAACAATGAATCCACCGTTGTGCGCGTCAATGATCGCGGGCCTTTTGCACATGGACGTATCATCGATTTATCGTATGCCGCGGCCAAAAAGCTTGGGATTGTGAATCTGGGCACAGGGCGTGTGAAAGTAGAGGCGCTAGATGCTCAAGAGCCTGCCGCTCAAGAACCTATCTATGTACAGGTCGCTGCTTTCACGAATCCCACGAATGCGGAAAGCCTGCTGGAAACCTTGCAAACACACACAGACAAACCGGTTGAAATCAAATCAGACACCTCGTTATACCGCGTGCACGTCGGTCCATTTGAATCGGAGTCTGAATTAAATGCCTTCAAAAGATTAATGTCGTCGTTAAATTTGGGCAGTGGGTTGAAAGTGTTACGTTAAAATTGCGATAACATTTTTATCCATGTCGCGATCAAAATACCCCCTCCCTGCGTCAATATTGATTCTGGATGAAATTGCACACCAAAAGTCGGATGCTCCAGGTGCTGCACAGCCATGATGGTGTTCGGTTCACTGTACGCAGTGATGCGCAAAACATCAGGTAATGTATCAGGATCTGCCATCAAAGAATGGTAACGCCCCGCTTGAAAAGGCATGGACATGTTTGCGAAAATACCTTGCTGATCATGATAAACAAGACTGGCCTTTCCGTGCACCAATTTCCCTGTGGAAATGATATCACCCCCCAGCGCATGTACAATCGCTTGGTGCCCCAAACAAACACCCAGTATCGGGATTTTCCCAGAAAAATGCTGAATGAGTTCAACACAAATCCCAGCATCTTTGGGATGACCCGGGCCGGGCGATAAAATGATGGCCTCAGGATTTAATAACGTGATGTCATTGATATCCACCCTATCATGTCGAACCACGTGAACATCTGTTCGATGCGATAACAACATATGATAGAGATTGTAGGTAAAACTATCGTAATTATCGATCAACAATATCACAATTTAAATATCCAGCGGAGACACATCAGCAGCATAATCAACACCAGGCAGATGAAAGCCGAATAATTTTTCAAAATCTTCACGGTAACCCGCAATGTCGCTCATTGATTCAAGATTTTCAGTCGTGATGGATGGCCACATCTTCAGCACGGCCTCTTGAATATCTGGAGCCAATTCCCAATCATCCATACGAATATACCCGTGCTCATCCTTATCAAAACCGTTCACATAAAATTTATCATGGTATAAACGCACCATTTGCTCAATCGCGCCTTCATGATTTCCCCTCGCCTTCATCACTTTATACAACAATGAAATATAAAGCGGCACAACAGGAATGGCAGCAGATGCTTGGGTCACAATCGCTTTATTGACAGCAATCACTGCTTCACCGTGAACAGGTGCCAATAATTGATTGAGTGACTTGGCCGTCTGATGCAAATCGTCTTTCGCTCGGCCAATCGTCCCCTCTTTGTAAACAGGATAGGTAATAGTAAGACCGACATAAGAATAAGCCACAGTCTTGCAATGATCCGATAAAACCCCCGCATTGAGTAAAGCTTCCATCCACATTGTCCAGTCTTCGCCGCCCATCACTGCGATTGTTTGTCGGATTTCATCTTCTGATGCAGGCTCAATCAACACATCTTTCACTTCACCTTTAAAAGGATCCACTGTTTTAGTCGTGTAAGGCTGACCGATGGTTTTTAAGACGGAATTGAATACTTCGCCGGTGATGGGATGAATACGCCGTGGGGATGCCAAACTGTAAACCACTAAATCCACTTTGCCCATGTTTTGCTTGATGAGGCTAATCACCTCATCTTTGATCGCCTGGCTGAATGCATCGCCATTCAACGAAGCCGCATACAATCCTTTTTCATGCGCGATGCGTTCAAATGCACGGGTATTGTACCAACCAGGTGAAGCCGTTTTTTTGTCGGTTGGTTCTTTTTCGTATGACACATTCAAGGTATTCGCGCCTGCACCGAATGCAAATACGATGCGTGAGGCCAAACCATACCCCGTAGAGCCTCCCAACACCAACACGTTTTTCGGGCCTGTGATGGGCCCCGAGATTCCACATAATCAATTTGTGCCTGCACACTGGCAGCACATCCTACTGGATGAGCGGTGGTACAAATAAAACCGCGGATTTTAGGCTCAATGATCATGGTGTTGACTCCGGATATGGGCAGGGACATCGTACTTAATCGTTCAAGGATATTACACACCAAGGTTCCAGCATGCTGGACCCCTACAAAAACCGAGAACGATTGCCATCATACCACCGCTTCAAAAAAAGCTCCAGTTGACAGGCCCGTTAAATCAATGATAAAAGGTGTGGCTGTACCTCTCGTACTTGGGGATGCGAGGGGTCTGCACAAAGCAGCCAGGATTCGCATCTTCAGATACGAGAGGTATATGTACATCACCACAAAAACCACGTCTGAATTAAACGGTACTTTCACCCCACCAGGGTCTAAATCTGAAGCCATCCGCTGTTCATCGCCGCAATAAGCAAGGGAACCAGCAAAATTCATAATGTGCCTGACAGCGATGATGTGGCAGATGCGATCAGAAGCTGCGAGGCTTTAGGAGCCAAATTCCATCGAGAGGGTACTGTTGTGAACGTCACAGGCCAGGGAACTGCGTTTATCCATTCGTCAGCAAATATTCATACCGGTCATTCTGGCATCACCACGCGTTTTCTTTTGCCATTACTGGGATTACGACAACCTACCGAGACACCGATCCAAGTGGATTGCACTGAACAAATGCGCGCACGTCCTATTGCTGGATTCATACATGCATTACGACAACTGGGGATGACGATCACGTGCCTTGATAAACCCGATTCATTTCCGATGAAAATCTCTGGACAATTACGCGGCGGAAGTGTTGTGATTGACGAGCCTATTTCTCAATACATCTCTGCATTGTTAATTGCTTTGCCTCTCGCGCCAAAAGCCAGCGAGATTCGCGTAAAAAACGTGGTGTCGCGTCCTTATATCAATATCACCAAAACATTTTTGGACAGACAAAACATAACTTATTCGCACGACTTTCATCTTGACAGTGACATATTCCATATCGAACCCAATCAAGCGTATCACACATTCGAGCACACATTGCCGGGAGATTTTTCCAGCGCTTCGTATGTTATTGCCGCAGGGTTAATGTTTCCCGGAAAAATCAGTATCAACGGGCTCAACATGCATGATTCACAAGGCGACAAAGCACTGATCAAGATCGCTCAACAAATGGGCGCTGACATTGCTGTTGATGATCATTGCATCATGATCAATGGTGGAAAACCACTGCACGGTATTTCAATCGATGTTCAACATGTGCCAGATTTATTGCCGACGCTCGCCGTGCTCGGCACTTATGCGAATGGAACAACCGAGCTCTACAATGCCTCGCAAACGCGTTTGAAAGAAACTGATCGCATTCGTTCGATGACAGAAGGTTTGAGTAAAATGGGCGCTCACATTGAAGAACGATCAGATGGCATGACCATTCATACGTCCCTATTAAGATCTGCAAATATCAATGGGTATGGCGATCATCGTACTGTGATGGCAATGACACTGGCAGGCATGCGCGCGAAAGGGCAAAGCACGATACACGATGCCCAGGCTATCCAAAAAACATTTCCGTCATTTGTGAATGACATGAAAACATTGGGCGCAGCACTGGAGTGGCATCATGGATAATTCAAAAATAATTCTCATGATACATGGCCCTTAACCTTAATCTTTTAGGGCAGCGCCAACGAGAACATTATGGCGAGCTCACCTTAGAAAAAATTGAAAATCAAGTCAAATCTTATGCAGCGTATAAAAGTTTTAGCGTGGTTTGTTTTCAATCAAATCACGAGGGCAATATCATTGACCTTATTCAATCTGAGTCGAAAAAAGCACACGCGATGATCATTAACGCAGGAGCTCTGACGCACTATTCGTATGCCTTGCACGATGCCATTGCTGACTGCAAACTTCCGACCATCGAAGTGCATCTTTCTGACATTCATTCTCGCGAACCGTGGCGCGCTCATTCTGTTATCAAACCCGTTTGCATTCACAGTATCATCGGTAAAAAGGAAAAAGGATATATCGAAGCGATAGATTATCTAACGGAGTATTTGTCACATGAACATTGATTCGCATACAACACTTCATCTCGTGATTGGAAATCCTGTCAAGCACAGCTTCAGCCCAAGATTACATCAAATACTTTATAATCTGCTAGACATCAATGCAGTCATGTTGGCCATAGAAAATCCTGCATTGCCGGATCTTATCAACGCGATCAAGACATTATCTGTTAAGCTCACGGCCATCACCTTGCCATTTAAGACGGACATCCTGACATTTGTGGACTCACAAAGTGACGCAGTGACATCCCTAAGAGCAGCCAATACATTACTCTTGAGAAATGGTCACGTACATGCTGAAAATACAGATGTCGATGGAATCATGTATGCCTTGAGAAAGGTTAATCTCAAATCAAAAAATGTATTGATTATTGGCGCTGGCGGTTCAGCCCGTGCAGTCGGTTATGCGCTCCGTGACTCTCAATGCCATTTATTTTGGATGAATAAGACAATCTCACATGCTGAGGCATTATCTTCTCAATGGGGAGGTAAAATCCTTCATGATTCAGCATTAAACAATATACCGATCGATATCATCATCAATACAACACCTGTCGGCATGTATCCAAATATCAGTGAAACGCCGCTGACGGACTTTCAATTTAAACCATATCACACCGTCATCGACTTAATTTATACACCAAAAGAAACACGTCTATTGACAGAAGCCAGATCATCTGGCGCTTACTGTATATCGGGATTAGACATGTTCATTTTCCAAGGAATAAAACAGGTGAGTCTATTATGTGACCACACAATCGATACTGAGGATCTGTTCAAGCAGTGTTACGCCATATTGGATCAAACATCATGAATTACACTGTGATTAAAGATCTCCCAGATATCCAATCTCTCATGAATGCCATACCTTTGACTGAGCATAACCGCATTAAAATTAATCAAGATCGCGAAGACATCAAACGTATTTTATCAGGCGAAGATGAGCGCATGATCATGATTGTAGTGCCCGTGCTCTGCATGGCCAAAACAGGCTGTCATAAATTACGCAGAAAAGCTACAAGCATTAAATCTGGAATACGCTGATGTTATGAAGATCATCATGCGTGTATATGTTCAAAAATCACGTACAGCAAGAGGCTGGCTCGGCCCTGTCAATCAACCTGACCCTTTTCAAGATGCGGATATTGAACAAGGATTAATCTACGCCCGTCAAATGATGATAGATGTGATCAACATAGGCTTGCCCATTGGAGGCGAAACCGTCTTCACACATTATGCTCAATCATTGACAGAATTGCTCTCTTGGATGGCAATTGGTGCGCGCAGCACTGAAAATCAAGAGCATCGAATATTGGCATCTGGCATGAATTATGCTGTCGGATTAAAAAATCCTACACAGGGATCGATTGAAATCGGGGTTAACAGCGTGGTTTCTGCACAACACTCACATGTTGCCGTCATTGATCATCAGCTTATTAAAACACATGGAAATCTGTTTGCACATCTCGTCCTGAGAGGCAGCAATAAAATACCCAATTATAGTGCTGAACATCTCAGATCTGCACAAGAAAGTCTCACGTTGTCTGATGTCAAAAACCCAGCCATCATCATTGATGCCAGTCACGACAATTGCTTTTATCAAGGTAAGAAAGATCACCGTCGACAATCATATGTTATTTTAGAAACCTTAGATGCCATAAAGAAAGATTCTGGCATCAAAAAATTAGTAAAAGGTTTTATGCTGGAAAGTTTTATCAAGGCAGGGAATCAAAAAATAGATCATTCTGGTCGAATTGATTTGAACGGATTATCGATCACAGATCCGTGCATGGATTGGAACCAAACTGAAATATTATTGAAAACGATGGCAGAGAGATTAAGAAAATGAAAAAAATTGTTAAAATTAAGATTCCTCATGTTCCTGAACAGCAATATCAGGTGATGATCGGGCGTGGACTTTTAAAGAAATTTCAGATGTATATCCCAGAAAATTTGCATCAACACGCCTTTGTGATTGTGACGGATGAACATTTGCAGAAACAATATGGAGAACCTCTTCAACAGTTGCTCAGTCAATACTTTCGTTCTGTCAGCCTTGTAACGTTACCGGCGGGAGAAGAAACAAAATCAATCAGCGGAAAACAAGCCATCGAATACGCACTGTTCAGTAAAGAACTTGGACGTGATACTTGCTTGATTGCATTGGGCGGTGGCGTGATTGGCGATCTTGTTGGTTTTACTGCCTCAACCTATATGCGTGGCATTCCTTATATTCAAGCACCTACTTCTTTAATGGCCATGGTTGACAGCAGCATTGGCGGAAAAACAGCCATTAACACAACACATGGCAAAAATTTGATTGGTTCTTTTTGGCATCCCCGTTGTGTCATTGCTGATTTAGATTGCCTCAGCACATTACCAAAAGAGCACATTAACAGCGGATGGATTGAAGTACTCAAGATTTTTTTAATATGTGATTATGCATCATTTGAAAAGGCTCTACAACCAGTTGATTATCCACACGATTTTATTCAAAAAGCTGTTGCCCTCAAATCAACCATCGTACAACGAGATCCTGAGGATCGTAATATACGTGCAATTCTGAATTTTGGGCATACCATTGGTCATGCCATTGAACTGATCACTGATTACAAGATAATGCATGGTCATGCTGTCGGCTATGGCATATTGGTTGAATCGCACATTGCCTTGCAAAGAGCAAGTATCTCTTTAAAAGATTATCATCGTATTGCATTCGCATTGGATGCACTTGGTATCGATGGACACTTTCTCAATAAGTTTTCCCCCAATGACATTCTTTTTGCCACGCGTAATGATAAAAAATCAATTAAATCATCTGCACACTATATTTTACTGAACGGCATTGGCGACGTGTATATTGACAATGGTCAATATACACATCCTGTCAGTGATGCTGAAGTTTTGCTAGCCCTTCAATCTGTTAGCAATGGGGTTCAATATGCCAGGTAATAGTTTTGGAAAAATGTTTCGCATCACGACTTGCGGTGAATCTCACGGCGGTGCGGTAGGCGTCATTGTCGATGGCTGCCCTGCGGGATTGACTATCACTCAATCGGATATTCAAAAAGCACTCGATAGGCGAAGACCTGGACAAAGTCATATCACATCTCCCCGAGATGAGAAAGATGAGATCCATATTTTATCTGGCGTATTTGAAGGAAAAACCACTGGCACACCGATTTTAATGCTTGCTTACAATCAGGACATGCGACCAGAAGATTATGATCATCTCAAGGATGTTTTCAGACCTTCACACGCAGATTTTACCTATCAACAGAAATATGGTGTGCGCGATTTTCGGGGCAGTGGTCGAGCCAGCGCACGTGAAACATTAGCACGTGTTGCCGCAGGTGCCATAGCACAGCAATATTTATCCTTGTATCATGACATTGAGATTTTAAGTTACGTTGAACAAATTGGTTCGATTAAAACAGGTATGTTACACACGGACGTTTCACCGGAGATGATTGAAAGCAATATTGTGCGTTGCCCTGATCAATCTGCTGCTGAAAAAATGATTGCACTCATTGAGCAAATGCAAACTGAAGGTGATTCCATTGGCGGCATTATTCGTGGCGTGATCAGAAACGTACCCGTGGGATTGGGAGAACCTGTTTTTGATAAGCTACACGCGGATTTAGGCAAGGCCATGCTCAGCATCAATGCGGTGAAAGGATTTGATATTGGCGCTGGTTTTGCTGCGATCACCCTGCGCGGCAGTGAACACAATGATCCATTCATTTTGTCTGACAATCAAATACGCACAGCAAAAAATGATGCAGGCGGCGTACTGGGTGGCATTTCAACAGGAGAAGATATTTATTTTCGTGTTGCATTCAAACCGGTTGCAACGATCGGTAAAAAGCAAAATACAGTGAATAAAGATCATGAATCAGTATCGTTGGAAGCGACGGGACGACATGACGCTTGCGTATTACCTCGCGCCGTGCCAATTGTGGATGCAATGGCTGCATTGGTGGTGATCGATCATCTCTTGAGAAGGTAGGGGCGCAAATATGCGCCCCCACAGTATTATCTTTTATCTTTAAAGAACTGTTTCAACATCGCCGCACTTTCTTCTGCACACACACCGCTCTCGACTTGAAGTGTATGGTTCCAGGGATGAAGTTTGCATAAATCGATTGCGCCGCCCATTGCACCTGTTTTTGGATCGGACGTGGCAAATACACAACGCGATATGCGTGCATGTATCATGGCGTACACACACATAGGACAAGGTTCCAGTGTGACATAAATCACGGCATTATTTAATCGATAATTTTCTTGGACACGTCCTGCTTCGCGTAGGGCAAGGATTTCAGCATGTGCACAAGGATCGTTCAATCCAATCGGCGTATTATGTGCCTTAGCAATCACAACATCATTACTGACAATCACAGCGCCAACAGGTACTTCGCCGCGCGCTGCGCCGATGCGGGCTTGATCAAGGGCGAGCTGCATGTATTGAAATGAATTCATTGATTCCCCTGTCGCCGCCATCCGTGGGCGGAAGTATCCGCCCCTACGAAAAGGGCCTGTTCATTTTTATCCAATATTCACTCCCACTCAATCGTCGCGGGTGGTTTGCTGCTGATATCATACGTGACGCGTGAAATGCCTTTCACTTCATTGACAATACGGCTTGATACGCGATCCAATAAATCATACGGCAAACGTGCCCAATGCGCGGTCATGAAATCGATGCTTTCTACTGCACGCAATGCGATCACGTCCGCGTAAACACGCGCATCGCCCATCACAGCGACAGATTTTTGAGGAATATACACTGCAAATGCCTGTGCCGTTTTATCATACCAACCCTGTAAACGAAGTTCTTCCATGAAAATCGCATCGGCTTTTTGCAATATTGCCACTGCTGCTGGGGTGACTTCTCCCAATACACGCACCGCTAACCCGGGCCAGGAAATGGATGACAATATACGCGCTCATGTGGCAACCCCAATGTCACCCCCAATCGACGCACTTCATCTTTGAATAATTCGCGCAATGGTTCAATCAATTTTAATGACATATTCTCAGGCAGACCGCCGACATTATGGTGTGATTTGATCACGTGGGCTTTGCCATGAACGGTTTTAGCAGATTCCACCACATCCGGATAAATCGTGCCTTGCGCTAACCATTTTGCATCCTTGATTTTTGCAGCTTCTTCTTCAAAAATGGTGATGAATAATGCACCGATCGCTTTACGTTTGGCTTCAGGATCGCTCAATCCTTTTAATGCATCAAAAAAACGCTGTTGTGCGGAGACACGAATGATATTGATCCCAAAATGTGCTTGCATCACACGCATCACTTCATCGCTCTCGTGCAATCGCAATAAACCTGTATCGACAAACACACACGTTAGTTGTGCACCGATTGCTTTATGCAATAATGCAGCGACGACAGAGGAATCCACCCCACCTGATAACGCTAAAATAACCTTATCTTGCCCTACCAATTCGCGAACATGTGACACAGCTGCATCGATAATCGCATCAGGACGCCACAATGCTTCACATTGACACATCTGCAACACAAATTGTTGCAGCATTTGCTCCCCTTGCGGCGTGTGGCTGACTTCAGGATGAAATTGTACGCCCACCCACGGTTTCGTGCGATGCGCCACCGCGACAATCGGGCACGCAAGGGTGGATGCCAGTACAAAAAAATCAGGCGGCATCTCGACCACGCTGTCTCCGTGGCTCATCCACACATCAATCACCGCTTCACTTAACCCTGCGAACACAGGATGCGGCGCCAATATGTCAACCATGGCGGATCCAAATTCGCGATGCGCCACACTCCCCACCTGCCCGCCACATTGTTGGACCATGGTTTGCATGCCGTAGCAAATACCCAGCACAGGGATACCGAGTTTGAACACAATGTCAGGGGCTTTGGGAGAACCCATTTCCGTCACAGATTCAGGACCGCCTGACAAAATAATGCCTTTGGGTTTCAGCGCCAGGATCTCGGCTTCGCTGCAATCATACGGTTCGATTTCACTGAACACACCCATATCACGAATGCGACGGGCGATAAGTTGGGTATACTGCGAGCCAAAATCCAAAATCAGGATATTGTCGCGGTGGAGATCAAGTTTGGACATGAACAACTACTCTTCTGTGGGATAATTCGGAGCTTCCTTGGTGATCACCACATCGTGCACGTGGCTTTCACGGATGCCCGCACCTGTCATGCGGATAAACTGGGCATGTTGATGCAGGGCGGCAATGTCAGGGGCGCCGGTGTAACCCATGCCTGAGCGCAACCCACCCATCAATTGATGGATAATGGTTAAAGCACTACCCTTGTAAGGCACGCGGCCTTCAATCCCTTCTGGCACCAATTTTTCAGCTTGTGCTTCAGCCTGGAAATAGCGATCACTTGAGCCATGCCGCTGAGCCATCGCACCCAGTGAACCCATACCACGATAAGATTTATAAGATCGGCCTTGATACAATTCGATTTCACCAGGTGCCTCTTCCGTTCCTGCAAACAAGCCACCAATCATCACGGCGTGCGCACCGGCGGCAATGGCTTTGGTGATGTCGCCAGAATGGCGAATACCGCCATCCGCGACCAAAGTGACATGAGACCCTTTGAGGGCAGCGGCCACTTCCATGATGGCCGTGATTTGTGGCACACCCACCCCTGCGATGATACGGGTCGTACAAATGGAACCAGGGCCAATCCCGACCTTCACAGCATCAGCACCAGCGTCTTTCAGGGCAAGTGCCGCATCCCCGGTGGCAATATTCCCAGCCATCACCGCCAAATCAGGGTATCGTGCTTTGATGTCCTTCACACGATCCATCACACCTTTAGAATGCCCATGCGCAGTGTCCACCACAATCAAATCCACACCCGCCTCGACCAATGCTGCAACGCGTTCAGGCGTATCGCCACCCGTGCCAACCGCGGCAGCAACACACAAGTGGCCACCCCTGTCTTTCGTCGCCAAAGGCTTTTCTTTGGCTTTTTGGATATCTTTCACGGTGATCAGGCCACGCAGTTCAAAATGGTTATTCACGACGAGGAGACGCTCTATGCGATGTTTATGCAATAAACTGATGATCGTCGATTTATCAACACCTTCTGGCACAGTGACCAGACGTTCTTTGGGTGTCATGATGGAGGACACGGGTGCGTCCATCTGAGTTTCAAAGCGGAAATCCCGATGCGTGACAATGCCGACGAGCATTTTATCGAGCACCACAGGGACACCAGAAATTTGATAATGACGGGTTAAATCCAACAACTCACGCACGGTGGCGTGGGGAGAAATGGTGATAGGATCGCTGACAACACCGCTTTCAAACTTTTTGACCTGACGAACGTGTGCAGCTTGCTCTTCAATGGAAAAATTCTTGTGGATGACGCCAATGCCACCCTCTTGCGCGAGCGCAATCGCCAGTCTTGCGTCAGTCACAGTGTCCATGGCAGCGGATAAAAGTGGAATATTTAAAAATATTTTTTTAGTTAGTTGTGTAGCGAGCGATACATCGATAGGGAGCGTGTGAGAGTAACCCGGGCGAAGCAGGACATCATCGAATGTAAGTGCCTGATTAATAAGCATATCAACCCCCCTGTTGAAGAAACAATTCGCAATCCCTACCAGCGATCCGGCCATTGTACCAAAACTTTTCGAAAAGATCACTAGTTACTAATTGTCAAACTTTTGTTAGAATGCCCGCAATCAGTCTTGGATTCCCATTTTATGTTTGTGGCAACGGAAGAGACGCTAAAAAATACTCAATCGGGTGGATCCCCCGATGAATTCACTGCCGGTCCGTAAAAAAACCCCTCCCGTCAATACTAACCAACTCAGCAACACAATCGTTCCAATCAAAGACTATAATGATGGCGACATAAGGAGTTCCCCTCGCAGCCTGGAAGGAACATCTTTCGTGAACAACCCTGAGCACCCAAGATCAAGCTCAACCGGTACGACTACTGCTACGGCCTCTATTTCTCCAATAATTGATACATACCCTACCGGGAGTGCCCACACTCAAAATCAACCCATTATACTCAGCTCATCCAGTATCCCCAGTACTGTGACCGAACATCAACCACTTATCTCTTCATCCCCCCTCCTTTTTGGTGACGAAGACAAGAAGAAGGCTGATAAAAATCTAGGATACCTGCACGCGCTCCAACTCATCCCCTGTATTATTTTGGTCGGCGGATTTGGCCGTATCACCATGACCTCCGTCAATTTCTTTGGAGAGGAAGAATCATTTTTCGAAATGTCGCTGATCATTGCTGTCCCCGTCTTAACAACCCTTTTTATCATCACCGACATGTTATTTTTCAAACAAATGGAACACAAAGATAAATGGAAAGTGAATAATGGGTATGACGAATACAAAGAAGCGCTCGAGGCAGAAAAAGCGTTCCCGGAAACAGAGGAAAATTTAAAAACAAAAGGACTGACTACACAGGAAGCAAAAACAATATTAAACAATGTCAAGGACAAAGCAATTAAAACATTGCATAACGCTAATCATAAAAAAATTATATTGGCACTTAAAAATGATATTTTCATACATCAATTATTGATCCAAGCCGATATTGATAAAGATTATTTGATTAAAAGATACGAACAAGCTGCGATTCATGGAAAAAAAGATAAAGATGGAAAAATACTCAACATTATCGAGCTGATCGAAGAAGCGTCTGAAAATGTGTCCAGGAAAAATTTTTCCTACTCGCACACATTCGACCTGGAAACCATGCGTTTTCTGGAATTTGTTCAAGCCATTAAAATCCCGCTCAGGCTCGCGAGCGTACTGCTGATTCTTCATGCCATCACTGTAGCGAAGCGTGGAGATAGCGTCCTGGATAATGAGCATGTAGGGATCATGATCGGCGCAGCCTGCTTCTTAATATGGCTTGCTTCACTTCGAGCAACGCAGCTTGAATTTAAAAAACAAGATTTTATTGATACATGCGAAAAAGAGAAGAGAAAGATCAAAAGCAAACATCATGATGTTCTGTTATCCACACTGATCATGAACCTTGAAAAAAAGGCGAACCATGAGAATAGCAACCCAGTCCCTGCGGAAAAAATGCATTCACACCGCTGGATGCAAAATCCATTGAACTGGGGTTTTTCTCACCTCATTTACCTAAAAATGCTACCTGTCTTCCTCATTCTTTTCTCACTTGGGCGACGGCCTCTCACTTTCTACACTTTTTTCACCATGTCAGAGGATGCAGAGCAGCATGATCCAGACATCATCACCGATCATCATGTGACACCCGAACAAGACATGGCCATCGTCAGCGCTTTTGTGTTATTGGCCGTGACACTCGACTTGATTTATATGTTCTTTTCGTTGCGAGAAGAAAAATGGAAGCTCGATCGAGAAGCTGATGAAGAACATGTGCTTAAACAATGTCATATAAAAGCAGACGCGCTTAAATTAAATGGCAAAATCCCCTTAACAGAAAATGAACAAAAACTTTTAAATGAACTTAAAGAGATCAGTCTAGTCGATAAAGAGTCTAGCTCATACCAAAACACTTCTCCCGGCTGGGCCTTTTTAGGTGCGTTTTTTGAATACAGTGCTTTCATGAAATTCGCGATGCGCGGCCTGTCACTGGGTTTCACCTTACCCAGATTTTTTGATAAAACGGATGATCTGGACATGCCACACCTTGATGGGATGTATGTGGGCATGATAGTCGGCGCTGCCGTGGGACTTTTCTTTGGATTGATGTATCTGGTGATTAACACTGAACGCGAACGAATCCTTAAGAATAGAGACAAACCCATGAAGGAGCTTTTCAATATGTGGCACGGTGGTCGAAGTACCTGTGAGATTCTATCAAAATGGGGGAGCGATTTCTACCAATGGATCACCCTCCAAAACACCGAAGCGGATTCTGATAAAAAAACCTCTCGCAATAATAGCGTTTCACGCTCTACCAGCAGTTTAAAACTCAATGACAACAACACTTTAAATCCTGTGCTATTCTTTTATAAACCCGATACAACAGTGCCACCGGCCAGCGCATCATCAAGAGTAACAGCAACGCTAATATGAACAAACCCATTCTTTCCATCAGTGCACTGAATCAGGTGGCAAAATCGCTTCTCGACACGTTAGGTGTTGTGTGGGTCGAAGGTGAAATATCAAATTTCACGCGAGCACCGTCAGGCCATCTCTATTTTTCATTGAAAGATGATAAAGCACAAGTACGTGCCGCCTTTTTTAAAGGGCAGTTGCGTGGATCTGCGCCGCTATTTCGCAACGGCATGAAAGTATTGGCACGCGCGCGTGTGAGTATTTATGAAGCCCGCGGAGATTATCAACTCATCGTTGAACACATGGAAGAAGCGGGTCTCGGCGCATTGCAACGTGCATTCGAATTATTGAAAGCAAAACTCGCACATGAAGGCTTGTTTTCACCTGAACATAAAAAAGCCATTCCCGCTTTTGTGCAAACGCTGGGCATTGTGACTTCTCCGACAGGGGCTGCATTGCAGGACATGCTGCACACACTCGAGCGTCGTTTCCCACTGATGCGTGTCATCATTTATCCAACACTCGTACAAGGCAAAGAAGCCAGCGCGCAAATTGTTCAAGCAATAGAAAATGCGAACAAGCACGCACAAGCTGAGCTATTGATTGTGGCACGCGGCGGCGGATCACTTGAAGATTTATTCGCGTTTAACGAAGAAAATGTCGCGCGCGCGATTTTTGCGAGCCGTATTCCAATCATCAGTGGTGTGGGACATGAAACAGATGTGACCATTGCAGATTTCGTTGCAGATTTGCGCGCGGCCACACCAACGGCTGCTGCTGAATTGGCCAGCCCCGATCAAATCGCATTACTGCATCGCTTGAACATGCTCACGCAAAAACTTGAACGCACAATGCAACAGCGCTTACAACAAGAGTCGCAACGTTTGGCATTGCTGACAAAGAGCTTGGTTCATCCTGGCGATGTGTTGCGCAACATGATGCAACGTGTCGATTTGCTCACGCAAAGATTAAGCTATTTACTATCAAATAAACTGCAACGATCATTCATGCTGATCAATGCGATTGAAAATCGCTTGTCACATTGTCATCCCCGTATTTTATTAGAGGCGAATGCAACACGTAGAACCCTGCTTGAATCTCGTTTAACATCTGCCATGGACAATATGTTGTCACTGAAAACACAATATCTTGGCAGTTTAGGCCGAGAAATGCATGCATTAAGTCCTTTGGCCGTGTTAGATCGCGGCTACAGTATCACCATGACGAGGGATGGCAAAGCGGTGTTGAGTGTGAATGATGTTAAAGCCGGTGATCAATTGGTGACACGGGTGAAAAATGGCACAGTTCGTTCAGAAGTGATTTGAATGCTATGCATCTAAGATTGGTAATATATTTGAACAAAGAACGGCTATCGATAAAAGTGAATTAATCGGGTTGTATGATGCCAAACACGCTTAGTGTTCATCCGTGTCCGCACCGTCTGACTTCCTTACCAGACAGGTTTGGCATCATACAACCCGATCTCAACTCGCTTAGCAAACCACTGCTTCACGTTTTGACGCTTGAACACCGAGCATGGGCAAATCGATGATATACCCGACACCCCGAATCGTCTTGATCAAATCAACACGCAATTTACGACGCAAGTTATGCACATGCACCTCAACGGCATTACTCTCGACTTCTGCATCCCATCCGTAGATGCATTGTGATAATACTTCACGTGGCACAACTTCGCCAGCATTGTCTAACAACTTATGCAACAATGTATATTCGCGGTGCGAAATTGAAATACGATCTTCGTGAATGTACACTGAGTTTGATCGCGGATCCAAACGCACGTTACCATAATCGATTGTTGTGACAGCACGACCAACACTGCGACGTTGAATCGCACGTAAACGTGCACATAATACGTCAATTGAAAAAGGTTTAGCAACATAATCATCCGCACCTAAATCAAGACCATTTTTCATGTCTTCATCTGATCCGCGTGCAGACAACATCAAGATAGGAATTTTAACGCCTTTACTGCGCACATTTTTCAATACTTCCAATCCGTCACGTTTTGGCAAACCTGCATCTAGTATCACTGCACTGAAATGTTGATCAGTGACATCGCGAGAAAGCAATGCCATCTCAGCGCTTTGACCATCCTTCAACCAATCAACCGTGTAATCACGTTTAGAAAGTGAATCACAAATAGCTTTGCCAATCATTTCGTCATCTTCAACCAGTAAAATTCGCATAATCTCTCGCTTATTTGATGTTAACCAACTTGTGTGTTTGATTTTTGACATTGTATTGGCATGTGCAAAATTATGCAAGAGGATTTTGAATATTTTTTTAGCCAACACCCTTTCTGCGATAAAACATATTGATGATGCCACGCCAACCATGACGACGCAGAAACCAAATGGGACCAGATGCAGCGTAAACAGCAAAGATCACAAACAACATGATGGGCGGATCAATCGCAATGCCAACAAATATCAACACTACCAACAGTAATGCCATGAATGGTACATGACCCTTCAGATCAATATTTTTGAAACTATTATAACGAATGTTGCTCACCATCAACATCGCGATCAGCACTGTGAGCACGGAACCCGCAACTGCTGCACTCTTTTGTGCAACACCGAGGCTGTCTAACAGAAGTACATAGCCTGCAATCACACCTGCAGAAGGTGTGATTGCTAAGCCGACAAAAAAACTTTTATCCACTTTCGCCATCTGCGTGTTGAAGCGCGCCAATCGCAACGCACCTGCCGCTGCATACATGAATGCAACAAGCCACCCAAGCTTGAGTGTATTCAGACTCCACGTGTAAATCACCAAGGCTGGTGCAGCCCCGAAAGCGACCATGTCAGCCAAGCTATCATATTGCGCACCAAAGGCGCTCTCTGTGTGTGTGAGGCGCGCGATACGACCGTCCAAGCCATCCATCACCATGGCAATGAATATCGCCGTTGCCGCAATATCAAAGTGACCGCGCATGGCTGCAACAATCGCGTAAAATCCAGCAAACAAGCCGGCGGTTGTAAATAAGTTAGGAAGTAAGTATATCCCTTTCCGGCGATTTTCTACGATTGGTTGCATAAGCCCCTCAGTGATTCCAATTTTTCTTTGATCTGTATTTCCAAGCCTCTCGACACGGGCTGATAAAATGACTGTTTGGGCATTTTATCAGGAAAATAATGCTCGTTAGGAATGTACGCATTGGGTGCGTCATGTGGATAACGATACTCTCTGCCATGCCCTAATGATTTTAGCAGTGCTGTTGGGGCATTGCACAGATGCACAGGCACTGGCAGAGAACCCGATCGCTGTGCACTTTCCATCGCTGCATTGAACGCTTTATAGACGGCGTTACTTTTGGGTGCACACGCCATATACACGACAGCTTGTGCCAAGGCCAACTCCCCTTCTGGCGTCCCCATTCGTTCCATGGCCTGCCAGGCATTCATGGCCAGATCAAATGCACGGGGATCGGCATTGCCAATATCCTCATTGCTCATCCGCACGATACGTCGCGCCAGGTAAAGGGGATCGCACCCTCCCACCAGCATCCGCGCAAGCCAATACAAGGCGGCGTCGGGATCCGAACCCCTCACTGATTTATGCAGGGCAGATATTTGGTCGTACCAAGCATCCCCTTGCTTATCAAACCGCAACAAGGTATTTTTGATGACTTCTGCGATGATTTCAGGGGTGATGCTCTGACCATCCGGTGTTAAATCGAGGGCCATTTCAAGGCTGTTCAGGGCTCGTCGAGCATCCCCATCGGCAGACTTGGCAATGGCAGCACGTGCCTCCGCAGACAAAGCCTTGGGGCTGTCTACGTAGCGTAAGGCCCGATCCAATATCCCTTCAATCGCCGATTCCTCAAGTGCTTTCAAAACATACACCCGGGCTCGCGACAGCAACGCATTGTTCAAAGCAAATGAGGGGTTTTCAGTCGTTGCGCCTATCAAGGTGATGAGTCCTGACTCAACATAAGGTAACAGCGCATCTTGTTGAGATTTATTGAAACGGTGAATTTCATCTAAAAAAAGGAGTGTCGGTTTATCTGAACGTTCAGCCGCCGTGGCCACATCTCGAATATCCTTGACCCCAGCCATGACAGCCGATAAGGCGTGAAACTCCGCCTGAAAATGCTGAGCAATGATGTGCGCAAGGGTTGTTTTGCCAGTCCCTGGCGGCCCCAGAAAATCATGCTGTGGAGTTTGCCGGCCTTCAATGCCTGGCTCAAGCCCCCTGACGGACCCAATAATTGACTCTGGCCGAAGAAATCGTCCAAGGTCTGGGGTCGCGCGCGTGTGCTCAAGGGTATTGCGTTCATCCAGGCAGTTTACCATGAGTGCCCATAGAAGTGGACAGTAAGCTGTTTTGAGGATATCATACGTTTAGGTTATCTAGAAGGTTATATACCTCTCGTACCTGAAGATGCGAGGGGTTGGCAATCCCGTGTGGGCCTATTTTGGGTTTTAAGATTGAGAAAAGTCGCAGACAGTGCTTATTGCACGGCTAAACTTTTCGATTGAGTAAAACCCAAAAGAGGTCTGCACGAGGCAGCCAGGATTCGCATCTTCAGGTACGAGAGGTATATATGGGACAAGATAAAGAAGACAAAAAGCAATTCATCATCGAGGGCGTCACTGAGACAGGTGAGTCATTCCGTCCCAGCGATTGGGCTGAGCGCGTCAGCGGCCGATTGGCCACCTTCCATAACCACCGTATTACCTATTCTCCCCTGCTAAAACCTGGGATGAAAGACGGCAACAAGTGCGTTTACGTGGATGAAAGCCTGAAAGAAACCAACCCAGAGGTTTATCATCAACTGATAGCGTTCGCCAAGGCGAATAAGTTGAAGATTGGGAATAAGGATGAGATTGATCCGAACCTTTAGGGGCGGATACTTCCTCCCATGCGCCGAAGGCGCGATGAATTATTGGGGCACATGCCCCGTCGCCACCACATGCTTCGCGCTGTCACAATATTTCATTTGATCATCAAAATATAAATCTGCGCCAAACGCCTTTAAGAAAGCGGCCTTGTCTTTTCCGCCCAAAAACAAGGCTTCATCAATGCGGATATGCCAATCTCGAAGCGTGCGGATCACCCGCTCATGTGCAGGCGCGCTGCGTGCCGTGACCAAAGCAGTGCGGATCGGAGAAGCATCTGCAGGATAAAGGGATTGAATCTCCGCCAATTGCGCGAGAAAATTTTTGAATGGTCCTCCATCCAAGGGACAATGTGCCGCTTGTTTCTCATGATCATTGAATGAATCTAAACCATGTGTATCATAAATACGTTGAGATGCACTGTCGAAGAGCACTGCATCACCGTCGAATGCAATCCGCAATTCAGTGTGAGGCATGGCCTGCGGGGCAGTTGGCAAAATGGTGGCTGCTGCCAACTTGGCATCCAAAGCTTTACGCACTTCTACAGGATCACTGGACAAAAACAAGTGAGTATTCAATGCTGACACATAATCATATGTCGAACGCCCACCCGTAAAAACTGCGCGTGTCATGTCTAATCCATAATGTTGAATGGAATTGAAAATGCGCAGACCCGTGTCTGCACTGTTTCGAGAGAGCAGAATCACCTCGACAATGGGAGCCTTGTGATCATGATTCAATGCCAACAACTTTTTGACCAAGGGAAATGCCGCGCCTGGCGCGAGGGGTTCATTTTCTCTGGCAATCTGATATTGTGCGTAAGCTTCAATGCCTTGGGTTTCAAAGACATGATGGCTGTCAGTCAGATCAAATAAGGCACGCGATGAAATACTGATCGTTAAAGGATTGCTCATGATATCACCTCTGATGCTGAATACATTTCTTCTCTATAATCACCTGTTAAGGGAAAATACAAACATAATCGAATGGAGCGTGATTCCAGCGTTTGCATCACGCGCGCGTACGAGAACAACTGCTCACGGTAACGGCCGAGTCCTTGGGACTCATGCGAGGGATTGCCTGTTTTATAATCGACAATCACACGAACATTGTCTTGATCCACAAACGTTCTGTCAATCACATAAGTGTTAACTTGACCATCCTGCACGATCGTTATTTCATGCTCACTGTCCGCGATTGAATGAGCACCTAAAATAAATTGCGCACGTGGATCTGCTTGAACAGACTGCATCACATGCTTAACCCAATCAAGATGCGTTAACGAAAGTCCATTTTCAAGCAACATTGCCTTCCAACAAGGAAGCTGTTGCTCAATGGGCTGCTTCAGTAAAAATGGTTGCTCAGCCCATAAATATAGGATCTGATGAATTAATGTACCCAATGTTTTGTCAACATACCGATCAGGAATAATCATATCATGATCAATCGGATTATTTTTAACTATCTTCGCATCATGATGCGCTTTCAATAGTTGCTCAAGAAATGGATGTTTCCAATGGGGATCTAGTCGTTGAAGATGATATGATAATGGTATCATTTGAGCAGGTATTGCGTCTGAAGCAATATCTGCTTCCGCGAGGGAAAAGGCATCAAAAGCACCTTGAAGCAATGCTAAAAAACTGTCTTGACGGGGTTTCTTTTTTTCTGCAAACAAATGCAACTGCTTTTTAGCACGGGTAAGCGCAACATACAATAATCTCGCATTTTCATGACGTTCTCGGATTTTATGTTTTTTCCACATGAATTCGTAAATGGGATCGACGTCTTCTTGCGCCTCATGGATGGGTGCAAATAATAATACATTCTCTTGATCAATAGGACAGGATTCCCACAATAACAATGGCTTTTCAGATGCTTTTGGTTGACGCTCCAGTGAAGGTATCAAGACAGCATCAAATTCTAACCCTTTTGATTTATGAATGGTCATGATTTGAATTTTTGCTGATTGAGAAGCATTCGAAAATAGATTGTCTAAACGATTTTCAAATGTGATCAAATCTATTGTTCCACCTTCATCACAGGCATGCAACAAGTCAAAAAAAGCTTGTGCATCAGCTAAATGTTGAATACCAGGCAGAGAAGCAGGCCCCCCAATGCCAACCAGGCACCTTCCACTGCTTGCGCAAGAGGTAATCTGTTTTTTTGCAATATCCAATCAGTTAAAACAGGCGATACGCGTGTTAATATCGCACGCCCAGTTTCAGAGATGCCAGGCACACTCTCCCATGTCGCAATTGCATCGATGTATAACGTGGCGTGCTCGCGCAAGCAAGTCAAATCGGCCAATGATAACCCCAAGTAAGGTGACATCAACACTGCCAACCAAGCCTGAGTATCAGCCCTATTCAAGTAGGCACGCGTTAATTGCAATAATTGTCTAACACAAGATGTTTGTGTGATTTTTTCAATCTCAACAGCTTGATAAGCAATATTGGCTTTGCGCAAGGCTGGCAAAATTGCTTCAACATGTCCCCTGTTCCGCACTAAAATAGCAATGGATTTTATATTGTCGTCAGCTTCTAAAGCATTCAGCGTGTGAATGAATGATTCACACAAACCCTCAGATCCCTCGATCCACTTTAAGAAAACACCCGAATCTGAACCTGCAGGTAATTGAGCATCAAAAGGGGCATAGGTGATCGCGCCCAAATAAATATCTTCCTCAACAGCAAAAGTACGAGGCATGTGTTCATTGATCCAATCAATGATAGGTTTTTCTGAACGGAAATTTGAACGCAAGCTAAGGCTTTTTAACTGTATAGGGCCAATGCCAAACTGTTGTGCTTGAAGAAAACCGCCGACCTCAGCTTGACGAAAACGGTAAATGGATTGCATCGGGTCTCCCACCAGAAACAATGTTTTTTCACCATCATTTTCCCAGTGTGCCACAAGACGCCTCACCAGTTCAAATTGTGTTAACGATGTATCCTGAAATTCATCGACTAAAATATGGTGCAGGGCATCATCGAATTTAAGATCGAGATCTGTCGGATCATTTTCACCACCCAATGCCGTCAGGGCGCATCGAGAGACGGCGCTGAAATCAGTTTCGCCACGAGATTCAAATAAAAGGTATAACTGTTCAACCGCTTTTGGCAGTAGGGTGAACAAGGCTTTTAACACATTCCATTGTTGATCTGCATAAACCGGATCCGGTAATGATATCAAATCTTTCAATGCGCCAACCGCTTGCTCATCTTCGCGAACTTGATCCAGCCAAGCAATAAACCCTTCTTTCATGAGCTTTGCGCGAGTCGCATGTTCCTTGACCTTAATACTCGATGCAGCTGGAAAACCCTGTCTTTTATCAACTGTTTTACGCAATGCGCCTTCTGTGGTACACAACCATTGAGACAATGCACGCCATTTTTCCAGATCACTCACATCACATGACAAGCCAATCCATTCACGCATGATTTCTTGATGATATTGTGATTCCATATTCGATGCTGCATAATTTAAATAAAGCGCCACTCCATCCCAATCCACAGACCATAAAGATGACATGATCTTTTCAAAGCTATCTTTAACCACATCCGCAATACTTCTTTCCAGATGATGACGTAATGTTTCCATATCATGAGATTGCTGTGAAAATATCAAACCCAACCATTGCTCGCGCGATGCTAACATGTTGGCGATGGATTCACACGCCAGAGCTTGTTTATTGTTAAGATGCAACAATAATGTTTGTATCGCATTATCTTCAGTCTGATTTGATGTTAAACATTGAGACACTGTCATTTGTGCTGCTTGCAAATAAAGTGTGCTCGCGTTTTCTACACGGGAAGGATTAGCACCTAATCGTGAAGATAGAGGCAATTGATGCGTGATGCTGCTGCACAGTGAGTCGATGGTCATGATCCTCAAACGTTGAGGATTTAATAATAACCCCCATTCATACTTATGATCAGCCACCAATACTTTTTTTCCAAGCAACCACAATGCACGTTCATGATCCTGATCAGGCTCAGGCCCACAAGCTAATTGCAAGGCGCCCATGACGCGTCGCTTCATCTCTTGCGATGCTTTTTTGGTGAATGTGATGGCCAAAATGGATTCGGGTGTTGTCACCCTCGTGGCCAGTAACGTCAGCATACGAGATGTAAGCAATTGTGTTTTACCCGACCCGGCAGGTGCTTGCACAATGAAGGATTGATGGGGATTCAACGCTTCTTGTCGAATATGGCTATCCTGCATTTACGCCTCCCGTATATAAACGACAACCTGATTGCAGATCACAAGTCTCACACGTGCTCGATCCATTTTTTGGATTCTTTGCTGCATATCCCCTTTTGATTTCATCTGCCAATCGTGAAATACGTTCACGGAATGTTTGTAGCATGGACTGCCATTTTATCGGATCTTCTTCGTGAATACGCTTCATCCCCATTTTATTTTTTTTCAAGCAGGCAAAACTGATGTCAGCTGGGGTAGGATTCGAAACGATGGCATAAAGCGGTAATTGAGGTTCATCCATGCGATCATCGTTCCATGATTCAATGCGAACATCTCCTGTTTTATAGTCGATCAGTAAAGTCTGATCGTTCTGAACTTGATCAATCCTATCAATAGTCAGTTTAACATTCAATCCAAATACCTGTGCGTCGATTCTTTGCTCGGTGGCTATCACTTGAAAAGGTTCTCTCGATTTTTCAATCTCAACCCATCGGCACATTAAGTCTATCAGACGTTGTGATTCAATCTCGATACTGCGTGCTGCTAACGCTGGCGAAACTTGATGGAGCACGAGTTCAATATGTTTTATCATATCATCTCGAATGCTTTCATCATCCAATGCGATCAACGCTGCCTGCGTTTTAATGGAACTCCAAAATTTTTCAAGAATCTCGTGCGCGATTTTGCCTTGCATCGCTTCACTTAACCCCATGACAGGTGATTTTGGTGCCCGGGCACCTAAACGATGTTTAAGGTAACCACGAAATGCACAAGCACTTTGATCTTTAAAAACAGCACTGCCGCCTTTCAAGTGAATATTTGACAATGCTGAACCATTATCATCCTGATATTCATGCATGTGTTGACACTGCGCAATCACTCTGCTCATTCTCGACGGAGTCTCAACCAACTCGTTCATTGATTGATAGGAATATTGTGCTATCAACGGACTTTCTAATTGCACTTCACCTGAAGCATCGTGCATCGGATACGATAAAATCACGTGATCAGCGCTGACAAGCAAACGATCTAATAACCGTTGAGCAACCTGCAATTCTCTCGACGAACTGCAATGGGGCATGTTGAGTTGAATTTGTGTCTGTGTCGGTAAAAATGGATGTGGTGATGCTCTTCCGGGGAAAACATCTGCAGTTAAACCCACGATCCAAATACAATCGAACGATAACCCTGCTGCTTCCAGCAACCCCAGCACTTGAATGGGTTTGTCTTGTGTTTCGATTTGAAACAATGTTTCTTTCAGCAAAACATGTAAGGCATCCAAAAATTCCCTGAATGAGCATGATTGCTTCAATACATCATACTGAAAAAGCGATGGCAAAATTTCATAGAACATATTCACGCATTGATATTCAGCACTGTTCAATGTGCGCTCTTGAGCCCATCCCCATGTTGCAATCCAGTCTTTTAGCCATATCATCCATGCTTTCATGGATCTGTTTTGATAAATGCTAGATTTAATGAATGAAACCTGTTCCAACTGTTCACGCAGTATCTCTGGAATAGCCACATCCATCTGTCTGACAGTGTCCAGTGTTAATGTGAGCGATTCAGTATCGTGAATGATGAAATCAAAAACGGCTCTCTCGCTCGCCTCACTCATACCCCCTTTGATAAAGGGCGAATGCAGAATATTTTGCCAAACTTGTATCCGTGTCTCACGCTGCAATAATTCAAAGGTTTGTAGCAAAGCATGTATCATTGGTTGCGCACTGAGTGATTCGCCAGCAGAAATGTTATAGGGCGTATCTGATACTGGTGCCCCCGGAAAATAGTAACCTGGCTTAAACACGGCAGCCATCTGTCGTTCCACCGCATGCCATTCTGATTGCAATTGCGGCACCACAATCGCCATGGTTTTTCCCTGCTCATGCATTTTCTGTGCATAGCATGCCGCGCGGTATAATTCATCTTGCCTATCAATGGCAGCAGTTTTGACCACAGTGCTCGGTCGATGCGGTTGAGGCATGATCTCGATCCGCGTACCACCCGAAGAAAACTGATCGATCAAACTTTGTTGAGCAGGCGTGAATTCGTCAAATCCATAAAATATGATGTTCTCGCAAGGAAAAGGCAATGTGTGTTCCAGCACCGCACTGCTGGCAATGGCCCCCAATGCGTGGCATTTTTCCTCAAACAATTGCATGGATTGCACAAATAGATCCCCATCTTCTTTGTACCCTTGTAACTGCCCGGTGGTTAACTGATAGGCTTTCACCCGGGCATAGGCATCCCGTGCGGATTGAATGGTTTGCTCACGAGAAAACCCTAGCGTATAGCAGTGAGACAAGGATTCAACCCACAGCATTCTTTCTTGAAGGGAAGACAAACGCCAGTAGGCATTGCCTGAAACGCGCTGACTTTCATAGGTTGCCGCTAGGAAGTCGTCAAACGCCATGATCTTACCCGCAAATGCGTTCAAAGGCCCTTCTCCCTTGGCACGTGCAGCCTTGAGCGATCTGGCCAAACGACGATTGACTGTTAATAAATAGTTGTTGTGCAAAATTAACCTTTCTTGATTCGGAAGCTTGCCTAATCGTACCATAAATAGCATATAATACGCCTTACCCGAGGAGCGTACGATGAACCCACCTAAAACCGCGCAACATCCCTATGTACATGAGGAACAGGGCGTCAAGCGCGCTGACCCTTACCACTGGCTGGTTGAACGTGATAATTCTGAAGTGATTGCACATCTTCAGGCAGAAAATGCTTACACTGAACACATGCTTGAGCCTCATAAAGCTATCAAGCAAACTATTTATAATGAAACCTTGGCTCGTATTCAAGAAACCGATCAAGACTTCCCCTGGCCCTATGGGGATTATGAATATTATTTCAAAACCCAAGAAGGCTTGCAGCACGATATATTCTGCCGACGTCCCAGAGGCGGTGGGCCTGAAACCATTATTTTTGATGAAAATACGCATGCAAGTCAATATGATTATTTCGAGGTCGGCCAATACGCCCTGAATATCATTCAAAATAAATTGGCCATTTCTGTAGATACCAGTGGCGACGAGCGCTATGAAGTCTGGATGTTAGATCTTGAAAAACCAGGGGCACATACACGTATTTTGGAAGATGTGGCGAGCAGCATTGTGTTCAGCACAAATCACCGCGATATCTGGTATTGCCGTTATGATGACGCGCAACGCCCCTATCAAGTCTGGTGCCACGATACACAAGGCGAACAAGCAGACGAACTGATCCATGAAGAAAAAGATGAACGCTATTCACTCGCCATCTACCGGAGTATGAGCGATGCCTACTTGTTGATCAACATTGCCAGCAAATTAACGAGCGAGGTTTATTTCACTGAAGCCCATCAACCTCGAGGACCTCTACAATTATTTCATGCGCGCGAACACAGTCACGAATATGATATCGATCACCAAGGCGAGTATTTTTATATTCGTACCAACGAAGACGGTGCCAGTTTCTCGCTCAAGCGCTGCCGTATTGATAACATTGCACATGATCAATGGGAAACGGTTGTGCTTCTGGCACCCTCTGTCCCGCTGGATGGTTTTTCTATTTTCAAAGATCACATTGTGCTTGAATGTCGTCGCGATGGATTATCGCAAATTTGTATTTTAAAGGTTGACGATTTAAGTCGCCATTGGATGACGTTTGATGAACCGACCTACACCATCCATCTTGGTCAAAACTGGGAATACGCAACAGACAGCTTGAGACTGACATACGTTTCTCTGGCATCTCCGCCGTGCGATTTTGCATATGACATGAATACACGTGAGAAAAAATTGCTTAAACAAGCGCCTGTCTTAGGCGATTTCAATGCTAAAGACTATACCAGTGAGCGTATTTTTGCGACAGCTCGAGATGGCACACGCATTCCTATCTCTCTCGTCTACAAGACTGCTTTAAAACAAAACAATATGCCTCTGTCACTTAACGGGTACGGCGCTTACGGCATCGATAGCGATCCTTATTTTTCATATTCACGACTGAGTTTACTCAACCGTGGCTTTATTTATGCCATTGCGCATATTCGCGGCGGCGGTGAATATGGGGATGCTTGGCATGAAGCAGGCCGTTTTTTACATAAAAAAAACACCTTCACAGACTTCATTGACTGCGCAAAATATCTCATTGAACAGCAATACACCTCAGCTGATCAAATGATCATATCAGGCGGCAGCGCAGGAGGATTGTTGATTGGCGCCGTGCTGAATGAAGCGCCTGAACTGTTTCGCGCCGCCATTGCACATGTTCCCTTTGTAGATGTTTTGAACACCATGTTGGATGAAAAGCTCCCGCTTACAGTGCTCGAATACGAAGAATGGGGAAACCCGCACGATCCCACTTATTACGAATATATCCGATCTTATGCGCCATACGAAAATGTACGACAGGCAGCGTATCCTACGGTGTTCGCGACAGCAGGTTTGAATGATCCTCGTGTACCCTACTGGGAAGCAGCTAAATGGGTCGCACGTTTGCGCGATAATCAAATAAATAATGCGCCCATTTTGTTGAAAGTACAAATGAGTGCTGGCCATCAAGGTCGAACAGGTCGTTACCATGAAATTGAAGAAGTGGCAGAAGAATTTTCATTCATCCTTGGATTTGTTTTGAATAGGAATGCATCACAATGAACACATATGAACCAAAAACCATAGAAACGCAGGCACAAACCTATTGGGCTGAACATCACACTTTTCAAGCCAACGATCATCATGATACGCGCGAAAAATTTTTTTGCTTAAGCATGCTGCCCTATCCAAGTGGTCATCTTCACATGGGGCATGTGCGTAATTATACGCTTGGTGATGTGATTGCCCGCTTTCAACGCATGCAGAATAAAAATGTGCTTCATCCCATCGGCTGGGATTCATTTGGTCTTCCTGCAGAAAATGCAGCGATTGCACACAAAGTGGCACCCGCAGCGTGGACTAAAAAAAACATTGCCACCATGAAAGCGCAATTTCAACGCCTCGGTTTCTCTTTCGATTGGTCACGTGAAATCACCACATGTGAACCTGAATATTATCAGCATGAACAATGGTTTTTTCTGCAACTCTTGAAAAAGGGACTCGTTTACCGTAAAACCACCCTGATCAATTGGGATCCCGTTGATCAAACCGTTCTCGCTAATGAACAAGTCATTGACGGACGTGGTTGGCGCTCCGGCGCATTGGTTGAACAACGTGAAATACCGCAATGGTTTATTAAAATCACTGATTATGCAGATGAATTATTACACGACATTGACAAGCTAACCCATTGGCCTCACCAAGTTCGTACAATGCAACGCAATTGGATTGGCAAGTCGATGGGATGCGATGTAGTATTTGAGGTCCCCAATCACACTCCTCTGACGATTTATACCACTCGCCTAGACACTATTTTTGGCGCAACTTATTTGGCCATTGCCCCGCAACATCCTCTCGCTCTCGAAGCTGCCAAAAAATATCCTGATATCAATAAATTTGTAGAACATTGCAAAACGCGCTCTGTCGCTGAAGCAGATATCGCTACAGCTGAAAAGGAAGGCATGTATACACATTTAGAAGCAATTCATCCCCTCACCGGCGAGAATCTGCCGATCTGGATCGCAAATTTTGTCTTGATGGATTACGGTAGCGGTGCAGTGATGGCTGTTCCTGCGCACGATGAGCGTGATTTCGAATTCGCACAACAATATGGTTTGCCTATCCGCGTGGTGATTGATAATCAATCTGCTCATGATTATGACAAATCCGCCTTAACTGACGATGGTGTCCTTATTTCATCAGGTGAATTCACGGGGCAAACGAGCAGCGATGCACGGTTGAACATCAGCAATTTATTAAAATCTCAGCACAAAGGCACACCGAAAACAGCCTTTCGTTTGCGTGACTGGAGCGTTTCACGTCAACGTTACTGGGGAACACCGATACCGATTATTTACTGTGATGTGTGTGGCGCTGTTCCGGTTCCTGAAAAGGATTTACCTGTTCTATTACCAACTGATTTATTTCCTGATGGCAAAGCATCACCACTCACCAAGGATCCCCGTTTTTATACAGTGAATTGCCCGACATGTCATCAACCCGCTAAACGTGAAACCGATACGTTTGATACCTTTGTGGAATCTTCCTGGTATTATGCGCGTTATACATGCCCCGATGCAAAAACCATGCTAGATAAACGCGCAAATGATTGGTTGCCCGTTAATCAATATGTCGGCGGCATTGAACATGCATGCATGCATTTACTGTATGCACGATTTTTTCATAAAGCCATGCGCGATACTGGACTCGTCACCAGCAATGAACCTTTCACTGCATTGCTGACTCAAGGCATGGTGCTGAAGGACGGCGCGAAAATGTCTAAATCCAAAGGCAACACCGTTGATCCCGATGCGCTGATTGAAAAATATGGGGCTGATACGGTCCGTTTATTCAGCATGTTTGCCGCACCACCGGAACAGAGTTTAGAATGGAGTGATCAAGGCGTTGAAGGGGCTCACCGTTATTTGAAACGTTTTTTTGTGCTGGCAACGCAATCACATTCCTTTACACCCTCATTGAAAGATTTAAATCCCGATCAGAAATCTTTGCGTCGTCTTGTGCATCTCACCATTGAAAAGGTCACTGACGACATTGCACGTCGTCAAAGTTTTAACACAGCCATTGCATCCATGATGGAACTGACGAATGCTTTGATCAAAGCGCCCATCAATAACGAGGGTGATGCCGGCGTAATTGAAGAGGCCGTCAGTGCCTTGATACGTATGCTAGAACCATTCACTCCACATGTGGCGCATTATTTGTGGTCGCTCAAGGGCCACCAAGAGCCTGTCGCACTGACTGCGTGGCCGCTTGTCGATCATGCTGCATTGACACAAGAGTCATGTACTTTGGTTGTTCAAATCAATGGAAAATTACGCGACCAAATTGAAGTCCCTGTTGACATGGGCGAATCTGATATTCAAACTTTGGCTTTGAATGCGCCGAAAGCGAAAACGTATATCGATGGTAAAACAGTGAAGAAGATAGTGGTCGTGAAAAATCGTCTCGTCAACATTGTGGTGTCCGAATGAAGCACTGTTTAAAATACGCGTTGTTATTGTCTGTTTTGCTGATTGTCAGCTGCGGGTTTCATTTGCGAGGTACACAGAGAAATGCCGATTATCTCGTCACCACATTAGCCATTCAACCAGACTCCCCAACAGAGTATTTCCAACGCGTCTTTCGCCGTTATTTGCGCGATATCAACGTGACAGTCTCTCCCGCCTCTGCCGAACTGTATGTCATACGCTTGAAACCTGAGCATTATGTGCGAGAAGTTTTGGTGATTGGCACAGATGCGCAAGCGAAGCAAGAATACATGATTTATACGATTTTCTTTGAAATTATTTCACCGGTATCAGGCTCACTCGGCGGACAATCGGTTCAAGTCAATCGCATGCTAAACCTTGACCCAAGCCGCATATTGGGTCAAAATCAAGAAGAAACAGTGATGATCGCTGAAATGCGTGAAGAAGCCTCTGCACAAATTTATTACCGATTGAATGTCGTGGCCGCACGGGAACGCAAGGAAAAAGCATTAAAGGAAAAAAACCCATGAAAGCACAATGGCGAGACTGGCCTTCATTGATGAAAGCCCCGCTCAAACCGTTCTACTGGATCAGTACAGACGATCCGCTGCTGAGAGAAGAAGCCCTGATCAGCCTGCGTGCTGCCGCAATTGCACAAGGTTATGAACGCGAAATTGTCTCACTGACCAACGCAAATGATTGGCATCATTTCGAAGCGCAACGTCAAAACTTTTCACTTTTTACACCGAAACCTTTTTACGAATGCCACATGACAGAATCCAAATTCAAAGATGGCATTCAAGCGCAGCTTCATGCCTGCTCACAAACTTTTCCCGGCAGCGCATGCATCGCAATCGTATCTCCCAAAATTGAATCATCCACACAAAAAACAAAGTGGTTTGAAGCATTATTACCCCATGTTGTTTGGCTCCCATTGTGGCCACTCGAGGGCGATGCGTTTCAGCACTATGTTTTAGGTTTAGCGAAACAGGCAAATTTGCAATTCACGGCCGATGCCTGGTCATTGTTTTTAGCGCAATGTTCAGATTTATTGTCTGCCAAACAAACCTTGTTACGTTTGTCTTCATTGCCTGTTAAAACCATTGATGTGCAAGTGTTGCAGGATTATTTGCCTGACACAGTCCCCTGCGAAGTTTTCGATTTAACTGATGCCGCCTTGAAAGGCGATGCTGCCAAGACAATTTCATTATTAGAACAATTGAATACACAATCTGATGTGAGCGTGTTAATTTTATGGGCGCTGACACGCGATATTGAAACACTGATCGGCTTGAAAGCAAATCAAAACCCGATGATCCTTCCCAAACGCAAATCTCTCTTCATGAATGCATTGAAACGTTTGAGCGACTCCGATTTGTCTGATTTATTAAAACAATGTGCACGTTGCGATCGCGCTTTAAAAGGCGGGCATGAAAATTTCATTGCTCAGGATTTATTGGTGGATGTGTGTGTGGGGCTGGCGGGTTGCGTTAATTTCTTTGAAAGGGTGTGAACGGTTCTATCGTACCAAGGTTTTACAGAAATACCAATGGTCAGGTTCGGGAGGGAGTGAGGAGAATGGGTGTAAGGCCTTTGCAAACAATCTCGACCTGTATCACTCACTGTTGCGCCTCGCAAGTCAATATTCTGCAGGCTTAGGTTAGCTTCTACCAGATGAGCAATCCGTGATACCACATCGTTCGATAAAAGCTGATTTCCATCTATCATGAATCGACCAACAGCAGTAAACTCCTTGAGACCTTGATTTTCAATTAACCCTTGCAAGAGGTTTACCATGATATCTTCATCGAGTGTTTTAACATTCATCCGAAGGGATTCAAGTACCGTGCAACGTTTGATCCGCTGAGCAACAATATGCATTGATTGCTTGGAAAGAATTGCAGCTTCAAGATCTAACGATTTTACGTGACCATCCTTTTCAATGAAAGTCATCAGGTGATCGATCGCTTCATCGCTCGGATGTATGAGATCCACTCTCGCCTGATCGAGTGGGTGAGACCACAATTTTGTTGGACCGACAATAGTGAGCGTTGAAATATGAGGTGATCTGACATTTAAATAGGCTTCAGGAGAACCTGAAAATGATGAGATGACTCTATTCGCAAATCTAAATAATAATGGCATAACACTCCAGTCCTTCAAACAAATTGTCTGTCATGAAAGTACATCATCAATCTTTGCTGTCTATTTACTGCCCCACATTTCCAAAAGATGATTTAATAGCTACAATTTACACAATCTCGCATAAGATTGCAAGGTTGATATTCTTCAGTCTCTACCGAAGGTTAAGAATAGCGTTTTTAAATATTAATGGGTTAAATTCTATCCATTGACTCGAAAGGCCGCAAGGTGTGCGCAGCACACCGCAACCCTGGGTCTGAGATAAAAAATCTCCACAAAATGAGTCAGCCTCATCTAAAACAAAAGATTTCTAATAGCGCTTGTCAAACACTTTGATATTATGGATAATCATCGACAATGTTCAGCATGTTAGCAACGAGGTGTGTATGTCATTTTCAATCGAAGTCGTGAATGTATTCAGAGATTTCGCTCAAGGTCTCTATGGTAACCGTATACCGCTCGATGATGACGATGTACTGAAAATGCTGTCAATCTGGGACGAATTGGTCAGAGACAGTGCACAGCATGCTAATGCATTGGTGAAATTTGGGCCGTTCGAAATTGGTGGCGCACATCCGCAAGTCACAGCTGAATTTGAAAATCGCGACTTCATGGAAGTGTACCGTGTTCTCAGGGCCAGGGCGCCGCACACTCCTCTTCGTCCCTTGTTTCGCGGTGCCAATGGTTTTTTATTGGCGCCTATTCACGAAAACGATTTAAATCATCTGCTGTCACACATGGCTGAAGATCTCGCCGATCGCACAGGTGCACCTAAAAATGCACATGAATTGTTGCGCGTTAAAATATTTGATTCACAGGGTGTGATTGATGAAATCGAATCCAGCGTAAACGTCGTCGCAAATCTCAATCGAAAGGGCTACCTTGTCTCTGCTGAAAGCGCTATTCCTTACAGCAATACAAAGGATATAGAAACGCAACAAAATATTTATCCTGACGAATTGTATATTCAAAAAGTAGTTGACTCTTATCAAGTATTAAAACAATCTGACATTCCACTGCATTTATGTCGCATCAGCTTGAAAGACATGGTGGGGCAACTCGATCCTAAATCAATCCAAAAATTGTTACCTAAAATCATCAAAAGGCTTCAGGAATTACAAAAAGATGAAGCTCAAGTCATTCCATTGGGTCTGCATTTGCATGATACAGGACTTGCCAAAGATGCATACGTAGCAGCCATCGAGATCTGTGAATCTTTTGATTATCCTATCACTATCGATACCGTTGAATGCGATCCTTTCAAACCTGAATATGTCAACGAAAATGCCTATAAAAACACGGGTTTCACCAGTTTATTGGACATACACACTGCCTGCCAATCAAAAGGCATTGACCTTCAATTAACACCTCACCAAATTGACCTATTGAAAAAAATGGCTGCCATAAATCTCAGGATTGCGCATCGATATGCAGTACGCCGTGTAGATTCACTGTTAACGGGCGCAGAAATGCAAGCAATGGACATGCCTGGAGGTGGCTATGCCAGCTTCAGTACAGCGGTGTCTGGCGTGATTTACAATAAAACAACAGGCCTTGCAAAAATATTACAATTGAACGAAACAGATGCCCTCTTGTTGGCTGGATATGGCCTCAATGCTGTCTCTAAATTAATGGGGTATCCATTTGCTGTCACACCTGGTTTTCAGAATAAACAAATAGCCGCGTTGCATTTGTTGATGAACATGATCATCACCAAAAAACTTGTGCCAGGTATGTCCATCGATAAGATGAAACGCGTTGTACTCACTGAATTAACTGATCAAGAAGTAGAAACATTGTTTCTGACAGGATTGAATAAAGTCGTTGCCGAATTCTTAACAGGTGAAATGCCTGCTGAAACCATTCAGAAAATGAATGTTCCCACTAAAATATCTATACACCCAAAAGTGAGACAACAGTTCAAAAGACGAACAGGTTTACTCACCGCGTCAGCAACTTCGCATTTGTTGGCTGCGCAAAGCATTGCGACCACATTGTATGACCAAAAGCTGATCAAGCCTACTGCGACTCAAGAAGCTGCTGTAACACGCGCACTTCCGAGTGCTCATCATGGTAAACGTGAGCAACTCTTGCGTGACAAAACCATTCAAACACATACAACATGGGCATTAGAGCTGGGTGACCCCAAAAAGCTTGCTGCTGCGGTGAAATCACCCTGGCGACGGGAACCAAATCCATCACATCACCAAGATAAACAGAGTTATCACCGTGCATTGACAAAATCAAAAAAAGGCAGAAATCCTGTTCCTGATCGACTAGAATATTGGTATGAGCAAGTCAAGCAAGGAAAATTACCTTTTTTGACTTTATGTGTCTATACATGCATCGCAAAGCAAAAAGAATGCGTTGAAATATATCTGGATACGATCGATTTTATCATAGCGAATAAATCATTTACGCTGGAAGATGTCACTGAGGCTTTCTACCAACGACAAGAAGTCATCATTCAAGAAAAGGAAAGCAAGGGCGAATATTTCATACTCAGCAAAAAACGTAGACTTGATATCGCGATTGATTACCTTGCAACCTATATGCGGATAGGACAGCAACCCGCGCGAAACTCCATGCATATTATCCACAACAAGCGTAAGGCCATTGAAGCACAAACCATCATATCCTCAACGCCAGGTCAAGTCCTTTCTATTTCAATCAAGGAGGGAGATTATGTGAAAAGCGGGCAACCCATTGCAATGTTGTTCGCTCAGAAAATGGAAATCACGATCAGCGCTCCTTCGGACGGATATATTGTGAAAGTTGCGATCAAACCTGGCGAAACGTTAAGCCCTGGCCAACTCATGATGGAATACCAGAAAGCTGAAAACAATCGTGATCATGAGCAACAAACGTCTCACAATGATAATGCACAAGACATTTCAGCACTCCAAAGAACACAAGAGATGTTACTCAGTCATCGTGATCATTTTGAACAGGACTTACGAGCGAAACAGACCGATATTGAAACCACGATCAAAAAACTTTCGATAAATGTCGGCGCTACAAATGGATTGACATCTGATCTGCAGAAACGTGGTTTTTTTGGCAGAGTTTTATCATTAACAGATGCGGCCAAACAGAGTCATGAGCATGAAATCCATATTATTGGTAATCGTGCGGGATGTGCGATTAAATTGTTTGCTGATTTAAAGCAAGCGAACTACGATGTTCGATTGCTTTATGTAAAAGGGGATCAGGAATCCGCGTTAATTAAATACGCAAAAGAGGGTGAGACAATATGGGTGGACAGTTACACTGATCATCGAATCATCTTGACGATGCTAGAAAACTTGGCAAAAGCGAATCCGAACAAGCATATTTATTTCCACCCAGGATGGGCATTTTTATCTGAAGATGATAAATTTGTCGCTGCATTGGAAAGGCTCGGCCAATTTTATAAAATTCATTTTGTTGGGCCGCCGAGCGATCCTATGCGCCTCGCTGGCGGAAAGAAATCATTGCGAGATGTGATTGCTCAAAAACATCAGAAATACAATCCCGAATATTTTGGTAATACATTGTATAGTTCCGATGACCTTCAACAATACATCACTGATGGGTTTCTCGCATCAAACCCTATTCATGCTGTGTATCAACAACATTTTGAGGATGTCATCAAGATGGGGGGTGATGTGCGCATCAAAGCCATTGCCGGTGGTGGCGGCATGGGTATTGTGCATTATGTATATGATCACAATGTACCAAAATCTGACAATTATCACGCCTTCATGATCATGGTGCAGAAGAATGTGGCATTTTCAGATCGAACTTTTCAAAATGGTGAAATGCTCACAGAGCAAAGCATTAACGGCATGACACGACACTTGGAATTCCAAGTTGCTGTGAACGACATGGGCGCCATACTGTTTGGTGTTCGCGACTGTACGCTGCAAATCGAGGGGCAAAAGACAAATGAAACGAATGTGATACGCGGTGATTATGATCAAACTGTTATGCTGGATACATTAAAAGCTGGCAAAGAGATTGCGGCAGCGCTCGGTGAAAAAGGCTACCGGGGCGTATGCACGTTAGAAGCCCTCGTCCTACCCGATGGCACGGTCAAATTCTTAGAGGCTAATACACGCTTGCAAGTTGAGCACATGGTCACGGAAGAGGACATCTATGTCAAAACAGGTAAAAGTATTTCATTACCGCTCGTGAATTTAGCTTTTTCAAGAGACACTGGGAAGACACCCGCTGAGATCCTGGAACGCGATTTCAATTTCACAAACGATGATCTCATGCGATCTTTATCTTTAGGGGTTCAACGTATTGAACATATTCGTTTGAATTCATCTTGTATTGATTTTCAAACAGGCAAGGCTGATTCCTCATTCTTTTGGGGTGACATGTGGCCGGGTTCTGAAACCATTGCCTTGATTTGCCTTAAAACAGGCGCAAAAATCATCATTGGCGATATTGGCGATGGTCAATTCAACAAGCAAACAGGTGCCATTTGTGGTACTTCTAAAGAGGTATTGGAAGCTGCGATCATGATTCATGATGCTGTTGAGCTGGCCCGTACATGTATGCGCGAGGAAGGCATGCTCACCATAGATTCAGTGATAGCATTTCAAGCCTTGATGTACAATGATGCTGGCAATTTCAGTGAACATATTTGCACACGCACCCAAGATGAGTTTTTAGAATACTTAAGAAACCATCCAGGCTCCGTTGAAGCGAATATGCATTATGCGGGTACGACACCCTTGATCAGCGTTGAAGCGGTTAAAAGTGCATTCAATTCATTTTTAAAATTTAAGGAAGCGCAGGTGGATAGTCATCGGAAAAATGCCGCTGTATTATAGATAATTGGCTAAGGCCGGAAGGCCTTTACGCATTTAGCCTAGGGTTAGATGCGCACAGCCAGAGATTCCTTAAGGCCGTAGGCCTTTAAGCATTTAGCCTAGGGTTAGATGCGCACAGCTAGAGATTCCTTAAGGCCGTAGGCCTTTAAGCATTTAGCCTAGGGTTAGATGCGCCCCGGCGAAAGCCGGGGCGCATCGCAACCCTAGGAAAATGCATGAGAGGATGTATTGAGCACTGAAAGTGCGACAGAGATGCTTGGCAGTTACGCGCTTTCAGCGCTTGATATGCTTTACCTTTCTTACCCAGGGTGAGGTGTGCTACACACACCTCACCCTGGGCTAAAAACTTAAAGGCCTTCGGCCTTTTACTTAAGGCTGCAAGGCATTTTCTGAAGGCCAAAGGCCTCTTAAGGCCGTAGGCCTTTAAGCATTTAGCCTAGGGTTAGATGCGCCCCGGCGAAAGCCGGGGCGCATCGCAACCCTAGGAAAATGCATGAGAGGATGTATTGAGCACTGAAAGTGCGACAGAGATGCTTGGCAGTTGCGCGCTTTCAGCGCTTGATATGCTTTACCTTTCTTACCCAGGGTGAGGTGTGCTGTGCACACCTCACCCTGGGCTAAAAACTTAAAGGCCTTCGGCCTTTTACTTAAGGCCGCAAGGCATTTTCTTAAGGCCGTAGGCCTTTTACTTAAAGATGATACATAAATGTTACACAATCTCCCCATTCAAACTCACTTCCGGTGCTACCATCGTGATCTGTCGACCGCTGACAGCTATCGTCCCATCCTGATTCAATACGATTTCGCTGTCACCGACTCTGAACATGATTGTGCCTTCCAATGAAGATACCGTGATGGGGTGCTGTCCTTCCGCCGCGATCGCAAGACGGCCTGATTCACTCTTCAATGTCATATCCTGATCAGCACACATATCGAATGCACCCATCACGGTATGGTGACCTTCCCCCTCGATTCTTAAGCCAATGTCGCCGGCAACATTGATATCCCAATCCTCACCCGCTTGAATCTCAATATCCTGCATCGAATCAAATGACAAGCCTGATTCAGCTGCACTGATCATCCACGAAGCTGCTGTCATCATGAATGATTCTTTCGCAGACACCGAAATGTCCTGTGCCGCTTCAATCATGATATCACCCACTGCATCCATCTTGATCGCACCCGTTTGACTGCACAACATAATCCCTGGCGATACTTCACCCCCAACGCATTTCAATTGATTCTCTTGATTGGCTGTTTCGAATAATATGTTTGGTGCGACTGGATCGTCGTCCATGAGAAAAAGATTGCCGATGCTGGTTTTGATCACATGATGAAAGGGGTTATGCGCCGTCACGGGATTCACATGATCATCATGATAGAGCGCGCCCAATATAAACGATTGACCGTCTTGTCCATGGATGTTCGCGAGCACGACATCGGTATGAGGTTCCAAAGGAAACTGCATCCCATGCCCATTGCCAATCACTGCAGAGAAACCCGCTCGACTCACTTCCATACGACCTCCTGTTATGGTTATTTTATGAACAATATTTCACCATACTGCATGATATTTCGCAATCCCTGAGATATACTTTTAATATTACCAATCTCACTGAGGTGACCATGGCGCAAACATTAGATCAAATCCTTGTCCACGTCCTTGATGAAGCCAAAGCACAAAACATTACCGTGCTTGATGTAAGCCAATTAACAACAATCACCGATACCATGATCATTGCCACCGGCGGTTCTAACCGTCAGGTCAAAGCATTGGCTGATAAAGTCATTGAAGCGGCACAAAAGGAAGGCATTTCTCCCCTCTCCTGCGAAGGTTTTGAAGACTGTGAATGGGTATTGGTCGATCTCGGCGACGTGCTAGTCCATATCATGCAGCCACGCACCCGCGATTACTACTTTTTGGAAGGCCTTTGGGATTTGTCCTACCGTGAGAAGAACGGTACCACATGTCTTTAACACTGGTTGCCATTGGTGAAAAAATGCCCGCCTGGGTGAATAACGTATTCCAAGAATACGCAAAACGCCTTCCCCATGAATACCGCTTACAACTACTTGAAATTCCAGCCATCAAAAGACATAAAAATGCGAGCGAAGGTCACCTAAAAACCTTAGAAAGCGATAAAATACTGGCAGCCCTGCCCAAGGGAGCTTATGTGGTTGCCCTGGATGAACATGGCACACTGCACACCAGCGTGCAGCTGGCGAAACGCTTGGGCAAGTTACGCGCAGAGCATCCCCACATTTATTTTGTGGTGGGCGGACCAGATGGGTTGAGCGAAACCCTGCTGGCCAGGGCGCAGGAGAAGTGGTCTTTATCCCCACTGACCTTGCCCCACCCATTGGTTCGGGTGATCGTGGCGGAACAACTGTATCGTGCATGGAGCATTTTGCAGGATCATCCGTATCATAGGGAATAAGCATGCCTAAACATTTTATCCGAAACTTCCAGCGTGAAACACGCCTCTTCAACACGCGTGTTTATACCGGTATGCTGCTCATTGGCCTTGTATTCTGTTTATTATTGGTACGCCTATTTTATTTACAAGTCTTGAAACATGACGTCTACACGACCCTCTCTGATCAAAACAGAATCACCGTGTTGCCTCTGCCACCTAACCGTGGATTGATTTATGATCGCAACGGCATTTTGCTTGCCAATAATGTACCCACCTTTTCTATCCACATCGTGCCTGAACAAACTGAAAACTTGAAGGAAACCATCAAGGCCCTTCAATCTTTGGTGAAGCTCACTGAGGAAGACATTGACCGCTTCTATAAAGAAGGCCGTCGTCGCCGACAGTTTGAAGGGGTGCCCCTGCTACTCAATATTTCTGAAGATGATGCGGCCATCATTTCGATGAACACCTACCGCTTACCCGGCGTCAATCTTGTCGGCACGCTCATGCGAGAATACCCTTACGGTTCTGAATTTTCACATTTACTCGGTTATGTGGGTCGCATCAATGAAGAGGAACTCAAATCACTCAATCCCGATCAATACCGGGCAACCCTCTATATGGGCAAAACCGGCCTCGAAAAATATTATGAAAATATACTGCACGGCGAAACAGGTTATCAAAAAGTAGAAACCGATGCGCGCGGGCGCGTGTTGCGCATCCTCGACACAAAAGAAGCCACTCCTGGGGCTAATTTATATTTATCGATTGATAGTCATTTACAACTCGCTGCGGAAAAAGCGTTTGAAGAAGGCCGTGGGGCCATTGTCGCAATTGAACCTCAAACAGGCGAATTGCTGGCGTTCGTGAGCCAGCCTGGGTTCGACCCCAATGTCTTTGTACGTGGCATCAACCACGCCGATTACAAAGCATTATCCACTGACATGGATCAGCCTCTCTACAATCGCGCCTTGCGAGGGCTCTATCCGCCCGCCTCCACCGTCAAGCCCATTGTCGCATTGCAAGCGCTCGAAAAACACACCATCTCCCCCAATTTCAGCATTTGGGACCCGGGTTATTATCGTTTGGGCGGCAAAGGTCGGCAGTACCGTGACTGGGTGAAAAATGGCCATGGGCAAGTCGATGTTCATAAAGCGATCGCTCAGTCATGTGACGTCTTCTTTTATACCATCGCGCATTATATGGAAATTCGTACGCTTGGCGAGTCGTTCATGCAATTCGGTTATGGCACAAAAACAGGGGTGGATATTTTTGGTGAAACCGCTGGGCTTGTGCCTACCCCAGAATGGAAAAAGGGTCGATACAATCAAGTATGGTACCCTGGGGAAACATTAAGCACGGGCATTGGCCAAGGATACACGATGGTCACGCCCATCCAAATGGCCCATGCGATTGCAACACTCGCGAATCGCGGTATCCGTATTCGGCCGCATGCCGTCGCCACGATTGGATACGCCGATGGGCGTTTGGAAAACCCCACGCCGGATATTCTCTCCCCAGTCATCGCCTCAGATGCCAACTGGGATATCATCACAAAAGGGATGTATGCAGTCATTCAAAGTGACCGCGGCACCGCGCGCTATATAGCCAATCCCCACTATGACATTGCGGGTAAAACAGGCACGGCACAAGTTTTTAATTTACCGCAAAATGCCAAATACCATCCCGAATTGGTAGCAGATCATTTGAAAGATCACTCCCTGTTCATTGGCTATGCGCCGGCTGAAAATCCGACGATTGCTGTCGCTGTCATCGTTGAAAATAAACAGAAAAAAAGTGGTGCAATGGTCGCCAAAGATGTATTTGATGCCTATTTGCTACCCACGAAGGAGGGATCCTGATGTCTTTCACGTTCAGTCCACATGCCCCGCGCACGGCACCCGGCTTTGGAAACCAGCGTTCGCTCATGGAAAAATGGCACTTAGATGGCCCGCTCTTGTTCTTGTTATTTATTTTAATGGGAATTGGTTGCTTTGTGTTATTCAGCGCAGCCAACCAGAATTTGGGTATGTTTGAGCGGCAATTGGCACGATTTGGCATCGCTTTGGCTGTCATGACATTTATCGCACAAATACCGCCTCGGTATTTTTGTGCGCTTGTTCCTTTTGTCTACACCTCTGGCATCATCTTACTGATCCTCGTCTTGGTGATGGGGGATGTCGGGAAAGGCGCGCAACGTTGGCTCGATTTAAAATTCATTCGCTTTCAACCCTCTGAATTCATGAAACTGGCCGTCCCCATGATGGTTGCGTATTATTTTGCTGAACGTCCCCTGCCCTGCACCTTGAAAGATAGCTTCTTCGCAAGCCTGATCATTATCGTGCCCGTTTTGATGATTGCCAAACAACCTGATTTGGGTACGGCCTTGTTGATCGCCGCCAGTGGTTTCTGTGTGTTATTTTTGGCGGGCCTGCCGTGGCGATATTTGTTCAGCCTGGTTGGCTTGATTGCGTTGGCAGCCCCTGTGTTGTGGCACTTTTTACATGATTATCAACGCAAACGGATTTTAATGTTCATGAACCCTGAGCTTGACCCTTTAGGAGCAGGCTATCACACCATTCAATCTAAAATCGCCATTGGCTCGGGCGGTGTTTTCGGCAAGGGCTGGATGCAAGGCACACAATCTCACTTGGAATTTCTGCCAGAACGTTCCACTGACTTTATCTTCGCCGTTCTGACAGAAGAAATGGGGCTCATGGGTGCAGTCGTACTGTATACCGCTTATTTTGCTATCCTTTGGCGCATGATGACCATCACGATCAGCGCTCAAAATACCTTCACACGATTATTGGCCGGCAGTATCACACTCACCTTTGCGATATACGTCATCATTAATACCGGCATGGTGGCAGGCGTGCTGCCGGTGGTTGGAGTTCCCCTGCCACTCATCAGTTATGGCGGCACATCGATAGTGACTTTAATGGCTGGATTTGGTATCCTGATGTCTATTCGAACGCACCGTCATCTCGTATCTGATTAAAAGGCGATATTCATGATTAAACGTCTACTGACTCTCATCATATTCCTCCCCTTGCTGGCATTGGCTGATATCAGCACGCGTCCAGATGTACAAGCCTTTATTCAGGAAATGGTGCAGAAGCACCAATTTTCGCAACAGTCGCTGAATCAAGTCTTCAAAAAAGTTGAGATCCAAGAAAGCATTATTGATGCCATGAACCGCCCTGCCGAAGGCAAACCCTGGTACCTGTATCGTCCTATTTTCGTGACACCCAAATCCATTCAAGATGGTGTTGAATATTACCATCAACATAAAGCCGCGTTAACTCAGGCTGAAAAAACATATGGTGTCCCTGCTTCTATCATTGTGGCGATTATCGGCGTAGAAACACGCTATGGCAGAAATACTGGCAGCTATCGCGTGATTGATGCGTTGAGCACGCTCGCCTTTGCATATCCAAAACGTGCGCCTTATTTCAGACAAGAATTGGTTGAGTATTTATTGCTGACACGTGAACAACATATTGATCCACTGACATTGAAAGGATCCTACGCAGGTGCCATGGGCATTCCCCAATTCATGCCCAGCTCTTATCGTAAGTATGCAGTAGATTCTCACAACGACGGTAAACGCAATTTATGGACAGATCATAACGACGCAATCGCCAGTGTCGCCAATTATTTTAAAGGCTATGGTTGGCAATCTGGCAGCCCAGTCGCGATCAAATTGACCCATGTGTCCGACCCTTCCGTAGGATTAGATAACATTGAACCGAAAACACCGATTGGCACCTTGCGCGCACAAGGCGTTCGTGATTTGAACGGCTTGAACGATAAAGCCCTGGGCACCGTCTTAGGTTACCAAATGGTGAACGATAAAGAATATTGGTTAGGTTTGCAGAATTTCTACGTGATCACACGATACAATAAAAGCCCCCAATATGCGTTGGCAGTGTATCAACTGGGGCAAGCGATTAAAGGAAACATATAGGGCGCGCGCGGGCGGGAATTAAATAAGCGTTTACCTCCAAATATCATTCGATCTTTGATAAAATAAATCACAATGGTGATCATCAAAAAATACATATGGAATGCACCCCCGCGGCCAGTGTTGGGTCTTTCATCGCGTACGCCAAACATGCCTGAATGTAACCGAGTTTATTGCCACAATCGTAGCGAATACCGTCGAATTGATAGGCATGCGTAGGCATGGAAGATAATAACGAAGCAATTGCATCTGTTAATTGGATTTCACCATTTTTACCTGGCACAGCGTTTTCTAACACAGCAAAAATAGCAGAATCTAAAATATAGCGGCCAATCACTGCTAAATCGGAAGGCGCTTCTGCTTCAGTAGGTTTTTCAACGACATGATGAACACGGTGTGCGCGATCACCACTCTCAACCCCGTCCACAATACCATAATGATGAACTTCACTCATGGAGACGCGAGATGCGGCCAATACTTGCCCGCCGTGCTGTTGATAGAAACCGACCATCTGTGCCATGGCGCCAGCACCGTGACCATCAATCAAATCGTCCGCCAACAGTACCGCAAAGGGCTCGTTACCGACCAAGCGTCTCGCACATAAAATAGCATCGCCCAAACCTTTCGGTTCGCTTTGACGCACATAAGCACAGCTCACATGAGGAGGCAAAATATTGCGAACCAAAGCCAATCGCTCGAGTTGACCATGCGTTTCAAGATACGATTCTAATTCTAGGTTACGATCAAAATGATCCTCTATCGCACGTTTATTACTGCTCGTCACAAAGATCAATTCTTCAATGCCGGCAGCAATCGCTTCCTCCACGGCATATTGAATGAGGGGTTTATCGACAATCGGCAATAATTCTTTCGGGGCTGCTTTAGTGGCTGGCAAAAAACGTGTGCCTAAACCGGCCACGGGAAAAATCGCTTTACGAATAGGTTTCATCGGCATGTTCCTTATGCATCATTGCATGATTGCGCCCAATAGAGAAATACTCCACGCCAGCGCGCGCCATCGCGGCGGGATCGTACATATTACGGGCATCAAACACCACAGCGGACTTTAATGTTGTCTTGAATAACGTGACATCAATCGTTTTGAACGCTAGAGGATCCGTCATGATGATCACTGCATCTGCATTGATCAAGGCTGATTCAGCAGACGCAGCGATCGACAACCCTTCTCGCTCTCCTACCGCTGATAAAAAATGGTATGAGGCGAGACGATCATACGCCACCACTTTCACACCATGTGATAATAATGCATTGACCAAGATAATACTCGCGCTGTCACGCACATCGTCAGTGTTGGCTTTAAACGCCAACCCCCACAATGCCACTGTTTTCCCGGCACAATCACCGCCCCAATAAGTATATAGTTTTTCAAACATGCGTTGTTTTTGAGCATGATTTACTACTTCAACTGCATTCAGCAAGGGGGTATCCACACCCACTGTTTTACCCATGTGGATCAGCGCCTTCATGTCTTTCGGGAAACATGAACCCCCATAGCCAGGACCGGGATGTAAGTATTGCGCGCCGATGCGAGGATCCATCCCCATTGCTTGGCGAATATGTTCGATGTTTGCTCCATAAACTTCCGCCAGCCGCGCCATTTCATTCATGAAACTGATGCGAGTTGCCAGCATGGCATTGGAAGCATATTTGGAAAGCTCAGCAGATTTCAAATCCATCCACATTAATTGTTCAGGGGAGGTGACAAATGGCGTATACAACGCTTTCAATAATGCCGTCGCCCGTTCGGAATTAACACCTAAGACCACCCGATTCGGTTTCATGAAATCTTCAATCGCCATGCTTTCTTTTAAGAATTCAGGATTCGACGCCACATCAAAAGGAATATCCGTGATGTCTTCAACCACCTGCCGAATAGTGTGCGCTGCATTCACAGGCACCGTCGACTTATTCACGATCAATTTATACGACTGCATGTGTACAGCGATATTACGCGCAACGCTTAACACATAGCCTAAATCAGCGTCACCATTCTCTTGCGCAGGGGTAGCCACGGCAACGAATTGCACGGTTGCATGCGAAACAGCTGCTTCAACATTGGTTGTGAATCTAAGGCGCCCCGCTTCGGCATTGCGTTTCAGCAATTCTTCTAAACCAGGTTCATAAATCGGTGGGCGGCATTGTTGAAGTTCATGGATGCGCGCTGCATTAACATCAAAACACACCACATGATTACCTGCCTCTGCAAAACAAGCGCCTGTGACAAGCCCGACATATCCGACGCCGTGAACAGTAATCTCCATCCAATATCCTTCCCTGCTGATGAAAGAAAGGGTATAGTAGCATGCTGATGATGTTCAATACAACATGGATGCAACGATGATGGAACATACTTTTTTTGCAGCAATCGGAATCACTTTCATATTCACCGTGCTTACTATACTCGTCTTGAAAAAGTGGGCAAATAAAATCAGGTTGGTTGACATGCCTGGGGGGCGCAAACAACATGCGCTGCCTACACCTATTGTCGGCGGGATTGCGATGTTCATTGGTCTTTATGCAGGGTTGGTTTATTTGCCCACGGTTTTCCTCCCATACCGTAGTTTTATGGTCATTGGAATGTTTATATTGATCGTCGGCATTTTAGATGACTTGCACGATATCTCTGCTCGCATTCGATTGGCTTTGCAACTTGTCGCCGTGTCATTCATGATTTTTTGGGGTCACGTTTGTTTAGAACAACTCGGCGGTTTGTTCAGTGAAGCAACATTTTATTTAGGCTACATGGCTGTGCCTATTACCCTCTTTGGCGCGGCAACGTTGATCAATGCCGTCAACATGCTGGATGGCATTGATGGTTTGGCAGGCAGCTTAAGTCTCATAGCCTTCATCAGCTTAGCAGCGATTGCATCATACTCAGGCCAACACCAAACAGCCCTCGTATTGATGTTATTCTCCACCGCGGTTCTCGCCTATTTAGTATTTAATTTTCCCTGGTGGCCTGCGCGCAAAGCAGTTGTCTTTATGGGGGATGCGGGCAGCACTTTGCTTGGTTTTGCCTTAGCCTGGTTCACCATTGATTTGTCGCAATCAACAACGTCGATTGCTTCTCCAGCGATCATGTTATGGGTCGTGATGGTTCCTATCATGGATTTAGCAACGGTGTTTATCAAACGCATCAGGAAAGGGCGCTCACCTTTTAAACCAGGAAACGATCATATTCAAGACAGCCTGATCAAACGGGGCCTCTCCCGGTGCCAGGCGGTCTGGGTGATTGCAGGATTCGCGGTGTTAGGACAATGCATTGCATGGATCATGATCCAGTATCAAGTACCAGATAGTGGTGTGTTCAGCAGTTTTATCGTGCTGTTTCTCATCTACTTATATTGGAATCTGCGCAAATTGCCTCAAACATGCTAAAATCCATCATTCTCTGGTTGGGATAATACATGCAACGAACGCTTCTGATACGTGCAATTCGCGACCTCGCTGATGGGCCTTGGCCTATGGCGAGTATGGCTGCTATTGGGTTGGCAGGATTTGCGTTTGCGCTATCGTCGCTCTGTCATTGGCCCACTCTGGATCACCTTGAGTATGGCCACCATGGTTTACACGATGGGGTTTCTTTATGCAAAATTGTTTAAGGTCGATCTGAGTGTGTACTACCCCTATATCGCCGGTGGCATGATCACTTGGAATTTCATTGCGATGAATATTGCAGAAAGCACTGAGGTGCTGTTCCAACATGCCAACTTTATCAAGCAAATCAAACTGCCCTACACCATCTATATTTTGCGGTTACTCACGCGGAATACCTTGATTTTTTTACACAACACCCTGGTGATCGTCCCCATTATTGTTATTTTTCATGTCAACATCTCACTGGCATCCCTTTTAGTGTTCATCCTGAATATCGCTTTGTTGAATCTCTGCGGCTTTTCTTATCTATTTATTGTCAGCCTACTGGGAACACGTTTCCAGGACGTGAAACCCATCATCACGAGTATTGTTCAGATATTCTTCTTGCTCACCCCTGTCATGTGGATGCCGCACATGATCCCTGAACGCTATTCGTTTTTCACCCTGTTCAATCCGTTCTACCAAATGGTCACATTGGTTCGGCAACCCATGATTGGGCAAATACCCGATTTATTCACCTACGTTTATATGCTTTGTTTCACGCTCGCAGGTTTTCTATTGATGTTCCTTTTATTGTGGCGGTGCCGACATCGCATCGCGTTTTGGGTATAACACATGGCTGACATTTCTCTGAAAAACGTATCACTGGACTTTCCCGTATATGGGGCCAATACCCGCTCTCTCAAAAAACGGTTATTGCGCGCCACGACAGGGGGCTTGATCAAACAAGCTAATGGTAATGTCATCACAGTACGCGCGCTAAGCGGTATCAATTTACACATTGAACATGGCGATAGGCTGGGTATCATTGGGCACAATGGCGCTGGAAAAAGCACCCTGTTGCGTGTGCTGGCCGGTATTTATGAGCCCCTACAAGGTGATATTCAGATCAATGGAAAAGTCACTGCCTTACTGAATGTCATGTTGGGACTCGATCCTGAATCAACCGGTTATGAAAACATTTTCATGTGTGGCTTATTGAATCGCATGACCTTCAAAGCGATCGAAGAACACAGCAAATCCATCGCCGCCTTCACAGATTTGGGAGACTACCTCTCCATGCCCATTCGCACCTACTCAAGCGGCATGCAGTTGCGGCTTGCATTTGCCATCGCGACTGCCATAGAGCCAGAAATCCTCATTTTGGATGAAGTCGTCGGTGTGGGTGATGCGCAATTCATTGAAAAAGCCCGTGAGCGTTTGGACAGCATGATCAACCATTCGAAAATTGTCATTCTCGCAAGCCATGATGCAGAGCTACTCAGCAGCATCTGTAACAAATCCATTGTGATGGACGCCGGCAGCATTGTTTTCCACGGCCCCACCCCAGACGCCATGGCATTTTATCAGGAAACCTTTGTTCGGAATGAAACACCATGAAGGCCCTGCATGTCTACAAAAGCTACTATCCAGAAACAACGGGTGGCGTAGAACAAGTGATTCACCAGTTGTGTCGTGAACTCCCCAAACACGGGGTTAAAGCGGATGTCGCGGTGGGCTCAACCCCGCAAACGGATGTCTTCAAAAGTGATTATGCAGTCTTCCGCTATTCGAACACTGTCACATTTGCCTCATGCCCGATGAGCATGCCTTTTCTCACGCATTTTGAATCATTGACTCGCACGTATGATCTGATCCATTACCATTTCCCTTGGCCATTTGCAGATATCATGCACTTGGCCACAAAAAGTAAAAAGCCCTACATCATCACGTATCATTCAGACATCGTTAAACAACGGTTGCTCAAAATACCGTATGAACCTTTGATGCACCGTTTTCTCAGCCATGCACAAGCCATTGTGGCCACATCACCACATTACATCCAATCTAGCCCTGTATTACAGGCGCACATCGACAAAGTCACTGCCATACCGCTGGGTATGGCTCAATCCGACTGTCCCGTGGCTGAGCCCTTGTTGCTCAAACAATGGGAAGCGCAATTGGGCAAGGATTTCTTTCTCTTCATTGGCGTACTTCGCTACTACAAAGGCGTTGAGTTTTTATTGCAAGCCGCGCGACACACACAAGCACACATCGTGATTGCTGGCACAGGACCAGAAGAGGCGCGCTACAAGGCCATCGCCAAACAACTCGCTCTCAAGAATGTGACATTTTTGGGGTATGTGCCTGATCTCGACAAGGCCGCATTGTTAACCCTGTGCCGTGCTGTTGTTGCGCCATCGCATTTACGCAGTGAAGCATTTTGTTTGAGCCTGTTGGAAGGGTTATGCTATCACAAGCCAGCCATTTCAACGGATATCGGCACGGGCACCTCTTTTATCAACCAACAGGGAAAAACAGGGATTGTGGTTCCCCCAGCCGATCCAGGTGCATTGGCTCAGGCGATCAATACACTGCACTTACAAGATGATTATTATCGACGATTACAAAGCAATATCCGTGCGCACTATTTGGCAGATTTTACAGCCGAGATGATGGCGGAGCGGTATGTGAACATTTATAAAACCCTCTCATAATCATCCTGCAACCGCACAATATCGTCCTCGCCCAAATAATCCCCAGACTGGACTTCAATCACATGCAAAGGATCCGTGCCACTATTTGACAACCGGTGCACAGCTCCTTTGGGAATATACGTTGATTGATTCGCGTGAAGGGTGACGTGCACATCATCATTAACAACGTCTGCCACACCACGCACTACCACCCAATGTTCTGCGCGGTGTTGATGTTTTTGCAAGGATAAACGGGCATTTGGTTTCACCATGATATGCTTCACTTGGTAATGCGAGCCTGCAACCAAAGACTCATAATATCCCCACGGACGATACACGCGCCGATGCGTTGTAACACTCGAATGGTTCTCATCTTTCAATTTTTTTACCAGGGTCTTCACTTCTTGCGCATATTGTTTATCTGCCACCAATATCGCATCTGCTGTGCTAACCACCATCATGTGTGACAATCCAATGGCTGCGATCAACCGATTGTCTTGTGCATTCAGATAGCAATCATGGCTGTGCTGCGCGATCACATCGCCGATCAATACATTGTCTTGATCATCTGATGCATGGCTTTCAGAAACAGCAGCCCAACAACCCAAATCTGACCAATGTGTTTTAAGCAGTACTACGACAACCTGATCGCTTTTTTCCATCACAGCATAATCAATAGAAATATTGGGACAAGATTCATAATGCGTTTGATGTATGCGACGATAATCATTCCCCACGTGCGCTTCGCGAAAACCTTGAGTCGCATGGGATAACACTTCAGGTTGATACTGTTTCAACTCATCCAAATAAACATTGGGTGTCACTAAAAATAGTCCACTGTTCCATACATAGTGACCTGCTGCAATATAATGTTCTGCAGTGTCTCGGTTGGGTTTTTCGACGAAGCGTTTGACCTGAAAAACCTGTTCATCCAAACTTTCACCCATTTCAATGTAGCCATACCCTGTCTCAGGCTTTGTCGGATGCACACCAAATGTGACCAGACGTCCCGCTTTCGCGAATGGCACAGCAGACATAAGGCACGCTTTCAAATGCTCCTTATCTGCCAACAAATGGTCTGCCGGCATGATCAGCATGGGTGTATCGCCCTCACCAAGATCTTGCCAAAACAACGCAGCCAACGCCACGGCACTGGCCGTATTACGTGGGACAGGTTCAAGCAAGAATTGCACGTCAGCCATATTGATATCCGCCAGTTGATCTTGACAGAAAAAATAATGGGCATCGTTACATACAATTAAGGGAGCCACATCGCCACATAAGGCATTCGCGCGAAGTAACGTGTCTTGAAAAAGGGTTTTCTCACCGACAATGGGTAAAAATTGTTTCGGCATCAGCTCGCGCGACAATGGCCATAAACGTGTTCCTGTGCCACCGGCTAATATCACTGGACAAAAATGCATGCTGTCTCCACATTCATTGAATCATTTGATGTTGATGATACCCTATTTCTGTCGTACAATCCTCACCATGAACAAACAAAATATCACTGTTTTTTTATGCACCCGAAATGGCGAAGAGTTTCTTGGCCAACAAATTGAGTCTATTGCCAAACAGACTTTATCCGCCCAATTGGTGATCAGTGATGATGGTTCAACCGATCGCACGTTATCCATGATTGAAGACTATCGCCAGCAGTATCCCGGCCTCCATATCCAACTTCTAAAGCCGCTCAAAAGGGTTTTCAACACAATTTCTTGAGTTTTTTGACAGCGATTGAACCCTCAACACCTTTCATGGCCTTTTGTGACCAAGATGATATTTGGGAAGTTGATAAGCTTGAACGTGCTGTCAACGTACTCTCATCATTTCCAACAGATCAGCCTAATCTCTATGGCAGCCGGACGCGGTTAATCAACACAGAAGGACAAGAGATAGGCCTATCGCCGCTTTATCCTCATCCTCCCAGCTTTGCGAATGCATTGGCCCAAAGCATTGCAGGCGGGAACACCATGGTGCTGAATGCAACAGCTTGGAACGCCCTCCGTTCCATGCTGCCGACACAGATCGTTAGCCATGACTGGTGGATGTATCAAATCATCTCCGGTATTGGCGGGAATGTTTATTATGACTCCTACCCTAGTGTGCGATATCGGCAGCATGACCATAATGTGGTTGGTCAAAATATCTCTGTGATGGCTCGATTGAAAAGGCTTCGTTTGGTGTTGAATAACCAGTTCAAGGAATGGAATGACATACAGTTATCGGCTCTACTCCCACACATCCATCGTTTGACACCAGACAATCAACGGATATTGAACACATTCATCAAATCCCGGGAATCCAGCTTTTTCATGAGATTAGTTTACTTACATCAATCAGGGCTCTCTCGTCAAACACAACTGGGTATGATAGGATTGTGGGTCGCAGCTTTACTTGGAAAATACTGAACATGGCCATACTCATCACAGGTGGTGCAGGATTTATTGGGTCCAATTTCGTCCTAGACTGGCTCAAGCAATCGGATGAAAAAATCATTAACCTCGACAAACTCACTTACGCCGGCAACCTGCATTATTTGAAATCAATCGAACATGACCCTCGTCATGTTTTCATACAGAATGATATCAACAATACCGAGCTGGTCTTATCATTATTAAAGACACACCAGCCATGTGCAATCATTCATTTCGCTGCTGAATCTCATGTTGATCGTTCGATTCATAGCCCAGAAGATTTCATCCACACCAATATCATGGGCACATATCGATTATTAGCAGCTGCACAAGAATATTTTGCACAACTGTCATCCCAAGCAAAAATGGCTTTCCGTTTTTTACATGTTTCTACAGATGAAGTATACGGCTCACTGTCTCCACATGACCCTGCGTTCACAGAAACTCACCCTTACCAACCCAATAGCCCTTATGCTGCGAGCAAAGCATCCTCTGATCACCTCGTTCGCGCGTACCATCACACATATGGTTTACCGACGCTCATAACACATTGTTCGAATAATTACGGCCCACATCAATACAAAGAAAAGCTGATCCCATTGCTCATCGCACATGCCCTATCAGGCAAACCCTTGCCCATTTATGGTGACGGGCAAAATGTCCGCGATTGGTTGTATGTAAGCGATCATTGCGAAGCCATTCGTTATGTGCTTGAAAAAGGAGCCGTTGGAGAAACTTACAATATTGGTGGAAAAACAGAAAAAACAAATTTAGCGGTAGTGGAAGCTGTTTGCAATGTGTTAAATCAGCAACAACCCAGGCCAGATGGAAAACCCTATCAATCACAAATCAGTTTCGTCACAGATCGCCTCGGACATGATAAACGCTATGCCATCAATCCACAAAAAATTGAAGAGACCATAGGCTGGACACCCCGTCATTCGTTTGAAGATGGCCTTCAAGAAACAGTGTCTTGGTATCTTGCTGCAGAAGAAGCCTTACAATGAACATTCTCTTATTTGGACCAAATGGGCAAGTTGGCACTGAATTACAACGCTCACTTGCGCCGCTCGGACAACTGATATTATGCGATCGCGCGAGCATTGACCTGAATGAACCTCGCGCGTTATCAGATTGGATTGAACATCAATCACCTGATATGATTGTGAACGCAGCAGCCTATACACAAGTCGATCAGGCAGAATCTCATGAAGCAGAAGCACATCGCATCAATGCATTAGCGCCTGACATCATGGCGAAATACGCCGCCAAAAACAATGGCTGGCTTATCCATTACTCGACTGATTATGTGTTCGATGGCACAAAAAAAACACCTTACATAGAAACTGATGTGATCAATCCGATCAACATTTATGGAAAAACCAAAGCAGCAGGTGAAGCAGCCATTCGCGCATCAGGCTGCAAACATGTTATTTTTCGCACCAGCTGGGTATACAGTGCTCAGGGAAAGAATTTTGCAAAAACCATGTTAAACCTTGCTCGTTCAAAATCTCAGATCAGTGTCGTGAGTGATCAAATCGGTGCGCCTACGCCTGCATCGCTCATTGCAGATGTCACTGCAGATATTATCCAACAATTAAAAACGCGTGATGATTTGCGTGATTATCGTGGCGATACATTTCATCTGACTGCGAGCGGCCAAACCAGCTGGTTTGGATTTGCGAAGATGATCATTGAAGCAGCATATCAAGCAGGCGCAAAGATTCAAACATCACCCGATCATATTTTTCCCATCAACACAGAAGCGTTTCCAACGCCCGCCAAACGACCTGCCTATTCTGTTTTAAACAACCAAGCATTATGCAGTTTTTTCAAGATACGCTTACCTGATTGGGAAACACCCGTTCCTGAAATCATTTCTACACTCCTCAATAAGGAAAAAATATGAATCGTAAAGGCATTATTCTTGCGGGGGGACACGGCACACGATTATACCCCAGTACAGCAGCTATCTCTAAACAGTTATTACCTGTGTATGACAAACCGATGATCTATTACCCACTCACCACACTGATGCTGAGCAATATTCGAGAGTTTCTCATCATTTCAACGCCGCAAGACATGCCTTCTTATCAACGTTTATTACAAGATGGATCTCAATGGGGTCTAGACATCCATTACGCGATTCAGCCCTCTCCAGATGGACTCGCGCAATCTTTACTGATTGCGGAACCTTTTCTTGCAGGGGCTCCTTCTGCCTTGATTTTAGGTGACAACATTTTCTATGGCAATCAATTAACACCCTTACTGTTATCAGCCAATGAACGCACCAACACATCAACCATTTTTGTGTATCCCGTGTCAGATCCAGAACGGTATGGTATTGCCAGTTTTGATGAACAAGGCAAAGTGATTGATATCGAGGAAAAGCCAAACTCTCCTAAATCACATTACGCTGTCACAGGACTTTATTATTATAATGCTGATGCACCTGCCTATGCGCGAACACTTAGTCCGTCCGCAAGAGGCGAATTAGAAATCACTGATCTTAACAATCTGTATTTGAAAGAAGGTAAATTATTGGTTGAAGTGATGGAACGTGGACTCACTTGGCTCGACACTGGCACACATGAAAGCCTGCTTGAAGCGCATCAACTTGTCCACACACTTCAACATAGACAAGGATTGAAAATAGGTTGTCCCGAAGAAGTCGCTTATCGAAAAGGATATGTTTCACGTCAATCGATTGAGCAGCTTGCGCATCAATATCGACACAACAGTTACGGCAGTTATTTGTCACGTTTGATTGCGGAGGACACGCTTAAATGAAAATCACACCGTTATCTCTATCGGGTGTTTTTTTGATTGAAACCCAATTATTTGAAGATGAACGTGGTTTCTTTTTCGAAAGTTTCAACGAGCGATTATTCCATGAAGCCACTGGTTTATCCGTTTCGTTTGTCCAAGACAACCATTCAAAATCTGTGAAGCATGTGTTGCGCGGTCTTCATTATCAACTACCGCCAATGGAACAAGGCAAGCTGGTGCGCGTGATTCAGGGAGAGATTTGGGATGTGGCTGTCGATATTCGCCCTTCCTCCCCCACGTTTGGACAACATGTGTCTGTGCATCTTTCGGCAGACAATAAAAAACAATTGTGGATCCCCGGCGGCTTCGCCCATGGCTTTCTCACATTATCTGACACAGCTGAAATGTTATACAAAACGACGCAGTTTTACAGTAGGGCACATGAACGCTCAATTCGATGGGATGACAAGGATTTGGCCATTGATTGGCCTGTGACGGGTCCAGTATTACTCTCTGACAAGGATGAAAAAGGATCTCATTTTAAGGATTGTGATGCACACAAAAATCAGTAAAGTCGTCATGAAAGTTTTTAACATATTCTACGATATGTTTCATCAATTAACCTACATAATGATAAGCATTGCTTTATCTATTATTTCGATAATATCTTATTTCAAATCGTTGAAACATAAAAATCATATTTTCATAGAAAGTGAATATCATGGAGAGAAAATTGTTCTCATCGCACTATACGAGAAGGGATTGCTCCGCTCGGATATTGAGCAATTGCTCATGATTGCAAAAAAATTGAACTTTTTTGTGATTGCAGTGAATAATCTTAAGCTTGATGAACCACCATCCAATCTCGTGAATTGCTATATAGAGCGTTATAACTTTGGACGCGATTTTGGAAGTTACAAAGCAGGTTTTCAATTTTTGTTCGCTAAAGAATATCACCTAAAGTGCCCTCGCCTGCTCATGCTGAATGACAGTGTTTTCTATGAATCCTCGCGATGTGAGGCTTTTCTCAATCAATTGATGGACAGCGACACTTCAGTACTAGGTGCAACTGAAAATTTCAAACATACTCATCACTTAGGTTCATTCGCTATTTCATTGAACCATCAAATTCTATGTTCTGAACATTTTATACGCTTTTGGGATCATTACAGAAACACCGACCTGAGACCCCAAGTCATCAAAAATGGTGAAATTGCCTTATCCGTTTTATTACAGAAAATTGTTTCTGACCCATCACAATTTTCTGCTGCTTACGACATGCGTTTCGTTTCACAGAGACTACAGTCTTCCGAGGAAATCAGCACCGCGTTCGCCTTAACCGCAAAATCCAATTTTCAGTGCATCTCTGCACAGGATGTCTGGCAGGATTTCATATCAATTAATTACAGTCCCCTTGATTCAAAGCTTTTCTTTAACAATACTTGTGACCCATATGATTTACCTGCGATGAAAAAGACGCTTATCGATCAACTCCACATTGTCGATGATCAACTTGATAAAAAAATGTGTCTGTATATTAAATCTCTTATTTTAGAATCATTTGTACTTGGCAAAAAGATCCCGTCTGGAAGTCAAATCCACTCCAATAATATGTTACTTTTTTACCTAGGATTACCGCTGATCAAGATGGATGGATTCTTTAGAGGAGCGTTATCTACTGAAAATGTACTCCAGTTATCATCGTTCATGCAGGACAATGAAAAGTGGTTATTTGAAAAACTGCTGCTCAGCAGAACCCACGCTGACACCATGTTAACCGGCCTCAAAAAGTTAATGTATCAAACTGGCTTTATTTAGGGCCACTCTTTAGCTCATCACCCAACCTCCTGCAGGGGGTCTAGCAAGCTGAACCCCTACAATTTCGGTGAACGGTGACCTATTTCAGACGAAAAAAAACCCCCGCATCAGCGGGGGTTTTTAGGGGCACAGATAGATTAATATCTATCGCGTGATTCGCCGCCACGGCCGCCGCCGAAGCCACCACGACCGCCACCGCTGTCACGGCCGCCACCGAAGCCACCACGACCGCCTGAGCCGCCAGCAGAACCGCCAGCGCTGCCAAAAGGACGATCTTCCGCAATGTTGACGCGGAGTGGACGACCACCAATATCATTGCCATTCTTCTGATCAACAGCTTTTTGAGCATCTGAAGCTTGTGCAAACTCGATGAACGCATAACCTTTCGATTTACGCGTTGCTTTGTCTCTGATCAAGCTGATTTTGATGATTTCGCCACAATCCGCGAAAATATCACGCAGTTCATCATCAGCAACGGTATAAGGCAGGTTGCCCACATAAATTTTGTTCATAACAATAGTCCTAACATTCACTTTAACAATTGGCCCAGGGTGATTCAGCGAGCTTACTATTAATACGCCCCTTCATCAGCCTAAACCTTCTCGGCAATTCTGACACAGATCTCCCTAAAGATCCAGGAATCTTTTTATAAAACGTTGAAGAATGTTAGAAGAAGCGGCTTCCTCTGCCAGCAGCCGATCACGCGCCCTTGCCTTGATTTCTGCCCAAGCAGAGTCTTCACAGGGTGGGGTTAGAGCATGGTCACCACCCTTCCCCTTCTTTGTTAGGACAGCCGCAAATTCGAAAAAATTGAATAACGTTTGGTACACACGTACAGGATAAAACTGTGTATGACCCAAAAGATTTAACTGCTCCATCACATACCTAAAATGATCGGGCCAGAAATGCCAGTGATGCGTGTCCAAATAGCTGCCCTCTTGGTAGGATGCGATACCTGATGTAATAGCTTGCCTGACAGAAGGCATCTCGCTTCGAACGACATTATGTTCCCCATGATCACCTGACCAATGTCGTACAGGATCATTGTGTGCCGTGAATAAAATATGATCTATAAATTTTGACAACATATTTGTGCGCTTTGTCTCATGAACGCTGACAATATCCTGAACCGTTGTAGTAGGCAAGAAATGATCAAAGCAAAATCGTTTGTCTGGCACCCACATCAAATAAACGCCATCATCACTCAATATCCGTTCCACTTGTTTCAAATGCGCGATCAAATCGGGTTGATGCTCAATGCAATGGCTGCTGAAGACCAAATCAAATTGTCTATCCACAACAGATAAATCACCATGTTCATGCCAATAATGAATCTCTTCAGGCATATTTTCCGTCGGTAAACCGCTTGCACGTCCCTTTTCAAGCAGTCTCGGAGCATCAAGGACATCAAAATAGTAAACATTGCTCCCCCTTAAAAATGGAGAGGATGAAGGACCAATTTCAAGGCATGCCCCCAATCCTTCAGAAACGGAACGCAAAGCCTCTCTCCATTGATGAGGGCTTGATGCCCTTCCCTCATACTTCCCATACTGCACATAATGTTGCCACAATGCTTCATCATCCATTTGAGCAAGATCAGCATGAATAGAACGATAATACTCAGGAACAAACTCTGGTAAAAAGAAATCTGTTGTGACTCGTTTGGAATGATCCATATATCTACCTTATAGAGCAAGCGCAGTCAAAATGACTGAGCGTTGATTAAACCATGCATATCTATCAATTGCATCCTGACGAGCACGGCGAGCCATATCGCTATCACTATGCCACTCATTCATAGCCTTCTTCAGAACTGTTTTCCATTGATGTGCTTGCGACAAATAACCGTTATCTCCATCACGAATGCATTGCTGGTATGTGAATGACGGCGATGCAATCGTTACTGTCCCCACCACTGCCGCCTCAAAATATTTTAACTCTGATCAGCAGTTCCCGCCAAGCAAATGCTATTATCCAAACTCATTCTCATGATCGGTGTTTAGGAATTTAGGGCGAGCAAAAGCTTCTAATAGAATTTAGATAAGATTATTAAAGTTATTTTTTCTGGCTCAAAAATCAAAAAATCATTCGACACTACTTACGCACGTTGATCCAACAGCTTAACTATCAATAATGAGCTGCGCCCCATATTCTCCGCCACTGGATATAGCCGTAAATAAATCATGCCAACTTTCAATAAAGTAACACATAAAAAATGCGCGCATTCTTTCCCATAGCGACGTTCGAGACCGATATCTTTCTCGAGCTTGCTTAAAAAGATGACAGCTTAATTCTTGAACTTGATCTACAAAAAAAGCCAACAACATAAGCATGCCAAAAATCGTGCAAAGATTTTTATATCCATGGCCAAAATTGTGTGAAAAATGATAATTTTGATTTTTGAGCGTATTAAATGCATTATTTTCTATTTTCCAGTTTGAACGTCCTCCTCTCATGATGTCATATAAATTCTCTTGCGTAATTTGAATATCGGTAACCCAGCTAAAATGTTGCACTTTCCCTTTCTTATCTGTCTCCCAATATTCCAAAAAATTAACCTTAAAATCAGGGTGGCTTCTATTAAGCGGCGCCTGATTTCTATAGCGATAACGGTGTGTTTTTCCATCTGTCGTGCTCTGACAGTATTCCGTGCAGTCAGCACCTTCAAGCCATTCAAATAAAAATTCATGATCACCTGGCTTAACACCCACAATATAACGCATATCTAAGGCATTTAAATCTCGCAAATGAGGCACATTAGAAGCCAGCGCGTCTTCAACAACAATAAATTTTAAATGTGGGTGCTCGCGTCTGGCATCAGAATATAAGCGCTTAGCTGCATTTCGTTCACAATCATTCTTTGTGCATCCATCTGTCTTTGCAATCGCTTCAGGGGCAAGTGGTAACACTATTTTTTTGTCAGGATGTACAATAGCCGCACAAAACATATTGTGATAATAATGAACCTGCTCATCAGGCTGTGGCAGCCGATAGTGCTCCGTCAGCATCTCATGGATAAGCACATGCTCTGTCTCGAGTAAATCTCGTTTTGTTCTACCTTTTAACAGTGCGTTTAATTCAGGCAGCGCGTTCAGATCAATCATCAGCCACTGTTTCTTCCCATCTACAAAATATAGCGTCCATTCATCCCCCCATGGAGAATCAATAGGCTTAATCAACACATAAGTATTTTTTTTGGCAGTTTTAGGGCGCTTTGATCGAATGATGACGTGACATTGACCATAGTGTTTGCTGCAACAGTTTTCACAATGCACGCTAGGCGATGAAAAAAAACCAGTCCCATCCCCAGCTAACAAATAATGTCCTTTCAGTAAATATTCAAATTCTTCCAGCGCTTTCCCACGTTGCACACATGCAAATACCCGCTTAAATGCTTGCCTAACTGCATTAGGCTCTACCTCATCACAGCGCTCTCGCATATAGGTGTCACAGGGCGCTTGTTCCACTCCAAATAATGTACGTAAATTATGTCGAGTTATTTTTTCACTTAAGCTTTCATCAAATTTCAATAACGAAGGATATTTTAAAGAAAAAACTGCTAAACCGGACATTAGACAATCAACTAATGTAATAGGCGTGCCTCGTTCAACACGTGCATGAGGCAGATCAATTTTCGCAAATTGATTGCGAATTATGCCGAGCAGCCCATTCGCCGATAAATATTTTTTTGGTAATTTCATTAACTAACCTTCCTTGGTATGTGCTCATGTTAGAAACACTATATTATCCAAAAAGTTTACGAAATGAAATTTAAAAATTACCTATTTATCAAGCGTTTTTTACTTGGCGGGAACTGCTGAACTCTGATTTACATTGGGTAAAAGCATTATGTTGCAAAGGCACAAGATTGAAATCGACAGATCCAATTAAGCGTTGCAAATTGATGAAATCAGAGAATTGAAAGTAATGGATACGAGATCGTCCAAAGCGTGAACGTAACACATTCGCATCTATGTAGCCCGTTAATGCTAAACTTAAATTCGGCATTTCTGTTAACAATGATTCGATCGCAGGTAATGCAATGGCAAAATCGTGAACATGTGAAGGGCTTCCGCTGAAATACCCTATGGAAATGTTGTCATCCTGTTTGCATGAAATCGTCTGCCTCAACTCAAAAATTGTATTAGAAATGTCCAGTTGCTCTCGGTTGAGGAAATTAGGCACAGCATTCATAGGTAATCCAGAAAATGCATGCATGTGATCTGCCAAAAATGCATTGGTGGCAATTCCCCCATCGCAAAGACGCAGCGTTGCACCCATGCGTGACATATAGGCAAACCAATAGTCCCATTCTTGTCCTGTTCCCATCAAATAATCCGTCGTTTTGCATGCCAAATGCGCATAATCGGTATTAAATACCAAATCATCCACATCAAACAATACTTTTTTATTTCTCCTTTTAAAGGCATGAATAAGATGATAAATATGGTGGTCATAACGGGCACGACAAATCACTAACATATCAGCACAATTGGCAATGTCATTCACATGATGCATATCGCTCAAAAAGAAATAAGAAGCCGACACCTCTTCTGGTTGATCATTGAGTACTTGAACCATATTGTATACACGGTAACGAAATGTACTGCAATTGGCTGATTCAACGAAATATGCAACACGCTTGCTTCCCCTTCTTAACATGTTCAGCCGTTCTTGGTATGGCAGATCCCACGGGGCAGCATAAGGAACAGCAGGTACCTTCTCAAGTATAAACATTTAAATACCCTACTGTGAAAATGAATGAAGCGCGTCTGAAAAGGCAGCGCGCCAATCCTTGCCAATCCGATTATCTTGATGATTTTGTGTTCGGATCGGCTGGTTCATGGCCAATTGAATCCCTGCAGCCAGCGTGCTCAGCATGGACTCATGGTTTAAATCGCCACATAAAATATTCTTGGAATAATGCGATAAATCTTGCTTTATACCAAATCGATTGGTCACCGCCACAGCCCCTGCCGTCGCTAAATCAAATGGAATGTAGCTAGGATGTGGCGTATACATCAATGAAAAACCCAGATCAACCGTGCTGATCAGTTCGCCATATTCAGTCCACTTCAGATTTTCAAAACATTGCGGTGTATAACCATTTGAAAAATGCATGAATGGAATATCTTTTCCAAAAAATAGAATGTCCCATCGATTCAAATCAATCACACCCCTAGCAATGGCAAGCTCAATGAGCTCAATCCCGAAATAATAAAGATTACGATCATTAAAACGGCGCGCATAAAACATCATCTTAAATTTATCGTTGGATACTTCCCTTTTTTGTCTAAACACATCTCGATGAAAAGCAGGCTCAAAGCAAATGCCTCTCTCAGCGATGTTTGCCAAACCACTGCTAATCAAATGTTCATATAACAAACTACAATTCACCAGAAAACGGATTTTTTGATGAGATAATACTTGCTCACATCGATAATAAGCATCACCACGACCGTAAAACATTCGCTCATCTTCCTGCAAAATATAAATGATACGATCTTCGCGAATAGCACCCAATGTAGCCTGTGTTGTCCACCACGAAGTGGTCACAAATAATTCATCCTCGAGAATATCTATGCTGTCAGCATTATTTGATGAAGGGCTGAACACAAATTGCATGTCTTTTGATAAAACGATTTGATGCGCCTTGAATAAATCATCGACATTGTCTGGTTGTGGCGGCTCCATACGGGTAACAATGCGCAACTGTGCTTGACGCGACTCTGCCAGGAGGGCAGCAAAAATAATGGCTGTCCCTACACCCCCATAAAAACTCCCTGCGCTAATGCTATCGGTCACCAAGGTAACCCGTTTCGCACTCCTATCCGGTATGGTAAAAACAGATAAAGGTCGACATTGCTTGAAATGAGCGTAACCAATGTCTTCCACAGACATTGGTTCCACTGTACGCTTGATCTGTACAACGGTCGAATCCATTACGGCGTTTAATGTACACCATATTTTTTGAATGGTTCTTAGCGCGCCATTGACACGATAATAATTTATAACTTGTTTAATCCGATATACCATGGTTCACTTCTTACATCAGTATTAAAATGCCGCCCTATTTCATTGACTTAAAGGAATCACTGACATCCAACTCAAACTCCGGTACATCAATCGCCATCTTCAGACGCGGCGCATTTTTAGAAAAATCCAATGATGACATGGATACCCCTCGAATGGTCATATTATCATAAGTCCTATAGTAAAGTTTCTTGTTCGATAAGTCTTTGAAAACGACCCATTGGGTATAATCCTTCACCGTTTGACCATGATCAACACCTGACACAGTGCCCAGCGGAATATCCACATTATTCATCATATGTTGAGCTAAATTCAACGCGGATTGTGCATTCGCAGGTTTATCAGCGAACTGCATCAGTTTAGCCATTTTGACAAAGCGTGAAGGTGGGGTGAAATCTCCGGGTAAGCCCATTAACCCAGCCCCTTGGCCTGTCGCCGTAAATGTCATTCCCCCTTGATCAACAGGTGTGGGGTTAGAGGCTGTCAAATTCACATAATTGCGCAGATTCACGACCTGCCAATCATATTGGGGTGAATTCGTCATCACACCCAATTCATTGTCATAAACCTTCTGCTGACCTTTCACAAACTCAACGACAATTCCCTTACCACTGGCATCAAAGATGGAAATATGCAATGGAAAAACCCTGTCTTGAAAGCCAGCCAATTTTTGCTCAAACACATATACATTCGCCAAAGCCGCGCGCACTTCGTCCACTGTTTTAAATTGACTCAATATCCAATCACCGAAAGCATAATAAGGAACACCCTTCGTTTCACTGCCGACAGGTACAGTTTGATATTGTGTTTCACCTGGCAAATACAAACCTTCAATTGACAGCCCTGCCTCATTCATCCCATCCACAGCAACATCTTGATCGAGTGCATCTAAAAAAATATATCCATATTGAGCGACCCATTGTGCGGCCGGTTTCCCATCAGTTGTTTGAAATTGATATGCACGACCTTTTGTCGATGTGCGTAATTGCGTATGCATGTCTGTCCCAAATTCCATGCTACGTGAAATCAACACGCTACCGTCTTGTGCAGTGAGACGAAAATCAGTGCAGGCTTCTGTGCGAGACAATCCTAACACGGTCAATAAACAAATCGATGCACATTGAATCACAGTTTTTTTCATGAATAAGCTCCTATTAAAAAATTCTACGACGATAAGACCACTTTGGTTGGCTTCGCCGATTGCAATTTAACGTCATACTGTAATAATATATCTCCTCGAAAGACATGAACTTTCACGGTATCATCAGGACGAAATCGTTGCAAAATATCAGATAAAGGACGTTGACGCAAGGCTAATCCTTGACAAGCCAATAATTCATCACCCGCAGAAATGCCCGCCAATTGCGCAGCGCCACCATCTAAACAAACTGTGACGATTTGACGTCCATCATTCGATACACGAACACCCAAATCCACGTGGCACTCTGGCGTGTCAGAAACATGGGTTAACGTCCAGCCCGATGCTTTTGCCCAGGCGACCAACGGCAGTGGCTCAACGCCATACACCCATTCATGCAAGGCTTTGGCCAATTTTTTCCCACCCCATTCTAAGACGATTTTTTCGACTGCATTTTCTGGGACACCTATCCCTTGTTCACCATACGTTTTCCATAAATACTTGATCAAATCATCGAGGGAATATTTTCCACCTCGACGTAATAAAATATCCAAACCCCATGCGATCAAGGCTCCCTTCGCATAATAACTGATCGTCACATTTGGTGAATTTTCATTGGGATCGTAAAATTTAATCCATGCACTGTGACTAGAATCGGCTGCGGACTGCACCCCATAACCAGGGTTCCGTTCCACACTGGTGATTTTTTGGGCAAACATAGTACGGTATTGCGATTCGCTGATCAGCCCTGCACGTGCCAACAAAATATCTTCGTAATACGATGTGAAACCCTCGAAAATCCATAATTGGCGCGTATAATTTTCCTTGGATAAATCGTAGGGCATAAATGCTTCAGGCTTGGTGGATTTTACATGCCACGTGTGAAAATATTCATGGCTGCATAAACTTAAAAATTCAGCGTAAGGTTGATATTTTGCAGGCATCCCTTCATAGGGTAGATTTTCGCGAGACGTCATTAAAGCTGAGGATGATCGGTGTTCTAACCCTCCATAACCATGGCCAACCACCCACGTTAAAAATACATATTGTTTCTTGACAGGGCTGCCCCCAAATAAATCCATCTGCGTTTCACAAATCTTTTTCAAATCATGCATCAATCGATCAGTATCCACCTCTTTTGCCCCAACAATGGACATGCGATGTGGAATACCGTGTGCTTTAAATTTAATCGTTTCCAGGGAGCCCATTAAAAAGGGGTGATCAATTAATTCGTCATAACTTTGCGCAACATACGTGCCAAAGCCTTTTGAATCCACTTTTTGATGCGTCAACGCTGTGTCAAGTCGCCATTCCTTCAGCGCCTTATGTTTGGGGACATTGAGAGTGACTGTGCAGACATCGTGTTCCTGACCTTCCACATACAAACATAAACTGCTCAAATTGAAGAAAAATAATTGATCATCAAGATAGGCTGTCCTCACGGACACATCTTTGGCGTACACAGAATAGATCAATTCAATCTTCTTTGCGTCAACGTCTATCAACCAACGGTGTTTATCAATGGCCACACAATCGATGGGTTTGCCATCAGCGCTAGCACTGATCGTCACGATATTTTTCGCAAAATCACGGATTTTGTAACTGCCAGGAATCCAATTGGGCATCCCCACGATGGTTTTCGACGCCTGTGGTGCAAAAACGAATCGCATGTCGATGCGATGCAGGCAGGGGTCAATGTTGCTTAATGTATATTGTTTTACCATCTTGGACTATCCTTAGTATCAGTATCAATAGACTATCCACGGATTATAGATGAAAAATAACGTGTACGACATCATCGTGATTGGCGGCGGTATCAACGGGACTGGCATTGCGCTAGATGCTGCCGGCCGCGGTTTATCAGTTGCATTATGTGAGCAAAATGACCTCGCCTCCGGCACCTCCAGTGAAAGTACCAAGCTGATCCACGGCGGCCTACGTTATCTGGAGCATGGCGATTTCAAATTGGTCGATGAAGCCCTGAATGAGCGAGAAGTGCTCATGGCAAAGGCTCCACATATCATTTCTCCCCTGAGCTTTATCATTCCCTATCAACCACAAATCAGACCTCAATGGCTCATTCGTTTAGGCTTGTGGTTGTATGATCACCTTGGACGGCGTGTCACCCTGCCCAAAAGTCGCGCAGTGGTTTTGAAAAACTCACCGTTGGGAGCGCCGCTCAAAAACATTTTCACAGACGGATTTATGTACTCGGATTGCTGGGTCGATGATGCACGCTTGGTGGTTGAAAATGCCATGGCGGCGAAGGCTCTTGGCGCAGATATTTTCACGCAATGCAAGGTTGAGCGATATGGCGCTGACAATGGAATTTGGGAAGTAGAAGTGCAATATGAAGGTCGCACACAGGTATTGCACTCAAAAGCCCTCGTCAATGCCACCGGCCCCTGGATTCAAAGCCAATCCATACGCACGAAATTGGTCAAGGGCAGTCATATCATTGTGCCCAGGATTTACGAAGGCGATCACGCTTATTTGATTCAGCAAGCAGATAAGCGTGTGATTTTTGTGATTCCCTTTCAACAAAATTTTACTTTAATCGGCACAACCGATAAGGTATATCATGGCGATCCAGGAAAAGCACATATTGATGATGACGAAAAATCGTATTTAGTGACTGCTTTCAATCAATATTTTGAGACAAAATTATCCGAGAAGGATATTGTGGCTGCTTATTCAGGCGTACGTCCTCTGGTCGATGATGGCAAACATAATCCTTCAGATACCACTCGCGAATATTTATTGCTCCTCGAGCAGATTCAAGACGCGCCGATCCTATCCGTTTTTGGTGGAAAAATCACAACTTATCGTACCTTATCAGAACATGCGCTGAACAAATTAGCCCCCTTCTTTCCACACATCAAATCTGCCTGGACAAAGCAGGCGATTTTGCCTGGTGGTGATTTGCCGAATGGATCGCTGTCTCAATATATTGCAACCGTTCAATCTCGTTTTCCTTTTTTATCCTTTGATGAATTGTCTCGCCTTGCACATTTATATGGCACGCGGGTCAACATGATATTAGATGGTTCAACATCTAAAACAGATTTGGGTGAATATTTCGGCGGCGGCTGCTATGAGCGAGAATTGCGCTATGCGATTGATCATGAATTCGTGAAAAAGCCGGAAGACTTCCTACGGCGACGCACCAAATTATATCTCACATTGAATCCATCAGAAATCAAAAAAATCAGTGTGTGGATTGAAAAAAATGGGGTATAATCAACCGCAAACTCTTTTTTTGAGAAGGAACTCAATATGCAACACTTCAAACACCTCTTACTCAGCACCACGCTTATCTCCTTCGCATTTGCTGCTCAAGCGCATGAAATCACGATTGCAATCGGTGGTTTGAGCAGCACGCTGAACAGTGAACAAAACTATGTTCCGAGCGACACATCAGCGGAAGATGGGGTCCACAGCTCAGGCACACACACCGCGTTAGGCGGTGAAGCTGCCTTGGGTTATACCTGGAATGTCAACTCAGGCTTTGATTTAGGGTTCGAATTTTATTATGATTTTGTGAATGGCTTAGAAGTTCAAGGAGCCACTAATTTAAAAGACACCATTAATTTGATGTATGGCGTTCGCGTTTTGCCTGGTTTTAAGATCACTGACAATACCAAAATTTACATTGATTTAGGCTACAACTTAATGGATCAAACCTTGGATGTTGCGGATGCAAACAACACCAGTGGATACACAACTTACACGAAAGAAATGAATAATCAAGGCGGGTTCCAATATGGTGGAGGCATTGAAACAATGATCTACAGCAATATTGGCATACGCTTGGCCTATACCGTTCAACAAAACAGTGAAGTCAAATTTGAAAGTGAGAACTCAACGCGTTATTATGCTTCCACTCCGACGGTGTATAATTTCTTCTTTGGGGCAACGTATCATTTTAAATGGTAAAAGGGAAAACGCGTAGCATTCCCCTTGTAGCATCGTCATCCCGGAAAACGCGTAGCGTTCCTCTTGTAGCATCGTCATCCCGGAAAACGCGTAGCGTTTATCCGGGACGAAGATGCTAATCTCACATCTCACTGCAATTCGGGAACTGTCTTCCGAAAAACCCACCGTTATAAGCAAAATTCACCATGAACCACATAAAATCATCATCAGCATTCACAGGTTTCACGATAATTTCACCTAACATATTTTCACTTGCACTGGAATAATTCACGGTGATTTGATAATTGCCCAAATAATCCTCTGGATCAATATCACCTGCAGAGAAAGGCAATTCACTGGTGATATCAAAAGATGCGATCTGTAAACCATCCACAGGTGTCGGCCAAGTAGCGGCATCATATTCGCCGGCATATACGATAACGTTTGCCAGGTTATCTAATAAACAGCCATATCCTTCTGGTGAAATACCTTCAAACAAGCATTCAGGATTATCACCACACGCAGCCAAGGCAACGACATCATCATTCACGTTGACACCCATTTCAGTGATATTGCCGAGTGCTTCATAATATTTTGCGTGTTTTTGCATATCCAGATCAGGATCCGCAAATGCAATCGCCGGCAACAATACCAACGCAGCCGTCATTTTAACCATATTCATACGATGTCTCCTATTGAGTGAAAAAACTATATAAATTGGCGAGCATTCAAAAATAATCTGAACCACGGGCTCCACTCGCCAAATGCCTCCGGACGCCAACTGAACTGTTGCGAACGAAATACGCGTTCCGGGTGCGGCATCATGAGTGTGACACGGCCATCAGAAGAAGTAAACCCGTTTATACCACCAATTGATCCATTTGGGTTGAACGGGTAACTGACTGTCGGCTGTCCTAAGGGATCAATGTAACGTAAAACGACTTTATCGTCTGATTGTAAATGAGACAATTGATCAGCACTCAACTGTATCCGCCCCTCTCCATGCGCAACCACCACAGGCAACTGCATCCCTTCCATACCACGGGTGAACAATGAATGGCTCTGCATGATTTCAACCATCACCATCCGCGCTTCAAATTGGCGACTGTGATTATTCACTAATAAGGGCCAATGATCAGCGCCCGGAATGATATGATTCAATTGTGACAACATTTGGCAACCGTTACACAAACCTAATGTGAAACTATTGCTGCGCTCAAAAAATGCTTGGAACTGTTCCAACAAGGCAGGGTTGAATAAAATATTTTTCGCCCATCCGCCACCCGCACCCAACGCATCACCGTAAGAAAAACCACCCCCGCAGGCAAGGCCTTGAAAATCAGACAGGGTTTGCTGACCTGAAATCAAATCTTGCATATGCACATCAACTGCATCAAAACCTGCCAGCGTAAACGCAGCCGCCAATTCAACATATCCATTGATCCCTTGCTCACGCAAAATTGCCACAGCGGGTTTTTTGCCAATGATAGCAGGTGGCACTTTCACTGAAGGATCACCTTTGAAAAATAATGGCGGATGTTCGACAGAGACTGCTGCTCGATATTCTTCACTGGCGCAAATAGGCGCATCGCGCAATTGTTTCATGTCAGTACTCACGCGTGAAAATGATTCGAGAGCGATTTGCAAAGGAATATCCCAATGGTTACAACCGTGTTTGATATGAATCACAGGTTCAGGACGCGGTTGCCCGATCAAATGCGTTGCTTCCATTAAACCAGCTGATGTGACTGCTGCCAAAAAATCAGCTTCATCTTTGACGCGGATTTGAACAACAGCCCCGATTTCTTCATTGCACAAAATCGGCATAACATGCTTGCCCAGTGCGCTTACATCTAACATCACACCGAGGCGTGACGCCATCGCCATTTCAGCAACCGTCGCCCACAATCCCCCATCACTGCGGTCATGATAAGCTAATAATAAACGGGATTGATTCAACGATTGAATTAAATGGAAGAATGCCCTCAGGGGTTCAGGCGCAATGTCCGGCGCCACATCCCCCATTTTATCTTGAATTTGAGCAACAATACTGCCGCCTAACCTGGATTGTCCAAATCCTAGATCGATCACATAGAGCAACGTGTCTTTTTCAGCTGATAATACTGACGTCAACACATTCGAAATATTTGTGACGGGTGCGACTGCAGTGACAATCAATGAAACAGGAGAAACAATTTCATGAACACGATCACTTTCTTCCCAGCGCATTTTCATGGATAAAGAATCTTTCCCAACAGGAATGCACACACCTAATGCAGGGCAAAATTGTTTGCCGACGGCTTCGACCGTGTCATAAAGTACCGCATCCATCCCATCGACACCACAAGCTGCCATCCAATTCGCAGACAATTTTACGTGCGAGATTGATTCGATGGGTGCAGCTGCGATATTGGTGAATGCTTCAGCCACAGCCATACGGCCAGAAGCTGGGCCATTTAATACGGCAATCGGTGTACGTTCCCCCATGCTCATTGCTTCACCGGTGGTCGCTAAAAAATCACTCGCCGTCACGGCCACGTCACTCACGCAGGTTTGCCAGGGACCGACGCATTGATCACGCACTGTTAATCCCCCAACGGTACGATCGCCAATATGGATCAAAAAGGATTTATCAGCGACAGTCGGATGAGACAAGACTGATAATAATGTGGCTGACAGATCATCAACGACATTATCAATGGCATGCTGGGACACAGGCACATGTTTGACATCACGCAACATGGGCGGGGTTTTCGCAAAGATCATGCCCATGTCGAGATCAATCACCGCAACATCATCTTGCATCACGCGCAAATGTTGCTCTGGCGTCGCAGTTCCAACAACTGCATAGGGAATACGTTCACGCGCACACCACGTTGAAAACAGTGATACATCTTCACGCGCCATCCCGATCACAAAACGTTCTTGAGATTCATTGCACCATTTTTCCATGGGCGATAGAGACGGATCGGCACATGGAATGGCATTCAGATCGATCACGCCGCCCACACCTGAATCATGTAATAATTCAGGAATGGCGTTAGACAACCCACCCGCCCCCACATCATGAATACTGCGAATGGGATTGGGTTGATGGCGATAACACGTTTGAATCACTTCCTGTGCACGACGTTGCATCTCCGCATTATCACGTTGCACCGAGGCAAAATCCAAGGCTTGATCACGCCCAGTTTCAGTTGCTGAAGAGGCAGCGCCTCCCCCCAAACCAATCAACATGCCAGGGCCACCGAGGACAATCACCACATCACCGGGGATTAATTTTCCTTTCTCAATATTATCGCGGTGAATATTGCCAAAACCACCCGCGATCATGATCGGTTTGTGATAACCATAACGGCCCCATTCAAAACTGCGAAAATAGCCACATAATCCTGGACGACCAAATTCATTGTTGTACCTTGCCGCCCCAATAGGCGCTTCCAACATGATGTCTAATGCGCTCGCAATATGATCAGGTTTGCCTAATGTCGTTTCATAAGGTTGCGTTGCATTCGGGATCCTTAAATGGGACACAGAAAACCCCACCAAGCCTGCTTTGGGTTTTGCACCGCGACCTGTCGCAGCTTCATCACGCAATTCACCGCCTGACCCTGTCGCGGCCCCTGCAAAAGGCGCAATCGCGGTCGGGTGATTATGCGTTTCCACTTTTAACACAATGTCTGTGTGTTGTTGTGAAAAATGATAATGATGATGCTGATCCGCAAAAAATGCTGTTGTCCCTAATCCTTCAATCACGGCCGCATTATCGTGATAAGCGGATAAAACGCCTTGAGGATGTTGTTGATAGGTGTAGCGGATCATGTTGAATAAACCATCTTGCTGCGGTTTGCCATCGATGATCCATCGCCCTTTGAAAATTTTATGACGACAATGTTCTGAATTGGCTTGTGCAAACATCATTAATTCGGCATCCGTCGGATCACGCTGCAAAGCTTCATAATGCTCGAATAAATATTGGATTTCCTCAGGCGATAAAGACAAGCCCAGGGTCATATTGGCATCCGATAGCGCTTGCCGGGGAATGATGTTTAACCCACGCACAGCAGCTTCAGAAAATAATAAATCGAGGTTACGCGACGTCAACACCGATTGGGTCATGCGATCATGTGTGGCGGGATCGTAACGGAGTACTTTTTCGACGTGAGTAATGGTAGATAACCCACAGTTTTCTAAAATATCCATGACTTTTGATGAAAATGGCGATTGCGTGGACACGCGGGGCGTCACCCACACGCTGTTGGGCGTGACGTCAATATCAGGGATTTCTCCCACCTCAATAAGTAAGTTTTTTAGCTTTTTTAAATCTGCATCGTTCAAGGGCACTCGCGTGCGCACCCAATACTCAACCTGCGCACCCTGCGCGGTCATCGGTCCCATGAAAACGATGTCATTACCCATGCTTGCCATCCGAAAACCGGTAGAATAGCAGAAACAATCTATACTGGATAGTATGCAAAACACTCGACTCCGCTACGCTCTCCGTTCTTATGGCCAAGCTTTGCTTGCAGTCGGCCTTATTGTGCTCATTTTTTTCTTGCAACAAGCGGAAAGCCAACTCAGGCGCATCAAAAAGAGTGGCGTATTGGTTGTGATCACGCGTGAAACTCCGCTGGCCCATTTTAGCCACAAACCAGACCCCGATCACTTTGATCGCCGCCTGGTTGAGCTCTTTGCGCAACATTTGGGCGTCAGAACCCGCCTGGATTATGCCACCAGTATTCGTGAATTATTGGTCACCGTGGACAGAAATTTCGCGGATGTCGCCGCAGCAGGATTGGCCGTCAATATTGAGCGGGATCCGCCAATTCGATACAGCCGCCCCTACATGGCAGTCGAAGAACAAGTCGTTTATTTATCTGGTAATGATCGCCCCAAAGATTTTGAAGATTTGGAAAATGCTCATATTGTGATCCCTGTGGGCAGCAGTTATGAAAAAACATTGGCGACACAGCAACTCAAATACCCCAATTTGTCTTTCGAGGTCGAAAACACCGACACCCTCTCCTTGCTGGAAGCCGTCGCAGAAGGCAAAATTGAATACACAATGGCCGATTCACTTGAATTGGCGGAATATCAACAATATTACCCGAACCTCCGCGTAGGGTTTCAAGCGGTTGGCGAGCAGTCCATTGGATGGGGCTTCAAACCCCTCACTTATTATCCAGGCATGTATGCGATGTTCGGTCATCTCAAAAAGTTGGGCATCGCCACCGCTTTTTTTGATGAGTTACAAATGGGATTGAGAAAAGACGATACCCTGGTCGATGCTGCCAACCAATTCTTCAACACGATAGAAAAGTCAGGAGAATTGGATTGGTTAATTGATGTGTATTTTAAATATTTACAGGATTTTGATTTCATCGATACCGATACTTTTCACCGCCGCGTTGCCAACACCTTGCCTTTATATGAATCCACATTCAAAGCCGCAGAAAGGGAAGCACTCAATTGGCAGCTTCTCGCTGCATTGGCTTATCAAGAATCACACTGGAATCCTGATGCCGTCTCCCCCACAGGCGTGCGTGGCATCATGATGATGACGCTTGCTGCGGCGAAAGAAGTCAAGCTGGAAAACAGATTGGATCCCGTTCAAAGCATTCACGCCGGTGCTGAATATTTGGAGCGCATTTATAATAACCTCCCACCGGAAATCACAGGCCCCGACAGAGTTTGGATCGCACTCGCTTCCTATAATATAGGCCCAGCCCACATCACTGATGTGCGCAAATGGATCACTGCAGCCAAGGGAGATCCTAACCGTTGGCAGGATATCCGCGAATGGCTGCCCAAAAAAACGCAGGCTACATGGTATAGTACTTCCAAACATGGCTATGCGCGAGGCAATGAAGCGGTCAAGTACGTGGAAAATATTCGCACCTATTATGATATTTTGAATGGATTGATGTTGAAGCGTGATGGATAGTCCGCTATGATACGATCTGCCGAACAGGGAGACGTTCCATGCGCCATTCATTCTTAATATCCATGCTGTTATTTCCTTTGTCTCTTCTAGCTCAAACTTTTTGGGTGAACCTTGGGGCGGGGTATGGCACAGTGTTTGATGAAAGCATTCCCCTGCAGGATGAACAAGCCGGCTCTGGCTTTGAAGTCAGCGTGAATATGTCCACTTTCCCCAACCAACTCGTCACGCTGCGCGCGACATCTGTCAATGCGAGTGTTTTCTATCTGTACCCTGATGGCGATCATGGCATCCAAGGACAAGACATCGGCCTGCTCTACGGCTTTATGTATAAGACGGATGTCTTTTTAGGATCAGCCTCCGTAGGCCTGGCCAGTACCGTGGTCGACAACTATTCCCTACTCGGCTACCCGCTGGAATCTCAAATATTCTGGACGCCCCACAAAAACATTGGCCTCGGTTTGATAGGCATCGCCAACGTCAACCCCGAAAAATCCTTTGCAGCCGTATTGATTGGGCTGCAATTGGGGAGATTGCGGTCGTAAAAGCTTATTAATTAGTATTTCGGGAAGTATGCTGTAATATACCACTCGAGTCATCCGGATTGTCATCATCCTCTATCGATTGATGACTAGTGTTGCTCGCAGTATCGTCATCATCTTCGTCCCTATCTTTTCTTCTTATTATTCTGTCACTTTCGGAACCAGGAACTTCAGGCCTAACGTTCTGACCCAGAATAGGCGTTTTGAAACCATGCGCTGGAGCTGCAACAGGGTTGGCGCTGTTAGACGGAGCCTCCGGCGTTGTGAAAGAAAAATCCAGGTTGTCATTATTCTTTCCCCACTTAGAAAAGCACCCCTTAACAAATACCCAAAAGGCAGGGAGACACACTAACACGAATGCCGCCAGCGATGATACGACTGCTGTCTCTTTCCAGGGCAACTCAAACATCTCCACTTGTGATGCAATCGCCCATCCTGCACCACAAACAACCAGCACGCCGACATAATAATACCAGGGCATCCCGAAAGCACTATAAGCTGTTTTTCTCGCCATATTGAACTCCTACAATCATCAATGGTTACTTTCTCTTACCAGGGTTCGATTTAATAATTTTATCCAAATCAGAACACTGTATGGTTAAATTTTCAACATATCCCTCATACTGCATAGCTAACGCTTCATTCAAAGGTAGCAAGCAATTATCTCCTTGATTGCGACACATGCTCGCAATGCACAACAGCTTTCGATGCATCAATACTATATACTGTTCATCTCTCTTCCTACCCTCGTCAAGAGCGACTCCTAAAATAGGGGTACACTTCCAAAGAGTCGGCTGCTTCTTGCTTGATTTTTTCACTTGATCAGCATCAGCTTTATCCAGAGCTTCCAGCCTAGCCTTGAATGTTTCCATTTGGTGAATTAAACCCAAGCTTTTCAGATCATTATCCTGTGTGATGGTTAAAACACCGTCTTCAACCGTTTTTGTTTCTGTGATCAACTCTGTTGCCAGCGTGCTCAGCTTTTGAGATAACACTCCATCATTTCCGCGCTTTTCAACCAGCATGCATTGATGACGGTATTGAATGTTAATCGCATACAATAAGGCCAATAAAGGTATGTCTAAAACACCCTTCAAGGCCATGATATCCGTGTTATCGTCTATAGACACAACATATGGAAACATCTTTTCAATCGCCAAAGCGTACCCCTCATACTTTTTGGAGGCTACTTCGTCATAGGGCAATAAACCACTATTTTCTTTATTACCGAACATATTCGATATGCGAGATAATTTCGCGTACAACCCCTTCACATACGCTTTATCTTCAATTTTATCGTCTGGGACTGTCACACCCGGCAAAGGGTCTTCCACATCCTGATTGATTGGACCACGCTGCCCCAGGAAATTGTCACGTCTGGCTACTTGAATACGTTTTGCAAGATCAAGATTTTTAAGGTCAGGATGCGTCTCAATAAATTGGGTAATCTCTTCAACTGTTTTGATCTTATCCACGAGTTGTTTAGCGCATGCTGACAATAATTCAGACATTTTTTTCGGCTTTTGATAACCATTCAATGATCCATTTTTGTTTCTATGCGCCATTTCAAGGTCTGCTTTCCTCTCAACAAAAAACATCTCATATTGATATTGAACCGCGATAAGCTCAAGCAATGTCAGCAAAGGTCTCGACCAATAGGCTTCCATGGCGAGCCTATCATGAATAGGATTGTTGCCAGGCTTTCCTTTTTCCGCCCTGGCAGCAAATGATGTTCTTCCAGACATACTCTCTTCTTTGAGGGCCTGATTTTCTTTTATCAGTCTCTCTTTTTCTTCAACGACATTTCTATTTTCCTGAGCCAGCCTGTCTCTTTCTGTTACTAATTTTACTTTCTCCTTTTCCGCTTCATCGAGCACCACTCCTTGCCATGTTTGGATAGCACTGTTAATGAATTTGATCAGATCGGTTGAGTAAAAAAAAGCATTGAAGCTGTCATTCAATATATAAAGCAAATTCTCAAGATGAGCCCGTGCTGTTTCTCTTTTCTTAGCGTTTTCGATTTTGAAAATCGCATTACAAAAAAAGATGACGCAAGTGACAGGATTGTGGCGAATAGAAGCTCCCGTTTTAGCATTTGCATTTCCATCCGTGAATATTTTTTTCAAAGGCAATAAAGCCGGATCATCCACTTCTTTTAATGCGAGCGCAATCTCACCAACAACTTTGTTCATCAAAACCATTAAGGGATTTTTAGAACCTTGTAGTCCAGCTTTTTGAATATTATATACCGCGTTCACGTACAAAAGAACCAAATCAAAATCTTTAGAAGCTTGATATTCAGTTAATATCGATATTAGCCTATTATTATCTAATTGTTCGACATTGATTCTAAGAAGGAGTTCAAACTGCGCTGATAAAGCCAACTGCGAATGATCACTGGGTGGAGTAACCTGTGGCGTCTGAACTTCACTGGTTGATTTACCTGGTTGACTGCTAGGGTTATTGTTGGAAAGAAAACTAAACACTTGTTTGCTCCCACGGCATGTTTGTTGAACTACCATTGCAAGTTAACAGATTTGCTATGAGAAAACAATACGGTTGTTTTAATGAGCATGATTAAATATATCAATTTCGCGTTATTCTTTGAATAAATGTTGTAGGAGTTACGATCGCAACCCTTTCTACTTTCCCTTTTTGAAGCAAACCTGAGCGGTGATCGCCTGTCACCAAATAATCCGCGTCCCCCGCAATCGACATACCCAGTAGAAACGCATCATTGGGATCCGCAGTATCAATATCGAGATCATATTTATCCAACACGATGGCACGCTGCAAATAATGTATCACTGTGCCGACTTTTGATGGCTGTAAAATCGCCTTCAATTTTGGGTAACGGCTTGCACGACGTAACTCTTCAAGCTGAGTAGTTGAAGTTATCACTTCAAATTTTCCTGCTCGCCAAGCTTGGTAGATAGCATTTGGCGCGCCATGCGGAGAAATGAGCGCACTCAATAATACATTCGTATCTAAAACAGCTCGCATCAATCAGTGCCCTCTCGCCCAATCAACTGCTTCATCCACCATGCTGCTCAAATCTTCCTCAGAAATATGTGCATTGGATGCCTTGATCTGCTCTACCGTTAATTCAAAGACATGTGCACGAACCGCCTCCTCGACAAAACGCGATAGATCTCCCTTTCTCCCGCCCCCCTGACTCGCCAATAGCATTCGGAGTGCTCGGTCAGTGTCTTTTGATACTGCGATATTCCAACGGACTGTTTCGTTCATGATTTTCCCTCTTTCTCATAAAAATCAATTAATTAAATAATAAACAGATAGGCGCGTATGTGTTTATGAGCTTATGTGTGATTATAGCAGGATGAATATGAAACGCAACATTTTTCCACGCGCACTGTGTTATAATCCAGGCTTCACGCCAACAGGGGGCCGCACGTGGACATTCACACACGCATACAAACTCACTTCAGGGAAAGCATTCAAACCAAAATAAATGCCGCAGAAGCCCTGGCTGAACCCATTGCCAATGCCGCTGCCCTGATCGTGAATGCATTGTTAGAAGACCATAAAATCCTCACCTGCGGCAACGGCGGCTCCGCCGGCGATGCAACACATTTTTCCAGCGAAATGCTGAACCGTTTTGAGCGGGAACGCCCCCCCTTCCCAGCAATTGCACTGACGACTGATATGTCTACCCTCACCTCCATCGCCAACGACTACCGCTACGAAGAAATCTTTGCCAAGCAAATCCGGGCGCTGGGGCAACCGGGTGATATCCTCCTGGCCATTTCCACCAGTGGGCAATCGCCCAATGTCTTACGCGCCATTGAAGCCGCACACGCGCGTCAAATGTTTGTAGTCGCGCTGACCGGTAAAGATGGCGGGCCGATGGCCGCATTACTGACTGGGGAGGATGTCGAAATCCGCGTCCCTGCACAAAAAACATCTCGCATTCAAGAAGTGCATTTATTGGTGATCCATTGTTTATGCGATCTGATTGACAACAGTATATTGGGGGAAATATGACCTATTCTAATACCAAACGCAACGTCTTGGGGCTGCTCCTCACCGCTTGCTTGCTCACCGGCTGCATTGGTCCCGTGATTGTCGGCGGCGCCGCGACGGGCGCAACCATGCTACATGATCGCCGTACATCAGCGACCATCATGGAAGACAAAGCAATTCAAATGAAATCGAATCATGAACTGCGTGATCATGTCGCACTCATGAAAGATGCACGCGTGTTGGTCACGAGCTACAATCGCCAAGTATTGATCGTCGGGCAAGTGCCTTCACAACAAGTAAGTGATCAAATCGACGAACTCATCCGTCATGTGGATGAAGTGAAAAAAGTCTACAATGAGCTCGAAGTCGGCCCCGTGATTGGCGTGAAAACCATCTCAAACGATTCATGGATCACGACCAAAATCAAATCACTCTCAACACAAAGCAAGCATGGCGTTGACCCGCTGCGTACCAAAGTCATCACTGAAGATGGCGTGGTTTACATGATGGGACTCGTGACACACAAGGAAGCAGATAATGCCTCTGAATTGGCACGCAACGTCGAAGGCGTGAAACGCGTCGTTCGGGTTTTCGAGTATATTGATTAATATCCATCTTAAGCCCCCTTGTAGGGGCGCCCCCGCTTTCGCGGGGGTAAACTGTGCTCTTAGTGCGCGGGGGATTTTACAATACGGTTTTACAATAGGATTTCATTCATGAACGCATTCTCCGACAACCTTCAATCCCGCTTGAAAACCAGCGCGCTTTGCATCGGACTGGATCCAGAACCCGATCTCTTCCCCGAGTTCATTCAATCGCAAGAGCACCCTATTTTTACCTTCAATCAAGCCATCATTGATGCCACGCACGATTTGGTCTGCGCTTATAAACCCCAAATTGCCCATTTTGCAGCAGTCGGGGCGGAAGATGAACTGGAAATGACCATCGATTACATTAAGGAATTTTATCCCGACATCCCTATCATTCTCGATGCCAAGCGGGGCGATATTGGCTCCACTGCGGAAAAATATGCGGTTGAAGCATTTGGCCGGTTCGGCGCAGACGCCCTTACCGTCAATCCTTATTTAGGACCTGACAGTATTGAGCCCTATTTAGATTATGAAGACACTGGCATTTTTGTGTTATGTCACACCTCTAATCCGGGAGCGGGCACGCTCCAAAACTTGGTGGCTAACGGGAAACCCCTTTACCAGCATGTGGTCGAAATGACGCTAGCGCTCGACACAGACACCCCCATTGGTTTTGTGGTCGGCGGCACCTCCCCTGATATCGTGTCTCATGTTCGGGAATGGGCACCGGATGCGTTGCTCCTTATCCCAGGCGTTGGCACACAGGGCGGCGATTACACCACCTGTCTCCAGGCAGCCGGCGGTAAAAATGCCCTGATCAGTGTGTCACGGAAAATCCTTTATGCGACAAAGGAAAAAAACTTTAGCAAAATTGCCAGGGGAGTCGCAAAATCGCTGATCAAGTAAGTTATCCATTCGAAGTGACAATTAAAATAATCCTGAAGGCCGATAGGCATTAAAGCCTACCACCTTGAGTAATATACTTTTTTTCCCAAAACTGCCTACCTTCTTCGGCATGCGTCGAATATACAACTTTCCTTTTTTAAGTATATGTCCTTAAAATTGTACTTAAATACCCTTGTCAAGCACGGCACAGCAAAAAAAGGTTTATTTTTATTCAAAACATGCGTACAATAGCCGAGTTCGGGACTAGTCAGGTCCTTGTTTGTATGTGTAAATAAAGAGAGTAACATGGTCAAAATTCGTTTAGCTCGGCGCGGCACTAAAAAACGCCCGTTTTATCATATAGTTGTGGCTGATCAACGCGCTGCCCGCGATGGTCGCTACATTGAGCATATCGGCTTTTTCAACCCGATTGCGGCTGGTAAAGATGTCCCCATGCGTGTGGATATCGCCCGCGTGGATCATTGGGTCGCCACTGGCGCTCAATTGACTGACCGCGTCCGTGATTTGGTGCGTGACTACCGGAAGAATCCTCCCGTGGTCGAGGCAGCAAAATAGAGATGCTGCTCATCGGTAAAATCACCGGTGTCCATGGCGTTCGGGGTATGCTGAAGGCCTTGCCTTTTGCAGATAACCCCGAGGATCTATTGCATTTGCCCACTTGGTTGCTCAAGCATCCCAACGAGACAGGACAGTTTCACCTGGAAAGTGCCAAGGTGTATCAAACAAAAGGCCTGTTGTTGAAGCTTAAAGGCATTGATAGCCCTGAGGCAGGGCGGCATTGGGTTGGGGCGGAAGTCCTGGTCGACAGAGCCGATTTGCCCCCACTTGAACAGGGGCATTATTGGGCAGATTTAGAGGGCCTAGCTGTTTATACAGTTGAAGGTATGTATTTAGGGCGAGTGTCTCATTTATTTGAGACAGGCGCTAACGACGTGATGGTCGTGAAAGATGGGGAAACAGAGCGTTTGGTGCCTTATGTTGCTGGCCATGTGGTGGTTGATGTCAATATTGCGGAAGGCAGGTTGACCGTGGAGTGGGAACCATAATGCGGTTTGACATCATAACGCTCTTCCCCGAGATGTTTCAAGCCATCACAGCGTATGGCGTGACTGGTCGGGCATTTACGCAGGGTATTGCCTCTGTGGTTTACCATAATCCGAGGGATTACAGTGAATCGGCATACGGTAGCGTGGATGACAGGCCTTATGGCGGCGGCCCCGGCATGGTAATGCAAGTGGGTCCTCTGCGTAAGGCGATTGCATCTGCCCAACAAGATTTACCTCGGGCTCCGGTGATTTACTTATCGCCGCAGGGTCCGCGTTTAACGCAAACGAAGATAGAGGCTTTATTAAAATGCCCGCGCCTGGTATTATTAGCCGGTCGTTATGAGGGCATCGACAACCGTGTGTTAGAACATGATGTCGACGAAGAACTTTCGCTGGGGGACTTTGTCCTGTCCGGCGGGGAATGTGCAGCCATGTGCCTGATGGATGGTATCATCCGTTTGTTGCCAGGTGTGTTAGGATGTGGTGAGTCAGCCGACGTGGAATCTTTTTCCAAAGGCTTGCTGGACCACCCCCACTACACCCGGCCAGAAACGATTGATGGCCAGTCAGTCCCTCCTGTCTTATTGACGGGGGATCATGCCCAGGTGGCACGTTGGCGGTTACAGCAACGGTTGGGGCTGACATATCGCAAGCGGCCTGATTTGTTTGCACAATATGCCTTAAACAAGCATGAGCAGCAGTTACTAGATGAATTTTTGAAGGAGTGATTCCATGAACATTATTGAAGCTTTTGAAAAAAAGCAAATGAAAACCGATGTGCCCTCATTCTCTGCTGGCGATACCGTGATTGTACAGGTTACCGTCAAAGAAGGCGAACGCACCCGTTTACAAGCATTTGAAGGCGTGGTCATTGCCAAGCGCAACCGCGGCTTGAACTCTGCATTCACTGTTCGCAAAATTTCGCACGGCGAAGGCGTTGAACGTGTTTTCCAAACACATAGCCCAGCCATCAATTCCATCACAGTGAAACGCCGTGGCGATGTTCGCAAAGCGAAAATCTACTACATCCGTGAACTGTCTGGTAAGTCTGCACGTATCCGTGAGAAATTGGCTAAGAAAGTCGCGATTGAAGTGGTTGCGCCTGCGGCAGAGTAATAAATTTTTCTACGAACGCGGATATCTTTCGCGCTTTCAGCGCTTGTCATTTTATATGTTCTATTACCCAGGGTTACGGTGCGCTACGCGCACCTAGACCCTGGGCTATAAAATTTAAGGCCTGCGGCCTTAGTGACATTGATGACGGGGCAAGGGGCAAGGGAGGAGCCTACAACAAATCCCCGGCATCCAATTTAATCGTCTGACCAGGCAAAAATTTCCCACTCAAGATTTTCTCGGCCAGAGGATTTTCAATGCTAGATTGAATCGCCCGCTTCAACGGTCTCGCACCATACACCGGATCAAATCCTTGTGCCACCAATTTATCAAGCGCAGCATCTGTGATCTCCAATTTTAAATCACGCGATTCTAATCGTTTGCGCAAATCTTCCATTTGAAGCAACGCAATCTTCTTGATATTCTCTTTCGATAACGGATGAAAAACAACAGCCTCATCGATACGGTTCAAAAATTCCGGCCTGAAATGCTGACGAACCACGGCCATCACCGCTTCTTTGATGCCTTCATATTCGTTATTGCGTGTCATGGTTTGAATAAGATCAGAACCCAAATTCGACGTCATAACAATCACGGTATTTTTAAAATCAACTGTTCTGCCTTGCCCATCAGTTAACCGTCCATCGTCCAAGACTTGCAATAAAATATTAAAAACGTCAGGATGCGCTTTTTCAATTTCATCGAACAATATGACAGAATAGGGACGACGGCGAACTGCTTCCGTCAAATGCCCACCTTGATCATATCCGACATACCCAGGAGGCGCCCCAATCAAACGTGCGACTGCATGTTTTTCCATGTATTCAGACATGTCGATACGAATCATTGCATCTTTGCTGTCGAATAAAAACTGCGCCAACGTTTTACATAATTCTGTTTTTCCAACACCTGTTGCACCTAAAAATAAAAATGAACCAATTGGTCGATTGGGATCAGACAAGCCAGCACGTGAGCGTCGTATCGCATTGGACACAGCAACCACTGCTTCTTCTTGCCCAATCACATGCTCATGCAGTGCTTTTTCCATGTGCAATAATTTTTCCTTTTCGCCTTCGAGCATTTTTGACACGGGAATGCCCGTCCAGCGCGATACGACTTCTGCCACCTCTTCTTCGTTGACAGAGTTGCGCAACAATTTCATTTTGGAAGGATCCACATTTTGCGCCATTTCCAATTGCTTATTCAATTCGGGAATTTTGCCGTATTGCAATTCTGACATGCGTGCCAAATCATTAGCGCGCCTTGCAGATTCCAATTCATTTTGCGCTTGCTCCAGTTTTTCCTTGATATGCTTGGCTCCTTGCACAACAGCCTTTTCACTCTTCCATACTTCTTCGAGATCAGCATATTCTTTTTCCAAACTTTTCAATTGCGACTCCAGTGTAGCAAGACGCTTTTTTGATGCTTCATCCGATTCTTTTTTCAATGCTTCCCGTTCGATTTTTAATTGAATCACACGACGGTGCAATTTATCCATTTCTTCCGGCATGGAATCGATTTCCATGCGAATTTTACTTGCTGCCTCATCGATCAGATCGATCGCTTTATCGGGTAATTGACGATCAGAAATATAACGATGCGACAAGGTAGCTGCTGCCACAATCGCTGGATCAGTGATATCGACGCCATGATGCACTTCATAGCGTGATTTCAATCCCCGCAAAATCGCAATCGTATCTTCCACATTCGGCTGATCCACCAATACCTTTTGGAAACGCCGCTCAAGCGCCGCATCTTTTTCTACGTATTGACGGTATTCATCCAGCGTGGTTGCGCCGATACAATGCAATTCCCCGCGCGCCAAGGCTGGCTTCAACATATTACCCGCATCCATCGCGCCTTCTGCTTTGCCCGCACCTACCATGGTGTGTAATTCATCAATGAATAAAATGATCTGGCCTTCTTGTTTGCTTAAATCATTCAACACTGCTTTCAATCTTTCTTCAAATTCGCCTCGATATTTCGCACCGGCAATTAATGCACTCAAATCCAACGACAATAGGCGCTTCCCTTTCAACCCTTCAGGGACTTCCCCATTCACAATGCGTTGTGCGAGTCCTTCCACAATCGCGGTTTTACCCACACCGGGTTGCCCGATCAACACAGGATTATTTTTCGTGCGACGCTGCAACACTTGAATCACCCGGCGAATAATCTCATCTCGCCCAATGACAGGATCGAGTTTGCCTTGCTCGGCTTTTTCTGTGTAATCGATGGTATAACGCTCAAGCGCGCGACGATTTTCTTCAGCACCTGCATCTTTCACTTGTTCACCTCCACGGATTTTATCAATGGCTTCAGACAAAACAGCTTTCTTCAATCCTGCTTTTCTGAGGATATCACCCAATTTACCTTTGTCATCACATGCCGCCAGTACAAACAATTCGCTCGCAATGAATTGATCATGACGTTCTTTTTTCATCTTTTGCATGATCATGAATAGACGGTTTAATTCTTGTGAAATGCCGATTTGATTGACCTGTTGAGTGATCGTCGGCTCATTATCTAACCCTTCGCTGAGCAGATTACGCAAATTAACGAGGTTAACTCCCGATTGGTTCAGCAGATGATTGACAGAACTGTTGTCTTGATCCATCAAGGCTTGCATGACGTGCAAACTGTCTATTTCGGGGTTATCCCGTTCCACTGCGATGGTCTGCGCCGCAGCAATGGCCTTCTGTAACGCACTGGTAAATTCTTCGATGTCCATATTGATCTCCTTACCTGAATGACATACACTTCACAATGGGTGACTCGCCATTTTTTCAAGGTGAAATCGAATCCATGAAGCGGCTATCCTCAAAAAAATCTGTCAGACCTCCCAGCTCGCCTGATAACATTAGCCTATTAACGGCCCAATACGAGAGCTTGAACAAATTTTATCTACCCAGGTAGCCATCACACGACGCCTGATGGACAACATCAAACGACACAACGCCACGCGTAAAACACTCCTGGCAGAGCAACAGTACATTATTTCTTTTCACATGAATTTATTAAATGATTGTTCTGCACTTGAAGAAATCATCGAATCATTCAATGAGCAAGGTTACTGTTCCGCTGATGAATATCCCTCTGCACAACCCTTTCGCCCAATGGTGCTGAATGCACCTATCCTGACGCCCACTCCCCCTCCCTTTTCATATGTCCCTGATAGTGACATTGACATCCATTATCACGACAGTCAGCTGAGCGACGCTCTAGAGGCAGTGATGCCGAATACGCACGATGAACTTCAAGCCAGATTGAGAAACTTGCAACAATTAAATAACATAGAATCATCTAAGCACGCCGGTTTGGTCGTCGCGCTCAATAAGGCTCACGCATTATTGAAAGAACCTTTAATAGAAACAAGGTCATTGAAACAAGATCTTGCTGCTCAGCTGAGTGAGCGTGATTTTTTACTACAAGATTACCAAGATAGACTTGCTGGGTATCTCAAACACCAGAGGGATGCAGGAACAACACATGTTGAATCGCACCTCTATGAGGCGGGGAATCAATCCTCACAATCTTCACCCGGCACGCCGCCGGTGGAGAAAACACAAACATTGGGAAATCAGTTTGATCCATTATCTATTTAGAAAACCGTCCCCTTAGATTAGAAACGCGCAGCCTCCAAATAACAAATACTGGCCATCCTCCCCGTCACCCCATCCCGACGGTAGGAGTAGAATCGCTCAGGATCTGAGTAGGTACACAAACCACCGCCGTACACGCCCACCACCCCTCGCTTTGCGCACTGGGCGCGGGCAATGGCATACAAATCGCACAAAAACCTGTCACCAAAAGACTTAAAGTGCTCAGCAGCGCCCATTCCCTGAGATAAAAACAAATCGCGCACATCTTCATGCACTTCGAAGGCATCTGGCCCAATCGCGCGGCCAACCAAACCAGCGTATCCTCAGGCGGGATACCCAGCTTATCGAGGGTAAGAGGCAGAATCCCCATGGCCAACCCCTTCCAGCCCGCATGAATGGCGCTTACGACAGTGCCCTTTTTATCGCACACCAACACAGGTAAACAATCTGCCGTCATGGAAACACACACCACATCACTGTCTCGCGTAAAAGAGGCATCGGCACAGGGCGGTGTTTCGAAGGCACTGGCTTCAACCGCAATGGTCGTATGTGCTTGCGCGAGCCAAACAGGCTCTGAAGGGAGCTGCAGCTTTTCCCTCAGTATCGCTCGATTGGCAGCGACATGAGCGGGATGATCATCCACATGGGCTGCCACATTCAACGTATCATAGGGAGGTACACTCACGCCGCCTATCCGCGTGGTCGTGAAAGCCCGTACATGCACCGGCGCTGGCCAATCAGCTTGAATGATAGGGATCATGAGGTTTATCCTTTCGCAAAATCTCGAGTAAATGGGCCATGTCTTCCGGTAAATCCGCTTTGAATTCAAGCCATTCTTCTGTGATCGGGTGATGAAACGCCAAAGATGCCGCATGCAACGCTTGACGGGGAAATGATTTCACCACAGCAATCGTTCCTTCCGATAATCCTTTCAAGCGTGGTAGATTTGCACCGTATAAAGGATCCCCCAACAGCGGGTACCCCAAGTGGGCCATATGAACACGGATTTGATGGGTACGCCCGGTTTCTAAATCGCACTGAATAAAAGTATGCGCGAAAAACCTTTCCAGAATGTGATAATGCGTGATGGCAGGTTTGCCCTCCTCCACCACCGCCATTTTAACGCGGTGACGGGGGTGACGCCCCATGAAAGTATCGATTGTGCCTGACGACCGCATCACCCCTTGCGTGATCGCCAGATAGCGGCGCTTCACCTCACGTGCTTGCAGCGCCGACACCAATGCGGTATGCGCGGGCAATGTGCGTGCGATCACCATCAACCCGGTGGTGTCTTTATCAAGCCGATGCACTATCCCTGCGCGCGGCAATTGCGCCAATTCAGGATAATGGTATAACAATGCATTCATGAGGGTGCCTTTTGGCATGCCCGCACCAGGGTGCACCACCAAGCCTGCCGGCTTATTGATAACAATCACCTCTTCATCGTCATAAACGATATCTAAGGCAATATCCTCACCCTCAGCCTCTGTTTCAATGGTGACTGCTGCATTTACCGCAATCTCATCTCCTTCATGGACTTTTTGTTTCACCGGCGCAACGGCCCCATTCAACAAGACCTGCCCCGATTCAATCCATGATTGTATGCGGCCACGGGAATGAACAGCCATGCACTCTGTCAACACCTGATCCAAGCGGCGCCCATCCTGCAGATCAGTGACGGTAAAATGGGCGATAACAGGTTGTTGAGACATATGGGATCCGCTGCAGAAAAGTGGTATTATACGTCGAATTCCAGGTACTACACAAGGATTAGCGATGTTCCGTATTAAGTTTGTTCTCATGATGGTCTTATGCTCCACTCTTCTGCTGACCGGTTGCAGCTCAAAAGGCACCAAAGATCCCTACCAAGATAAATCAGCTGCGGAGATTTATGAAATCGGTACAAAAGCACTGGTATCCAAAAAATATGAAAAGTCCATGCTTGCCTATGAAAGTCTTGATCGACAATATCCCTTCGGAGATGAAATTGAAAAAACCCATTTAAACCTGATCTACGTCTACTTCCGCCGCGGCGAAGCCCCCTCCGCTTTACGCGCCGCGGAACGTTTCATTCGCTTACATCCATCTAGTCCGTATATCGACTATGCTTACTACATGCGCGGTTTGGTCAAATCAACGGAAAGCATTGGGTTTGTCGCACGGTATTTACCGCTCGATTTAACACAACGTGATCAGTCTGATGCACGTCAAGCTTTTGCCTACTTTGAAGAATTTGTCATGCGGTTTCCGGACAGCCGATATGCGCCCGATGCACGTCAGCGCATGATCGCCATCCGAAACGACCTCGCTGCTGCTGAAATGCATATCGCAGACTACTACTACCGTCGCGGTGCATATTTAGCGGCTGCGAACCGCGCACAGACGATCATTGAAGCGTTTCCGCAAACGCCCGGCAGTGTTGAGGCTTTGAAACTGATGGCACAAGCATATGAGCAATTGGAGCTGGAAGAGCTGTCCGCAGAGGCTACACGTGTTGCGAATTATCAGAAACCAAACCCAATGTAGAGGCGCATATTTGCGCCGAGCTACATAAGGATAATATGATGAGCAATCAAAAATATTCGTTTAATCTGAGTACACAACGTGACAGCCTCATCTACCAACGTGTCCATGCCGTTTTATCAGCTGAAAGCCTACTGTCCATGCCAGAGCGTCGCGACGCCATTGACACCGTGCGGCGTGTCAGCGGCGCCCCAAGTAATTACTTTGAAGCGTTGTACATTGCGTTGATCGAATCCTTTGCAACGTTTTTACAAAATATTCCGAGCCTACGCAATCACCGGATGTCCTGGCTGGATCGACACTTGAACATTGCCTCAACACTCATCACCCTACGCGAGCCATTTATCCTGGCAGGCGATTTGTTGAACCGCGTCACAGATAATGAGAAGGCCTTATGGAATTACACCATGTTCAGTGGCATGCTACTGTCACGCATTGGAGATATCGTCGCTCAATATGACATCTCCTTATGTAACGAGAACGGGCTGCCCACTGAAAAATGGGATCCACTGCTCGGCAATTTAAGCGACCAAGGTGAATACTACCGACTTAATAAAATGGATGGCACGCAATCCACTTTTCCTGCCTATCATTTAAAAATTGCCACGCAGCTCATGCCCCCAGACGGTCTGCATTGGATCATGTTAAACCAAGATGCGTTTGAACAATGGGTGTTAATGCTGAACGGTGAAGGGGATTACGATTATCCCACGATGTATTTTGAACTCATGATGTTTCTTGAGAATTGGATCGAAACTTATTTCCCTCAAGGCCAAGCGCATGTTGATGCTCAACCCACAACCAAAATAGAAGTGGCAATAGATCGACTCCTGAATATACCGAGTCACGAACGCTGGGCATTGATTGAAAAAAATCTTGCCACTGAACGCGCGCTTGGCGGACAGTTTCTCGAATGGTTACGCAAAGGGATCGCTAATCATCTGCTGGCGGTAAACAAGGCAAATGCATCGATTTTCCTCACACGTGAAGGGGCATTACTCATCAACCCGGCTATTTTCAATCAATTTAGAAATGAACATGCATTACATGCTAAACGTGATGTATTGCGCGCTTTTTCGCAACTCGAATTGGTCGCACAATCCCAGTTGCAACGCTATAAAACAACATTTCCCGGCAGCGCTGAACAACAAGTAGAAGGATTGCTCATCAAAGATGCGAAAACATTATTCACAAAAAACATCCCTGCGCAAACAGATTATGTCGTGCCATCACAAGGCACATATGGTTTCGGTAATGCCCTGGCTCGCACCCAAAAAGATGAAGTGAGAAAAGCTCAGCAACAAGATTTTCAGCGGGCTGTTCAAGAAAGAACAGATCAATGGCCCGTCTTACGTCAGCAGCTATTGGACCAGTTCAAGCCGAAGGGACAAAGTACGACCAAAAAATAATATAGCCCTTCATGCGACGTGTAGGGGACTTCCAACTACTTCGGTACGGAAGGTTTGTTCAAAGACAGTAGTAGATTAGCAAATTCTTCATCAGTACCCGATCGATAGTTCGTTAAGACAGGTGCGGATGTCCCTGTTGTGTTGTGTGCGACTGGCTGGTTATTGGAGTTCGTCGTAGCAGCATTTTCTGGCACAGGGTTTTGCTTTTTGGCACTTTTCTTCTTAGCTTGTTGAGTAGTTGCAGGTGACTTTCTGTGAGCTCTTTTGTCTTTTGTTGTATTAGCGTCTGTCTCAAGGGTTTGATTGAGATCGATATTATTCAACCTAGCCCAATCGTTTAGCTCTTTGATTGTCTTTCCGGTCGCTTTCAAATAGTCCGTGAAAGTGTAAAGATTTTTATCTCGAGACGCTGAAAAGTTGCGAGAGATAATAACTGCGGTCAAATTTTTAGCGGCTAACGTTCCATCTTCAGCACACATTATGGTGAGTGCTAGGCTATTTGCAGCCCTATTTCTGTAAAGCATTGGTGTGATAAGTTGAGGCGTGAATTCTGCGTCTTTAAGTTTATCGAGTTTATCTTTACATAATAAGATATTAATCACACGGTATGAACTGTGTAATTTGCAAATGCTCAGTAAATGCTTTCTTTCAAATCCTGCCGCATTAAAATAATCGAGATTATCGAGAAGCAACTTTATTGTCTTATCGCTTTCCCATGCAGCACAAAGCGCGCGAATCTCTAACACATTGAAATGATGAGAACAATTTTTAAGCTGTTCATTGTACTTGATGATGCTATCTGCTTTATATTTTGCACTATGGACATTCAGAAAGTGAAAAAGCTCATCTTGATTCCTAAATCCACATCGGTAAAAATCGGCATACCTATCATTGCTCGGATCAATAAAATCCTTATTGCCAACCTTAGATTTAATGGTTCTTATCTGCCACTCGCTCAACGCCAGACAGGTATGATCAGAAGGTTTTTCTGGTTGATTATTTGAATTGGTTTTAGCAGCCTTCGTCTCTGTATTGGTGCTTTTCTTTCCCTTTGGCTGAGCAAGCGCTGCTAAATTGCCATATTTATTCTTCCTCCCCTTTAACCAGTCCACAAGCTCTTCTCTTGTTTTTCCTAAATGAATAAAATACACCCTACTACTGACATGTGTCTTTTCAGCAAGCCATCCCTCAACTGTCGAAACACTAATATTCTTGTTTACAAAGGTTTTATCTTCGACGCACATAAGGGTTAAACACAAAATATCAAAGCCATATTCTGTATCTAAGATACCAGCAAGAACCCCTGCATCAAAGCCTGCCAATTTCAATTTGAACATATTCGTTTGTTCACTAAGAATACATAGAATTTTTGGTGAGTTATCATGTGATGCGATGCGGGTTATATTTTCATTATTGAATCCATAGTGAATGAAATATGCTTGATTCCGAAGTATGATGTCGATTGATAACTCGCAAAGCGCAGGATAGTGCAGCCTGATGATTTGATCAAGCGTGAATTTGAATTGACAATCCTTAAGTTTATTGGTGTTTTTGATAAGATTATCCAAATGCGTTTTCGCATTTTCCCGATTAAGTAATTCATAAAATATTTTTTCAGAAGCATATCCAAGCGAATTCAAAATATCTTTTTTTGACTGAAGATACTGAACAATTTCACCATTCCCATTTTGTTTTCTAATACGGTATCGTTGATCTTGGGAAAGATTGTTCTTCTCTTGCTGGGGCTGTGAAGGTGATACGGAAGAAGCTTCTCCTAGCGCTGCGTTTTCATCATCAGTCATTCTTGTTTCTCGGGAATCCTGAGCATTCGTTACATTTTCAACGGAAATCCTGCGCGTTGTTATATCGATTTTTTTTGTCAAGGCCCATTGTTCAAGTTCTTCAATGGTTTTACCTGTCTCTTTCAAATATTCTACGAATTCGTATGGCTTACCCTTTCTAGAACGAAACTTAGTAACGATAATGTCAGCCGTCATGTTTTTATTTTTTAGCGTTCCATCCTCAATACACATGAGTGTCAGCACTAAGATATTCAATGCATGATTTCTGTTCAGCATGGAAAGAAGTATCCCGGGCGTGAACCCTGACTCTTTGAGAGTTTTGAGATTATCTTGATATATAAGTGTATTAAGAACACGATGCGTGCCGCTTTTTCTAGCAATACTCACCATGAATTCTTTTTTGAACCCTTCCGCTATCAAAAACTCTGCCTTATCAAGGATCACATGAATCGTTTCATGAACACCAGCTCCAGAACAGAGAGCACGAATATCTGAATCGTTAAAATGATAACCACATTTCATGAGGTTTTCATAGTGTTTAATAATGCACTGGATTCTATACTTTGCTCCACTCACATTCAAAAAAATAAAAAGCTCTTCTTGATCACGAAAGCCGCATTGATATACTTTTTCATAACTATCTTCGATAAGCATATCAATGCCTTTGTTGCCTTTTTTTGATTTTATAGTTTCTAATTGTGCATCATTTAATACCAAACAGGTGTGATCGGAATCGGGTTTTGCCTGGTTATTTGAATTAGTTTGAGTGTTAATCGAATTGATATTTTCATTAGGCAGGACACGCGAAACCCTTGCTGGCTCTGCACTTTCATCTGGGGTAAGTCTTGTTTTCTTGGGATGGGGTTGGATCGTGACATCTGCGCCAAACTCAGCATTCCCCGCTGGGCGCATATCGCCAGCAGCCCTTTTTTTCACGTCTTGTGTCGTCAACATATCACCCGAATCTCCTGTCAATGATTGAACAAGGGAAAGAGCAAGCATTCTAACAAGAATCTATCAATGTGTCAAAGGCCTAACCTAATAAAATAAGGACGAGAGCGACTATCTTCACCGCCCTAGGAAGTGATTTGTTATTTCACCCGTGTCCAGGTACGAGAACCGCCAAACAGGGAAATACCCATATATCCTCTAAATTCAAGAACGTCGCCACCATCTTTGAGGGTCATTTTGGCATTGTATTCATTGCCATTACGGGGATCCAGCACATGGCCGTCTTGATACACCCGTGGGTTGTCATCACTTTGGACAAAACCCCATAAAAATTCAAGCCCCTGAATCTTTTTACCTGCAAAACGCCCCTTGCAGTTCTGACAAACCGTGGGCGCGGCAGGATCGAAAGGGGTCAACGATTTCACAATTTTACCATTGTAAACCTGGTGCTTTTTGTCCCAATATATTTCAACGATACTCTCGGGTGTTTCAGTATTTTCAATATATGTCGTCCATTTACCTACTGGAGATAACTCCTTGGAGGCAAACAAGGGCATTGCTAAAACAAGCATACAAATCGAAATCAATAATCTCATCGTGCTTCTCCTTCCAATGTTCCTGAATTATAAGATACAATGTCGTTTTTCGCCAACCAGTGGGGACACATGACTTTTCCAAACCTAACGCTCAAGCCCGGCTTTGCAAAGCCTCTGTGGGCGGGCAATCCCTTTGTCTACCCCCGCGCTCTTATGGCGATCTCGCGCGAACCACAGCTGGGTGAGTGTGTTACCGTTTCAGACAGCGATGGCGTGCCCATTGGGTTGGGCGTGTACAACCCAAACTCCCTCTATCGTGTACGTATCTTGGCTTGGGCACATGAGCACCTCACTTCCCTCGATGAGGTTATTCAACATCGGCTCAAGCAAGCACTGACCCTCAGAGAGGTATTTATTGATCCTGCACACACCACTGCCTATCGCTTGTTGAACAGTGAGGGCGATGGATTGTCAGGGGTGACGATCGATCTGTATGCGAGCACAGGCGTGATTGCCATCAGCGCTGGTTGGGCAGTTGTTCATTTAGAGGTATTAAAGTCTGCGTGCGCAGCTATTTTCCCGAACACAACCTTTATTATCCGCTTTCAATCAAAACCCCTCTCACAAGAAGGGATGACCGAGTTACCCAAACTCGACAACCCCTCACCCACTGTTGAAGTGCTTGAAAACGATGTCAAATTTGAAATCGATTTTACATCCGCTCAAAAAACAGGTTTTTATTGTGATCAGCGCAACACGCGATTATGGGTACGCGAATGTGCCAAAGGCCGTCGCGTATTAGATACATTTTGCTACACTGGCGGGTTCAGTTTGAATGCCGCATTGGGTGGCGCAGAAAGCGTCTTGGGGATTGATTCCTCCGCGCTGGCTATTCAACTCGCCGAAAAAAATGCGCAGCTCAATCATTTCAGTAACGTGCGTTTCGAAGAAAATGATGCCATGAAAGCAATTCAAACCCACACAGGCTATGATTTTATCATTTTAGATCCGCCCAAACTCGCACCGAGTCGGCAGCATGTTGCCAAAGCAAAATCCCATTATTTGAAGCTGAACCGCGAAGCCATCGCGCATTTACCTGCGAATGGTTTACTGCTCACCTGCAGTTGCTCAAGCGCGATGGATTTAACCACCTTCAAACGGTTATTATTAGAAGCCGCAATGGGTTGCAAGCGCCACATTCAGATCATCGCTACGGGCGGCAGCGGCCCCGACCATCCCGTGAATCCCGCGTACCCCGAGGGGGAGTATTTAAAGTGGGTGATGGTACGGGTGTTGTAGGGGCGGATACTTTCGCCCATGCGCCCGTGTGGGCGCGTCTTAATGGTAACACTTATGTAAACAGAGAATCTTCCGACAATCCCTGCCGCTCCAAAATCTCTCTCAACCGTTTCAAGGCTTCGACTTGAATTTGACGGACGCGTTCGCGGGTCAAGCCGATGGCCAAGCCCACTTCTTCCAATGTTGAAATTTCATATCCGCGCAATCCAAAACGACGCACAACGACTTCACGTTGCTTTTCGCTCAATTCAGACAACCAATCGTCTATGCTTTGGCGCAAGTTTTCATCTTGCAACATTTCAGCAGGATCAATGTTTTGTTCATCAGCCAATGTATCGAGCACTGTTTTGTCTGAGTCTGTGCCGAGGGGATCTTCAACAGATGTGACCACCGTTTCATTCAACCCCAACATACGCTTCACATCGCTGAGGGGGCGATCAAGCAGATCTGCGATTTCTTCGGGGCTAGGCTCATGATCGAGTGCCTGCGCCAGTTCTCGTGCTGCACGCAAATAAATATTCAGTTCTTTCACAACATGGATAGGCAAACGGATTGTGCGCGTTTGATTCATGATCGCACGCTCAATCGTTTGGCGGATCCACCACGTGGCATACGTTGAAAAACGAAAACCCCGTTCAGGATCAAATTTTTCAACCGCGCGGATCAAACCAAGGTTACCTTCTTCGATCAAATCAAGTAAGGGTAACCCGCGATTGATATACCGACGCGCAATTTTAACGACCAAACGCAAATTGCTTTCAATCATGCGTTTACGGGAAGGAATGTCGCCTTTCAATGCCAGACGGGAAAAATGAACTTCTTCCTCTGCGGATAATAAAGGAGAAAAGCCGATCTCACCCAAATACATTTGAGTCGCATCAGCCACTTTGCGTTGAATCTGAAGTTTACGGGATTTACGACCAGCAGGTTGTAAGGGATCAGCATCGGTGTCCAGCCCTTCATCCAGTCCAGGAATATCGATCTCGACAACACCAAGCTCTGCCACTTCATCGACATCTTCAATATCGTCGATCTCTTTGACCTCTTCATCAGCTCCGTCTAAGAGCCCCTCTTCGGTATCATGTTCTAAAGGATCCAAATCTTCTACTAGCAAATCATATTTTGGACTCATAGCGGCACCATCCATGATAATCATATATTCCATTATGGCGGCATTCTACCACACCTCATGTTACCCAGCACGTTTGGGCAAATAAAGCATAGGGCCCACCGGCATCCCATTTTTACGTATTTCAAAATGTAGGCGAACAGTTTCAGTATCTGTTTGCCCCATTTCTGCAATCTTACTGTGTGCTTTCACCACATCACCCTCTTTGACCAAAAGGCGACTGTTGTGAGCATAAGCACTTAAAAACAAATCGTTGTGCTTGATAATCACCATCTGGCCATAACCCCGCAGACCACTTCCACTGTATACCACAACACCTGGCGCAGCTGCTAATATAGGTTGCCCGTTTTTGCCGCCAATATCAATGCCTTTTTTCGCATTTTCGCTTGAGAAATTGGCTATAACGCGCCCCTGAGCGGGCCATTGCCAATCTACTGCACCTTTTGGCAGGGCTGCAGTTGCTGATGATAAGGCCTCCGGCTCAGTATAGACGTTCTTTGTTTTTTTTGCCACAGGTTGAGCTTCTTTTTTAGCTTGAAGTTTAGCTTGGGGTTTGATCTGCTGTTTTGTGTGCGTGAGATCTGTCACAGGCGCTTTGTAATGTGGCTTTTGTGAACAGCCCAGTAGGCTCAGCAATAACACACCTGTGACAAAAATCTTTAACCAATGATCAGTGGAGAATGCCATACGCCACCACAATCACCACGAAAATACCCACAAGTACCCAACCAAACCGCACCAATCCATCATGAATGGCTTGTTCCAATTTGGGACACTCCCTTCGCCATCAAGAAGGCCACCAAATAAAACCGCGCGCCCCGTCCCAGCATGGATGCCAATACGAAAGGCAAAAATGCAATGCCCACCATCCCCGCAGTCACTGTGAAAATTTTGTAAGGAATAGGGGTAAAACCAGCCAACACGACAACCCAAAAACCCCACGTCATGAACCACTCATGTACCCTTTCATACTGAGGCATATAGCCTAAATGATTGAGTAAAGGCTCAACAATTGTTGGAAATGCCCACAATCCAATGCCGTAACCAGCAATCCCGCCCAACACAGAAAAAACTGTGGTGAGGGTTCCCAAATAAAATGCACGCTCAGGCCGAGCCATCGCCATGGGCATGAGCATCACATCAGGAGGAATGGGGAAAATCATGGATTCAGTGAAGCTCACTGCCGCCAAAATATAATCCGCGTAGCGCGAGCGCGCCCATTGCATGACCTTCAAATATAATCGTGCGAAAAACATGGTTCCGTCCCTTTATAAAGTAGAAATCCATTCCCGTAAAGGCGCCAATGCAGTATAACGCGTCAAATCAATTTGCAGCGGCGTGATAGACACATAGTGACGGCGAATCGCGTCGAAGTCTGTGCCTTCACCAGCGTCTCCCTCTGCGCCTGCCGAGCCAACCCAGTAAATCACACGGCCACGCGGATCTGTGTTCACCAAGACAGGCTCAGCGCGATGGCGGTTGCCTAAACGGGTGATTTCATACCCTTTGATCTCTTCGAAAGGAATATCAGGCACGTTCACATTTAAAATGGTATCAGGTGGTAATGGGAATGCTTTTAAATGACCGACAATACGCAACACGGCTTTGGCTGCTGTGTCATAATGTTTCTCATCCTTGCTGGCGAGTGAGACTGCAATGGCAGGATATCCTAAAAAACGTCCTTCTGTCGCCGCAGCCACTGTCCCTGAGTACACCACATCATCCCCCAAGTTCGCACCATTATTAATGCCCGCCACAACGATATCTGGCTCTGTATCAAACAACCCTGTGATGGCTAAGTGGACAGAATCCGTTGGGGTTCCGTTGACACTGTGGTAACCGTTTGAAGTTTGGGTCACGCGCAAGGGTCTATCGAGGGTGAGTGAATTACTTGCACCACTTTGATTGCGATCAGGCGCTACCACGGTGACTTCCCCGACCGTTGCCAATGCTTTCGCCAAACAATCAATCCCAGGAGCGTACACACCATCATCGTTACTGACTAAAATTTTCATCTTGATTCCTTTTTCATATGACTCTGAATGAGCAGTACCACCGCATGAACAGCAATGCCCTCTTTGCGGCCAGTATAACCTAACCCATCCGTGGTTGTCGATTTAATATTAATAGCTGACACAGGCACGTCTAACGTATTCGCTACACAATCACGCATCACATCACGCAAGGGTGACATTTTAGGCGTCTGCGCAATGATCGTCATATCCGCATTTGCCAACATCCACCCTGCTTCGCGCACTTTGGCATACACATCACGCAAAAAAATGCGACTGTCCAATCCTTCAAACGCTTTGTCTGTCGAGGGATAAAAATGACCGATGTCACCCAAACCCGCAGCGCCTAATAAGGCATCACACAAGGCATGCAATAATACATCACCGTCAGAGTGCGCATCAATGCCGTGCGTGTGAGGAATGCTGACGCCCCCCATCATGATGTGATCCCCTTCACAAAAACGATGAACATCAAAACCGTGCCCCACCCGCATCAGACATTCTCCTTCAAAAAAAAGTTTGCCAACGATAAATCGTGTGGATAAGTGATTTTAATATTGCTCGCACTGCCCTTCACCATTTTCACTGACAATCCCAGTTGCTCGACCGCAGCCGATTCATCTGTGAATATCAGAGATTCATCAGCCAATGCCTGACATAACACATGATAACGAAACGCTTGCGGCGTTTGAGCAGCCCAAAGATTTTCGCGTGACACCGTGCTGATGATATTGCCGGCATTATCACATTTTTTCAGCGTGTCTGCGATAGGAAAACCCAAAATACCCCCGACAGGATCATCTTTGATGGTGTCTTTGAGCAGTAGGATATCTTCAACAGTAATCAAAGGACGTGCAGCATCATGCACAAACACCCAATCATTTGGAGAAGCGATGTCTTTGAGCGCTTTCAACCCATTGCGCACTGAATCGACACGGTGTTCGCCGCCCGTGACAATCGATAAATGATCAATGCCATGTGTGACGACTGCCCCCTGCGTATCATGCGGCGATAAAACCAATACCATGTATTGAAAAATGTTTGCGTCAGATAAGCGAGACAACGTGTGCGCCAAGATCGTTTGCCCTTCCAATAACAGATATTGTTTGGGCATTTTGCGTTGCATGCGAGAGCCAGAACCTGCCGAAGGAATGATCGCGAAATATTGAGGCTCGTTCATTTCTTTTTGCCTACTTGATAGAACGTTTCACCTTCTTTAATCATACCCATCTCATTGCGTGCGCGTTCCTCAATCGCTTCAGTGCCCTCTTTCAAATCAGCGACGTCCGCCGTCAATGCGCCGTTGCGACCCAATATTCCCTGGTTTTCACGCAATTGTATCATCACAGATTGCTTGAGTTTTAAAAAATCAAACAAGCCGCCTTGGCCGATCCATAAAGATCCTTGTAATAGCAATAAGAGAGTCAATCCGATGAATATCCATTTAACCATAGTTCGCTCCTGCTCCCAGCATTTCCTCAATCCTGAGTAATTGATTATATTTAGCCACACGATCACTACGGCACAGTGAACCTGTTTTGATTTGACCCGCATTGGTGCCCACGGCTAAATCTGCAATCGTGGTGTCTTCTGTTTCGCCTGAGCGATGTGAGATCACAACACCGTAATGGGCCTTTTTCGCCATGGCAATCGCTGCCAATGTTTCTGTCAATGTGCCAATTTGATTTGGCTTGATCAAAATCGCATTGGCAACATGCTCATCAATGCCGCGCTGCAAAATCGACGTGTTGGTGACAAACAAATCATCACCGACCAATTGCGCGCGCTTTCCAATGGCCTGGGTTAAATGCGCCCACCCTGCCCAATCATTTTCAGCCATCGCGTCTTCAATGCTGATGATAGGATAATCGCTGATCCAAGTTTGCAACACATCTGTCAATTGTTCTGCCGTCAGCGAGCGATTTTCAGAGGATAAATGGTATAAACCGTCTTTGTAAAATTCAGTGCTGGCCATGTCAAGTGCCAAATAAATATCTTTGCCTGCTTTGAAACCTGCTTTTTCAATCGCTGCTAAAATGATATCGATTGCTGCGTGATTTGCAGGCAAATCGGGCGCAAAACCTCCTTCGTCTCCCACAGCAGTATTTAATCCTTTTGCTTTCAACAATGATTTGAGTGCATGAAACACTTCCGCGCCGTAACGCAAGGCTTCTGAAAAAGAAGGTGCGCCTTGTGGGACGATCATGAATTCTTGAATATCCACATTATTATCCGCATGGGCACCGCCATTAATGATATTCATCATGGGCACAGGCAATGACACAGGACCGCCATTGGCAATCCAAGCGTAGAGTGGCATTTTCGCATGACGGGCAGACGCATGGGCAAAAGCGAGTGATACAGCCAGCAGAGCATTTGCACCCAAATGGCCTTTATTGTCGGTGCCGTCTAAAGATATTAAAATTGCATCGAGTTCAGCTTGGGAGAGGTTTTCTTTGTTGATGAGTGCTGGTGTGATCACGTTGCGAATCGCGTCAACCGCTTTCAGTACACCTTTGCCTGAATATCGACGGGGATCATGATCACGTAATTCCAATGCTTCACGCGACCCAGTGGACGCACCTGATGGCACCGCTGCACGACCCATTACCCCGGAGAGGACAACCTCTGCTTCAACCGTCGGATTACCACGTGAATCTAAAATTTCACGGGCTTTGACAGATTCAATACGTGCCATGACAACCTCACATAAATGATTTTGAAACTGCATCCAATGCTTTCAAGCATTCTAATAATTCACGCATGTGTGCGAGCGGCCATGCATTAGGGCCATCACTGAGTGCTTTCTCAGGATGAGGATGTGTCTCCATGAATAAACCAGCAACACCCACGCCAATCGCCGCACGTGCTAAGACAGGAATAAATTCGCGTTGACCACCCGATGAAGTGCCCAAACCGCCGGGCAATTGCACAGAATGTGTTGCATCAAATACCACAGGGCAACCGATTTCTTTCATCACAGCCAATGAGCGGGGATCAGACACCAAATTATTGTATCCAAACGAGGCACCACGTTCACAAGCCATGATCGCTTGATTGCCGGTTGCTTTCGCTTTCTCGATCACTTGTTTCATGTCCCATGGTGCTAAAAATTGCCCTTTTTTAATATTGACAGGTTTGTTCGTTTTAGCGACGTTTTGAATGAAATCGGTTTGACGGCATAAAAATGCAGGCGTTTGCAAAACATCCACAACACTCGCGACTTCATCGAGTGGCGTATATTCATGCACATCAGTGAATACCGGCACACCGATTTGTGATTTCACTTTTTGCAAAATCTTTAACCCTTCTTCGAGACCAGGACCACGAAATGATGCATGCGAAGAACGATTGGCTTTATCAAATGAAGATTTATATATGAATGAAATACCCAATGTTGCGGTTAATTCTTTCAACAGCCCGGCTGTTTCGATCGCCAATGCTTCACTTTCGATCACACAAGGACCGGCAATTAAAAAAAAGGGTAAATTGTTTCCTGCTTCAAAATGACATAATTTCACAGTTGATGCTCCGATTGCTTGAGTGTGTGTTTTTGAAACTGTTTTGCGGCTTCAATAAATGCGGTGAATAATTTGTGACCATCGCGTGGTGTTGAACTGAACTCGGGATGGAATTGACATGCGACAAACCAGGGATGATCATTCAATTCGATCATTTCGACCAAATGTCCCGCTTTTGAATATGCAGAAATGGTGAGACCTGCAGTTTGCAGCGCATGCACCCATTCCTCATTCACTTCATAACGGTGGCGATGACGCTCCGCAATGGTGTCCGCGCCATAAATCTCGTGTGCCAAGGTATGAGGTTCAATGATACATGGTTGCGCACCTAATCGCATCGTGCCACCCAGCTGCCCATTTTCGTCGCGGAATTCTTTCATACCCTGTGCATTCACCCATTCACTCACGAGCGCGACCACGGGATGTTTGGTTTGCTTTTCAAATTCAGTCGAGTTTGCATCGATCATCCCTGCCTTGTGACGCGCGAACTCAATGACGGCCACTTGCATGCCGAGACAAATACCCAAATAGGGCACTTTATTTTCGCGCGCATATTGCACTGCCCTGATTTTACCTTCCACACCGCGCTTACCAAAACCTCCCGGCACCAAAATTGCATTCAAGGAAGCAAGTACGGCAGTGCCTTCCTCTTCCAAGGATTGCGCATCAATATATTCAATTTGCACTTTTGTTTTTGTTTGAATACCCGCGTGCAGTAAAGATTCGATCAACGATTTATAGGAATCCGCGAGATCGATATATTTACCGACAATGCCAATGGTCACTTTGGTTTGAGGCTCTGTGAGTCCACGTACCACATTGTGCCACTCTGTCAAATCAGCTTCTTTTGCATTCAGTCCAAATTTTTCAATGATTAATTGATCCAGTCCTTGTCGATGTAACACTTCAGGAATGCGGTAAATCGTGTCTGCATCGTATGAAGTGATCACCGCTCTTTTTTCCACATTTGTGAATAATGCAATTTTTTCACGTGCAGAATCTGGCAGCGGTTCACTCGCACGGCAAATCAACACATCAGGTTGAATACCAATCGATCGCAATTCCTTCACAGAATGTTGTGTGGGTTTTGTTTTAATTTCTGCGGAGGTATGCATGTAAGGCACGAGGGTTAAATGAATAAAACAGGTATTTTGACGGCCGTGCATCAGCCCCATTTGACGAATCGCTTCTAAAAAGGGTAACGATTCAATATCGCCAACTGTCCCACCAATTTCGACAATCGCAATGTCCGCCCCTTTTGCGCCCCGTTCAATCCGTTCTTTGATCGCATCGGTGATATGCGGGATGACTTGAATGGTGTTCCCCAAATAATCGCCACGGCGTTCACGTTGCAACACTTCCCAATAAATTTGTCCCGCTGTGAAATTATTATTTTTTGTCATGCGTGTGCGCACAAAGCGTTCATAATGGCCCAGGTCTAAATCGGTTTCTGCCCCGTCTTCAGTGACAAAAACTTCGCCATGTTGCAGGGGATTCATGGTGCCGGGATCAAGGTTGATGTAAGGGTCAAGTTTGAGAAGCGTCACCTTCAAGCCGCGGGCTTCTAAGATCGCCGCCAATGAAGCCGCTGCAATGCCTTTACCTAAGGAGGAAACCACCCCACCCGTCACGAAAATATATTGTGTCATTTAGCTTTCCTTGTAGCGCGCCGCACTTATGCTTATTCTAACAGATTTACATGCGGGTAGTTTATAGGGGCGGGTATTCCGCCCGTGCGCCGCAGGCGCCCCTATAATGATCTGGTGGAAAGAGAGGGATTGATTCGCGCCATCCATGGCGCGAACCCCTTTGGGGCTCTCGCTGCGCTCGAGTCCAAAACGGCAATCCTGCCGTTTTGTCGAACCCTCTGCTCGGGTTCGAACCCACTGTCATCAAAAATATTAGGTGGCCCTTTTGTTTTGGCGGAGAGAGAGGGATTGATTCGCGCCATCCATGGCGCGAACCCCTTTGGGGCTCTCGCTGCGCTCGAGTCCAAAACGGCAATCCTGCCGTTTTGTCGAACCCTCTGCTCGGGTTCGAACCCACTGTCATCAAAAATATTAGGTGCTTCTGGGCCACCTAATATTTTTGGCGGAGAGAGAGGGATTCGAACCCTCGGTACGGAGAACCGTACAACGGTTTTCGAGACCGTCCCATTCAGCCTCTCTGGCATCTCTCCAAGAAGGCGCATCCTACTATGGATTACAATGACTGTAAAGCAGGATTGATATACTGCCTACCGCGCGCTGATTTTCACCATTTTAATCTTTTGCTCCCCTGTCTCCAAAATCTCCATAGGATAGCCTTTGATTCTTAAACACACACCAGGGGTAGGCATCAACTCCAAATACTCCAAAATCAAGCCATTCAATGTCTTAGGTCCATCGGTCGGCAAATCCCAGTGCAATTGGCGATTCAATTCACGCACGCTGACGCTGCCATCAATCCAGAATGTCCCATCCATTTGAGGGTGGATTTCTTGGATATTGGACGCCATGTCAGTGGTGAATTCCCCGACAATTTCCTCCAAAATATCTTCCAAAGCGACCAGGCCGAGCACATCACCGTACTCATCCACGACCACACCCATCCGCTCCTTACGGTTTTGAAAATTCAATAATTGCGTGGTGAGCGGCGTGCTTTCAGGCAAATAATATACTTCGCGCGACAAGGCTTTTAAGGCATCTTTACATGCATTAGGATCATCGGGTAAATCACCCCCCAGAAAATTCAGCACATCGCGCAAGTGCAGCATGCCAATGATATTTTCAACCCTTTCTTGATAAAGTGGTAAACGCGTGTGCTGTGATTCACGCAACACATTAACAATGGTTGGCCAATCGTCATCCAAATCCACCCCGACAATTTCATGGCGAGGCACCATGATGTCTTCCACCGTCATTTCTTTCAAATCCAAAATCCTCAACAACATATGTTTATGACGGCTCGGGATCCGTCCTGCCGCTTCATCCACCACGGTGCGCAATTCTTCCATCGATAAATGCTCGCTGGCAGCCGAATTCTGATCGACACCGCATAAACGCAGTAACAAATTAGACACGGCATTCACCATCCAAACCATGGGATACAATATTTTTTGCAGGATTAATAAAGGGAAACTCACCAACACAGCCAAGCGATTCGCTTTGAATGCCGCCAAGGTTTTCGGGGTGACTTCGCCAAAAATCAAAATCGCCACTGTCAACGCCACTGTGGCCAAAGCCAAACCCAGATCTTGCCAATACCGCAAGGCAATGATCGTGGTGATGCTCGAAGCAAAAATATTAGCGAAATTATTACCGATTAAAATAGTGCCTAGGAGCCGATCAGGACGTTGCAACAGGCGCTCTGCCAGCATCGCACCGCGATGGTGCTTATTCGCCAAATGGCGTAAGCGATAACGGTTGACAGCCATGAGTGCCGTTTCGGCGGCCGAAAAAAATGCTGAAAACATCAGTAACACCACCAATGCCCCGAGCAGAACGCCCGTTGAAATACTGTCTACCATATCACTCCCCATAAATAGGCCATCGACAGGCCAATCCAAGCAATCCCAGTACCAAGAATAGCATACCGCACCGTCAGCCCGAAACGGTAATAAACACCCAACAACAGGGCACATAACCCCCAAACCCCCAACGATACCACATTTTTAAACGAGACAATCCCCGCCTCCGCATGGGCCAATACCCCCAATATCAAAGCCAGTGATAATGCTACAAACGCTGCGAGTATCACGGCCATCATCAGCGTTTGCATAGATTCCAGTGGCGGCAGGAAACGTAAGGCCCCATGCGCGGGCGCCTCAGACAAATAACGACGTTGTAACGCCAATGCCATGGCCTGGAGAAAGGCCACGCCCAGCAGGGCATAAGCCGCTAATGCAGATAAAATATGCCATAAAGCCAAGGGGTGCTCGCCCAAGGCTATGGGCACACCGGGGGCACGCACTTTCAAAGCCGCCACCAATGACAGACCCGCGAGAGGCAGAACCACGATGAACAAGCTTTTCAGGGATATCTTGAGATTGGCAATACAGAGTATCCCGACCCAAAGCGCGGTCGTAAGACTGAATAGGTTGAAAACATTGAGGTTCTGACCGGTTGGCGTGTCTATCAACTGATACAGCACATAAAGGTGTGCCGCCAATGCTGCCAGCATCGCGGCATAAAATACAGGCTGCAGCCCTTCACGCTTAAACGAAAGCAGCAAGCAAATGAATGCAATGGCGTACAAAATCAATGTGACAATCCCTCTGAACACGAGGCACCATCTTACCATGCCTTGGCAGTCTATGTATAATAGCCTTTTCATCAAAGAGGCAATCTACCCATGTTCAAGGATCTTTCCAAGCGTCTTCTCGACATCACGCAGAAATTCACCGGCCAGATCTTCACCCCCGAGAATATCAAAGAAAGCTTACGGGAAATCCGCCTCGCCCTGCTGGAAGCTGATGTTGCCTTGCCTGTGGTCAAATCTTTTATTGATGACATCCAAGCCAAAGTACTGGGCCAAAAAGTAGAAACCCATTTGGGCAGTAGCAACACACTCATCAAAATTGTGCATGATGAATTGGTTACCCTCATGGGGAATACCAACGATGCGCTGAATCTCAGCACCCAACCCCCTGCGGTGATTTTAATGCTGGGTTTGCAGGGCTCCGGTAAAACCACCACCACTGGCAAGCTGGCGAAAAAGCTGATCCAAGAAAACAAAAAAGTCATGCTGGCATCACTTGACGTGTATCGCCCCGCCGCCATTGATCAGCTTCAAACCCTGGCGACACAAGTTGGCGCACAATGGTTCCCCAGCACCCCAAAAGACAACCCTGTCACCATCGCCAAACAAGCGATTGATGCGGCACTCCGCAGTGGGCAAGATGTGGTTATCCTCGACACCGCTGGGCGTTTACACATTGACGATACATTGATGGCAGAATTGAAAGCAGTACATGCCGCTGCCAACCCGATTGAATCCTTATTGGTATTAGACAGTATGGCGGGTCAAGATGCCCTGCCCGTTGCACAAGCGTTTCATCAACTGATCCCACTGACCGGTTTCATTCTCACCAAAACAGACGGCGATGCACGCGGCGGCGCAGCCTTGTCGTTGCGTAAAACAACGAACTTGCCCATTAAATTTATCGGCGTCGGCGAAAAACTGGATGCGTTAGAAGCATTTCATCCTGAACGCATTGCCTCGCGCATTCTTGATATGGGCGATGTGCTCACGCTGATTGAAGAACTGGAACAAAAAACGGATAAAGTGAAGGCTGAAAAAGCCGCGAAAAAATTCAAGAAAGGCCAATTTGATTTGGAGGATTTCCGCGATCAGCTGATTGAAATGAAAAAAATGGGTGGCATTGCAGGGATCCTCAGCAAATTACCCGGTAACATGCGCTTACCCACCGGCGCACTACCATTCGATGATTCTTCGCTCGTTCAATTTGAAGCAGTGATCAATTCTATGACGCCAAAAGAGCGCCGCTTCCCCGATCTGCTCAACGCTTCACGCAAACGTCGCATTGCATCGGGCTCCGGCACAGACGTTCCCGTCATCAATAAATTGCTGAAACAGTTCATGACCATGCAGAAAATGGCCAAGAAATTTGGCAAGGGCGGAAATATGAATAAGATGATGAGCCAGATGAAAGGGATGCAGTAAACTAAGTTACATAATATAATCTTGGTGTAGGGGAGCAGCATGCTGCGCCCCTACAATCATTGCGCGTTTTTATCGTCTGCCCGCACCCCTACTCATAAACCGTGCGGCCCATTAACGCGTGCGCCAAGGTGCCAGGATCGGCGTATTCCAAGTCCATCCCCATGGGAACACCCAGTGCAATGCGAGAGGTTTTGATTTGATACAGTCTAGCGAGCTCCGCCAAGTAATGCGCCGTTGCTTCCCCTTCGACAGTCGGATTCGTGGCAAAAATCACTTCACGAATTTCATTGAGCTGAAACCGTTTTTCCAACATGTCCGCCCCAATGTCTTCAGGACCCATGTTATCCAAAGGGGATAAATGCCCCATCAATACAAAATAACGGCCTTTGAATTTTTGACTGATTTCGATCGCCATGACATCGGCGGGGCTTTCCACCACGCACAATAAACTGGGATCACGATTGACATTTTCACAAATGGGACAGCGCGGGGTCTCTGATAACATGCGACAAGATTCGCAATAACCCACACGATCTAAAGCGGCATCGAGTGATGCGATCAGCCGCTTGGCGCCCAATCTGTCATGCTGCAACAGATAAATCGCCATGCGGCTCGCGGTTTTCGGGCCAACCCCTGGCAAACAACGCAAGGATTGCATGAGTTGTTGAACAAGGGGTGTGAGGGCCATTATTTGTCTTCGCCCAACCCTTTTTCACCTGTGAATGGATTGTCCATGCCTTCAGGCAGTTCAACACCCTTCATCAAGGACATCATTTGTTCACGTGATTTGGATTCAATCTTGCGTGCCGCATCGTTGAAGGCAGCAGCAATCAAATCTTCCAGTGTTTCTTTGTCTTCACCAAAGACAGAGTCGTCGATATTCACTGTTTTAACAATGTGAGCGCCTGTCATGGTGATTTTTACCAAGCCACCACCAGATTGCCCACCCACGAGGAGCTGCGTGATCTTTGCTTGCGCTTCTTGAATATTCTTTTGCACTTTCTGTGCTTGTTGCATGATTTTGCTGAAATCTGGACCGGCCATATCTATCTCCTCAAGAACTGTTAGTTATTGGACAAAGGGTATCGTATCATACCTCCCCCGTCAAGAGAGGTTGACCGGTAAAATTGATGACTCATCAATTTTTGCCCCTAAATCACTCCGAAGCCCCGCCACGATAGGGTCAGCCTCTAGCGTTTCCTTGGCTTTCGCCCAAGCAGCGTTACGAGCCTCCGCCTGATGCTCCGCTGGTGTTGCGATCTGAACATCAGTGATTTCGATCTCAAGGCGAATTTTCTGCTTTAAGTGATCGCTGATAGCCTGCTCAATCCGTGCCGCCACCACTTTATTATAGAGGGGTGCATGGAATTTCGACAGCGCGCATCGCATCCGTTGATCCTGAAAATCAACCAACACGCAGTGAGAGGCCAATGTAGCAGCCATTCCTGTTAACTTCAGGGCGGATAATAAGACATCCCAGGATATGGGAGTCTCCGTGACAGGCAGGCTCAGTGCCGTCGGCGGTGGTTCCATTTTCACAGTGTTGAAGGATTCAGTCACAGGCTCCTCTTCCGTTGCCCAGGGGAGATCGTCCTCTTTCGCAAGAGCCGGCGTGGTTGGGGCTGAAACGCGAACAGGTGCTGCCACAGGAGCAGATGCTGAACGGGGCGGGGTATCCACTGTTAATGGCGTGAAAGCCAACATCCGCAACAACGTCATTTGGAAACCCACTCGTGCGTTGGCAGCAAAGGGCAAATCACGCACACCCTGCAAAGCCATTTGATAATACAGCTGGAGATCTTCCGGCGAAAATGCCTCTCGCCAAGGTTGAATCACTTCAAAGCGTGTGATGCTCGCCAGGGCATCCTCCCCTATCGTTTGCCACAAGGCCAAATCATGCAACCCATGCATCAAAAGGCGCAAAGCTTGAGCAAAATCCCCGCTTTCTTGCGCCACTGCTTCGACAGCAGCCAATATCGCGGCACCATCGCGCGCAGCCAATGCCGCCAACAAATGTGGCAAGGTTTGTGGGTTCAAGGCACCCAGCATCTCACGCACAGCCAGTGCCGTTACTCGGCCACCGCTATAAGCAATCGCTTGATCCAACAGACTCAAGGCATCACGCACACTGCCTTGCCCTGCGGCAGCAATCAGGTTGAGTGCTTCGGGCTCAAACGGCATGGACTCGCTTTGCAGGATATGGGTTAAATGCGCCGCGATATCACCTTCGCTCACGTGTTTCAGGTGAAGCTGTAAACAGCGTGACAAAACGGTGATGGGCAGTTTTTGCGGGTCGGTTGTCGCCAATAAAAAAAGTACATGCGCAGGTGGTTCTTCAAGTGTTTTGAGCAAGGCATTGAAACTGTGCCCCGACAACATATGGACTTCGTCGATCAAATAAATCTTGTAACGGCCCTGAGTGGGCGCATATTGGACGTTATCGAGCAAATCGCGGGTATCTTCTACTTTGGTTCTCGAGGCAGCGTCGACTTCAATCAAGTCCACGAAACGACCAGCATCAATCGCCAAACAGGCGCTGCAAGCCCCACAGGGTGTGGATGTGATACCCTTTTCACAATTCACCGCTTTCGCAAACAGCCGGGCTAGGGTGGTTTTGCCCACGCCGCGCGTGCCTGTGAATAAATAGGCATGGTGAAGTCTTTTGGTATCGAGGGCATGTTGAAGGGCTTGCAGCACGGGGGCTTGCCCAACGACAGTATCGAATGTTTTGGGGCGCCATTGGCGCGCAAGTACATGAGCAGTCATGAGCGCTTCATCCTTGACATTATCCGTCACTACTCACCGAATGGGTCTATGATTGAGGCCATTTTGCGACCGAAACCCAGGAGACAGAACAAATGTCGCCTATATTCCGTCATCGATCCTCCGTATAGGGGAAGCCCTCTTCCGCCACACCTCGGCACCCGAATCACTCACTACCGCTGCTCCCTTCCGGGCCTGACGGGGTTTGCAAGCTATCGCTGCGAGGGGACGAAAAAGGACTACCGCCGTTTGGACAGTGTACCAGATTTTGGCGAAATATGAACTACACTTAAAAAAATCAACCACAACCTCTGGCAGGAGATTACACCATGAATAAAATCCTCATTTCAGTATTATGTTTGGCTCCATTGTTAGCCTCTGCGTTCAACCATGAACCCAAAAAACCCAGCCCCACTTGGACTGGCGTGTACATTGGGGGCAATTTGGGTGCATCAGGTAATAACAATGAAACCGACTATGATTATTCCTACCTTCCTGGGAATGGTACCAATAACTTCAGTGATGCTTTTGGTAATGCCGCAGATAACCCGCTCGGTGGTGGCACCCCCGGTCCATTTAATGTGGATGGCTTGAATGCTGTAGCCAGTGCCATGGCACAAAATATTTTGGTAAAGGAACTCGGGGAAGAAGGCGAATACGTCTTTATGGGTGGTGGCCAACTCGGTTTCAACTGGCAACACCATGAATATGTCGTTGGCCTTGAGGCAGATATTCAATGGTTTGCTGAAAACAGCAAAGCCTCATTCTCCGGTACGACGTTTGTGCCTGGCGGCTATGAGAGTGCCGGCCATACGAAGTCAAATGTGTATTGGGTCAGCACAGAACGGTTCCGCTTAGGCTATGCGTTTGATCGCTTTCTCCCCTATCTCACAGGTGGATTCGCATTTGGTAGCACGGAATCTTCAACGTTCTTGCAAGGTACCGATGGCTCTACTGTGGACACCTTCTCTGGTTCAACATCTGAAACCCGTATTGGCTGGTCGGCAGGCGGTGGTTTTGAGTACCTCTTTGACATGGGCTTTAGCGGGCGCATCGAAGGGATCTACTACAACCTGGGTGATGTGACTTATGATGTCGCCGCTCAAGATGCTGCTTCAGCTGCAGAAGGGCTCTTCACCACAGCAAGCCATACGTTTGATGGGGTGATGATCCGTGCTGCGGTAAATTACAAGTTCTAAGGAATGGCGGGGGTTGTTTCGATATGACCTAACAACCCCCAGCGGAGTTCCCGGCGAAAGCCGGGCTGCGCGCATCAAAGCAATGCCAAAACCTCATCCACATCTCGCCTGCCCTTATTCAGCGCTGAAATCGAACGCATCACGGGAAAGGTTTCAAAGGCAGCACCTGCATACATCTCCCTAACCAATTCGGTATCGTGGTTGGATATCAACACACGCATGCCTTGAGACGCTTGCTGTTTGGTCAGGCGGGCCAAATCCAGGTGATCTTGCGCACCAAAACCTTGCCTCGCATACTGCGTAAAATCTGCGCTGTTGGATAAGGGGACATAAGGCGGATCCGCATAAAGCATGCTGTTTTCGTGTGAAGGAATACTTTCAAAAAATTGTTTAAAATCTTGGCACAAAAATGTTGCGCGCTGTGACCTCTGATGAAAGACTAACATTTCTGTTTCAGGAAAATAGGGTTCTGCATACAACCCAAAAGGCACATTGAAAATGCCCTGTTGATTATATCGACACAACCCATTGAACCCGTGGCGATTTAAATAAATAAAAAGCGCAGCCCGTTCATGCGGACATTCACTGTGATTAAAGCGTTCACGCAAACCATAATATTGTTCTGACACATTCCATTTGGGTTCAAAATATTGCTTAACCTCTTGAATAAATGTCCGCCCTTCTGATTGCAATATTTGAAACAGTTGAATGAGATGAGGATTTGCATCAGCCAACACATAATGCTCTGCTTCAATGTTCAAAAAAACTGAACCTGAACCGACAAAAGGCTCGTACCAAACATGCAGGCCCTTTTTCACATGCGATAAAATACGATCCAACAGTCTGAACTTGCCGCCAGGCCATTTGAGGAAAGATCTTTGATAAAAAGTTGCCATCGCTATTGCCAAAAGATAGAATCTACTATATCTTACCCGAAAATAATAAGAATAAGGTTAAAAAATGCAGCAAGATCCTTTAACGCAACTCATTCATCTTTCCCTCCGTCAAGGCGCATCAGATATTCATTTCGAACCCAATGCATCGGCAACCTCCATCCGTTTTCGTGTGGATGGCTTGATGCAACACGTTGAGATGCTCCCCAAATCCGTGTATGCCCAATGGCTGGTGCGCCTGAAAACCTTGGCCCAACTGGATATTGCCCAATCCCTGCGTCCACAAGATGGGCGTTTCAGTTTTGAAACCACTGCACATTTTCATTTTCGGCTACACAGCTGCCCGACTGTCTTCGGCGAAAAACTGGTCATTCGATTATTGCCCGAAAGTCAGCGGCTGCTTCAGCTCCATGAGCTCGGCATGCATTCCGCCCAATACGACACTTTGATGCACACCTTGAAGCAACGCTCAGGGCTGATCATCGTCACAGGCCCGACAGGCAGCGGGAAAACGATGACGCTCTATGCGTGTTTGGAATGGCTGAAAACACAGCCCCTTCAAATCACTACATTAGAAGATCCTGTCGAAATTCCCCTGGAAGGCACGACACAAATTGCCATTCAAGAAAAACAGGGGCTGACATTTGCCAGTGCGTTGCGCGCGGTCTTACGCCAAGATCCCGACGTGATCTTGATCGGTGAAATGCGTGACTTTGACACAGCCGATATCGCCATTCGCGCAGCCCTCACGGGCCATTTGGTCTTGACAACCCTCCACACCCCTAACGCACTTGCCGCGATCAAACGCTTGGAAAACATGCATATCCCTGCTTATAACCTGGCTGACAGCTTGAGTTTGGTAGTCTCGCAACGTCTCGTGCGACGGCGTCAGGCAGATGATCAATTCAGGGGACGGATCGGCCTATTTGAAATGCTCACGCCTGCACAAACGTTTACAGCAGGGTTGACGTTGCGTGATGCTGGGGATCTACACATCCAGGCAGGCCTGACCAACCAAGCGGAAGTGGAACGTGTATTATGAAAAAATTCCCTTTGCAACTTTGGCTCGATGTCTTCACTGAACTGGCATGGCTGCTCCGACACGGTATCTCGTTGCAACCTGCCCTGCAATTATTGCTAAAACAGCGTCGACTGAAACCCCTGCATGCCTTCCTCTACCATTGCCTGCACTGCATCACACAAGGTCAGCCTTTGTCCGCAGCACTCGCCATCAGCCCTCAATCCTCTCTTTTTCAAGCCTTTGTGATCTGTGGCGAAAAATCGGGCGCACTGGAACAGGGGCTCTCACAGTGCATTGAATGGTTGACCCAAACCCTGCAATTCCAAACGCAGTGTCGCTCCCTGGCGTTTTATCCTGTGCTGCTGGGGCTGGTGCTGATCACAGGCAGTGCATTACTGATTGGCGTGATTGTTCCACAGTTTTACGCACTTTATGAAACCTTCCATGCGCCCATTCCAACCACCTTACAATGGATGTGGTCAACCCATTTGGTATTAATCACCTGGGGCATACCATGCTTATTGGGCATGATCTTATTTGCCTTTGTGATCACCATGGGCTGGCGGCTTTTCCCCACGATGAAACATCATGTGCAATCTTGCTTATTCCGAATGCCTGCCATGAAGTTTCTCTGTCATGCCCATGAATGCGCACACCTGGGCACGCTGTTGAATGGGGGCGTTCCTCTCTGCGACGCGTTGAACATGGTCATCCAGCATTCTCGTTTTTCGGTGCACCAACAGATCATGGGACGTTTGATGGAAGCCATTTCACAAGGCACAGCGTTGACAGAGGCGTACCGAATAGTCAACTGGCATGATGCATATTTGTGCGATATGCTTAACATAGCAGAACACACGGGCACCTTGGATATTGCGTATTTGAAGTGTTATCACTACTATCACGCACAACTCGAGGATCGCTTGAAGCGTTTTAAACAAGAATGGCAACCGTTGATACTGCTGGGCATGGGGCTCTTCATCGGCGCATGGGTTTTACTACTATACTATCCATTAATACAGCTGGGTTATGTTGTGGGCTAAATAAAATGTAGTCCTGGGGGAATAATGACAATATTAGACGCATTGATGGCTTTCTTGGCAACACCGCTGTGCCTATACATCACCATGGGGATCTTAGGCGCGCTGATAGGCAGCTTCCTCAATGTGGTGATTTATCGCATGCCCATCATGTTGGAGCGCGAGTGGACAAGCCAATGCGCCGAATTTCTGACATCCCTCAATGAAAAATTCCAAACAGACAGGATTCATTGCGAAATGACAGGGCAAGACATTGATATCCACATTTCAACGCGACAAACCGTGACCCCTAACTCGACATTCAACTTGATGTGGCCCTCGTCTCACTGCCGTGAATGTAAACACCGCCTTTCGTTTTGGCAAAACATTCCCATCCTCAGCTACCTACTGTTACAGGGTCGTTGCCATTTTTGCAAATCAGCTATTCCATTAAGGTATCTCAGCATTGAAGTGCTCACGGCTGTCACGTCCGTGATTGTCGCCATACACGCGGGTGCGGGACCCCAGCTTATCCCCGGACTGATTTTCACTTGGATACTGATCGCCGCCGCTTTCATCGACATTGATGAACAAATGCTGCCCGATGATCTCACCTTGCTGGGCCTGTGGGTTGGTCTGTTGGTCAGCACGCACCATGTATTCGTTTCTCCCTCAGAAGCCATTATTGGCGCTATTTCTGGCTACATGACACTGTGGTTGCTGTATTGGGCATTCAAACTGCTCACGAAAAAAGAAGGCATGGGTTATGGTGATTTTAAACTGATGGCTTGTGTGGGCGCCTGGCTGGGCTTCAAAATGTTGCCTGTCGTGGTACTGATTTCTTCGTTTGTGGGTAGCGTTTATGGTATCGTATCGATACTGTCGCGCTGGCACGACAGAAACCAACCCATGCCATTCGGCCCCTTCATTGCCATTGGCGCCTGGATTTCCTTCTTGTTTGGTGAACCTATCATGCAGCTTTATTTAAATTGGATCCATTAACATGTTTTGTGTCGGTTTAACGGGTGGGATAGGTGCAGGCAAAACCCTGGCGTCAGACCTCTTCGCCGCACTTGGGGCGGATATCATCGACACAGATGTGATTGCACGCCAGCTGCTCATGCCTGACGGGGCGCTCTATCCTGCTGTCGTTAAACATTTTGGTGACAGTATATTAAATGATGATCAACACATCAATCGCAAAGCGTTGCGGCATCATATTTTTAACCACCCGAATGACAAAAAATGGCTCGAAAGCCACATTCACCCCCTGATCCGCACACAGGCCAAAGCGATGCTGGATGCCAGTTCTGGGCCTTATGTCATCATGGTGATCCCGCTGCTCTCACAAGCCAATCGTCATGAATACCCTTTTTTAAACCGCGTGTGTGTGATTGAAGCATCCCATGAACTGCAAATCTCACGCACCATGGCACGCGACCACATGACGCATGAAGCGGCTGAGAAGATCATCGCCCATCAAGCCCCCGCCCATGAGCGCATCGCGCTCGCACATGATGTGATTGAAAACAATGGCGATAAAGCGAGTGTTGAAGCAGCGATTCGGGCGCTGCATGAGCGGTATTTACTGATGTCGTTATCGTAGATGAACTCCTAGCCGCTCAGCTGCTTTGCGACTCATTTTCGCGCCTTCCAATGGATTGCATATACCCCTTATACAAACCAGTTTTCATCTAGTCTAGGGGTAGCACGAGTTTTAATTGATAACAAGGAATTTACACTCAACCCTGACTATTCGGGCACTCGTTCCTGAAAAGTCTTGACTTTTCGGGAATAGATGCCATAATAGTCAAATGAAACGTAGCCTTGCGCCTTACATTATCAAAGACTTACCTGAGAAAATTGTCATGATCTGGCCCTCGCCAATGCGGCAAAACAACCCTCTCGAAACAGCTTTATCCACATTTCGATTACTTTAATTACGACGCAGCACCAGACCGCATTGCACTCAAGAACATGGATTGGGACAGAGCCAAAGATTTAATCATTTTTGACGAGCTGCACAAAATGAAGCACTGGAAACGATGGTTAAAGGGAGTGTATGATAAAGAAGGTATTCCACCCGCATTACTGGTCACAGGCAGCTCAAAACTAAACACCTACCGCAAAATGGGAGACTCTCTTGCCGGGCGTTATTTTCAATTTCGCCTACACCCATTAGATCTGAAAGAAGCCGTCAATGAATGGCAAAAAGACCCGCATGAAGCATTCAATACATTACTAACGATAGGCGGATTTCCCGAGCCTTTTCTCAAGGGAGATGAGTCATATTATAAGCGCTGGCGACGAACCCATTTAGACATTATTTTGCGGCAAGACTTAATGAGTGAATATGCCGTTCGGGATATTCAATCGATTGAAACACTGGTACATTTATTACAGGAACGTGTAGGCACCACGGTTTCATACTCACAATTGGCGCGAGATTTAGAGCGAGATCCAAAAACCATCAAGCGCTGGCTCATGATGTTAGAAAATTTATACGTTATATTCAAAGTCCCACCCTATCATAAAAATATTGCACGCGCATTATTGAAAGAGCCCAAATATTTTTTCTATGACAATGGACGTGTGGGCAACGACAATGGCGCACGATTGGAAAATATAGTTGCTTGCGCTTTGCACAAAGAATTAAATTTCATCACTGATACAACCGGCGCTGAAACACAATTGCATTTTTTACGTACAAAAGACGGCAAGGAAATTGACTTCTTGATCCTGATTGACAACAAACCTGTATTGGCAATTGAAGTCAAATGGGCAGACGAAGATTTGTCACCTTCCTTCAAATATTTCGCAGAATATTTGCCTCAGTGCCCTGGCATTCAATTGGTGAAAGAATTAAAACGCGAAAAAACCTATTCAAACGGGTTCGCCGTGAGAGATGTGGTTCAGTGGTTAACAACAATACCACTGTTGTAAGGACAGATACTCCCGCCCAGCCTCTTACAAGAACAATTGCCCCAACGTCGCGACGGCAATGACCAAAACCCAAACGAGCAAGGCACGGAGGATCAAGGCTTGTGCATGCAGGTTTTCATCTTTGCTGGCTTGATTGGCAGGCGTGTCATGCAAGCCCAGAGATGCCATGCCAGAATCCACCAAAATATCATTCACAGCACCGATTTTAAATGCCATTTTGTACCACACATCAAAGCTGGCCATGAAATTGCCCACCAACGTGTAGGTAAGTGACACCAAACGGGAAGGCAGCCAGGCAGCCCAGCCATGTAGCCAGGTCATTTGTTCGGCTTGTTTGGGATACATGGACACACCATGCACGGCATTATCATGAAACCAGCTGATCATGCGGTACACGATGGCGCCAATCGGCCCCAAAATCAAAAACCAGAATACAATCGCGAAAAAACGTTCATGACATTGCCAAAATTGCAGCTGCGTGACAGTTCTATAAAAACCTTCGTCGCTTTTAATGCCGACATCAACCATGAATGTTTTCAATGCATTTTCAGACTCAACCGCTTTCGCGTCATCAGCGCGCAAATAATCATCCAGTTTCGACTGCAATGGGGAAGTACCCAAGCAAAACAGTAGGACAGCCACACCCAGCAGCAATGTCAATAAATTAGCGTGAACTATCCCATACCACTGAATAGCGCCGACGATCAGGATGATAGGCAATGAAATGAGCACCAAACTGAGGGAACCTTCCCACCAGCTCATGCGGCTGAACAGATTTTTCAGAAAATCTTCATACCGATTAAAATAGTATTGTTGACGCCCACGTGCGCCGACATGCATGTAGTAGTCTAGCCAGAGGCAAAGTAAAATGACAATCAGTTTCATTGTGTCCCTTCCGTCAAGGTTGCTATGCAGTGATTAAAAAAATCCCCCGCTCGCTTTGCTCATTGCGCCCTTTTTCTAAGGGGGCGGTTCCAAAGCGTGGCGCCATATCCTTATATTAGCCCAAAAAACCGCTTCCAATCAAAAAAAGGACCCGGATCCGTTTTTCGCGAAGGAGCAATATCAGAATGCCCCACAATCCTGTCCCGCGTAATGGCAGGATACGCTGACATGATAGCACGGGTTGCTTCCGCCAGGGCGGTATACTGTGCATCCGTGAATGGCTCCGTGTCTGTGCCTTCCAATTCAATCCCAATTGAAAAATCATTGCACCCCTCGCGCCCTTCAAACGAAGAAACCCCTGCATGCCACGCGCGCTGATGGAAAGGAACAAATTGAGTAACATGCCCCAGTCGATCAATGAACAAATGCGCAGACACCCTCAGTGAAGCCAGTGATGCAAAGCTTGGATGGGCATTGGGATCGAGTTGACCGAGAAAAAGATCATGAATAAAAGGTTTGCCAAATTCCCCCGCCGGCAAACTGATATTGTGAATAACGAGCAACGAAATGTCATCCCCTTCCCGTGCATCGCAGTGGGGGGAAGCAAGTTGTGTGGCGTTGGGGAGATGGGTGGTGCTCAATGATTGGATCCCTATTGATTTCTTTTCCATTGTCCAGCTCTTCCGGTCGAAGGGTCAAACGTTCGGTAATCCTCAGCATCGTCATCCGTTCCACCTTGCTGAGGTCGTAGCACACGTTGACCAGGCTCCTTAGATTGAGGTGGTTTAGTTTGAGTATCACCCAAGGTTTGTCTCCACAGCCTATTATACTTCACGAAAAAAGGGTTCTCCCGGGGTACTAGCGCAGCATACAAATAACCCTGTCTTGAAGATTTTGATTTCTCTCCCCCATCCTCAGTCGCTTTCACCAAATCAATCAACTCGTTGAGACTTTCCTGGACCAACTTTCTATTGTGATGATCCTTCATCACGCTGTCTGTTTTATCCAACACCCGTTTAAAAGGTAATCGTGTGTCAGCGGGGTCATCAATAACATGCTTCTTTTCGACACTATAGTAGTCATACACCAACTTCAAATAAGCACAATTGACATCATAGTAAGGATTGTCTGTGATTGCCAGTACAGTAACGGGATCGCTGGCTACTGATACAGCCCCCCCTTTGGCCTTTGCAATATTGTTCAACTCAGTATTATTGGGCAACATCCCCTTGTTTGCATAGTACGCATGCTTAGGCGCAGTCACAGTTACTGGAATTCTCAATAATTTATCGTCGGTGTTTGGATCATAAAATGTGACGGCATTCCACGATTGCGCAGCCTTTTTGGCCGCATATAATCCCATTGCCATCACTGTCATCATTAAACTGGCAGCGATAAAACCGCCCGTCACTTCAGAACCGATGAACCAGAAGCCTTCTGACATGCCGAATGCGCTGGATACAGCCCTCAGTTGAGCAGGCGCAAAAAGCGCATCGAAACGATAGGGTGGGATCCACTCATAAGCATTATTCAACGCAATAAAAATGGGCAATGCGAACGATAACGTCATGAAGGCTGATTTCGCTGTATTGTTCCACCACGACAATGGATTCAAGACGACCAAAAAAGTACGTGACAACACATAAACTGTGGCGGTGAAAGGCAACAGCGCCACACGAGAGAAGAATCCGAATAGGAAGTGTAACGGGGGAGCGGCCCAATAAAATACCCACCAAAATCGATTCATGCTCTTATGATCAGGTGGCATTGAGCCACTTTTCTGTGGGAAAGTTTCGTATGTAAGAGCTGCACCCCAATACAATGTCCCTTCTGCTTTATATTTATCCCAATAAGCCTTCCAGGTTTGCTGACGATAAAAGATAAAATCGAATAAGGCTTCGAAACCTTGACGGTTAATATAGTCGATCACGGCCCCAAACCTCGCTGAAGGACAAAAGACGAGCTATTATAACATATGAATGGTTCATTTTGAAACGGGCGATTGCTATTGCATTAAAAATCATATAGTTAGACTATTATGGTTCACGATGGATGTGCTTCGCACATCAAGGGCGCAGCATGCTGTGCCCCTACAAGTAAATTAGGGAGAATATCCAATGAATATGTCAATTTTTCTAGCACAGTTTTTTGGCTTATATTTACTGTTGATGGCAATTCCATTGTTTGGAAACCCGGGCCATTTTTTTGAACGCTACCAGGCCTGCTTTGAAAACGAAGCGATTCAATTATTCTCCGGCTTTATGCATGTGATGTTGGGGCTTGCCTACGTGCTACTCCACAACCTGTGGGTGAATGATTGGCGCATTGTGATCACACTGATAGGATGGTTGGTATTGCTCGAAGGGATTTCAATCATCTATTTTCCAACTCGAACAAAAGATATTTTCCGAAAAGTTATCCGTGAAATCCCCTCTTATTTATGGGGTACCGTTTGTTTATCACTGAGCGCGTTCTTGGTGTACAAGGGTTTCTTTTGATGAAACCCATCCCCCGCAGCATCTGGGCGTTGGGGTTTGTCAGCCTTTTCATGGATACCTCATCGGAATTCATCCACAGTTTGATACCGCTGTTTTTGGTGACGACACTGGGCGCCAGCGTGATGTGGGTAGGGTTTATTGAGGGCGTGGCAGAGTCACTCGCACTGATCATGAAAGTGTTTTCGGGCACCCTCAGTGATTACCTGCGCAAACGCAAACTCCTCACGGTCATCGGTTATGGGTTAGCAGCATTTTCAAAACCGCTTTTCCCAATGGCCAGCACGATCAACATGGTGATGACCGCACGTTTTCTGGATCGCATTGGGAAAGGCATTCGTGGCGCTCCGCGCGATGCATTGATCGGCGATCTCGCGCCTGCGGAGATTCGTGGCGCCTGTTTTGGACTGAGACAATCACTGGATACCGTCGGCGCAATCTTGGGTCCAGCGTGCGCCATGGTGGCGATGTTATTGTTTCATGATCAGATCCGCACTGTATTATGGTGGGCCGTACTGCCTGCGTTTGTGGCGATGGCGATTTTAATCATGGGCGTGCAAGAACCTGCCACTCCACCCGCGCCAGCAAATCCACAGGAACGTTTTCATCTGCGCGACATCACACGGATCGGTAGCGCGTATTGGCATGTGGTGATCATTGCATTCGTCTTAACATTGGCACGTTTCAGTGAAGCCTTCTTACTGCTCAAGGCACAAACGCTGAATGTGCCGCTGGCTTTTATTCCCCTCGTGATGGTGGCGATGAATGTGGTATATGCATTGTGCGCGTACCCTGTTGGTATTTTATCTGATCACATCAGCCGCAACACATTGTTGTGGATTGGCATTTTGTTTTTGATTGGAGCGGACATCGTCCTGGCATTTGCACAAGATTGGCTGCTGCTCAGCCTGGGGGTGTGTTTGTGGGGCATGCACATGGGGCTCACGCAAGGGTTGATGGCTACCCTGGTCACTGATCACAGCCCACCTGCATTGCGTGGCACAGCGTTTGGGGTATTCAATCTAGTCTGTGGTGTTGCGATGTTGATAGCCAGTGTATTGGCCGGGATATTATGGACATATCAGGGTCCTCAAGCGACCTTTTTGGCGGGGGCGGTGATCAGCTTTATTTCCCTCAGTCTGTGGAAAATGCTTTCTGATAATTCCCCTTCGCCTTAAACACGTTGTATGACAAACCGCAAAATGCGCCAAATCCTATCACCGCTTGCACAGCGCGCGCGCTCGAGAGCAAGGGTTTGTCGAACATTTGGCTCATGTTGAATGTTTCTTCCAGTGCCAGTCCAGCTGAAATAGCAAACAACAGACACGTGATTGCATACAGGGTATTCAGGAACGCAAACACCAGGCGTGTCTCAGGGCCTAGAGGCACTGCTCCTCCCTCGGCGGGTATTGGTTGAAAATGATGAGGAGGACGTAGGGTGTGAAACCCCGCAGAAAAAAGAAACGACAAAGCGAGGCAAGTTAACGCAGCAATAAACACATCATCGTCCACATCCCCTGTATCCGTGCTGAAAAACGGCAAGGGCCGGGTTTGCTCCGAGCCGTAAACCCCAAGCAAAGATATCCCCGCGATGGAAACTGTGAACAGCAGGCCATATGTCCCATTTGCTTTATTCAACAGATCCATCATGGAGGAATACCTTTGTCAGTCATTTATGGTTAAATTGATGGTTCGAATTCCGCTTTTACAGGGGCCTTGCGCGAAATTGATGTGCTAGAAGGGAAGAACGTAGATCTTACCCATTCCCGAATGCTAGGGGTATTCGCGAGCATTAACATCAGCGACGCCAAGCCCACGATGCCATCCACTGCACGCGCGCCTCGTATCATCGCAGTGCTATGGTTATCAAGCGTCAAGTGATCAAACGTATCCTCAAATGCGATGAATGCAGATATGGCCAGCGCACCAAAACCCAGTATAAAACAAGGGGAGACAATTTTATCATCTACTTCCTGAGCTTGTTTCGTATTTGCGTTGCCCCGTGCAGCAGCAATTGCACGCATCGCACTGCCGAAGAACAATAAAGCACCCGCCACAGGCAACAGGATACTTTCAAAATCAAAGGTGTCAGTATCCCAGAAGGGATCGGTGTTCATATAAGGTTCTAACAAATTCCTGCTTATTGCCACAGCGCCCCCCAAACTGGCTACTGAGAACAATGCATACCATCTCGCTCTGTGTGACTCATTCATTCTATTACCCTCGCTCTATCAAGTGTTAAACCTAAAGTGCATCACATCGCCATCCTTGGGGATATAATCTTTTCCTTCCAAACGCCAGCGACCGGCTTCTTTCGCACCTTGCTCGCCTTTGTATTGAACGAAATCAGTATAGCTGATAACTTCAGCACGGATAAAACCTTTTTCAAAATCTGTGTGAATCACACCCGCCGCTTGCGGTGCAGTGCTGCCGACTGGCATCGTCCATGCACGCACTTCTTTCACACCTGCGGTAAAATAAGTTTGGAGATTGAGCAATGCATAGCCTGCACGGATCACACGGTTAAGGCCTGGCTCATCCAAATGCATGGACTCTAAAAAGGACATTCTGTCTGCTTCATCTAATTCCGCAATTTCAGATTCAATGGCAGCACACACAGGCACCACGATCGCACCTTCTTTTTTGGCCAGCGCTTCAACCGCGTCCAAATGTGGGTTGTTTTCAAAACCATTTTCATCGACATTGGCAATGTACATCATGGGTTTGGCAGTGATAAAATGCAACCCGTCATAAAAAGGTTTTTCTTCTTGGCTGATCGCACAAGTACGTGCAGGCAAACCTTTGTCGCAATGCGCTTGCAGCCGCTCCAGCATCGCGAGTTCAATGCGCCCGGCTTTGTCGCCGCTTTTCGCGACTTTTTGCACGCGTTGAATGCGTTTGTTGATGACTTCTAAATCAGCCAATAATAATTCAGTGTTAATAATATCAATATCGTCAAGGGGATTGATGCGACCCACGACGTGAATAATGTCATTGTTTTCAAAACAACGTACAACATGCGCGATGGCATCTGTTTCGCGGATGTGCGATAAAAATTGATTGCCTAATCCTTGGCCTTCTGACGCGCCCTTCACCAAGCCTGCAATATCCACAAATTCCATGGTGGTGGGGAGAACACGTTGAGGTTTGACGATGGCAGCCAATGCATCCAGCCGCTGATCGGGGACTGGCACAATGCCTTTATTGGGTTCAATGGTACAGAAAGGATAATTTGCTGCTTCAATGCCTGCTTGTGTGAGCGCATTGAAGAGCGTTGATTTGCCGACGTTGGGGAGACCTACTATGCCGCATTTTACCATTCATTGTTTCCTCAACTGTCAGCGAGATCAAGCGCATCCCGGAAAGCGCGAAGCATAGCGTAGCGCTTATCCGGGATCCAGCATCACCCGCGAGCCGTCTTCGCTCTCTCAACCAATGCAACAAACGCCACATTGTCGAAGATCGCCAAATCAGCCAGCACTTTTCTGTCCAAATCAATCGAGGCTTTTTTCAAGCCATCGATGAAGGCGCTGTATGTCATGCCGCATTGACGCACACCGGCGTTGATACGGGCAATCCACAAGCGACGGAATTCGCGCTTTTTGGTGCGACGATCACGGTAAGCATATTGCCCCGCCTTGATCACCGCTTGCTTGGCCACACGGAACACGCGTGAACGGGCGCCGTAGTAACCCTTTGCACGTGCTAATACTTTTTTGTGACGTTGTCGAGCCGTCACGCCTCTTTTAACTCTTGACATGATGTACTCCTACTGTGCCAACAACAATTCTCTGATCACCTTTTCGTTGCTCTTACACAACATGGGTTTTGGAGACCGACGTCCACGTTTTTTCTTGCCGTTATCGCCCAAGAAATTATGTGAACGGTTGGCAGCACGGAATTTCACCCGGCCTTTCGCTGTAACACGGAAACGCTTGGCAGCGCCTCGATGTGACTTCATCTTTATCTTTGCCATTTCATTTACCTCTTCGCCTGTTTGGGGTTAATATCAACAAACCACGGCACAGGCGTTAAACCGTTGCGCAGAGCACAGACGGTAGCACAAGTGGCACAGTGTTTTACCCAGTCTTTTTCGGACCGAGCATCATACCCATCTGGCGGCCTTCTAAGCGATATTGCTGCTCAACCACACCGACTTCCGATATGGCATGCGCAATACGCTGTAACAAGACATCACCGAGTTGGCTATGCATCACTTCGCGACCTCGGAAGCGAATGGTGATTTTCACCTTGTTACCGTCCTCTAAAAAGCCCAAAATGCTTTTCAGTTTGACCTGGAAGTCGCCTTCGTCAGTCGTGGGACGGAACTTCACTTCTTTCAGTTCCACTTGCTTTTGCTTTTTCTTAGCCGCAGCTTGTTTCTTTTTCTCATCATAGGAAAACTTACCGTAATCCATGATGCGACACACAGGAGGCGACGCATTCGGCGAAATTTCGACCAAGGACAAGCCTTGCTCTTTTGCCAAATGTATCGCGTCCAAAACATTCATCTCACCGAGGCTTACCCTTTCCTCGTCTACGACCAAAACACGTCGTACTTCCCGGCGCTTGAGGATTTCCTCATCCACACGGTACTTGCTGTCCTGAGATTTCTTGATAATACTAATACGAGTATCTCCCAATCCATTAATGTCGGCTAGCAACCTCAGCGGAGAACTTTGCCACCAAAGCCTCTAGAGAGAGGTGGCCCAAATCTTCCCCGGCACGGGTTCTCAGCGCCACGGTGTTGGTCTCGACCTCGCGATCGCCCACCACCAATAAATACGGCACACGCGCTAACGTGTGTTGACGGATTTTAAAGCCTATTTTCTCATTTCTCAAGTCTAACTTGACAAAAAAACCGCTTTTTTGCAATTTTTCTGCACATTGCTGTGCATACTCCGCCTGTGCATCGGTTATATTGAGAATGACAGCCTGCGTCGGCGCCAACCACAAGGGGAAGTGACCGGCATAATGCTCAATCAACACCCCAATAAACCGTTCCAACGACCCCAAAATGGCCCGATGAAGCATCACAGGCACTTGCTTAGAGCCGTCCTGAGCGATGTAACTCGCTCCCAACCGTTCAGGCAAGGCAAAATCCAGCTGCAGTGTACCACATTGCCAGCTTCGACCCAAGCAATCTTTGAGGGTAAAATCGATTTTAGGTCCATAAAATGCGCCATCCCCAGGGTTCAGCTGCCAGGCTAACCCAGACTGATTCAACACGGCTTCCAGTGCACCCTCGGCCTTATCCCACAAAGCATCTGACCCCACGCGGGAAGCCGGCCTGGTAGACAGGCGGATAAACACATCGGTGAAGCCAAAGTCTTGATACACTTTTTGCAGCAGCACGATGAATTGACGGGCTTCATCTTCCACCTGATCTTCTGTGCAAAAAATATGGGCATCGTCTTGCGTGAGATTGCGCACACGCATCAACCCATGTAGTGCACCGGACAACTCATTGCGATGGCACGATCCAAATTCTGCCAAGCGCAAGGGCAAATCACGGTAACTTTTCAATCCTTGATTAAATACTTGAATATGCGCGGGGCAACTCATGGGTTTGATCACGTAGGTTTTATCTTCGGATTCTGTGACAAACATTTCATCGCGGAAATTCGCCCAGTGACCCGAACGTTCCCAGAGTGATTTATCGATGATTTGCGGCGTACGGATTTCTTGATAGCCGGCCACCGCCAAATTGTCGCGCACATATTGCTCGACTTGACGGTAAATGTGCCACCCTGCGGGATGCCAAAACACCATGCCGGGTGCTTCTTCTTGCAAATGGAATAAATCGAGTTCTTTACCGATTTTGCGGTGATCGCGTTTTTGCGCTTCTTCAATTTGCGTTAAATACGCTTTCAAGTCTTTCGGTTTCGCAAATGCCGTACCGTAAATACGCTGAAGCATTTCATTTTTTGCATCACCACGCCAATAAGCGCCAGACATCTTGGTCAGTTTGACTGCGGTTAAGAAACCCGTGCGTGGTACGTGCGGACCGCGACATAAATCAACAAACTCACCTTGACGATAGAGCGATAACGTTTCCGCCGCAGGAATGTCTTCAATGATTTGCACTTTGTAATGTTCACCCATTTTTTTAAAGAGCGCAATCGCCTCTTCGCGTGATAACGTTTCGCGCGTGACAGGTAAATCTTGCGCCACAATATTGGCCATTTCGGCTTCAATCTGCGTCAAGTCTTCAGGCGTGAAGGGACGGCCAAAAGCGAAATCATAATAAAAACCGTCTTCAATCACAGGGCCAATCGTGACTTGAGCCGTGGGGAATAAGCGCTGCACGGCTTGAGCCAATAAATGCGCGGCCGAATGGCGGAGGATGTCGATCGCTTCAGGATCGCGTTCGGTGATGATGGCAAGGCTTGAATCGTGTGTGATGATAAAAGACGTGTCAACAAGCTGCCCATCCACACGGGCGGCAATGGCTGCTTTGGCAAGGCCAGCGCCAATGCTTTGGGCCACGTCATGAACTGACACAGCCTCGGGAAATGCTTTTTGTGTTCCATCTGGCAAAGTGATGATTGGCATTCGGGTGTCCCTCAAAAAGGGGGGATTATATCATGAAAGGATACAAGGATTGTTATGCGTGGCGCGGTGATGCCGAGCCCCGTCCTTTCTTCTCCTCATGCTCACAGCACTCCCGCCCATCCAGCGCAAAATGTCCACTCATTAATGAATACGACACCGCTAATGCAAACAACGTAGCCACCATGCAAAAAATACCGCCCATCACGGGATGTGCATCCATGAAATAGGTACCAGGGATTTTATTTTCATAATCGCCATTGTCAATCGACAAGGTAAACATATCTGCCACAAACCCGGTGCCCGACAAAATCCCACGGAATACTAATAACCCTTCCGCCAAAACACCGAATGCGGCCACCGCGTAGCCTGGGCGCACTTTCATACGCTCCCTGAATAGCACTAACTGTGATTGACCTGCTTCTTGCCCATATTGCGCCTCAAAAAAAAGCTCTTTATTTTGTTTGTCGAGGGCATCGTGGTGTGCAGATTTGAAAAAACGCCCCATTGGGTAACCAAGCACCAGGAATCCGGCAAAAACCAGGGCCAAAATCACTTCGGGGTGAGCCGCATTGTCACTCCAGGCCACCCGTTCCAATCCCAGCATCACCACTTCCATCCCGAAAGTAACCCCGCCCAGCATCATGCCATAGGATTGCCATTTGGTTTTTTGTTCCATTTTCCGGTGCGTGACTGTCAAGGCTTGGAGGGCATTGGGAAGGTGCGCCATGTCTTTTGGATTATCTGATGATACCGAGCCGAATTCACTTTTGTCAGGGTAGTGTGCGTCAATGAGGGATAAAAATACAAAGCGTTGCTGGGGGCGGATTATCTGATACAACGCTTGGATGGCAGCGATGCGATCGCCTTTGCAGGGATTTTGATTTAAAAATTCAGTTAAAAATCGATGCAGCACCTCAGTATCATCCGTGCGCGATACCAAGTACAAAAAATCATTTAGGGTTTCGACGGCCATCTCATTTGTGTTCTCTAAACCAAATTGGGTCATGTGGCCAGCGCATTCCACCTTGGACTGAGCTGCCTGCGTACCTATACATATATTGAAATTCTCTGCCATCATTTACCTTGTGTTTACTACAGAACGTTAATGATAATCATTCTCAATTGAAAAAGCAAGGGGTGTGAATCATTAAAAATCAGCCAACACCTGTATGGGTACGATTCTTAGATTGATGTGCTCCGCACATCACAACGACCCAGCACCAATCCCCCTCTCTCTATTGACAATTTGCTACACAATCGACGACATATCAATCACTTAGCGCATCATCTCGACGTTACAAACACTGTGCAAGGTGGTACACTTAAGCTATAGTTAAGATAGAGTACTGAGCAGTAGATACTGAAGAGGTGAATGATGGCTGGAAATGAACCTAAATGGAAGCAGCAAAACAACGGGTTTTTAGACTGGCTAAGAACCGGAAAAGAGAGTTTCACTCTCGAAAAAATTCCTAGCCCGCAAATAACTGCACAGGGAGCAGGACGTACTCCACGCTTCAGGACATCTAAAGTCCCATCAACGCCACAAACCAACGCATTACCGAAATCTTTAAATTACAAACCGAACCTATGGGCAAGTCTTGTCAAGCTGTCACACGGCCGCATGCGGGCTGACCTGAGAGCTGCCTCTACCAGAGACCCGAATCCCTTTGATGATATGTATGGTTCTTTTAGCGAAAGCCCTTCATGGGGATTACGGATTGGCCGAGTTATCCGTACGGTATTGCTTGGCATTGTCCAGCTTGCCGATACACTGATCTATTCACCGTCGATGATCTTGGCAGCCTTCCAATTGGGATTTGAAGCATTGTACGTGCGATCCGGCAGAGCATTGGGCGTTTTCACTACCAATACACCCTATACCAACCCTATCGCCTTGTTTTTCACAGCTATCGTTTTTGCTGCATGCGGCATGCTTGCGACTGCATGTCGTATTGGTGTTTTTATCACTAAATTCATCGCGGATGGTTTTGGACTGCTACTGAATATCGCCAATATCGGCGTGGCCTTCACTGTGGGCTTGGCCACGGCCGCCATCAAATTCATCACCGGCAACAACACTGATCTGGGCAGTTACACTAAAATTGCCCGCGCGACGTTCGCAGACATGGTTTTCCCCTTTTCATCTGAGATGGGCGCTCCCCTCGCAAGCAATGCAGCCATTGCCGATTCTACTAGTGGTAAACCGCCTGAGCCGAAACCCGTTCCAACCCCCTCAGGGTCGACAATCTTCGGATACGCAGTGGCTATAGTAGCGGTGGGGACACTCACGTTTGTCAGCTTTGGATTTGGAGGCATCACTATCCCGCTGATCCCCGTCATTGCACAATTCGTATCTGGCGCCATCGCAGGCGGCTCCATTGCCGCTGGCGTGAGCGCTGCCACCGCAGCAACCGTGGTGGCCACCACACCTGTCGCCATCGCTACGACCGCTGTGGTAGCAACCGGGGCAGTGGGGGCTGTCAGCTCAGCAGTTGAGGGTACCGTGACGGCAGTGGCTGAAAACTTATCAACAAGACGTAAAGAAGAAGACTCGAATAAACCCGCATCTAAAGGCGATAATAAAGAGGTCCTATATTATACTGCTCCTGCTCAAGCTGAAGAAGATGAAGAAGATGAAGAAGATGCAACCTCAAGTATCCCCAGTGTCGCCGCCGCAACAGTGGCCATCAAAGCAGATCCAAGGGTGACTGAAGCGCTTGAGATTGTGAATAGGCTACTAACAAGGATGGGGCAGACACACGACGTTGTGCAAACTAGAGCGGACATATCCACTCCCAAGCAATTAGAGCAGCTAGAGCAGCTCGCTACTAGTTTGGCGACAGCAGCCAAGTACCAACTTATATGTGTACAAAACATACGAAACAGACCTCCTGCAAAAGCCGGGACGGATCAACATAATGCGGCCACACTGGAAGCTGTTACGAAAGTTGAAGCAATTGTGAAGGAGATATCATCGTTGAGGGATGATATCTCCCGCCGCGTACAAGCCGGCAGCACCGTAAGCCCAGCATCAAACTCTAGCACTTCTTCTCTGAGCACGGCAGATGGGGAGGAGAGCGAGCGTGAAAAGCTCGACGAACTTAAAAAATTACTGCATGAAAGCGTTGAAAAAAATCGTCAGCCACCTTCAAAGCAAAAGCCCGACACATAGATAGCATGAGATGTTGCACCATGGCACACCTCATCAGCGAATACATATCACCGCCACTCTCCCCCGCTCCCATGGTGGAATACCCCGAGATTGGCACCATTTTTTAAAGGATTGATGGCCCACACCTTCCACCCAAATGGTTTCACCGAGAGAACGGAAACGAACCAACACGGTATCACCCGCTTTCACGACAATACCCTGCTTCACTAAATCTTCTAAACACAATGTACCGGCTCCATGCGGCAATATTAACGCTTCACGAGGATCCCATACACATTCAAAGCCGCTCAATGAAATCATCGCCTCTTGCGGCAACACATACACATCATCGCGGTAACGTGTGACTACCCAATTGTCCCAACACACGCGTGGCATCGCGTCCGACGTCGCTGATAAAACATCATTGATGATCGATCCCAACATTTTTTGCGAAGGCATGGCCACATGATGAGAAGAGAGCCAATGTCGCAGCACTGCCTTCATCATCACCTCTGCTGAGCAATGCGCAGGGGCAGGTGCATTCAATAATGCTTTCACGGACAATGTACCCGCAACACTGCCTTGATAGGCAGGCATGTTTTGATCAAGCAACATCGACAAAACCGCTTGTTGTTCTTGTAAGTGTGACGCAGCACGCGCAATGGTGTCTATCGCTGCGGGTTCACGGCTTTGCAATAAAGGCAATGCGTGATGACGAATGAAATTGCGATCAAAGCGCAACTGTTGATTGGATTCATCTTCAATCCAGGTTAATTGATGCTCACGCGCATAGGTTTCTATTTCGTGTTTAGACGTTGTTAATAAGGGGCGATACAAGGTGATATTTTTGTCGCCACCCACCCGTTTCTTGGCCGCAATACCCGATAATCCTTTATGCCCGCGCCCCGCAATAATTGCAACAATACCGTTTCGGCTTGATCGCTTTGATGATGCGCTGTCACTAGCACACTGTCATTGGGCAACGCATCGATCAGTGCAGTGTATCGCGCTTCTCGCGCCCACGCTTCGACACTCTCGCCTTTCTGGGGTTGCCCATTGAGTACTAAACAAGTATAAGGAATTTGAAGGGATGCACAATGTTGTTGCACTGTTTCTGCCCAGGCATTCGCGTGCGGGCTGAGTTGATGGTTGACGTGGTATGCGTGAATTGAAACACCTGCGGTGTGCAACATGTGGAGCAAAACCATGGAGTCTTGCCCACCGCTAAGGGCAATGTGCACACGCATTTAAACCCTGCCGATGGCGCATAACCGTTGGTAGCGTTGCTCTAATAATTCATCGATGGGCAAACGCTTGAGGGTAAGCCATTCTTGCATGAGGGCCTTTTTGATATTCGCCGCCATTTCGGTGACATTTCGGTGCGCGCCGCCCAGTGGCTCGGGGATCACTTTATCCGCAATGCCGAGATCTAGCAGGCGATCAGCCGTCATGTTCATCGCAGCCGCCGCTTCAGGCGCTTTGGAGGCACTCTTCCATAGAATGGAAGCGCAGCCTTCAGGGGAAATCACGGAATACGTGCTGTATTGCAGCATCAACAAGCGGTCGCCCACGCCAATCCCCAATGCACCGCCGGAACAACCTTCGCCTGTGATGGTGCAAATAATAGGGGTTTTGAGATCAGACATCATCAGCAGGGTTTTAGCGATGGCCTCACTTTGACCGCGCTCTTCAGCGCCCACACCGGGATAAGCACCAGACGTATCGATAAAGGTGAACACGGGCAGATGGAACTTCTCAGCCAGCTGGAACATGCGCTGAGCCTTGCGGTAGCCTTCCGCGCCAGCCATACCGAAGTTGCGACGGACTTTTTCTTTGGTATCGCGCCCTTTTTGATGGCCAATGATCATCACGGGCTCATCGTCGAAACGGGCGGTGCCGCAGACAATGGCGGTATCATCCCCGAAGCAACGATCTCCATGCAATTCATCAAAGTCTTTGAAAATCAGCGGGATGTATTCAGTCAGCAGATATGGGCGCTGTGGATGACGCGCCATTTGCGCGATTTGCCAAGGGGATAACGTTGAAAAAATCGTGCGCGTCATCTCGGTGACTTTTTTTTCGAGTGTGGCAATTTCATCACTCAGGTTGATATCACTGCTCTTACCCACCAATTTGAGTTCATTGATTTTGGCCTGCAACTCAGCGATGGGCTGCTCAAAATCCAGATGATTCAATGACATACGATTTTCTCCGCAACATTTTATTGGGCGTAAGGCGGTAGTGTAGCATAATTCTAGGCGCGAATCTTCATGTTTTTTCCAAAGATAAAAGTTAACTAAACAATTTTCAAATAATATACCGAAAAGGCTTGCCAAAATATTCTTTTGGAAATAATGTATAGGGGCTTGATTCAAGCGAAGTCACATAACATGTTGTTTAGTAAACTTAAGGAGAAGAGATATGTTGTATCATTGCGTTCGTCCAGGTATGACCTTGGCAGCAACAACCCTGTTGTGTTGCGCGGCACAGGCAGCAACACTTACCCCAGGCTTGGCCTTCACGTCCACCCCCGAGGTCAGCAATTTAAGCACCAGCAATTGCACAAACCCTGCGCTGGTCACTTACACTGTTGAAAACGTGGGAACGGGTGGCGCCCTCACTTTGAAGACAATACAACTCAGTGGGAGAAATTTAGGAGGTAGCTCCGCAGCAACCATCGTCCCTTCTTCCTCCAACAGCTGCATCGTGAGTGAGAGCCTGGCACAGGGTGCATCTTGCAACATCACCGTCAGCCTTCAACCCTGTGAAACAGGTACATTGAACCGCACATTGAAAGTGGCGGGAGGATCAATTGAAAACAGGACAATTGCGTCCACGCTGATCAGCGCGCCAGTCAGTGAACCAGCACTGGCTTATGTCGTTAATTACGGCAGTGGGTTCGCAGATGGATCAGGCACAGTGTTAACCTGTCCGCTGAACACAGATGGATCACTGAACTTGTCAAGCTGCGACACCGCTTCCCTAGATGTCGTGCTGAATGGCCCTGCCAATATGACACTCAACCCAGACCAAACGGTATCGTATATCAGCAATTTTGGTAATTTTGACGGAGACTCTGTCACAATTTGCCCCATGAATGGCGACGGCTCTTTTGGCACACCTTGTGTTAACAGCACCTGCCAGACGACACAGATACGGGCACGTTTGTTTCTCCCAATGGCGTGAGGGTAAATGCCGCGGGCACCTATCTGTATGTCGCGAATGGCGGCACATTAGGCACCAATAACATCAGCATTTGTCCGATCTTATCTGGCACATCCTTGGATGTCTGTGTCACCGATGATGCAGGTGGCACATTAAACGGCCCCAATGGTATCGCGCTTAACAGCACACAAGCCGTGGCCTACATCGTTAGTTACTACACCAATGAATTAACGGTGTGTGATGTGAATGAAGATGGCACATTCTCTGATTGCACAATCAACGATGCTGAAGGCAACTTGAATGGTGCGATCGATGTGGAAGTGGATCCAACGGACTCAAACATCTACATAACAAACTTGATTGATAATTCAGTCGCCTCTTGCCCATTGAATTCAGATGGTTCAATAGGCTCGCCCTGCGCGAAATCAATCCCAACAGTGTTGTCAGCACCTGGAGGCGCGTCAATTAGCCCTTCATTTGCGTATGTTTCCAACAACAACAATAACACCGTTTCTGTGTGTCCGGTGTCAGGTGGGGTTGTAGGATCGACTTGTAACAATCAGACCAGCGAATTATTCAATACACCGAATGATGTGCTGCTCTATCAATATCCTTAACACACACTGAAAGAAGCTGCTGATCGGCTCGCGCCATCAGCAGCTTTTTTTTAACTGTTCTCTTGTCAAACGGTAGAATGTTCGGTATGATGGCGCCAGGGTTTAATACACCCTATTAATAATAACAATTGGAGATAATCATATGAAGAAGCTCATCTGTACCTTGACACTCATTGCTGCTACAACGCCTGTGTTCGCACAAGCGCTTGTGCCAGTCGCGAATACTGCAGTGGTAAAGAAAACAGATAAAAACGTATGTCACGCACCAGGCACGCAGTACTACTCACGCATCAAACATTTTCAAAGCTATAAAACGCTGGACGAGTGTTTGAAAAGTGGGGGGAAGGTGATGCCGAAGAAGTAAGCTGTTGTATCATTGATAGGCTCGAGAGGGTCTATCAATGATGAAAAAAGCAGACAAATTGGCAATCCTATTGCCAATTTGTCTAAACATGCTATAATCCCCTTATGATCAATAGGTTACTCTCAACACACATTCAACGGCTTAGCCATCAATTCCCTGTTTTAGCCGTGACAGGACCTCGCCAATCAGGGAAAACAACTCTGCTAAAACAGCTTTTTCCTGAAAAAAGATATACCTCCCTAGAAGATCCCGATATTCGTTTGTATGCAAGCCAAGACCCCAGAGCTTTTTTGGCTGATCACCGCCATGGTTGTATCCTTGATGAGGTACAACGCGTTCCTGAACTATTTTCATATATTCAGACCATGGTTGATGAAACTAATGCACCGGGTCAATTTATTTTAAGCGGCTCTCAAAACTTCTTGCTGTCTGAACACATCAGTCAAAGCTTGGCGGGTCGCGTTGCACTATTTAATTTACTACCGTTAAGCGTATCTGAACTTAAGGGAGCAGGTTTATTACCACTTGATCCAGAAACACTGTTATTCAATGGTGGTTATCCGCGCATCTATAGTACGCCAATGGATCCTAATGATTGGTACCCTAATTACATCAGCACCTATCTTGAACGAGATATACGCCTCATCAAGAATGTCAGTGATTTATCAACCTTTCAGCATTTCCTTAAAATGTGCGCAGGAAGATGCGGTCAATTACTCAATTTATCCGCATTGGGTAATGATTGTGGTATTAGCCACAACACCGCGAAAGCTTGGATTAGCATACTGGAATCAAGTTTTATTGCATACCGCTTACAGCCTTATTATCGGAATTTTTCAAAACGATTAGTAAAAACACCTAAGCTTTATTTTTACGATACAGGTCTTGTCTGTCATTTATTAGGCATGCGACATCCAGATGATTTAAAAACGCATTATTTGAGAGGGGGTATTTTCGAATCTTTTGTTATTTCAGAAATTAAAAAATATTATCTTAACCTTGCACAAGTTCCCAATCTTTCTTTCTGGCAAGATAAAAGTAAAATTGAAGTGGATTGCATTATTGAATCCGATCAACATTTAACAGCAATGGAAATTAAATCAGCTAAAACCATTTCGAGCGATTTCATGGATAACCTTAAAACCTGGGAAGCTTTGTTACCCAATGGCACCTCTTATGACATGCAATTAGTCTATGCAGGTAATCTCTTGCAACATCGAAAAAATATTAAACTGGTTCCATGGAATGAGATTATGACGGATACTCAGTAACGTGGCATTGATTTTGCGCGCTTCTGGTCACGTTTAAAAACAGTTGAACGATCACGTATCTGCATTTAAATCATCCCTCAGCGCAATAAATACCCCTCATCCTGCTTCGTCTCTTCATCGGTCGCGCGCACAATCACCACTTCGGTCAAAGCCAATGTCTCGCGTATCGTGGTGGTTGTTTCAACGGCCACAATGTCGCGTTCCCACGCCATCGCTTGTTGACCGCCCGTCATCGCTAAATAGACCTCTGATAAAATTTCACTGTCAAGCAATGCGCCATGCAAATCGCGACGGCTGTTATTCACACTCAAACGCTTGCACAATGCGTCGAGAGAACATTTCTGCCCCGGGTACATGTTGCGCGCGAGGGACAATGTGTCAATGATGTCTTCCACATGATCTTCCACAACGCCGCGTTTGCGGCCTTTGCATAACGACAATTCATGATTCAAAAACCCAATATCAAACGGGGCATTGTGAATGATCAACGTTGCATCTTTTATAAAAGCTAAAAAATCATCGACAATGTCTTTGAACACAGGCTTGTCTGCTAAAAATGCACTGGTGATGCCGTGAACCGCTTGCGCGCCAGGATCGATCGAGCGCTCTGGGTTCAAATAATGGTGAAAGGTGTTGCCGGTTAAACGGCGATCCACCATTTCGATAGCCCCGAGCTCGATCACCCGGTGTTGTTGTGCAGGACTTAAACCGGTTGTTTCCGTGTCTAAAAAAATATACCTCATGAATCTTTCTCCAATAGTAGATCGATTGCTTCCGTGGCTAAACGGTCCGCTTCCTCATTTTCAGGATGCCCATTGTGGCCTTTCACCCAATGCCAAGATACGTCATGTTTCTCGACTTCAGCCACCAACAACTTCCATAAATCCGCATTTTTAACAGGCTCTTTCGCAGCAGTTTTCCACCCATTGCGCTGCCAATTGTGCACCCATTGCGTGATGCCATTTTTGACATACTGAGAATCGGTTGTTAAGCTAACTTTACATTTTGAAGTTAGCACCCTTAATCCCTCGATTGCAGCCATTAATTCCATTCTGTTATTTGTCGTGTTATACTCAGAACCAGAGACCATTTTAATGTGTCCGTTATAGCGCAACACAGCGCCCCACCCCCCTGGGCCTGGGTTGCCACGGCAAGCACCGTCGGTGTAAATTTCAACTTCTTTCATTAAAAGGAACCTCACATTAACTTATGATAAAAATCATAGACCAGTATCAACAAAAGATTATCACAGGCATCGTCATCTCGTTGCTGCTTGTACCCGTGTGGATACAATTCCCTTCTGAACAACAAGTTCAGCCAGAGCCCCCCCCCCGTACGGCCACACTATCCCATTCAAACGCCACCAACCTCTGGGACCACATCCAACAATCCATGGGCTATACCTTATCACAAAACGCTGCTGTTGCCGAACAAATCCGTGCCTATCAAGCGCATCCTGCCACATTGGAAATTGCGTTACTGCGCAGCGAACCGTATTTGTACCATATTGTCACCGCACTCGAGAAACGCAACTTGCCCCTGGCTTTCGCGTTATTACCTGTGGTTGAAAGCGCTTACGATCCGCAAGCCTTATCACACGCCGGCGCCTTGGGACTGTGGCAACTGATGCCCGCCACCGCAAACGATTACGGTGTACCTGCACAAGGCCTGTATGATGGCCGCTTGGATTTGGTGGCCTCTACGGAAGCGGCGCTTGATTATTTATCATATCTCGGCGAATTGTTTGATCAAGATTGGCTGCTGGTCATTGCAGCCTATAATGCCGGTGAAGGCACGGTGATGCGCGCGATCAAGCAAAATGAAGCGGCTGGTTTACCGACTGATTTCTGGTCATTGCCTTTGCCGCAAGAAACCAAACAGCATGTGCCTAAATTGCTGGCTGTCGCAGAATTAGTGTCTCAACCTATTCGATATGGGATTGAATTACCGCACACCCCGGCCGCACCCGTGATCGATTATGTTGAACTTCACAAGCAAATTGATGTCACTGTTGCGGCAAAATTGGCTGGCATTTCATTGGATGAATTGTATGCGCTGAATCCTGGTTACAAACAGCGCAAACCTCGCCCGGACGGTCCCCACCGGTTGTTCTTACCAACCGATCGCGTGGATGTGTTTGAGCAACGGCTGTCTCAATTGTAATAAATCAAATGCAGCGCGATTTTTATGGTTACGGTCTTGACACATGTCGCTTCACCTCTACCCCTCCCGACACCTTCTCCCATGCTTTAAGAATATCACTTTCATAGCGTTGATAAATCGCCGTCGGGATCTCAACCGGTTTAGCGTCTTTATCACCGGCCTTGAACATGCGCAGGTTGATTTTTCCTCCTTCAGCATGCAAGCGTATTGCGTATTTCTCACCTTGATGGTCAATCAAATGTGAGTCCACCTTGAAGTAAGCAGCCATCTCTTCGTTAAAGTCTGCCATCAATTTTTGAACGGACACATTCCCCTTCGCACGGAAGAGCACTTGTTGCTCCATCAGGCCGCCTTTTTTCTCGACGACATATTTTTCCATTTTGATTTGGATAGGGGATTTTCCAGCCGTTTTAGGATCGTATGCGACTGGTGCCGATTTTGGAGCAACGAATGCTTTACCCCTATTCTTGGGATCTTTACTCCACGCTTCTTCTGCCGCTTTATTTTCTGCAGCAGTTTTGGCCATGCGGTAATCATGAATATGTTGACGAATGACTGTGAGTTTAGCGTCATCCAACCCCGCTCCACCATCCTCTTCCTGCCTTTCAATCTCTGACGCCAAATACCCTGCACTCGCGCGGGTGTTTTGGTGGATGCGCCAGCCGATGGATTCCAATGACTCCGTGGTCGACGCACTCGCTTTCAATTTTTGCTCGTACGCAGCATCTGTCATCGCTGTTTTATTTGCCTCCAATACACCCTCAATATTGATAGCTTCTATCAGACTTTCATAATCCCTATTTAATCCGACTTTTTTTGCTATCAAAAAGGGCCTTATGTGGTTTATCATGGTAGCTATATAGGTCTCAGCACCATAATTTTCTTTCACTGGCGCTTTAAAATTATCAGTCAAATAAATATAACTGGGAGTAGAGGCAAAGGGTTCACCATAACCAGCCGTCGAATTGAGCACAATCACACCATAAGCTTTAGCCTTGCGTAACTGCTTGTATAATCTCACTCTGTCATCCCTTCTTCCCTGAGTCCAGAGTACCCACATCACATCAAACAGCTGGCGAGCAGCAGCATGACGAAGCGCCTGTGCTCTTTCCTCTTTATTCAACATAGGCTTGGGCTGAACGACTTGTGTATACTTTGCTGGCAATGGCGGCGCACTCACTGCAGCAGCCGCTACTGGAGGAGCAGCAGCCGTGGCATTATTCTCAATCTCGATCAAACGAGCAATGTTACCAGAATAATCACTCAACAACTGGAATGACTCAACTTGTTTAGCTTCGGGCTTGATCGCAGCAACCGCCGTTTCAATAGAAGTATCTATCTCAGCTTTTGCAGCTTCACATTTAGCTTCTGCCTTTTCGACACCCGTCTCCAGGGCTGCTACAGCTTTACGATATTCAACAACAGCTTCAGCCTCGAAGGTTTGAAAATGCGCTTCCCCCACATTCAACAGGTATTTGGTTGCCCTTGCTTCTTTAATAGGAACGAATACAGCCCCCAAGATGGGATTAGGTTTGAATGCCTGGGGAGCCCCCATCACACCCTGTTCCATTTTGAAACATTCAATCGGGGTATTTATCAAGGTAGACATGACGAGCATATCGGCCGTGTCTAGGTATCTTTCTTGGGGTGTCCCAGAACCCTCTTTCACTTTCCGTTTTCGTTCTTTGAGAAGCTGCTGATCTTCAGCCCTCTCGAAAGCTGCCAAAGCCTCTTCTTCCATTAGATTGAATTTTTTAGTGGGATTGGCTCTTCTGTCATCAACCAAGGCTAACAGTTCCCCAGTACCCTTACCTTTATAAGGGTTACCGCTCGCTAACTGCGGTTGCGCATTTGCGCAAATTTGTAGATTTCTTTTCAGACGAAATTCATCCCTTTCAGAGGAGGTCTGACCAGGATTATCCAGATCCACCACAACCGTTTTAAACTGTGCTTTTAACTGTAAAAGAGCCTGAACCTGATTATCAGATACTTTTTCTCCTTTCGCTAAAAAAGACTTAAGTTGTTTTTTCATTATATCGTTGTTTTCAGCCAACATGGCATCGTACAATCGATAAAGAAGATTACGCATCCCTGTCGCTTCTTTGTCTAATTTTTCCTTTTCCTTGACATCAATATCACTCAATGACAGTAACATGCAATTATTGTTTTTACCGCCTTTATCAAGTCGCTGTTTATATAATTCGTTTCGAGCCTTTTGTTTCCCAGGCTCTGCTGCTTTCTTGGCTTTTCCTCGATTGGCTTCTGCCGTTTTGAATGCTGCTGTGTTTTTTTGGACGGCATCAATATCGGTAGGCTCAACGCCCAAATCGATTGCTTGCTTTTTAAGTTCGGCGATACTCCGCACCAAATCCTGGACAGCTGCTGGCGTTTTCATCAGTTCCCCTCACCTTTGTTTATGTTATATAGTATAGCCAGGATACATAGAGACCTAGCTGACCTACTATCATGAAAAAAGATTTGTTTTCGGTCTCCAGTTAGTATACTATGCCTTATGATCCGCGACAATGCGGTGCTTTAGGATAAATATACCATGACAATCGAAACGATAAATACAACCGTGAAAAGCGACAACACATTGATTTCTCAAGAAATCAAGACTGGGTTTGACGCGTTTCCACTCTCCGCGCGCCTCAAGCCTATCTTGACGGAACTCGGGTTCACCACCCCTACCCCCATCCAAGCAGCAACGATTCCGCCTGGCCCTATCTGGCCGCGATATTCTGGGCTCTGCTGAAACAGGTTCAGGCAAAACAATGGCTTACGCCTTGCCCGTCGTGAATTACCTGTTGGAGAACGAAGAAGGGACAGCCATCATCATCACCCCTACCCGCGAATTGGCGGAGCAGGTCATGACGGTGTTATTCAGTTTTATCAGCAAACACAGACACATACATTCTGCGCTGCTGATTGGCGGCATGCCGATTTGGAAGCAGTTTTCGCGTTTGGAACGCGGCGCTCGCTTGATCGTGGGCACGCCAGGCCGCATCAACGACCATTTACAACGGAAGAGCTTGAACCTCAAGCAAACCCGCATGCTGGTGATCGACGAAGCGGATCGCATGCTCGACATGGGTTTCGGCGTTCAATTGAATGCCATTTTGGAACACATGCCCGCAGAACGCCAAACCCTGATGTTCTCGGCTACTTTTCCGAGCAATATCAAAGCGTTATCAGACCGCTTCTTGCGCAACCCTGAGCGCATCTCGATTGGGACGAAGAACAAGCCCAACGTGAACCTCACCTCAGAAGTTGTCTATTTGCAAGAAGACGCTAAATTCAACAAGCTGATGCAAGAACTGGGTGCACGCCAAGGTTCAGTGCTGGTTTTTGCGAGTACCCGCATGAAGACAGAAAAGCTGGCACAGCGCTTATCCGCCGAAAAAGTGTATGCCCAAGCCATGCACGGTGATTTGCGTCAAAGCCAACGTCAACGGGTGTTATCACAATTCCGGGAACAAAAGTTCCGCATCCTGGTCGCGACTGACGTCGCAGGCCGGGGGTTGGATGTGCCCCATATCGAGCACGTGATCAACTACGATCTGCCCCAATCTCCTGAAGATTACATCCACCGTTTGGGCCGCACAGCGCGTAATGGCGCGGCTGGTTTCTCATTGTGCATGGTCTCTAGACAAGATCAATCCAAGTGGGATGCGATTCAGCGCCTGAAAAATGGTAAAGAATCTGTTGGCGGCATGGGCGCACCCCGTCAAGGCGGCAGTCGTAGCGGCGGCGGGTTTAAGAAGTCATTTGGTGGCAGCGGACGTGGCCGTTCTGAAGGCGGCTTCGCCCCTCGCGGTGAAGGCCGTTCATTCGGTGGTCGTTCTGAAGGCGGCTTCGCCCCTCGTGGTGAAGGCCGTTCATTCGGTGGTCGCTCTGAAGGCGGCTTCGCCCCTCGCGGTGAAGGCCGTTCATTCGGCGGTCGTTCTGAAGGCGGCTTCGCCCCTCGTGGTGAAGGCCGTTCATTCGGCGGTCGTTCTGAAGGCGGATTCGCCCCTCGTGGTGAAGGCCGTTCATTCGGTCGTGCTGAAGGCGGACGCAGTGAAAGCCGTTCATTCGGTCGTGCTGAAGGCGGACGCAGTGAAGGCCGTTCATTCGGTCGTGCTGATAGTGGACGTAGCCGCAAACCTGCTTATGCCGGCAAAGCACCCACCTCGCATCGCAAACCTGCAAGTAGAGGTCATCACGACTCGTCTTTTCAATAAAGACATCATCAATAAAGGCGCACTCGCATAGTGCGCCTTGATGACTTTCTGATATACTCGTTCTTTCTTCACTCTTGTTAGGAGCTGCACATGAAAGGCGATACGACCGTCATCAAGCATTTGAATACCATTCTTGGCAATGAACTCGTTGCGATCAACCAGTACATCTTGCATGCACGCATGTTGGATAACTGGGGTCTCAAAAAGTTAGGCGCGAAAGAGCATGCTGAATCGATTGATGAAATGAAACACGCAGACTCCCTCATCAATCGCATTTTATTTTTAGATGGCCGCCCCAATATGCAAGATATTGGAAAGCTGCACATTGGTTCAAACACCCGAGAAATCTTGGAATCCGATCTGAACATTGAACACAAAGCGTTGAACGATCTGCGCTTAGCTATTGCCTATTGCGAATCCGTGCAAGATTTTGGTTCACGCGAATTGTTAGAAGCCATTTTGGTCAGCGAAGAAGATCATGTGGATTGGATTGAAACGCAGCTGTCATTGATAGACCGTATCGGGTTGGAAAATTACGAACAATCTGGGGTATAATTCACTTTTTCGCCTATACTTTATCATCACAAAAGGAGCTTATGATGACGTTGAACAACACCAAGATGATGCTGGCATTATCTTGCCTATTGAGCAGTAGCGCTTTTGCAGCCATTCTTTCATCTACACCTCAGTGCCAGGGCGCTTCGAGTTGTTCCGCCACTTGCTCAAGCGGGAGTCCAGTTTGTCAAAAAACAGACACTCAAGACGCCTGCACAATCACAAAGCTCGGGAAGCTAACAACCGTTCAGCCAACATGTAGCCCGACAGAAGTATTGGCTGCATCAAACAATTACACTTATTCTTTTTCGCTCAAGTGCAATTCGAAAGGACTTCACTGTCAAGCAAAAAATGTAAATACCGGCGTCGACCTACCTGACAATAACACAAAAAATGAAACGGCCGCACCTAATTTTCCTGCACCGCCTCAAGCCGTATGTCCACCCCCTTACATCACCACAACCCCATGTGAGGCCAAATGCGATACTCAGAACACCAAGAAACCTGTTTGTATACAAAAAAATTCCACCTCTCTCACTTCTTGCTCCTTTAAAAACGGTACATCTGCCTTGGTTGAATGCATGTATACATTTGGCAACACGTCAGTTGCCCTGCCCGCCGGGAAAGCCCAACCCGCTGCTGCTATCACTTGTGACACAGCTGGTAATATATCCTGCCCTACTCAAGAGGCTGTCAGGGAATATCTGTGCAAAGAGTCGCCCGATCAACCCTATTGCTAGTCGAATAATCGCTAAGTAGGCGGTTACCCCCGCGAAAGCGGTGATAGGAGTTTACCCCCGCGAAAGCGGGGGACATGCCTTCAACCAAACATACAACGGCGTGCCAACGAGTAGCAGCATGACGGCATAAAACACAGCCTCTAAACCACTGCCTGCAATCGCCCACATCACATAGGCAAACGCCAACGATGCCATCACGGCATTTCGGGCAAAACGTGCGCCTTCAAACTTGGCTGGATGATGGACGAAAATAAGGACTTCACCAATTGTGCTATAAGCGTAAGGGATCAACACCACAGTGGTCGCCAATAAAATGATGAATTCAAATTGTTTCACCAAATATTCCGATTGACTCATGATCAATAACACAGAAATAAGCACACTGGAAATCAATAAACCAAACACGGGTGCGCCTTGTTTGTTGGTTTTACCAAAAATAGCGGGAAATAAACCATCACGCGCGGCAGCCATGGGGACTTGCGCCTGCACCATGATCCAACCATTCAATGCGCCCAAACAAGAGACCACCGCACCCAATGCGATGAATCCCGCAATCCAGGTTTGACCTGGGAACATATGCAAGGCCGCATCGGCGTAAGGCGCGTGCGATAAGCGCAATGCATCGTTTGATAACACACCCATGATAGAAAAACTGCCCAACAAATAGATCGATGCAACAACCAAAACGCCGAATATTGTGGCGCGCGGAATATTTTTGCGGGGTTGATCCACGCTCCCTGCGGGAATGGTCGCTGATTCCATCCCAATGAATGCCCACAATGTGAGCGTGGCAGCAGCCATGAGCGCATCCATATCCGGCAACGCTGAAGCATTGAAGGGCAGAAAATGTTCAGCCTTGAAGAAAAACAAGCCCATCACACCCACGAACAACAACGGACAAATTTTAATGATCGTCAGCACGACCTGCACAATACCGGCATACCAAATACTGAGCATGGAAATGCCCGTGAAAATCCAGACAGTCGTCAACATCACGCCCAAACGCAAACCCTGATCAGATGCCAATTCAGGAAAGAAATACCCGAGATACCCCGCAAAAGCCACACAGATGGCAGCATTGCCAATCCAGGCGTACACCCAATAACAATAGGCGGCTTGAAACCCAATAAAATCCCCAAAAGCTTCTCGACAAAATGCATAAGTGACCGCCCGTTGCCGGCATAGCACCACCTAAACGGGCAAAAACGAGGGCGAGGAGAATAGCGCCTATTGCCGTGAACCCCCAACCCAAGAGGCTGATGGAACCATATTGCGCCAGCGCAGACGGCAGCAGAAAAACACCTGAACCAATCATGTTACCCACTACCAACGCAATGAGCATGACCAGCCCTAAAGAGCGTGGGTGTGTAGACATAGGAGAAAACCTCAACAAATGATCATATAGAACGGTACCGAGAATGAAGAAAAATGTCAACGTTTAAATCAGGCATTTTGAGCATCTATGTAATTGATTTTCAACTGCAGCCGCTCCTCTCCCCTGAAATAGTTCAAATCGATTGAATAGGCAAGTCGGACAGCCTGACCCGGCTCTGCCCAGGTCTCTGGGGAGGCATTGAAATGAACAGCTTCAACTGCCCGACCCTCCGGCAAAGCGAGCCGATAGCGCATGTGTTTATCCCCACCCATGGGTTGACGGGAAACGACAGAAAAGACATTATCAAACATGGGTGGTGGAAACTGCGCCCCGAATGGCCCAGCTGCATCAAGCAGGTAAGCTGTTTCACGAGAAATCTCATGTGCAGCCAATTCACCATCACTCCAATGAATGCCTAAGCAATCTTCTTCCTTCAGAAATTCACTCACTGTTTCAGCAAATAATGAAACAAACAACGCGTATTGATCTGCCACAATCGTCAAACCCGCGGCCATCGCATGCCCACCAAATTTGATGATGATGCCCGGATGCTGCGTTGAGATACGATCGAGCACATCACGGATATGCACACCTGACACAGAACGTGCAGAACCTTTCAGCTGACCCTCATCTCCCTGCGCAAAACAAATCACCGGACGGTGGTATTTTTCTTTCACGCGCGACGCGAGAATGCCCACAACTCCCATGTGCCATGTCGGTTCATACAGTGCCAATCCACGCGGCAATATTTTGTGTTCATCTGGCAAACGGCGCATGAGATCGTCGGCTTGTGTTTGCATTTCCCCTTCAATAGATTTGCGCTCCGCATTCAGAGCATCCAGCTGTGCCGCCAGTGGACGCGCCGCTTCTATCGAATCGCTCAGTAAACATTGAATGCCAATCGCCATGTCTTCAAGACGCCCAGCCGCATTCAGACGCGGGCCAAGGCAAAACCCATGTCTTGCGCCTGCACACGAGCAGGATCACGCTGCGCGACTTCGAGCAACGCTTGAATGCCAGGGCAAGCAACGCCCTGCCGCATGCGCATCAAGCCCTGGCGCACCAACACACGGTTGTTGTGATCGAGGGGAACGAGATCGGCCACCGTACCCAATGCAACAATGTCGAGTAGCGATGCGAGATTCGGTGCTGATGATTCAAAAAAATGCATCGCACGCAAACGCGCGCGCAGCGCAAGCATCACATAAAAAATCACGCCGACACCGGCCAATGCTTTACTTGAAAAATCACACCCCGGTTGATTCGGGTTAACCATCGCAGCCGCATCCGGTAGCACGCGCCCTGCCAAATGGTGATCCGTCACCACCACTGGAATACCCAATGCGTTTGCGCAAGCCACGCCTTCAATGCTGGAAATACCATTGTCTACGGTGATGATCACATCGGGTGAACGTTTATGTGCTTCGACAACAATCTCAGGTGTTAAACCGTAGCCATATTCAAAACGATTGGGAACCAAAAAATCAACTTGTTTTGCGCCCAACATGCGCAACGCGCGCACAGCAACAGCCGTGGCCGTTGCACCGTCAGCGTCGAAATCACCAATGATGAGAAAACGTTTTTGTGCAATCAACATGTTCGCGAGCATATCAACGGCTGCTTCAATGCCTTTCAATGTATCGTACGGCAACAATTCATTCAACGAACAAGATAATTCTTTGGCCTGCGTGATGCCACGGTTTGCATAAATGCGCGCAAGAAATGGCGGCAGTGTGCTATCCGTCAGTGGCGGTGTTTGTGGATCGCGTCTTCGAATCATTTCTGTCATGCGGCATTTTCGCATGCATCAAATAACTTTTCAACCAATGTTGTTCAAACATCGACACATATTCATCTTCATCTTTTGCGCCCAAACTTTCAGCGGACAATGCGATGATCCATTCATCTTGACTCTTACCATAATGCGTCCAAAAATCGTCGAAGGTTTGACAAAATGGCACCACATGTCCCATCACACTGCGTGTGAGCGCTATCGCTTCAAGATGGTTGGTCATGACATGTAAGTCTGGTCTTTTATCAAACACGGGTAATTCGCCTTCACCCGACAACCACAATGCATTGAGTGTATTACCTTGCATCAGCATTTGCGCTTCTGAAAACAACAGGGGCAATTGTTTGGGAATGGGTTGATTCAGAATGTTACGCAGGGGCTGTGCATGATATGACAGCGGTTCAGGCAAGGCCAATAGCCATTGCAAAGGTGAAATGAGATACATCACCCTGCCGGTCCCTGCCCAATAGTCATTGAATTTGGCGACCCATGCTCGCGCCGTGTCCAGGGTGACGGTCAGATGTGCGTTGCCCAGGCAAACAACATCCTTTTTCGATGCCATGCATTCAACCGGTTCACACAGCACCCATGCATTCGCTGGCGGCAATTCATGGTGCAACGCAAGCAGCGCGGCGCGAGGCAACTCCCCTTCACCGCCCAAATGATGAAAAAGTGCAGTTGGAATATCCTGCGGAAAATCTGTGGTATGCTTATCAAGCATGGGGAGGTCGGGAATAATCCATGTAATATGGGACATACGCGTTCCTTGCGTGATGAGGTCGGTCTTCATATAACATTAGTACTGGTTTGAATTTTATGCAAAACATCTGGTGTCTTCATGATTGATCGCTCAACTCAAAAAGTGTTTGATTTTGTAATCAAACTTGCAAATGAACATTTACATCCGGATGAAATTATATTATTCGGCTCACGGGCACGAGGCAATGCTAGACAAACATCTGATTATGATTTAGCATTCAACTTTAATGCAGGCCAATATCAAAAACATTGGGGTCGCTTTTGTTTGGATGTTAAAGAAAATGCACCTACATTGCTGTCGTTTGATTTGGTTAATTTGAATGAAGTATCAGATGAATTCATCAAAAAAATTCGCGAGGAAGGTATTACTATTTATCAAAAGGAATAAATATATGAACAAGCAATCTCTGGAAAATTGCCAAAAAACACTCATTAAATTAAAAAAGTTTATGGATATCGCTGTCAGCATTCAAGCGGACTATACACAAGCAGCTTGTATACAAGCATTTGAATTCACATTCGAAGTTTTTTGGAAAACATTTCAGAAGATAGGACAATCACAAGGGGTCATGATCGGCAGCCCAAAAACTGCTTTTTCATTCGCATTTGAAGCAGGCTTCATTGATAATGAAGATGTGTGGATTGATTTATTAAACGATAGAAACATGACAACTCACACTTATCATGAAATGCTTGCACAGCAAATTTTCACACGCATTAAGGAGCACTATATTCATGCTTTTGAAAAGGCTTATGTTAAATTACAATCGGTGGATTAATGCAATTTTCTGAAGAACCTTTTCACCAAAAGTATGTCATCCGCCGTGTTGATGAACAGGGCGTATTGATCAATGACACTTTATATAAACGCAGCGTGATGATCGACGTCGATGAGGTATTGGCTGATTGGCCAGTTCCTGCTTTCAATGACTTAACAGCATCCACCCTCGCCCTCTTGCTGACATCCAACCCTGATATCATCATCATTGGCACTGGCAACGCCTCACTCAGGCTACCCCCAGACCTGCTGGCCCTCTGCTGGCAACAGCATATTGGGGTGGAAACCATGACAACCGCATCTGCCGCTAAGACGTACAACCTCTTGGTAAATGAGGGTCGGAAGGTATCTGCTGGGCTTATCGTTTTGTAACTCCTTCTTTTGCATGAATTTTACCATCTTGCCTATTCTAAAATCACGTCTATACTTATATTGAGTCATCTGCATACGTATATTAAAGAAGGTGTACCGTGTTGTTCAGAAGCAGTCAAAATAGTCGCCGTATCAACGACATCCAGTTTAGCCTTATCAGGCGCGGTGCCTCTATATGCCTTTTATTGGCCGCCTCTCCCCTTTTAGCCAGCGCCCCAAGTAACACCGGTAACCCCAGAGGTGGCAACGTCACCCAAGGCGGCGCCGTCATCAATAACACCGGCAACATGACCACCATACGCCAGAGCACTGATAAAGCTGTGATTGACTGGAACAGCTTTTCAATTGGCAAAGGTCATACTACCCAGTTCATCGACCCTTCTGCCAGTGCCATCACGCTAAACCGTGTCACAGGCAACAACACTTCCCTCATTATGGGCACCCTTTTATCAAATGGCCAAGTCTTTATCATGAATCCTAACGGTATTGTCTTTGGTAAAGGCTCTCACGTTGATGTCGGCGGCTTGCTGGCTTCAACAGCCAATATCTCTAACAATAACTTCATGAATGGCAATTACCATTTCATGGCAGCGCCTGCCAACTCCTATGTCATCAATGATGGCGTTATCACTGTTGCTAAATATGGCCTTGCGGCCTTGGTCGCACCCACTGTTGAAAACAATGGCGTGATCAATGCAACACTGGGCAAAGTGATCCTCGGCGCAGGCAATGCTTTCACACTCGATTTATATGGGGATGGTTTAATCAACTTTGATGTCTCGTCAAATGGTTTCTTGGTCAATAATACAGGCGCCATCTTCGACCGTGGCGGTACTGTTTTGCTCACGGCGGCGGCGGCTGGTGCATTGCTTGAAAACACCATCAATACGTCTGGTATTATTTCCGCGCAAAGTGTGGCTCAACACGATGGTAAAATTATTCTGCAAGGTAGCATGGGCACCACAGTGAACATGTCAGGTCTCATGGATGTTTCAGGCATCCAAAAGGGTCTCACTGGCGGTTTGGTTCAAGTCAGCGCTGATCAGATTATCTTAAATAACAATAGTGTGATCAATGCAACAGGTTATTCGGGTGGTGGTACAGTTGAAATCGGCGGCGGCCTATCAAGGCACTGGCCCATCTGGCCCATGCACAAACGGTGACGATGGACTCTGGTGCCAGCATCGATGCGGGCGCATTACAATCCGGTAATGGTGGACATGTCGTATTCTGGTCTGATGCGCTGAGCAATATCTATGGCAAAATCTCTGCCATGGGCGGTGTTTTATCCGGCAATGGAGGTTTGATTGAAACATCTGGAGATCAGTTGAATGTGACTGGCATTCAAGTCAATACGTCAGCCCTCCATGGCTTAACAGGTAACTGGTTATTAGACCCTTGGGATATCACTGTCGTGAATGGTTCAGGTGTCACGAATGGTAGCTTCAGTGGAACAACATTCGTTCCAAGTGGCACTTCAACCATTGGGGCTCTCACACTCTCCTCACAACTGGCGACGACCAATGTCACATTGGATACTTGTGGTGGAAGCGGTGGTTGCCCAGGGACTGATGCCGGTAACATCACTTTCAACAACAACACTGATACCGTGAGTGTCGGCAACAATGCTTTCAATGTCTACGCATCGAATAATATTGTGATGAACTATAACAATGTCATCACAGGCAGCGGCACGGGGCAAATCACCTTATGGACTGGTCGCCAAAATACCGGTGCTGGCACGATGGTGCTCAATGGGGGTGTCACACAAGCCATTGCAGGTGGAAACCCATTGCAAATCTACTATAACCCATCCGTCTTTGGTACCAACGATTCAGACATTGCCGACATCAATCCTTCCGCTACAGCCAATGCGTACTCGCTGGTTTACAGTGGGGTGGGCGGACGTCAATTAAGTAATATCAACGCGGCCAACTTGGGAGGCAACTATGTCCTCGCTCAAAATATTGATGGCAGCTTATTGGGCAGCTTTACACCGATTGGAGCCTTAAGCAATTTCACCGGTAACTTTCTCGGTAATGGATTTACCATCAACGATTTGAATGTCGCTGCCAATACGGCAGGTACCGGTTTATTCGGACAGATTGATGGGGCAACCATCAGTGATGTCACGCTCACCAACTCTATCATCAACGGCGGCGGGAATTCAGACGTTGGCGGTATCGTTGGATTTGCATTTAATTCTACACTGAACAATTTGACAGGTACTAATCTCACCGTGAGTGGCTTCAGTGATGTAGGGGGCATTGTCGGAACCACTAATTTTTCAACCACGATGACCAACATTGCACTCTATAGCACTACACCTGCCAGCCCCAGTGTGAGTGGCTCAAGCTCGATCGGTGGTATTGTCGGCAATAATAGTGGCACATTGTCCCAAGCCTTCAGCAATGCGACCGTTCAAATAACGAATTTGGGCGGAGGACTGGTCGGCAGCAATAGTGGCACTATCAACAATGTCATGTTTGCTGGCAATGTCATTGCACAAGGTGCCGGCGCATCTGAAATCGGGGGCCTGATTGGTTTCAACAATGGTAGTATCAGCAATGCGTTGGCAGCGGGCACCCTCACAAACAATGGTTCACCTAGTCCCGGCTTTGGAGCCATCATCAGTGGTAACTCAGGAACAGTGTCTGCACCCGTTTATTACTCAACAACAAGTTATGGGGGATCTGTACCAGGTATCTATGCTGGTACGGGCGTACCTAACTTTGGTGGTGCGATTGTCGGTTCGCCTTCTTCCTCGCTCACCAGCCCATTGAATGGATTGTGGCAACAAAATAATACTTCATTTCAATTCACGTCACTCAGCTTCTGCGGTAGCGCTTGTATCATCAACTTTGCATCGCCACCACCCCCTCCTCCAACACCGCCTTCCAATTCAGCAGTGACATCGACACAGTCATTATTGAATAACAGTAACCCAACGCCTCCCGATCTTGATTTGAATAACGGCAATACTGAAACAGTGGTGACCGTGCCCAGCAGTCAAGATCCAAACAGTGATAACATTGTGGTGACAGTCACTCCTGATAAACTGGGAGCACAACAACAAAATCCCGCTGAAACCGCGAAATTGGGTGAGCATATCGCAAAAGGTGCAATGTGCAAATAATCATTGTGCGATTTGGAATTGACGTGACAGACTGTCAGCAAACAATCCATCTCTATCCGCTTCTTCAACCAATGCTTTCACATATTCCCACAGGGCTGGGGCTCCTTTTTCGATCACTGACATTTTTTCAAGGACGCGGTGTTTAGGCACATCATGCAAACGCCATGAAGCATGATCAACATAATAGTTATGTAAAAAGGGTTGCAATTTATCGATTGTAGTGGCAAATAAAGACTCGGGTGTTTTTTTGTCTTCATATTCGTGCCACAACGATAACATTTCCTGTTCCAAATCCGTGGGCAATAATCCAAAAATACGGATGGCTGCGGCGAGCTCTTTATTATATTTTTCCTGTGGATCAAAATGAGAATACGTATAAACATCCCCGGCGTCAATTTCAACGACATCATGCAAGATCACAAGCTTCAACACTTTTCCGACGTCAAGATCAGGTGTCACAGCATATTCTTTGAAAGTGAGCACCATCATGGCCAAGTGCCAGGAGTGTTCTGCATCATTTTCAAATCGGGAGTTATCAAGAATGCGGGTTTGGCGGAATATACTTTTGAGTTTATCGGCTTCTCTGAAAAAAGCGAGTTGCGCGTTTAAGCGCTCAGGGTCAATCTTATGCATAAGCTTCCTTTTTTTAGTTGTGTATCTTATAAAGCTTAGCAGGAATAATAGGGGGGCGCAAGTGAGGACAACCTGCGCCCCTACAATAGAATCACACCTCTGCGGGCGGATCCACGCACTCTTTCTCTGGCACCACATGCAGCTTATCCGCAAAGTAGTCATCCGTGGCCTTCTTCACCATACCGGCGAGTAAAATTAAACTCAACATATTGGGCAAGGCCATCAATACATTGGAAATATCCGCCAATGCCCAGACCAGATCCAAGGAGCTGATAGCACCAATCATGGTTAATACCACAAAAGCCAAACGGAAAGGCGTGACCGATTTGGCTCAATAAAAACTGAATGGCGCGATCACCATAATAAGCCCAGGCAATCATCGTCGTGTAGGCGAAAAATATCAAGCCTGCACCGACCACAATCGCCCCAAATGCCCCTGCCGTGGAACCAAAAGCATTGGCCAAGCCTTGCTCAAAAGCAGCCGCAGACAAACCTGCCCCCACGAGCCCAGCTGGTGTACCATCGCCATGGAAGCCTGCGATGATGATCACCAAGGCTGTCATGGTGCAAATCAACATGGTATCAAACCAGGGGCCAATCATGCCGATTAAACCCGCACGAACGGAATAGTTGGTTTTGGTTGCAGCCAAGGCAATTGGCGCAGTGCCGAGCCCCGCTTCACTGGCAAATAACGCACGTAACACACCAAATTGAATGGCCGCGCCCAGCATGCCGCTGCCTGCTGACCAAGGATTGAGGGCATAATCAAAAATCATCATCAAAGCGTGGGGGATTTTGGCGACATTCATCAATAAAATCACGAGTGCTGCGCCGCAATAGGCAATGGCCATGAAGGGCACAACGACTGTTGCTACCGTCGCAATGCGTTGCACACCACCCAAAATCACCACACCCACAAAGAATGCAATCAGTAAGGCAATGACAATCCGCCACTCTTCAAAAGCAGGCATCACATAAATAATCCCATCAACCACAGAATGTGCTTGCACCATGCCGCCCGTTGTCGCTGCTGCCAATAATGTGGCAATGGCAAAGAAAGCACCGGTTTTTGGCATGTTCAACCCATATTTGAGGGTATACATTGGACCGCCGGCAATTTCGCCATGGGCATCGACGCGACGGAAATGATGACCCAATAAACAACAGGCGTATTTCAACGCCATGCCAAATAAAGCCGTTACCCACATCCAAAATACAGCGCCTGGGCCGCCAAGCGTGATCGCCGTCGCAACCCCTGCAATGTTCCCTGTGCCTATCGTGCCTGACAACACGGTTGCCATGGCACCAAAATTGCTGACTTCCCCACGACCTTGTTGGTCATCAGAGCGACGCACCAAGTAATGAAACGCCAAGCCCGCTTTGTGGAATTGAATACCACGCAAACGAAAGGTGATATAAATAGCAGAGCCTATCAACAATAAAATGAATGGATAGCTGCGAGCCCAGCTGGCAAGGAAATCGACAAAATTAACAATATAATCCACAAAAAGCTCCTGAGATGGTTGAGCGGGTTGGGTACATTCGCATATATTGGATAAAAATGCAAGGAGGTCACAACCTTCGCCCTTACAGACGAAGCATGAGCCTGGGGTTGTCACACGCCCCAAATCATACCAGTATCTCTTCTATGATTTCCGCATACTCATCTGCTGTCAACAAATGTTTGAACTGCGACGGATCACTCGCGTGAATGCGATACAACCAACCTGTTTCGTAGGGATCAGTGTTCACATGCTCGGGCTGATGGATTAAAATCATGTTAACTGCATCAATGTCGCCATCAAGCGGCGCATACACATCCGATGCGGCCTTCACCGACTCGACCACCCCGCACTCATCCCCCTGCTCTATCGCGTCACCAATAGAAGGCAATTCCACAAAGACCAAATCCCCCAATAACCCCTGAGCAATATCGGTAATCCCCACGGTGAAAACGTCATCCCCTTCATCACGCACCCATGCGTGGGATTTGGTATACATTAAATCGGCAGGCAGTTCACTCATAACACTGTTCCTCTTCTAAAATATTGGTTAAATGGGAAAACGTACTTAATCCACAAGGTACTGCACCTGCGGCTACAGCGCGGTGCCAAAAATCAACAGCTTGCGTCGCGGGCAGCATGATATCAAAACCAATTCCATTTGTGTGACCTGTGCGTGCAATAAACAACGCTTGGGCAGCCAATGTTTTCATGGGTTTCAAGGTGTTCAACACTGCCGCTTGCGACGACGACAAACATTGGCTGAGACAACCAAGCGCTTGTGGCCCCTGAAGCCGCAGCATCGCATTTTCATCCCGCAAAGTGAGGGTGATACGCCGTTGCTCCATGTGCAGCAGCAACCATGCACAAACAATCTCCCTTGTCGACGCATTTGACACCATGCGATAACGGTTTTTGGACAAACAATAGACGCGCACCTGATCGAGAGCCTCCCCCATAGGGTTTAACAAATCGCTGTACATCGCTCCGCCGGGTTGGCTAATCGAACGAATATCTTGCGTGAGCAATCCGTTCAAAAACGATAGCGTATCAGGCCCTTCCATGTCGACAATGGTCATGTAAGAAACATCAACAATGCCAACAGACTGCTGGGCTCTGCGAGCCTCTTCCACCACTGATCCATAATGAGCCGGCATCTCCCATCCCGCAAAATGCGCCATGTGCGCATGCGCAGATAAATGGGTATCAAACAAAACAGTGCGTCGTAGCATGTGGCAAGTCCTTCTCTGTGTGAGAAAAAGATAGCATAGGATCCCTGCCCCGTCATCTGAAGGTGTAGGGGCGCAATATGCTGCACCCCTACAGCACTCTCTCAGATGAATCTTTGTAACGCATTTTAATAAATATATTTGGTGATAGGTATTGACACCCCTGAGTTGTAGGTGATAGTTTAACGATACCGCTGCTGAGGCAGTTAATAAATTTGAGGGCTGAGTTATGTATAATGCTACACCTGCTACTACATATGAATATAATGGATCGACATACACACTTACAACGAATTTCAATCAACAGACTGTCATCAAGGAAAATGGCATTGAAGCCCAATACGACAATACTAATCATGGATGGTATATCCTAGAAAAAGATGTGCGAAGATACATTCCTAATGAAGTTTTGAAGCAATTCAATATGCTTTCTTCAAGCTCATCAAGTTCTAGCAGCGCACCAGTACCTTCTTCTTTTCTTGCACCCCCGCCGTCCGCCCCATCAGCTGCTGAAAGTGGAGGAACTGTCGTTAATATCACCAATAACTATAATTATGGCTCTGCCAGCGACTCTAGCGGCAGTACGTCACATAAGCCTTTTTTTACTGGCCGCGCTGGAGCCATAGAGCAATATGTTGCTCAGAAATTTGAGAAAGATCCCTTCGAAAAAGCCACCTATATCCTCTTCGGTCTCGCTGCTTTCGCATTCTTGATTTACGCGGCAGATAAAACGGGCATGGACGCGACTGCACCCGATGCTGAGCAACAAGCCAAAGATGCGTTACAAGTCATCTTGGTAGGCTTGGGTGCCGCCATGACGTTCGGGTTTGGTACGCTAGCCTTTATCAAGAGCCGCGAACTGAGAAAAACACTGCTGACAGGATCGAAACAGACAGCAAATAATGATGCCCTCATAGAGAAATATGGAAACAGAGCAGATATGGCCATGGCTGCCGCCCTGATATTTGGCTTAGCGTTTGCTGGCTCAGCCACAGCCATGTATCTCATGGACAGCAGTGACTTTAATTTTGGTTATCTCATTGCCGCGCCATTTACTGCGATTGCTGCGTCTATCTACATGCACTATGCAGACAAGACGAAAGAATGCTATCTCAGCAAGAATACGTATGATACAAATAAAGATAGCGTCACGAGTGTTGCCATGAAAAACTGGCTTGCAGCTTCCCTGATATTGGCCGGCTTAGCCATGATGCTATACAGTGGTGAAAGCATGGGACAATTTGCTAACACTGATGCTTCTTCGAGTCAAGAAGCAGCAAAAGGCTACTTAGAAATCATGAGAACTGTGATCATCTGGTCTGGATCATTAATGATAGGCGGCGGCCTCTTGAAATTCTTCGAGATGCAAAAAGAAGGCCGTGATGAGTTCAGACGTGAAGGCGGTCAGATGAGGACTGACGAACAGGGTTATACTTCGTCACATATGATAGGGAGCTGGGCATGGCTTGCACTTGCAGCCATCTCGGGCGCGGGATTCTATGTGATCACACAGGATCAAAATGCTGAAGGCTACCTCAAGATCGTTGGCCAAGCACTCGCCGCAGTTGCCTGCGCAGGGTTTGTCCTCGCTGGTACCTGTGCGAAGGATGACATGAAGGCGAATACAGCCCTGAAATTAAAAGTGTAATGTGATAAACATGTCATTGCTATCAAAAACGCACCTCCGGGTGCGTTTTTTTTGACTCACACTTGGAGATTGACTGGATGACAAGATCAGAAAGCAAACATTTTTGCGCATTGTTGTTTCACAAACGGCACATGCTGCAGTACAGATAATCCGAACCCTTGAAAGGGTGACAAATAGCGCGCATAAGATGCATTCACCAATACATCGGTGACTTGTTGCATGCGTTGATGTGTAGGTTGTGCGCGTGATAAAAAAATGGGTGGCACGTATTCGCCCAAATCTACACCCAATGCTTTTGCATCTTTTAAAATATCGATCAACACAGCGATATCACGAAACGCTAAATTCAACCCTTGCGCCGCAATAGGATTTAATGTGTGCGAAGCATTGCCCATCAATATCACGCGATCTTTCACGGGATTTTTCACATACACTTCTCGCAAAGGATACATGAAACGTGGTCCTGACACAGACATGCTGCCAAAACGTCCGCCCCAAAGGTCATTGATTTTTTGGGAAAGCGTTGCATCATCTAAGGCATTTAATTCAGAGATGTGTTCATTGTTCATTGAAAAAACAATCGTCATTTTATGATCATGCAGCGGCAACAATGCGCACACACCGCCGGGGATCAAGCGTTGATACGCAGTATTGGCGTGCGGTTTGTTGATTGAAACATTGGTGACAAGCGCGGATTTGATTGCGGATTTTTCGATGAAAGGGATGTGGAGGGCATCACGTGTGGGAGAATCGGTGCCGTCGCAGACGAGTTGGAGGCGGGCAGGCATTGGGCATATCAAGGGTGCAGCATGCTGCGCCCCTACAAGAGTGCTTCCCAATACATGTGCAGGCACGATTTGTCCTAAATATTCTAAATCGATATCACGCGCACAGCACGACATCGTGCCCAATCGACCGGCAGCAGAAACTTGCACACGCTCAATCGGTGTCGCGTGCGATGATAATGCATCCCATACGCCCAATTGTCGCAGTAATTGCACAGAACTGTATGACAACGCCATTGCGCGTCCGTCACTGCTTGATGAATGGACTTGAGGTTTAGGATCCACAAAACACACAGAAAAACCAAGTTGCGTGCAGGCAATGCGCAATGCATGGCCGACCATGCCACCACCTGTGATCACGATATCATAAGGCGTATTCAAACAACCGCTCCCGCATGACTGCTTCTATATCGTCGACAGATTTTACCAAGGCTTTCGTTAAAATATCACAGCCTGTGTCGGTGATGCGCACATCGTCTTCAATGCGAATACCGATGTTCCACCATTGTTTATCCAATTGATCACTCGGCGACAGATACAATCCAGGCTCAATGGTCATCACCATGTTCGGCATAAAAGGAGCAGGTTTATCTTGCGCTGAATAACGGCCGACATCATGGACATCCAACCCTAAAAAATGGCCGGCAGAATGCATGTAAAAAGTGCGATAAGCTTTTTGTTCGAGGTTGTCAGCAAGTGAGCCCTTCAAAATCTTCAAATCGATCAACCCTTGTGTCAGCGTTTCGACAACAACTTGTTGCATGTGTTTGAAATCACCGCCCGGCTTCATGACTTGAATCGCTTTCTCCTGTGCAGTCAACACAAGGTTGTACACATCACGCTGAGGACCGCTGAATTGACCTGATACCGGAAAGGTGCGTGTGATATCAGACGCATATCCTTCATATTCTGCAGCGGCATCAACCAATACCAAATCACCACTATTTAAGCGATCTTTATTATTGATATAATGCAACACGCACGCATTTCGACCGCCGCCCACAATAGATGAATATGCCGGCGCTTGCGCGCCTTCTTTGGCAAAAATAAATTCATACAACGCGGCCAATTGATATTCATAAAGGCCAGGTTTGACAGAACACAAAGCAGCTTGATGCGCTTTCACGGAAATATCGGCAGCACGTTGCATGAGCGTGATTTCTTCAGGGGATTTGATCACACGCATTGCACTCGTGAAAGGATGCAGATTTTCTGCAGATCGAATATTGAGAGAAATCAAAATATCACGCAACCAAGACAATTGATTTAAATTCGGCAAACTGGCGAACACTGATTTTTGTGCGATGATTTTTGGCAACATATCAGCGCACTCAGTATATGCATACGCATGCGTCACACCCAACACGGCCTGTGCGCGATCCGGCCCCAAGCGCTCCCCTTCCCAACATTCCTTTTCGGGATCTTTGGGTTCACAAAATAAAATGGATTGTGGATCGCTGCCGCCTGTCACAACAAGCAATGCGTTTTTTTCATTAAATCCGGTGAAATAATAAAAATCGTTCTCTTGTCGGTAACGGTATTCTGCCGTTTCTGTGCGCATTTTAACTGATGCCGCGGCGATCAGGGCAATGCTGCCCACAGGGAGGACGGCGGATAATGCATGGCGGCGTTTTGAATAATCAATGGACATACGGATGGCGCTCCCCTCCTTGGCTGCGGGCATTGAGCATTTCGTGGTGCAATAATAAAACGGCTAAACGCACGTACTCGACTACTTCAGCATAGTCCTGTTCTTCTGATGCTGCATCATTGAAAGTGACAGATAATGCGGTGATTTCCTGCAAATCCGATAATGCTTCTTTGGCTTCTTCTGACAACGCGGGGCGGGGTTGGATTTTCCCTTGTGCCTCGAAACCTGCTAAAAAGGCACGAACCCAATCGCACAAAGATGCTAATCGCTCATCAATGGGATCTTCATCATCAGGTAATAATAATTGCATCGTGTAATGCGGATCAGACAGTTGTTCGACAGTCACTTCGGCCACCAGCAGAAAAAACCTCGCGAGATGCGGGTCTAGCGTGTCCCAGGCGTCGGGTTTATCGAATAACGCGATGATCCAATCTTTGGGGGAAACCCCTTTGCCCGCCACAAATCAACCCCGTCCAATAACCATGGGCATAGCTGGGGTTGATTTGACAACGTGACCGCAGAAACAACAATGCGGCATCTTCAAACGGGGGAAGTTGCTTGATCTCAGACATAACATAGCCTTTTTCAGTATACGGAAAATAGGGCTATTATACATCATGATTCACTCTTACAGTTACTTCAGCCCCATCTCCATCTCCATCTCCAATGGAAGAATGAGCAGGAGGAGGCGTTTTTGCTGGGGAGCCGCCGTTGCCCCAAGGTGCACGTAAAGTCAGCGTAAATCTCTCCAACAAACTGCTGGTTCCCATTTTCCGAAAGTCATTGATAGAGCTATCCGACCCTTTTGATGAATCTGGGGTGCTCGGGACTGAGTCTGTTAGTTCGGAATAAAAATCTGACGAACTCCACACGGCTTTCCAGAAGGTATAAAAACTTAACAATAAACATACACCAGCAATCACATAGGGGGCTGCCTCATGGCCGAGGGTATGCGTCGTCTCGGCGGTCTGCGTGGACTCAAATCCATCATAAAATAAATAGGCGGATGACCCCATCAGCAACACAGTTGCTATAGACCAGCCGATTGTTTTAGACGTGCTTCTTGGATAAACTCCTCACAAATCAGTTGACATAACCTACGAATTCTTGTACCATAAAAACACCGAAGAGGAGTTAAGGTTAATGTTACCAAGAAGCATTCAAAGAGTGAACGAAGCAAATGCAATTAAAAGTTGTTATCGCTATAATCCTCGCTTAGCTGAATATCAGGACTTTCATCTGACGGTGGAGATTGAACTGGAGAAATCCTTGCAGAGACTTGGTCTAATTCATTCAGACATCTGTTGTGCCGGATTGGAGTTCATAGGGTCGTGCAAGTGCTGCGACCTGAGATATGGTGGTTTGGCCAATGTATATGTAGAAAAGTTGGGGGCGTTGTAGAGTAATTTACAGCATCAACATGCGCTGGGATCAGGTTCGGTTACGCCGTTAAAAGCCCTGTAGATACTAGGAAACACACGCCTAGTCCCCCAATGTTTTTCAATGGTGAGGATCGATGAAATACTTTTTGCAATATCGTGAATATAGAACCGGTGGAGAACTCTGTGAAGGAGAAGACACTTCTGATCAATTTGCATCTTATGAAGATACAGATATTCAACTTGATTTAGGGTTTGTTGCCGATGACCGCAAAAAAACTACCAGTTGGTGCATTCAAGAATTCGAAGTTGACAAGAAATTAGGTAAGACATGTTTTCTCCTGGTTGCTAGATATAGCTCAGGCGATACTTTTGGGCGAACAAGTGGACATTTCGACTTTTTAGGTCTGTTTGCAACCAAGAAAGAGGCTGAAGAAGTCATATTGAACACAGATAAGAGTCAATGGAGTGATTATTTTGGTGGTTTTCAATTTTTTGAGATCACTGAATTGCAAGTTAAATAAGGAGAAAGAGAATGAGAACGGTCTCAATATCCTGAACTGAGGAAGTCATCTAAGACTAGCTGATCGCAATACTCCTCAGCTGCCCGATCAGCTGCATCAATTTTGTGCCGCCATGATTCTTTATGCTTAACTGACCGCCTGGTTTCACCAAACTGTTTTAGAATAATATATGAAAGATTTGTAAGGTTGAAAAACTTTCTTGTTTCGGAATCGTTGTAGATTCGAACAATTCGTGTGTATTTAACACTTTTAGTACCTTGATTGAGCAAATGACTGCGTAGATGATATTTATTGGATCTTGTCGCATTTGCAAGATCAGTATGAGGTAAACTGCTACGAATTAAAGTTCGTAATAAGCGACTGCGCTTGGTCATCCTTCACTTCCTCGTCTGAACACTAACTTGTGCCTTGGCTACTTCGTGATATTCCCCATATTTTGCAATCAAATCATCCCGCCAGGCATATGCCGCAGCAGCTTTATTAGCTTTCGGCATCGCATCAAGGTAATCAGGAGACTCAATATCACTCAGGAAGGGTAGTTGAGAATATAAGCTTGGCCTAACGAACTCAGCGATCATCGGTAAGCTCGTCAGTGTGATCATGCTATCCGAGATCATAAATTCCAACAAATTTTGAACACTATCTAACCCGTTCGGTGCCACCATGAATCCATGGCTGACTGTAAGTATGTCTCCCAGATGCACTCTCATTAATCTACACATCAGAGATCATATACAGGACACAGTTTGCGTCTTCAAGTCGCTCGTAGTGATTGCTGAGTAGAAGCTCAGCAGCATGATCATGAGAGATAAGTCCGTCTTCAGTTTCAGATAAGTCTGGCGATGACCATTCGTTTTTGTTGATATCAAACCTGATTATGTTCATTTTCAAAATTCCTATGGTGCAAAATACTCTTTTGTAGGGTCTCCATTCGGACGCCGTCTGCCCTGGCTAGGGCACCTGAACCAACCTTCTGGCTCGCCTTCTTTAAAATCGTTCATCGCAGCAACTGCTGCCTCAAAGTTCTCGTATCAGTAAACGTCTTCCGAGATCATAGACAACTCTTTGTTAAAGATATGGATAGCTGCTTTGTTGAAAGTACGCCTTTCTATAAGCAACCATCTTCCATCTTCTAGCTCTCTATGAGCTGCATACCAGCTCAGCCATTCACTTCTTGTCATTTTTTCTCGGCACTGCCTCAGCTACACCTTTGATGATTACCCATTCAGCCTTCTTCAGTTGATATTCTACCTCAGAATGCTCCTTTTTGAAAAGAGCTACGTATTCTTCAGCTTTGTTAATGGCTTGTCTCACAGTAATGTCTGTAATGACTTCTTCTTCAACAAGAGTGTAACCCTTGATGTTTGGGTCTTTGACAAAAATTCGCAATAGATACCAGATCTCTTTTGTAGATTTAGTCATGGAAGCACCTTTAAGTTCTTTTCTAGTGCGGTAGCTTGTTGATCAAGCAGATACGCGGTTTCCTTGAGTTCCTTGGAACGTTTGCGAAGAAACGCTGCAAGGGTAAAGCCGTCCGGCCCCGTAGAGTAATCTGTAGTTAAATCCAATACCAGTTGAGCAATCCCAAAGGAGATCTGACTGAGCTATTTTGATTGTTTACGTAAAATGTGATTCCAATCAGGGATGTACACATCTGGTGGTTCCAGCAGTTTTTTAAACACAAGCACTTTGATAAGCCCATGGTTACGCTCGAAGCGTTTGGCAGCCGCTCTCATTTCCTTCATACCTGAATAGCTTGTTGTAGACCCAGTTCCATCATTTCCAATAAAATCTGCGCGCATAATCCCTCTTAATCCATCCACTCGTCAAGTAGTTCTGATTTTATCATTTGTTCCTTTCCTTTGCGCGCTTGAGCGCTTCATCGATTTCGCGCCATAATTGGGCATCCTTGCTCAAAATAGAGCCCCAATTAGTCAGAGTGGAAGTAATGCGTGATTGATTCAGGGACAGCCACTGAACATCTTCAAATTCCTGCTTGTCAAAGAAGAGCTTAGGTGCTTCTTTGCTCGCTCTAACATCAAAACAGCTTCGTAAAGTCGTTGGGAGTAGCCTTGTATTCCGTTCCAGCAGAGGAATCGGTCAAATACTTGCTCAGGCTCCATCTCTTCCAACTCTCTGATATAAGAATCAAGCGGCTCCTTGTCATCATCCCATCCGAGATTCCTGGCTGCATCCTCTAAAAGTGACGATGGCAATTTGTTAACGTTCGTAGGCATTATTTCCCCCTTTATTTACAACATTGTCTTATGTCAACTATTTGTTGACAGTGTCCCTAGAAACTAGGAGCCCATTAGCATTCCTACGCCATCTCTGATTTCAGATTCTCGGTATTGAGGAATGTGACACTGATACTGGTCTTCGATAACATACCCATCTTCGAAAGTCAGCTTGATATCCAAGCTACCTTCTCGTTTGTTTTTGAGTGTAGAGATGACCTTTTGAACACCGGGGTTAAATACTTGTTTTGTATTAACAACATAATTGAGAGTTGTCACTGTGCCAAATGTAGCACTGGTGAATATCAATGTTAGTTTGTCCATTACTTTTTACCTCGACTTTCAACTCTTACAGAGTACAAGATTTCAGAGGTTATGTCAACTGATTGTTGACTGTTTCTGTTGGTTTTGATTCAATAGATAGTGAGGTTTTAGCTTAACCGGTTAAAGCGGCGAACTCTAAACTCGCAAGATATGGGTTCGACTCCCATAAACCTCGAAGATCTTTTTGCCAACCTTGTTCAGATGCTTCCATTTGATCTTGAAGCTGGTTGATTCAACTCCACCGAACATCTGAGCATTGCTATGTATCTCAGCTAGTCCAGTCAGCAAAAGTGACACTGCTTCAGGACGCTCTGCGAACTCTTGGATTCCGTCAGATTTGAGTATGTGTATGTCCATGTCCATAGCTATGAGTTTTGCTATCTGAAGCGCCTCAAGAGACTTATTAGACTGTTCTAGCCAGACCTTTACTGAGGCTTCTGCATGGCATGGAAAATGTTGTCTCCCTAAATCATCCAAGGTACGACAAATTGGCTTACCACAATCATGGTAAACCTGATACATCTGTAAAATATCGAAGTCTAAAAGCCGAGATTTTAATCCTGGCTCATTAATCCAGTCTGGGAGCTTCCAGGACTTCTTAAGCTCTGAACCATACAAGTGTTGATGTATGTCAGCAAACCAATCAGCAACACTTTGACCATGTTCAAGGATATTCATGTCCTGGAACTGATAACAAGAGAGCATAGGACCTTCAAGGTCCTGCGGACAAACCTACAAATCGTGCAATTTCATGAAATATTCCTCATCATATGGATCAATAAAAGAGCCCAATGTTCGCCCTCTAAAGTAATAGTCGCATCAGCGCCAACTGGTGCGACTCAGGCAACCCGTAACAGCTTAGGTCTGCTGTGATTATAACCGTAGATATCTATAAAGTCAACCGTTCGCCATCCTTTATTATTTTCAATCCCTATCCTCCCAAATCTGTGCTGTACCGCCTCTTAAGCTTGGAGTGATATGAAATACAGGCTACCCATCCATTTAACTGGTCATTACCGCGCTTACGCAGACCTGTATCTCATATCTATCACCAAGGACTATCAACCAATATTATGATACAGCAATCTGTGCGTTTTGACTAGCCTCTTTTGCTAGAATTTTAGCTTTGACTTCCTGAATCTTTTTAAGGCAGGATTTACAGACAATCATACATTCCCGCTGTCCGAAGGCTCCGAGTCTATAAATACAGTCGATGCATTCACGATCTTGGTTCATGCGACGCTTGATTTCTTGCATGTAGTATTCGTCTTTAGTTGGGTAGTAGAGCATGATTACATCCTTAAAAAGCTTGGTTGGTCGACTGAAATATTTTGGTGAATCGAGCTTTGTTCTTAAGGATGGTAGCCATAAGATCTGTCAAACGGTTGGCAAATTCTTCACCATGATAGCTATGTCCTTCGAGATGAACATACTCATGAGCAGCTGTCGCGATCAATTCAAAGTTCTCGGTTGCTGTCCATTTGGCAAGGAGTTTATGCTTGCCAAGATTCTCTTCAATCGTCACAGGATTGACATATACAATGTCCTGTCCATTATGCTTCTCGTGCTGAGCGCTAGTATCTTTGTCAAAAACGAATCCGACAGCGAAGTTATGATAGCTTCCAGTAAGTTTGGCGATTTCAAGGAGAATCCCGACCCAGTTGTTTATAAGGCGTTTATTGGTGCTGGAGAATGTACCAGGTAAGAATTTTACTTGAATAGTGCCTCCGATTTCACTCTTGATATAAAATTCAGGGTGGAACAGGTTTGATACGAAATTCGAAGCCTCTTCAAATGTCTGACCCTCACTGGAGTTATCAGTCTTTTTGATATGATCAGTAACATTGTAGAAAACCCGGCTCATTTCTTTGACAGCCTCGCTGTCTTCTACTTTGATATGGTCTCCAGTTTTATATGGAGCTTCGCCTAACTTGTAGCCTGCGAATCTAACTCGTTCAGTCTTATTTTTTTGCAGAGCACTCTTGGAATTCATCGCAAGGTCAGCAACGAATTTGTTCAGCTCAGATTGGTGACGATAGACAAGTGAATCACGATTAGAAGTAAGAACCTCACTGGAAGTGCCTGTCAATTCGATGATAACAGTACCTTTGTTCTCGATATATTGCGTGAACATAGGGATACCATTCATTCTACATATGAGCAGGTTGGAGAACGAGTTATTGGTGTAAACAACACCCCAGTCGAAGTCTCGTCGACGGCTTCCCTTGCGGAGATTGGTGTCAAGTATCTCTCCATTGACTTTCAGCTGTCCAGCCCACTGACTGTATTTTGCGAATTGCCTGAAATTTCTCAGCAGGGCTTCCATATGGTCCCCTTTGATTTCAACAGTAGTTTCAGTACCATGAAAATAAGGAAAGCTAGAGAGTAGATAGTCACCACCTACACCTTCAGCAGCCAAGCCACCTGTGAACACTTTCCAGGACTCATGTGCCATCATGAGGATTTCTTTAGCCTTGCCAAACCCACCAACGGAGCCATTTTGGAAGCTTTTACCACTCTCACCTAAGGAGAGAAGCTTGTTGCAAAGAACATCTTCTGTCATCGGAACACCATTGTTCTTGACAGAGACATAAGTGTTGTCATTTAATCGCCAAACTTCAGCAACAACCTCAGTTGTCCTTGGAGTGTCGAGACAATTTTGCATGATTTCACGGACCCAAGCCCATTTCCAATCAGAATAATCTCTGAAAGCTCCAGCAAAAAAATTAGGTCCGATTTTTACTGAACGGCTCGTAGTCTGCATTGTTCTTCCCTCGCTTCTGACAAGAACAATAGTACAAAATTTCAGAGGTTATGTCAAATCTTTTCTTTTCTTCCACTCAGACTTGATATAGTCGCCCAAATCTAACCAAAGCGATTTTATGTAATCAACTACTGTCTCGCCTTTTATAAATGATTTATCAGACAAAGCGTAAAGCCCATCCTCATCTATCTTGATATCAAAAAGTTCGATGATATCTCCATAAAGATCACTATTCCCGAACACTCTCTTGTCATCTACTGCCCAAGTGTCGTAGCAGCTTGTATCGTGGTAAAGTTCGTTTAAAAATGCTGTAGCCAAGGTTTCCACATCAGCCGCTCGTGACCGACCTGGTATCTCAGGTAGTTGGTTCATCCTTTTCTCCTTCTTGAATGGGAGTAAAGATTATATCAAGTCTGCAACCCAATGCATCGGCAGCCTTTGCAAGAATCAGCAAGCTATGTTTGCTATCAAGCTCATCTTCAAGTGATCGAACTTTCCTCGGACTGCACTCCATAGCCGTCGCCAGATCCTCTTGTGTAAGTCCTTTGTCTTCACGAAGTTGCTTTATTTGTTGAGATGTTTTTTCGAAAGTATCTAAGAGAAGATACTCAGCGCGGTAACATAAGCTCTTTCTGAATTTTTGAAAGAGAGGGTCTTCATCTGTACTTGAGTATCCGGGCATTTTAAACCTCCACGGGACGACATTTGCATTTTTTAAGGGCTGCGCAGCAAGATCTGCATTCTACCGAGATTTTACCACTTGGATTGTCTGCAATTTGTTGGAAAAAAGCTTCAGCTTGCTCATGATTATCTATATAAGCACAACCCCCATATGTTGTGTTTATTACGCATTTCCATCTTTCATTAGTTCTCAGATGATTTGGATGAAGGTCGTAGTCCTTATATAGCGGGCGCTCAACCAAAATCATCACATCTTTACGAGCTTGTTCGACATTTTCTGGTTTGGGGGTTTTATTTGTTCTCTTCTTAGCTTCTTTCTCTTCCTTGATTCTTAATCTTTCAGCACGACGCGCAGCTATTTCATCTCGTTTGGCGCGTTCAGTTTTTTCAACATCAATGAGAGGTCGCGCTTGCCAAGCTTTCAGTCTTCCATTCTGCCATTTGATGTAAGTGACTCGTTGGTCGATCCCTATATTGAGGACATTCAGATATCTTAAATTCAATATTGGAAAAGCTTGTTCAGCTGTGCTTTGTGGAAAGCGTCCACGTGGATAATAATGCGTTGGGGCATCCCATTCAGCTTTGTTATCACCACGAATCTCGACTTCTACCCACTTTGATTCTGTTTCGACCCCAAAAGCTTTCTTGACCATCTTGCTAGCTTCTACATCTTTGAGAACTTTAGTGGAGCCAGATTTACGTTTTGTATAATCTTCATAAACAGCTCTCATATCTTTAAGATCTTCTTCTACATTTGAGATGATTTGAACAATGATAGACTTATCGAGTTCGAGAGGAAGATGGAAAGATCCAAAACAACGACCTTCAAAGAAACCATGACGAGTCGTATAGCCATGTTCAGCAAGTTTATAGGTTCCAACTGCACAAGCTTGAAAATGTCCACAAACTTGGCATTCGCCTCTTTGAGTGTGTCTATGGTCTTTCATTTTATCTCCATTTGTGCTAAAAATCTTTCAACACAATCAATATACAAGATTCTGTAGTAAATGTCAAAACTAATTTCGTGGACTTAATCAATGCCCAAAAAGAAACTAAAGAGAACATATGTATTGCCTCTCAGTTCAAAATCTCCCACTCAGTTCACTTATCAACGTAGACAAGACGGAGAAGTCGTAGGCTTTTTTAGCTACTTCTATGTAGGGATATTTGGATTGGATGATAAGTTTGGATACATTTTTAGAAGGGTCTCGTGGTGAAACCAACAAAAGAACAACTATTAGAAGCAATCGAAGAATACAAAGAAGCCCATGGCTCAATGATGTTTGAATGGGGTGATATGTATGGCGCCCAAAAGCCTCCTAAAAATGCTATAGAGCTGGAGGAAGCAGTTAAGGTGTGTTTCAAAACCTTAACCAATTTAGTAGATATGTTGTTTGAATTAGAGGGAGTATGAATTCACTTCGAAACCCTCTCTATCTTTCATTAAGCACAGTTTGGAATACAGGTTTTGAGTATTCACACTCACCAGACTATTCAGAGTCTACGAATCTTCGCCATCGGCTTGATTGGCATTTAGGCATAGCAAATTGCTACTTTAGATTCAACTCCGAAGTTCCAGATTGGATGACGCTTGCGGAGGATAAGACGAATACTATGTGGGATCAGTTTTCAAGAATGTTTCCTGGGTAGGAGGGGTAATGTACTTTCAGCTTCGAGAATTTTGGTGTCCATATGGATTTACTTGGCGTTTTCATCACGCATGTGTGAGAGAAGCTGACAATCGCTGGTTACATCATATTAAATGGTTGAATTTTGGTGTGTATTTCAATTTGGGAATTTCCAAAAAATGAATTTTGAAATAAAAGTGTTGACAGACTGAACTGACCTGTTGTATAGTAACAAAACTATGAACACCCAAACTTCCTACCTACGAGAGAGCGAACGCAACGTCTAAATAACGTGTGTTCTTCTAGTGGTCAAGGAAAACGGGCTTTCACCTCGTGAACACCAGTTCAAATCTGGTACACACGACCAATTCATCCCTATTTTGCTCAGGGTATTATAAGTGAGCGACATACGCGGGACTGGTATAAGGATTGTGCCTTTGCCTTCCAAGCAAAAGATAAGAGTTTGAGTCTCTTGTCCCGCTCCATTTTTAAATAGTTGCTCCAGGGCGCCGCTGCTTGCAAGCCACCTAGAGCCCAGATATCAAAGGTACTGTGTAGTTATCATGTTATTCCTCCTCGATAGTCTGAATAGACATAACGATTCCCGCTCACTGTGGTCGAATCATTTATTGTCAAATTCACATACTGAACTATCTGGAATAAGGAATCATGAAAACTACGAAACGACAAAACGAACTACAAGCGCAGCCGCATAGCCCAAGGGGCTGTAGTTTAAAAGCAGAATACGAAGCTTGCACCTTCGAGACGACGGAGCATTACCGTCTAGCTCCAAAATCTTTTAAAACTAAATATGCGAAAGCTGCTGAAACATTCAAAATATGCTTCTGTAGTTTAATCGGAAAAATACTGCCTTTGTATCGCAGAGTTGTCGGATCGTTTCCAGGCCAGAAGCTTATGCATCTGACGCCTAAAAGCGGGCACCAGTCTTTTAAACTGAACTATGGGATTGCAAGATTCCCCAGATGCATTTTTTTCCGAAGCAATTTTCACCCAATGGATTTCAAATTATTCCGGGATGTTGTAATTGGCAGCAAACATGACTGTTACTCATGGAGAGCCTGTTCAAGCCGGGCTCCCGGAGCCATTTCTTCCCTAGTTGGAAGACCCAATGATGTTGAGGGTTATATGCATCAGCGTCTGACATACACGCTAAATGACTGCAAATCTGGTATGTTATATGATGTAGTTGATGTAATGGAAGCATCCGATCTTGTGAAGATCGTCGTACGGGATCGTTACCCGTACTGCATCCCAAAATGGAAAAGTGGCAGAGCCCGGCTTAATGCGGCACTCTTGAAAAGTGCTGGATCGGTAAACACTCCGGTTCCATCCGTTCAAATCGGATCTTTTCCTCCAATTTCTTCGACTAGCAGAATCGGTAAATGCCGAGGGCCTAAACCCCTTGTGACCTCCCAGTTCGAGCCTGGGGTCGAAGACCAAATGCTCCTATATCCCAATGTAGAGGAACTAATTTCAAAAATTAGTAGTTGTCAGCTCGAACCTGACTAGGAGTACCAAGCCCCATTATTCCAATGTAGAGAAAATAGTCTTAGAAACTATCAAGTGTCAGCTCGCACCTGACATGGGGCACCACTTTTTAAATCGAATCAAATGTGGGATAATAAGCCTACACTTCAGACCGAGGTATTTTAAAAGATATGGCTATACACGCTACAGTAGATGCTAAACAAAAAGAAAAAATCAAGGATCTCGCTAATCGCTTGGAGAGAAGAATTCAATTTAATCATCGAAAAAAGGTGCTTCTTGAATTCTTGTCAGAAGATGTAACATTCCTCGTCAGATAAAAGATGAAGACCTGAGAAAAGAAGTCGCAAAAGACCCTGACTGGAAAGAGATAATTGCGTCCAAATATTCAGTCAAGTATATCGGTCTGATGCAGAAAGGTATGGATAAGCAGATTGATTATGAAACGGTAGTCGGAAAAACATCGCTCAGAGCAGAGGTAGATTAAAAGTGGACTTAACCCTAACTATAAACGTGAACTCTTTGTATTTTAAAACCTTGTATCGCTTAACTGAGACTAGAGATACCGATCTTATACAAGCAGCCTTAGAGGTAGTCAATGGAGATTATAAAATCTTGGAAAAAGGCACAATTACTGCCACATCAGAGACTACTAAAACTGTTAATTTCACAGGAACATTCAGGAGAAGATGCGTCGAAAAGAGCAGACTCAGAGCAGAGGTAGACTAAATTACATATATACCGCAGGACATGGTGTCCACAGAGTCTCCAAAACTCCAGGACGGGATTCGATTTCTCGGCGGTGTGCCAATACTTCCATCTTCTAAAGGTTAGGATTTATCCCTGTCACGGATAAGATGCGGTTTCGAGATCCGCTGGAAGTGCCAATTTCACGAAAAAGCTAGACAGTTGAGAGAAAATCTTATAGACTATGATCTCCAAACTAGAGGTTTTACAATGTCCAAGGCTGAAAAATTACTAGGTGAGATAAACCTGGATGAGTCAGAGAAAGTCTTACTTTCCATGCCAACTAGAGAAGAGATGCTCGTATTACGAGAACAAGCTTCGCAAGAGATGAATGAAGCAACTGGGTTCGAGCGCTATTCAGCTGTTATTGAGACACAATTCACATACGTCGAGCAGTCAGTCGATAAGATGCACTCAGCCCTTTCAGCAAGTTTCACTGAAGTGAGTAACAGCTTTGACAAGAATGCTGCTGAATTTCAAGCTCAAGCTGATGATGCTGAACTGAACGACTTCCAGAGGAAGAGCGCACAGATTTCAGCCAACCAGAATAAAGAGCTATTCAATGTTTTCAACCGAGCTGTCTCCAGACTAGATTCTGAATTCTCAAATCTAGAAGATGTGCTCGCTAAGTTCAGGAATTTACGTGGATAAACCAGATTATATGCCCGGCGACACATTTTGGAAAGTCGCTTCTATGCAATCAGGTTTTAATCGCTTCCATATCAAGTTGAGTTTAAGCCAAACTACAATAGACCATGTAGTAGTCAAGCTAACGACAACTTATATCAAAACTAAAGATGGTAAGATTGAGTCTTACTCCAACCAAGATATCTCATATATAACGGAAGTCCGTTATTACGAAGATGAGTGCGGCATTGAAGAATCTATTCATACAATTGAACCTGGTAAAGATGTTTGGCTAACTAAAGAAGAAGCCGAACAAGCTTTGATTAAGAAGCAAGAAAAGTTTGGCAAGGAGCATAGAAAGGCACATCCATTTTGCGACAGCGACTTTTGTGAGTATGATCGAATCGCAAAATTACCCTTACCAGCACCCAAAGATGATAAGTGGAGTTATCAGCGAACGGGCGAGTGTCTGATGAACACCAAAACGGGCATCGCCTACAGCCTCAATCTGAAGCAGACATTCAAATACAAGGAAGTCAAGTGATGACAAAAGAAAAAAAGCCTGACATAATCTTCGAGACCTCAGAATCAGATTTGATCTGGAACGCTAAATGGAGATTGATCAGATCTCAAAAGGATGATGGTGTTCAGTTCGTCCAATGGGAATACCGAGGCGTGCCTACCGATAACATCTGGAAATCTGCCACCGCAGTTCCTGAGAGTCTTATGTACGCAATTGGAAAACAACAATAGGAGGATTGATTAATTCTCTAAGCCTCTAAATCTCTAAACCCTCTTTTTCACCGAAGAGGGTTTTTTCTTTCAGCACTATTGTTCAACATTTGCTATAATACTCAAAAGTGCTTTAAACTACTAATCATTCAGAAGTACAATTTAGGAGATTTGGATTTGAACATACCCGACAAAGTTTCGTTTATGAGTTTGAAGGATGAGCTTGAGCGCCGCATGGATGTTGATGCTCGTCTTGGTGATAAAACATCTTACACTCACCGTTTAGATGATGGTGACTGCTCTTGTGTAGGCTGTAGACGTGATCGCATGGGCACTCACAACGAATTGACAACAAAATTGTGCCCAGACGCCGTAGTAAGACATGTTGATGCCAACGTATTTGTTGATGAAGATGGAAAACTTCAATGGAGTGGTTGTGATTGCATCGCTTGCAAGATTCAACTGCGCAACTTTGAGATTGAAATAACAGGCAAGAAAGCCAGTGAAGTTCCACACCCGTTCGATGATATGACTGTATCTGGATTGTATGCGAGACATACCCCATATGCAGAACGTGATGCAAAAGGTCTGTACAATTTGGATGCCTCACTGCCTTATCCTGAATCGATGGAAAGTCTTACCGAAGAACAGATTGCAGAAACAGCTGAAATTCGTGCAGAAATCTACAAAGCTCCTACTCTAAGCCGTGGAATGAAGCGCAAGATGGCTAAAAAGGACTCCGATACAGAGAGTTGCTAGGAATGAATGTGGAAGATCTCTTAATTGAATATCTAAAGTTGAACGGTAACATTGATCTTGCTCTTTGTACCGGCGCTCCTCACAAATGTGGGTCTAGAGATCTTCCACATCCGATTTACCTGATAAGAGATGACGTGTGCACAGTTACCTGTGAAATGGGTGATATTGATAGCTATTACTTTACAGGTTATAACTTGGTAGAGTGTCTTTCAGAAGCGGTAGCTGGTCTTAAGCACTGGGAGGATCATCCTGATGAAAAGGAATATGTCTTAGCAACTAAATGGCTTGATTACTTAAATGAAGTTGCTGCTTGTGAAGATGATGATTGGGCCGACAGATTGGGGGAAAAGTGGGAGTAAGCCGTAGTTATAATGCCTGGTTAGGCGTTCGATTACCCTGGAACTTGATAGAGGTAGAAGAGGTTTATGATTATGCAAGTTGTGGATGTGGACCAGAATTCACAACTGAGACCTTCTGCTCAAAATGCGGAATAAAAGTTGCCATCAAACAAGGAACAGACAGATATCTTCAATCTTATGTGATTGAAGATGAAAATTCTCAACGAATGATTGGTGACTACGACATCAGCTTTGACAATACCAATTACATGGACCCCAAATGGGCATTCCTTGGTGATTTTATAAGAGTCGAGGAGGCTGAAACAGCAGGATTAAGCGCTGACTCTACTTATGTTGAAGAGGTTAGGTCTAAGTTGAAAGCCACACTCGAACCACTAGGTATTTGGAAAGATGAATATTTCGCTTTTTGGATCTGTCTGAGTATAATGTGAGATGGCTATCTGGGCTAGCGAGAAAAGGAATAAGCCTGCGAAGCGATTTCGTATTGTTGATGTTGACACAAATGAGCTTCGTTATTACTACAAGGGTAAGAAGCGTAAAAAGTGCGAGTTCGACACCTTGGAAGAGGCTTTAAAATCGTTTGCATTATGCCTCTTCCATCTGGAGATGTCAGATATAGGTAACTTGGAACTCCAAGAGAATGGCAAGACCATCGCTTGCATCGTCCGTCACAGAAGTGATTGGGAGTTTTTCAGAGTGAGATTTAAAACTGATCGTGCTCGCACCTTAGAACTATTGAAATTGATCAAAGAGAAGAAGTTTCGGGTTACACACATGTTTTCATAAAGGAAAAAATGAGTATCGAATTACAATCTGCAATCGCCTTCGTAATTAAGGCATTCGGTTGGACCATGTTAGGCACTCTTGGCATAGCTGTGGTGCTCGTAGTAGCCTTCTTGTTATCCTTACTTTATGCTATGGCTCAAAACTCTTTGACAGAGAAGAGAAGGGAAGCGAGGAAAGAATTGTGGTAGCTTCAAAACTTAAATGAGATCTATAAAAACTAATCTTATAACAAGACATATGTTAAACTCTAGCTATCGGTCTGGAAAAGATATCTCAATAAGTTGGGATTATAGACTTTATGCAGCGTTCTCAGGCTTTCACAGAGCTTATTATGTTGGGGAGTAAATCCGGTTTGGTTGAGGATGGCGTTTGCTAAACGTTCTGCCTGAAAGGGTCTGAGATTCGAATTCTCATTACTCCGAAAATTACAAAAACGAGGGATAAAGATCATGGAATACTTGTTCGAGATACATGCAGGTGAGGGCGGGGAAGATAGCCAGTTGTTGGTATCGACTCTGTCTGATGTTTATTGCAGATATCTTTAGCCTGACAAAAATTCCATTCAAAATATCCTATTCAAGTAAAAGTTCAATTGCTTTATCTGTTCAGTCTCTCGGTTTGCTGAAAAATCATACTGGCAAGCATACGATAACTCGGATACCTCCAACTGAAAAACGTAACCGTCGCCATACTTCAATTGTATCCATCTCACTATTAGAAATTAAAGAAGTGAAATGTGAGATCAATGAGAAAGACCTCGACATCAGCTTCATGGGCAGCAATTGTAAGGCCGGAGGACAAAACTCGAATTCTGTGAATTCCGCCTGTCGTATCGTCCATAAACCTACCGGCATCTCTGTCAAATGTGACCAAGAAAGAGATCAAATCCAAAATCGAAAGATAGCACTGAGAATTCTAACCGCTAAGTTACTTCAGCGGGCAAAAGAAGATCATAACAATGAACTTTATAATTCAAAGAGCAGTCAAATGAAAGGCATGAATCGAGGTGATCGATCTTTTACTTGGAATCTTTACGAAGGTGTCATCACTAAACACGATACTGGTAAGCAGTCTCGGAAGATTAAAGATATCTTCAAGGGCTACTTAGAGTTGCTAGAGTAATTAATCAATTTGTTGGTATAATCGGACGATGTTAGTTGACGAAAACGGCAATCCAGAACCAAATAACAGACAGACAGCACGTTGTGTTGAGTGTGGCCAAAGAAAACAGGTAGAACTCATGCATCGTGCTGTCTACAAAATGTCTGAAGAAATACAAGCAGTAGCTTATTACTGTGACATCAAAGTCTGTGTTGATCAGAACAAATCTGGAGAGCCTAATCGAATCATCAACCTAAGGAGGAAACATGGAACCTGAAACCGATTATCTAGATCCGATCACACCAGGTGAGATCCTCAAAGAGGAATTCATGGTTCCTTACAACCTCACTAAAATCCAGCTGTCTGAAATGTCAGGCGTCGCGATGTTGAGGATAAGCAGAATCATCTCTGGAGAAAAAAGGATTCGTCCTGAAGACGCCTTTCGTTTAGGCAAAACTTTCAATACGAGCGCAGAGTTCTGGTTGAATCTTCAAAAAAACTATGATCTCGCATCTATAAAGCAAAACAAAGCTTTTATGAAGCTATTAGACGAAGTCAAGTCAGTCTCTCTTCAGTCTGATCAAGTCTATGAACAGGGAATGGTAGAGAGAATATGATCTATCCATCGCCTGAAGAACTCAAGGCACAATTAGAACTCGTAAATCAAGCTGATTACGAGAAGGAGTACAACAGAATCACTTCAGCTTTGAAGAGCTTTGGAACAAATGAGTATGTTGAAGTAGAGCCTCCTTCGGATATTCGGATTCGTAAGCTCTTGACAAATAACATAAGGCACCTTATAATTGAATCAAAGTGAGGTCCAGCGGATGAACCAACCAGGTAAAACGCGTATTAATGAAGGCAATCCGCCAAAACCCTCTCCAGTTTTGACGAAATCAAGACCATCCGCCACCAGAAATGTTGGAAATGCCAACAGATCACAGACTGCCAATCTAGGTAAAAGGGGTTATAAAACGATGGCAAGCATAATTGGTAAAATTAGGGAACATGTGACTAATAACTCCAATCTTACTCAAAACGGTACTATTTGTGAGGTAGAATCACTGGTCTTATTAGGCGATGTGGCGGATCACTTAACAAGTTTTAGAAAGGATCTAGAAAGGGCAGGATCAGACGATTTAACCTTATTGGAGAAACAATTACTCGCATGGTTAACAGGGCATGCCTAAGCTATTTTGGAAGTGGAATGTATTCAGAAGTTGCCATCGAAAACAACACTGTTAAGACTAATTGGGGTCTGCTGACTTTCAAACTTTACTTTTACAAGTTTGGTGAAATCTTTGAGTTGAGCTTGTATTTTGAAAAGGGTCTTAAGATAGAAAAAAAGAAATATTATCCAGTAGAGTGGATGTATTCTTTGGATAAAGATCAATTTTATCCTTTAATAAATGGACATAATTTGAGAGTGAAAAATACACACCATGAAGTCTTATGGTTAACTACAGATGAAGTCTCATATATCAAAAAAGTCGTAACCGATTGGCTTGAAAAGAATCGGAAGGCTATTGAGCAAGCTCAGTTGATATGTCTTGAATCCCGCCTGCAAAATCTTACTGAAAAGATCGAAGCTATGCCAGAACAAAAGAAAGTTTATCTGCAAGCTATGAATGCGAACTATCAGATCAGTCTGCGTTATTTGAAAAAAATCTCTAAAGAGACGAAAGCCAAAATCCAGAATTTGAAAAGAAAGGCTTGACACGAATAAATACCCTGTGTTATTGTATTTGATGTATCCCGGAGGGGTTCCTCCGGTTTTTTAGTTTAATGAGTCTGAAATGAACAAGAGCTATCCACAATATTTTTGCCCAATAAGCCAGCCGATTAGCTGCTTTATTGTTGTGCGTCAGGAAAATATTGTAGGAATAGAAAGTTCATGTCAGTCAGTAGTCACAAATCAAGTCAAAATTGTAGCGTAAGATCTTCTTCGGTTAGCTCAGTGGTAGAGCAGATCTCCTACAAAGATAAGGTCCTAAGTTCAAATCTTAGACCGAAGACCACCTTTATGCAATTAAATATGACTGGATGTAAGTCAACGGTAGACGCTCGCCTTTGGAAGTCGAGAGTAGTTGGGTCAGCACCAACCATCCAGATATTTGTTCTCATAGTGGAGTCGGAACCATTTCTGATTGAAATCCAGAAGACGCCTGTTCGAGTCAGGCTGAGAGCACCTCGTTTAGCACAGTGGTTAGTGCAGCAAGCTTATACCTTGCAAGCTGTAGATTACAGCAAGACCCCAGTTCGATCCTGGGAACGAGGTTTATCAATGCTGAGGTGGCAGAGCGGTTGATTGCGCGTGGCTGTAGACCATGTCTGTAAAAAGCACGGGGGTTCGAATCCCTCCCTCAGCACCACTTCCTGGCTTAGTTCAGAGGCAGAACACATGATTTAGAGGCTTTACCTAAATAAAGTGACCTGGCTGGAAATTTTGTCCGTCCTTTCGATTATCGGTCGAACGTTCTTCGTTATTTTGCAACGGAGTTTAGGTTCCCAGCTGCTTTCTTGCTTCATTCGAAGTTAGTTTCGTCGCATCACTGAGACCAGAGCTTTCTTCTCCACAAGCGTTACTTCCGAGGTAACTCCCCGTAGCGGACAGCTTTCGCTGTCCTTCAACTAATATATTGATAGCTGCATTTATATCACGATCATGTTGTGTTGCGCAAGCAGGGCAAGTCCAGTCTCGTACCTTTAAATCCAACTTCTCTAACTTGTAACCGCAGCCAGAACAGGTCTTGGATGAAGGGAAAAATCTATCAACTTTATGGATGGTTCGATAATCGAAAGGACGGAATTTCAAAATTTCCAGCCAGGTCCACTTTATTCAGGTAAAGCCTCTAAATAATTCAAGTCAATAATCATTCAAGTCAAATAATGGGCTTTTAGCTAAGACAGTAAAGCATCGGATTGCAAACCCGACATGCGGCAGCGCATATCTGCCAAAGCCCTCCATAGAAGTATTGCATAATGGTAGTGCCCGGAGCTTTGACCTCCGAGGTGGTTGTTCAATTCAACCTACTTCTTTTTCCTTGAGAATTCGTATAACAGTAGTATGGATGACTCTGAATCATCAGGCAGACGGGCAGCACGTCTATTCTCAGATTTTACTTGGGATCATCACCACAAAAGCATACAGATGCTGACCTGTAGCATTGTTTTCATTAAACATCCAATAACATCCGGTTGAACTACCCAGCCAATATCTAAAATTTAAATCTCCCCAAAAACTCCCATGTTTTCGGGACATCAGTTGTGATTTAAAACAATACACTCTTTTATCCCCCCAAAAAGAAACAGGGCTGGAGGAGATCATGGCTCCAACCCTGTCTTTTTACTGATGCATCCTGTCGATTAAACAGGAACGGCGCTCAGAGCTTCTGTGATTGCTTCAACAAATTTAGCTACCGCAGCTGGTCCATTTCCAGTAATGATGTTGCCATCGATAACAACCAATTCGTTGACGTAATTGGCTCCGCCTTTTTGCAAGAGGTCGAGATCTTCGGAGGTGTGGTATACCGTAGCGTTCTTGCCTTTCAATACACCAGCGTTGGCTAGAATAACTCCCGCAACACAGATACTTGCTACTAGCTTTTTCTTTTCATTGAAAGCTTGAACTAATGCATGTAAGTCTTTATTCAACCAATAAAGCTTACGAGCACCTTGGCCACCAATCAAAACGATTGAATCGAAGTCATCAGGATTGATTTCTGTGAAAAGTGTATCTACTTCTATGTTGCCCTGGAACATACCTGTCAAAGTGCCAGTTCGACTAGCTGCTACTGTAACATTTGCACCTTCTTTTGCGAAGGCTTCTGATGGTTTAAAAACTTCGTCGTCATGAAAACCTTCTGGTGCCACGATTAACAAAATATTCTTATCTTTTAGTCTCATTCCTGTCTCCTAAGTTGTTGGGTTGTTTGTTTGTGTTCAAATGACTAGAAGCCTAATCTTCTAGGCATTGGTGAAATTTTTATATCGATCTTTCAAAGAAAGTACACAATTTTTGATGATGTGTATATCGTAGATATAATTGGTCGACTAGCGCGAGTGTTTATCCAGGTAGATACCAAAGCCACCAAATGCAAAGCCAGAGATGATGCACCAAAAAAAGAAGGACCAGTAATTTTCTGGAGTGACACCTTGAGATGAATAAATGTTGAAAGCTATTATTAGTGTTGAGAAAAAGATGTAGAAAAACATCAAGCTCCCTTAAATCCAAGCATGTGGAATTGTGATCTGCGCCATAAAGGAAAAATCTAGTTAAGAAGCGAGCATGGTTGAACAGTTTATCTTCTAATCTTTCCATTTTTTTCGCACCTTTCCAGGTAATTTACTTGGTACTCACCAATCGCGTGCCCGGCAGCTGAATATGTTTCTACTTCTAATGCGAATTGTATATTATCCCAATAGATGCATAACCAAGATGCGCAAAAATAGGTAAGTATGATAAAACTCAATTTCTCATGCCATTGCATGTAATTACCTCAACAAAAATTAAGAAGGGAAAGAGCCCAAACTTGGAAGGAGTGAAGCTTCTTAAGCTTCAGGCAGGTAGACCCGACCAATTTGTAATGAGCCTCCCATGGAGTCTGACCATCTGGATATTTGGTCGGATATCTGTGAAGAAGGTTGGGTTTTAAATCACGGAGGAACTTCATAACTGTTTAGCAGAAACAATTCTGTTGTGGACCATTTTGACCGATCCTTTTACCACCCATTGAGTGCCCGTTTTTGAATAAATGATTGAAGATAACTCGCCAGGCTCTTCAGGTCTAGAATTGTTGACAATACACTCAACAACTTCGAGATTCAGAGTCATGGTGTCACCATAACCTTCAATCAGTTCGCCATGCTTATAGACCCGCAGGATCTCCAGATCACTTATGAATTTTGCCATTTACCAAGATCCGCCTGCATCACTACTGCTAGATCCACTATCCCATGACGAGCTACCTGAATCACTACTAGAATATGAACTATCCCATGACGAGCTACCTGAATCACTACTAGATGGACTGCTCGAATTACTAGATGAGCTACCTGAATCACTACTAGACGAGCTGCCTGAATCGCTGTTTGAACTGGACTCTGAATTTGAAGTGCTTTGGGATGATCTATAGATATTTCTAGATGGCTGGAAAGCGTCAAATAAACTACCGGTAAACTGAGGGTCCGGCGCTTGATAATTATTGATAATTACCGGAGGCTGTGAGGGACTTCCAATTACTCTAGCTTCAACATGAGTTACATGTTTAACATTGCTGCCACCATGGGGAGCTGAGATTCTGGTCATCTTAGGAGTTGTAATATGCTCGCGGGATATCGGAACTTGGATAGTTTGGGGCTCTACTTTTATTGGTTTAGTTTTTGGAACTTTTCGGGTCTCATATTCATTCAAAAACTCATCAGCGGTCTTATTCAAAATTTCTGATTATCTAAAATAGATTTGAGCATTATAGCTCTTTTGAAGAGATTGCCTCCTGCGATTTTAGAGAAATCTACATCAAGCTGTTTCCAGTTACTTGAGAAATTATTGATCCTATCCTGCGTAGCTGGATCCATAAATCGAACAGCTCTAACACTTTTAGATATTTGGAGTCCAACTGATCATTCAGTTTGCTGATTTGGTTATGCAAGTCCGTATTTCTCATTTTCATTAAAATAGCAGACCCCAAACCAATTACTAAAGCTACAAAGATTCCTCCACCTAGCATAGGGTTAAAGTCCACAACCGCAGGAGCGGCTGCTGGCTGACTTACTATGATAGGAACTTGGACCGGTGTGGGGAACAGTCGCACATATTTTGTATTTATGCAGTCTAGAGAGCTTCTAATCGCGCCTGCGAGGTCTCCTCTCTTCATGTATGGAACAAAATAGTGTCCAATAGCTTCTCGATTGAGAAAATCGGAGCTGATTCCAGCATCTGTTAAGGTGTTTCCTCCGATCTCGCGCACTTTATGTGACTTGAGATCTACAACAAGTAAAAGTCGGTCTCCAGTAATACCCCAAGAGTCACGTAATACATGGGAGAAAGCACCTAGA
>CAWKDC010000002.1:0-21518 GCA_963848305.1 uncultured Gammaproteobacteria bacterium | reverse complement strand
TAAATATTGACCTACTGCTCAACGTATATTGATTTTGTCTTAATTGCTCTGCTGTTAAAGGATTACCATTGATTGATAATGTTATAGTGTTAGTGTCTCAATTATCGCAGTACCTCAAGGGTGCATTTGGAAAACATCCAAGGCCACGCACAATAAGAACTGCTGAATTGATTCTAGATTCCTCAAACAACTGAAAACGCAAAGTAACTTTGTGGATGGTGTAGCAGGTGCCCTATAATCTTTTAATAAATAGGTGTTCTATTCAATTCAATTGGCTCATCTCAAAAATTCAGTGGATGATTTGTGAAGGATTTCCTCTATGACTTCTGATAAAATGTCTTGCTGTATTTGCTTTATCGCCATATTCATGAAGCATTCTGTCAGTATCCAGCTTTGTCTGAACACATTCTGAAGGAGGGTCTCCTTCGAATGTCACCTTTGGGCTCAACGTCGTGCAAACGCGAGCAACGGTTCGTGTTTTCGTGACCGGAGCAACAACCACGGGTCTCAGTGAATATACTCAAACGCATACATCAATAAAGAAGCGATTCCAATCGCTATGAACCATCTCAAAAATGATGTGGTCTTGGGTTGTCGTGGCTGAAATCTGACGGCAGCTTCATATTCTTGCAACCAGTTCGGTCAATGCAATTGAACTTGCATATCATTCAATTTCTCGACTCTCAAGCGCTTGTTGGTGTTCGCTTCACGCGCACTTGTTCTCGGCATCGTGCTGATTTCTAGGTTTAACAAAGGCGGTATCTTCCGCGCCCAACACAGAATTCAATGTACTGGTAAACAAGGCTTATTGTATTTTCCGTGAACTGGTATTCAGAAGTTTCAGTGCTGGCACGCCCTGGTATGGTATTTGGAAAATTCATGGCCACTTGCTTTCCATCAGCAATCTCTGGAAAAGAAGCCTACCACGAGCAACGCCTACTTTCTCACGCGGATGCGTGATGACATCTAGTCGGTTTAAAACTGATGGAGCATGCTTTGGTTTTAAGGTTCTACTGATACTTTGTGGGTAACTTCAAATAGCTACCGCTCATCAATTGATTTTCATTTCCTTTTGCAAAGGCTTTTTTATTGACAAGGTGGCCAAATCTAATCCATCAAGTGTGACTTCTGATACGTTTGGCAAACGTTGAAGCCACATGCCACAAGGTATCACCCGATTTGACACTAACTATAAACGAAAGGTTTCTGTTTAGGGGTTCGGCTTGTTTCGGCAAAATCAATTCATATTGATACTGATTTGTTTTCTGTGAGATTGCTGATTCGAACTGTCATCGCCAGTGTCTGTAACGAAACCGGAGATTTAGAAGACAGGCGGATTTGCGGTGATCTAACCTTCCGAATACCATCAACGTGAGGTCATCAACCGGCGGAGTGGTGGAAATGATCGCAACCCACAGATTTCTTCATTGATTTTGCCCTATATTTGAATCGGAATCTTTGCATGCATAGTCTCGCCAACACGGAGAGTGTCAGGAGCGATAGAACCCAATCTCATTCTGCGGCTCGCAATCATAGTGTCCAACCAACGGTGAGGATTTGTTTCATGAGCGTGCTCCCTCCTGCCATTATCCTTGTTATCCTCTACCTATGAATAGATACAGTACCACCACTACTGTATTGTATTTGTTCATGTGGATAAATGTTGCGCAGAGATAGCTGAAAACCCCCTCTCCGCCATTTTCAAAGGTCAACCATTCACCTTTAAAGTGTGGAAAACGGGCTTCAAAGGCTTTCCTGGGCTTCACCCAGCTCCAAAATCAAAAAACCATTCGGTTTTAAATAGGCTGCAGCCTGATCCAAAATAGGAATGACACAGTCACTCAGCCAGCATGTGCTCGGGTTCTGCGATGTATCTGGCAACGCTTCAAATGGAGCCCGTGGGACGTAAGGCTGATTGGCCAAAATAAAATCGTATTGATGTTCACGCAGATTCGAAAAGGTCTGACCAGAGGTGAACGCGATCTTCCAGTTCATAGGCTTTCACGTTGATGGCCGCGACAGCCAAGGCATCTTCATCGATATCCAGAGCATCGACATCAATATCATCAGTCATCTCAAGGGCGACAGCAATGGCGCATGTAATGCTGCCAGTGCACAAATCCAAGGCACGCGTGGGATGTTCGTCTTTTCGATCAATTTACCAATTGGGGAACGTGACACCTACGCGTTCATCCACATGAAAATGGAGCATCATTCGTAATGTAGGCCACTGGCAAACATTCATTATGTGTTCGGTGATGGCTGTGATTGAGATTCCTTGTTAGAAAATGGGTCAAATTTGGATCAAAGAATTCGTCATTGAGATTAAAACTGCAAATCAAGAATGTTGCCAGATAACATGGCTGCTGGACCTTTCGCGCCCATAGTATAACTCTGCTTTCTAGTGCCCCAGCGCAAGATATCACTGATGGTTTGAAAGCTCATTATACTAACGTGGGGGTAATTTGGTAGGCATTCGGGAAATGCAGAGAGGATCACATAAAAGGATTTGCTGAATAATGAAATCTTAGTCACCACTTCACGTTAAATATTTGATGACAGTTTTGATGGCCCATATTTGCTGCGCTATTACTTATGTTACTGTAGGTGTATGCCATCGACCTGAAGCAGGAGAACGTTAATGCGCACTATTCGTGTTTATGCTCAATCAAACTGGCATGGTTGGTTCTTAGTCCACAGCAAATCGGGATAAGTCTGTGGATAATGTTGCGATTCCCTAGGATAAGGACATTAAAGTCTTAAAATACAGCGAGTTCGGTTTGCTGTGTATTTTTTGAACAAATCATTAGTTCTGTCGGTTTAGTTGAATATTTGCACGAAGGAGATCAAAACGACATTGTCTTGTCCTTGAGTGCGTGAAACTTTGTGACGTGCTGTGTCATTTGAATAAATGGCTGAAAGACCTTGTAGCTATGAAGTTGCTCCACGGGATTCTGAAAAACATTTGATTATTGTTGCTGAAAACACCACCATTATTTTGTTGGTTAATATAATTTGTGTTCACTTGAATAGAAGAGGAACCATGCTTGTCCGTATATCCATGTGATGCTGGAAATTCATGGCCAAATTTATGTGATACACCAAAACCTGAGGCCCCCCGGTTTGCCCAGCTTGTTTAGGCTCAGTGACCAATGCAAGCCTTGCATTCTTCACCAAAAGACTCATTGGCCTTCCCAGTTTTCTTAACATCATAGGACTACTGCCACAGAGCCCTCTTTGAAATCTAAACCTACAGCTCCTCCAATTTTGTCTTCCCTTGGATTAGGTAGGTGTGGCAGGGCAACAGCAAGTATGTAGCTCATAAAATGGTGCTAAATCTGAATTTCATATTTTGCATACCCCAGTGAAACATGAAACTTATTAAATACTATCACATTTTTTTACAAAATCCTGGTGTAGGGTCTGTTGGCTAATGGACCATTTGGTGCAGCAACAATCTTGATGGTACCGATTTCCAGCAAGGGGAAGAATAGGATCTCAGCGCTGTGAATTTAGCAGCTTATTGATGCATTTGCTGGATTATGTGATGCCTTACAGGAAGTCACCCTATCCATTGAACAAACAACACTTACCTGCTGGACTGCAACCGCTGGACTGATATCACTGAGGCATACCCATCAACAATGTATTCGATTACTCAAACAATTGGAATATATAGATGGAACAAGCAAGGGTGCTGAGAGATTCCCATTTTTTGCCTGAAGCCAGAAAACCCTTGATAATGTTCATGCCTCAAAATATGTGCAAATCAGCATTTAAATAATCTGCTGAAAACCTAAATGCTGAATCAATTAAGGAGAGTGTGATTAAGTGTTGTTTTATGCTTTTCAAGCATTACTCTCCCAACATCACCAGAAACAGATTATACCCTTTCATGCTGGTGGGCTTTATGATCTGCATCTGAAACAATGCTATTGAGATGTCCATCCTCTATGTCCCTGTTAAAGGTCAGCTGGTTATGGGGAAATACCGAATCAATTAAAAACATTTTTCAAAAAAACAGGCTGATTGCTTTATTAGAAAAAAAAGGAAATGATGAAGGCATTTTAGCTCAAATCAATAAGTTGTAATTTAAAAGAAAAGCGAACACATTGCCATCGTCCAAAGGATGGCGCCTCATTCATTTGCTGGTACCAACAGCATCGTGATGCCGCAGCCAAAAGGAGGTAATTCTGCCCGGCATATGTTGAAAGGCTCATTACCGTTGTTTATTTACACCAAGCAGGAACACAGAATTACCCAAGATTCTCAGTGCCTAAAACCGTGAAGAAACAAGAAAACCGCCCAACCCGGAGCTATGTTTAACCTAAAAATTGTATTTCTGAGGTGTTTCTGCCGGCGATTTGGGGGCATTTGTATTTAATTTGAAATATTCACCCACAGCATTCACTAATGGATTGTACTAATCCAGCCAAATGCAGAAATGGTGAATACAGTGCCCTTCCATTTCAATCCCTTGACGATGGTTGTCTCAAGGAGCGCGCTTATCTTCGGAATCAAGTCGATTTTATTCAATACCAACCCCAAATCTGAGGTTTTTCATAGAGATTCTTCGTCGTACTTTTTCAATTCCTGAACGAATTGCAGGTAATATATTTGGATCGATTAACAGGCATGACATCGATATGTGTAATAATATGTGTGCGTTTTAAATGCTTGAGAACTGAGTGCCCCAGCCCAACACCTTCGCTCGCACCTTCAATCAAACCTGGAATATCAGCAACCACGAAATCTTTGCCATATTTTGAACTAGTGATATAACGTGGTGAAAGGATAATCCGCGATTTTGGGACGCGCAGCCGAAATTTTAGAAATAAGCGTGGATTTACCTGCGTTAGGACTACCCAATAATCCCACATCCAGGAAGTTATCTCAGCTTCTAAACGAAGTTGGCGATGTTCGCCAGGTTTGCCCGGGGGCACATTTGACGCGCACGATTTGTAGAAGCTTTTAGCGGATATTGCCGATGCCTTTCTCACGCCCCTTGTGCGACGCATAAGCGTTGATTAGGTTGATTGAGATTGCCCATTGTGGTGCTATCTCATCAACTCGGTACCAAATATCGCTGCACCGCTGCGGCCTGTGCATTCACTGCTCATGTCATTTTGCCCGCGTTTGGCACTGGTGCAAACGTGCAGAAACTTGTAATCTAATAAGGTGTGTCCGAATATCGCATTTGTTTCAAGGTCAAACTGCCCCCATCGCCGCCCACCCGCAGGCGCCCATGGGTTTGTATTCATGATGAAAGCTGGCGATGCCGTCACCGCCATCGCCGGCTTCTACTGTTATTTTAACTTCATCGACTGAAAACCGATGAGATGTCACTGAAAAATGGGCGCAAATATGCGCCCCTACAAGCTGAATTATTCTGCAGTTGAGTCTTGCAATACGCTGACGAATGAACTATCATGTTTTTGTAGTGTGACTGCAACACTGTTGATTAATGCGAACAGGGGTACTTATCGCGGCCTACACTCAATGTTCAAGGCAGCATGGCAGCGTGTGCCACGTTGACGGATCAAGATATTGCCTGCTTTCACAACCTGGCCACCTGAAACGCTTCACCCTAATATTTAGGGTTGGAGTCTCTACCATTTCGTGTGCTACCGGCTTTTTTATATTGCCATTTTGGCACTACTCCTTAAATTTCTGCAGGATTTCAATTTCAGTGAAATCTTGTACTGATGACCTTGGATTTTATCAACGTTATGATGTCTGAATTTTTGGAGGGCCTCCCCAGACCCGACCATGGCTCAATACTTTCGCAAGCTAATTTTTGCCCCTTTGATGAATGAATATTTACCGTGCTGTTGTCAGAAGCAACACTTCATCAAACGCCACTTCGTTACCTGTGTCAGCAGGCATCTTGTGGATTTTGAAGGTATCCCCTACACCATCTTGCTGAGCATTATTACAGCATGGATAGTGTGCATCTCCCTTTCGAATAGTGACCGGATTCTAAAAGAATTTTCCCCGTATACTTAAGCAGAGCCTTTTTCAAAAAAACCCTGCATTCCTTTTTCAAAACCCTTATTGACCCTGCTCCCCATCCCGAATGACCTTATTAGTGCCCATGAAGGCAAAAGCCCAGGCAACTGCCCTTGCCCAGGTTGAAGCCACAAATCGTCTTTTTCCACGCTCAACCATGTACTTGAAGGTACCAGCTTCATCTCGTGAGTTACTGGCCATTTGGGTCATGAGCTTCCCCTTCCACATTGACTTGGCCCACGGCGATTGAGCTGGTTCATACAGCCGACTTCGCTGGATCATGACGTTGTTGACTACTTCCCGTGGGGCTCCAATTTCGGCCAAGCAGATTTGGGCAATCCTGCCAGCGTGCTGGTAGGCGATCATCCATCCAGAAGCTTTGGTTTATTGGCAGGTTGCGGAAAACATCGCGGTCACCCAGTCGCACGGCCAATGCCACCCGCACACTCGCCCAGGGCGAGCTTGCTGCAACGGGAAACCTGAAACGGGACCATTGAAGTACCGTAAAAACAGGAGTCCTCCAGGTAGCCGCCGTGATGGCCGGTATCATATCGCAGGCGCTAATCACTACCTTTTTGACCACTGGCCGCCTACGGAATGCCAACCGGGTTCGGTTTCCAACTGATTGATGATGTACCGCATTATCAAGGCAATACCGACACCCTGGGCAAGCGCCTTGGGGACGCGATGGGAGCCTCACCCTCCCAATCACTCGGAACACGGCACACCCGCTCAAAAGGATTTTATCGCGAATGGCATTCGCGATAAAATCCTTTTGAGGGGTGCCGGTTCAGGGCGTAAATCAGTGGGAGGGTCAGGCTCCCATCACTGAAATCATCCCCTAGGCGCTTGCCCAGGGTGTCGGTATTGCCTTGATAATCGAGTACATCATCAATCAGTTGGAAACCAATACCCAGTTGCATTCCGTAGGCGGCCAGTGCATCAAGGGTAGAGTGATTAGCGCCTGCGATGATACCGGCCATCACGGCGGCTACCTCAAAGAGTTTGCCTGTTTTTTCAGACAGAATCGTCATGTGTTCTTCAATGGTCAGATTCAGGTTTCCCCGTTGCGCCAATTGCATGAGCTCGCCCTGGGCGAGTGTGCGGGTGGCATTGGCCATGCATTGGGTGACCGCGATGTTTTCACAACCTGCCAATAAACCAAAGCTTCTGGAATAGAGATAATCGCCTACCAGCACGCTGGCAGGATTGCCCCAAATCTGCTTGGCCGTTGGACGGCCGCGACGCAGGGGGGAGTCGTCGACAACGTCATCATGCAGCAAAGTGGCTGTATGAACCAGCTCAATCGCCGTGGCCAAGTCAATGTGGAAGGGCCTTCATAGCCCAAATGGCCAGTAACCAGCAATAAAACAATGGGGCGGAGACGTTTTCCACCTGCTTCAAGTACATGGGTGGACACATCAAGGGCGAGGCGGATGTGTGGGTCGTTGTCTTGTAGCAGGGCTTCAACCTGGGCAAGGGCAGTTGCCACCGGGCGGCGGATGCTCTCGAGGGTAGGAATGTGGGTTTTTGCCTTCATGGGCATGATAATAGTCGGGATGGGGAGCAGGGTCAATAGGGTTTTGAAGGAATGCAGGGTTTTTTTAAAAAGGGCTTGCTTATTGGGGAAAATTCTTTTAGAATCCGGGTCTAGTTCGAAAGGGAGATGCACTATGCATGCTGTAATTAAGACGGGTGGCCGGCAAATCAAGGTCGCTGTAGGGGATACCTTCAAAATCCACAAGATGCCTGTTGACACAGGTAACGAAGTGGCGTTTGATGAAGTGTTGCTTCTGACAGACGGCGCCGGTAATGTAACAATCGGTCAACCATTAGTCAAAGGGGCAAAAGTACTTGCGAAAGTATTGAGCCATGGTCGGGGTGTAAGATCCTTATCCAAAAATTCAGACGTCGTAAACATTACGATAAAATCCAAGGTCATCGTCAAGATTTCACTGAAATTGAAATCCTCGGCATCAACGTTTAAGGAGTAGTGCAAAATGGCAACTAAAAAAGCCGGTGGTAGCACACGAAATGGTAGAGACTCCAACCCTAAATATTTAGGGGTGAAGCGTTTCGGTGGCCAGGTTGTGAAAGCAGGCAATATCTTGATCCGTCAACGTGGCACACGCTGCCATGCTGGTTTGAACGTCGGTGTAGGCCGCGATCATACCCTGTTCGCATTGATCGACGGTGTAGTCACCTTCAAAAAGGGTGGCGAGCATGATCGTCAATTCGTCAGCGTATTGCCAGTTGAAACTCAAGCTGCAGAATAATTCGGCTTGTAAACTTGTAGGGGCGCATATTTGCGCCCTTTCATTTTGGGGGATATCTCATGCGTTTCGTCGATGAAGTTAAAATAACAGTAGAAGCCGGCGATGGCGGTGACGGCATCGCCAGCTTTCGTCGTGAAAAATACGAACCCATGGGCGGTCCCAGTGGCGGCGATGGGGGCAATGGCGGCAGCGTTTACCTTGAAACGGATCCGAATATCAACACCTTATTAGATTACCGTTATGCACGTTTGCACCGTGCCAAACGCGGGCAAAATGGCATGAGCAGTGAATGCACAGGCCGCAGCGGTGACGATCTCATTCTTAAAGTGCCTGTCGGCACACTCGTGTTTGATGATGACACCGGCGAATGCTTGGGCGATCTCAATCAACCTAATCAACGCTTATGCGTCGCACAAGGGGGTGAGAAAGGCATCGGCAATATCCGCTTTAAAAGCTCTACAAATCGTGCGCCGCGTCAATGTACCCCGGGCAAACCTGGCGAACATCGCCAACTTCGTTTAGAGCTACAAGTGTTAGCGGATGTGGGATTATTGGGTTATCCTAACGCAGGTAAATCCACGCTTATTTCTAAAATTTCGGCTGCACGTCCCAAAATCGCGGATTATCCTTTCACCACGTTATATCCTAACCTCGGTATGGTTCGTTCAAAATATGGCAAAGATTTCGTGGTTGCTGATATTCCAGGTTTGATTGAAGGTGCGAGCGAAGGTGTTGGGCTGGGCACTCAGTTTCTCAAGCATTTAAAACGCACGCGATTATTGTTGCACATTATCGATGTCATGCCTGTTGATCAATCCGATCCTGTTACCTGTGCAAAAGCATTGGTTCAGGAATTGAAAAAGTACGACGAAGATCTCTATGAAAAACCTCGTTGGTTGGTATTGAATAAAATCGACTTGATTCCCGAAGATGAGCGCGCTGCCTTGCAAGCGACCATCGTCAAGGGATTGAAATGGAAGGGGCCTGTATTCACCATTTCTGCATTGGCTGGATTAGGGCTGGATCCATTAGTGAATGCTGTGGGTGAATATTTCAAATTAAATACAAATGCCCCCGAATCGCCGGCAGAAACACCTCCGGATCAATTTTAACGTCACTCCGGGTTGGGCGGTTTTCTTGTTTCTTCACGGTTTTAGGCGGTACAATCTTGGGTAATTCTGTGTTGTCTTCATGTAAATAGAACAACGGTAATGAGCCTTTCAACATATGCCGGGCAGACTCTGTTTCGTTCGGCATCACGATATTGGTGCGCAAATGAGGCGCCAGTGTTTGGACGATGGCAATGTGTTCGCTTTCTTTTAAACGCGAGACTTTATTGATTTGAGCTAAAATGCCTTCATCATTTCCTTTTTTTTCTAATAAAGCAATCGCTTGCTTTTTAGAAATCTTTTTAATTGATTTCGTATTTGCCCATAACCAGCTGACCTTCACGGGACGTGAATTTAAAATGGGGATTTGTCGATAGCATTGTTTCAGATGCAGTCGTGAGAGGCCCCCACGTGAAAGGGTATGATCTGTTTCTGTGTGGCGATGTTGGGAGAGTAATGCTTGAAAAGCGTGAAACAACGCTTGATCATCTGTCTTAATTGATTGGCATTTTAGGTTTTGAATCGCGTATTTAAATGCTGATTTGCACGTGTTGAGGGCGTGAAGCGTATCAAGGGTTTTCTGGCTTGCGGCAAAAATGCCTACGCCTATTAATATCTCGCGCCCTTCCTGTTCATCTATATATTCCAATTGTTTGAGTAATCGAATACATTGTGTATGTTGATGGGTATGCCTCAGTGGTGCTGCGTCCAGCGGTTGCATCCAGGCGGGTAAGTGTTTGTCTTGTTCAATCGATAGGGTGGCAGCTTGTAAGGCATCGCATAATGCGGCAAATGCATCAATGACTGCTAAATGAAATTCACAGCGCATGCTATTCTCCTTGTGAAATGATACCATTATCAAGTATTCTGCGCCAAATGTATCGAAAGGGTAATGATACCATTAGCCAACAGACCCTACACCATTTTGTAAAAAAATGTGATAGTATTTGAACGGTTATCACTTTCACTCGGGGGAATACAAATATGAAATTGAGTTTCACGCCATTTTATGCTGAGCTGCGTCCTATTACTGCCCCTGCCACTGCTACTAATCCAAGGGAAGACAAAATTGGAGGAGCTGTAGGTTTAGAGTTCGAAGAGGGCTCTGTGGCGGTGACTGTGTATGATGTTAAGAAAACTGGGAAGGCCGATGAGTCTTTTGGTGATATCAATGCAAGGCTTGCATTGGTCACTGAGCCTAAACAAGCTGGCGAACCAGGGGGCCCGATTTACGTTCATCGTCGGTTTTGGTGTATCACATAAATTTGGCCATGAATTTCCAGCATCGGCAAACGGTAGTGCGGAAATTTCTGTCCCCGTGTCAAGCATGGTTCGTTTCTCCTCTTCTATTCAAGTGAACACAAATTATATTAACCAACAAAATAATGGTGTTGTTTCAGCAACGATAAGTGCGAACTTTTAATGTTTTTCAAAATGCATGGAGCGACACTTCATGGCTCAAGGTCTTTCAGCCATTTATTCAAATGACACAGCATCACAAAGCACCCTGCCTACGCTTCGAGCCACGCACTCAAGGGAGATGCTTTCAAGCGATGTACAAGCAGTTTTGATAAATATCCTTGGGCCTCAAATATTCAACTAAACCGACAGAACTAATGATTTGTTCAAAAAATACACAGCAAACTCAACTCGCTGTATTTTAAGACTTTAATGTCCTTATCCTAGGGAATGCACAACATTATCCACAGACTTATCCCGATTTGCTGTGGACTAATATTTGTGTGAGAATACCGACCATGCCGTTGTTGAATTCAGCATAAACACGAATAGTGCGCATTAACGTTCTCCTGTGGCAGCAGCTGCTTCAGTCGCGATGGCATACACCTACAGTAACATAAGTAATAGCGCAGGCGATATTGGCCATCAAACTTGTCACGATATGTTTAACGTGAAGTGGTGACAAGATTTCCATTATTGCCGCAAATCCCTTTATGTGCGAGAATGTCTCTCGTTCAATCCAGGAGTCCGACATGCTTGAAGATGCCTACCAAATTACCCCCACGTTATCTACTGAAGCTGTTGATGAGCTTTCAACCATCCGTGATATCTTGCGCTGGGGCGTCAGTCAATGCGAAAAAGCAGAGTTATACTATGGGCATGGGACGGACAATGCTTGGGATGAGCTGCCCGCAGCCTTATCTGGCAACGTCTTGATTTGCCGTTTGATCTCGATGACGAATTCTTTGATGCCAAATTAACCCGTTCTGAGCGAGAGGATCTGATCACAGCCATCACCCGACGCGTCAATGAATGTTTGCCAGTGGCCTACATTACGAATAATGCCTATTTCTGTGGCTTCCCATTTTATGTGGATGAACGCGTGATTGTGCCACGTTCCCCAATTGGTGAATTGATCGAAAACCGTTTTAAGCCCTGGTTAAAGACGGAACATCCCACGCGTGCCTTGGATTTGTGCACTGGCAGCGGTTGCATCGCCATTGCTGTCGCCTTGACATTTGATGATATTGATGTCGATGCTGTGGATATCGATGAAGATGCCTTGGCTGTCGCGGCCATCAACGTAGAAGCCTATGAACTGGAAGATCGCGTTCACCTTATTCAGTCAGACCTTTTCGAATCATTGCCCCGTGAACATCAATACGATTTTATTTTGGCCAATCCGCCTTACGTCCCACGGGCTTCATTTGAAGCGTTGCCAGAGGAGTACATGGCCGAACCCGAGCGGGCATTTGTGGCTGGGGAAGAAGGTTTGGACTGTGTCATTCCTATTTTGGATCAGGCTGCAGCCTATTTAAAACCGAATGGTTTTTTGATTTTGGAGCTGGGTGAAGCCCAGGAAGCCTTTGAAGCCCGTTTCCCACACTTTAAAGGTGAATGGTTGACCTTTGAAAATGGCGGAGAGGGGGTTTTCGCTATCTCTGCGCAACATTTATCCACATGAACATGGCATATGGCGCGATATTATCTATAATAGGTGAGGGGTAACAAGGATAATGGCAGGAGGGAGCACACTCATGAAACAAATCCTCACCGTTGGGTTATTGATATGGTCAACCGCGCAAGCGGTCGAATTGGGTTCTATCGCTCTGACGTCTCGTGTTGGCGAGCCTATCGCTGCAAAGATTCCGATTATGCTAGGGCAAGATGAATCAATAGAAGATCTGTCGGTTGCGATCATTGCCACCACTCCGCCGGTTGATGACCTCACATTCGTATTATCGGAAGTGCTCATCACCGCAAATCCGCCTGTCTTCTAAATCTCCGGTTTCGTTACAGACACTGGCGATGACAGTTCAAATCAGCAATCTCACAGAAAACAATGAGTATCAATATGAATTGACTTTGCCGAAACAAGCCGAACCCAAAGTGTCTAAACAGAAACCTTTCGTTTATGGTCCTGTCAAATCGGGTGATACCTTGTGGCATGTGGCTTCAACGTTTGCCAAACATTATCAGATCACGCTTGATCAATCCATGGCCGCCTTGTATGAACACAATAAAAAAGCCTTTGCAAAAGGAAATGAAAATCAATTGATGGCGGGTAGCTATTTGAAGTTACCGGCAACCATCGGTCAAACCTTAAAACCAAAGCATGCTGCCATCCGTTTTAAACCGACTGATGTCATCACGCATCCGCGTGAGAAAGTAGGCGTTGCTGTCACTGATGAAGCAAAGACCGAGATCCCTTCTTTTCCAGAGATTGCTGATGGAAAGCAAGTGGCCATGAATTTTCCAAATACCATACCGGGCGTGCCAGCACTGAAACTTCTGAATCCCCTCACGGATGCCAATACAGCCTTGTTTACCAGTACATTGAATTCTGTGTTGGGCGCGGAAGATACCGCCTTTGTTAAACTGATCAGCACGATGCAAGAAGAATTAAGAAGTGCACGTGAAGCGATTGATCTTGAGCGAAAAGCCAAGCAAGCGCTTGAGAGTCAATTGAATGATATGCAAGTTCAATTGCGTGCGTTGACCGAACTGGTTGCACTGCGAGAAGGACGCGTGGGTGAGATTGGCCAAGGTGTTGGTATGAAGCTGCCGTCATTTTCAGCCACGACAACCCAAGACCACATCATTTTAATCGTCATAGCGATTGGAATCGCTTCTTTATTGATGTATGCGTTTGAGTATATATTCGCTAAACCTGCCGTGGTTGTTGCTCCGGTCACGAAAACACAAACCGTTGCTCGCGTTTCGCACGAGCGTAAGCCCGACGTATACGAAGGAGACCCTCCTTCGGATCCTGTTCAGACAAAGCTGGATCTGGCACGTGCTTACATCGATATTGGCGATAAAGCAAGTGCACAAGACATTTTATCAGAGGTCATTCAAGAAGGAAATCCTTCACAAATCATGTCCGCTGAAATTTTGATGAGCCAATTGAATTGAATAGAACACCTATTTATTTAAAAGATTATCAGGCACCTGCCTACACCATCCACAAAGTTACTTTGCGTTTTCAGTTGTTTGAGGATCATACTCAAGTCGATTCGCAGTTGTTTATTGTGCGTGGCCCTGGATATTTTCCAAATGCACCCTTGGTGCTCGATGGTGAACAGCTGACGCTATTAAGCGTATCAATCAATGGTGATCCTTTAACAGCAGAGCAATTAAGACAAGATCAATATACGTTGACAATCCATGATGTGCCCGAATCTTGTGAAGTCGCGATCAGCGTTTCCATTAAGCCCTTTGAAAACACTGCTTTAACAGGTTTATATGCGTCTGCGAATGCGTATTGCACCCAGTGCGAATCGCATGGTTTTCGGCGCATCACTTATTTTATAGACAGGCCTGATAATTTATCATTATTCACAGTACGCATTGAAGCAGATCGTGCGAAATATCCTCAATTGTTATCAAACGGTAATCGTATTGATGCCGGTGCGCTCAATGATGGTCGTCATTTTGTGATGTGGGAAGATCCTTTTAAAAAACCCAGTTATTTATTTGCTTTGGTCGCAGGTGATTTTCATTGTGATGAAGATATTTTTATCACCCAAAGTGGTCGAAAAGTCTTGCTGCAAATATTTGTCGAAAAACGAAATCAAGGCAAATCAGCTTTTGCCATGTTTGCTTTAAAAGAAGCGATGCGCTGGGATGAAGTTGTTTACGGTCGTGAATATGATTTGGATATTTACATGATCGTCGCCGTCAGTGATTTCAACATGGGCGCCATGGAAAATAAAGGCTTGAATATTTTCAATGATAAATATATTTTGGCTCATTCGGATGTTGCTACGGATTGGGATTATCAACATATTCTGCAAGTCGTTGCCCATGAATATTTTCATAATTGGTCTGGTAATCGCGTCACCCTGCGCGATTGGTTTCAACTGAGCCTCAAAGAAGGTTTTACGGTTTTCCGTGATCAATCATTTGGGGCAGATAAAACATCTGCAGGCATTTGTCGTATCGATGAAATGTTGCGTATTCAGACGAGCCAGTTTGCAGAAGATGCCAGCCCGATGTCCCATCCCGTGCGGCCTGATTCATACATCGAAATGAATAATTTTTATACGTCGACTGTGTATGAAAAAGGTGCTGAAGTTATTCGCATGCTGCATACTTTGCTTGGGTCAGCATCTTATCGTGCAGCGTGTGATGATTATTTTGCACGATTTGATGGACAAGCGGTCACTGTTGATGACTTCGTCAATGTGATGCAAATGCATACACCAATTGACTTAACACAATTTCGTCTTTGGTATTCTCAATCCGGTACACCACAGGTGTCTGTTCGTTACGAAAAGGATCAGAACGATCAGTCACTGTTGCTTCATTTTGCACAAACCACGCCGCCAACCGCAGATCAGGCTGTGAAAGTCCCGCTGCACATTCCCGTTCGTATCGCACTACTGAATGAACAAGGTGCGCTGATTCCTTTCGCATTGCAAGGCAACGATAAAGCTATTGAACAGGTTTATTCATTGACCAGTGCCGAAGCAACCGTGCGTATTGATGATATCCCCGGAAAAGTGTTTCCATCATTATTCCGTGGTTTTTCAGCACCGGTTAAAATGGATATTCAGGATTCTCCAGAAGAATGGTTTTTCATTGCCACGCATGATACTGATCCCTGTGCTCGTACATTGGCATTTAATAAATTATGTTTGCATGAATGTTTTGAAACCATCCATATGGGTGATACGCTTGAGCCAGTACGTTTATCATGGTTTATGTCTTCTGTTTTGCAAGCCGAATCGCATGATCATGCTATGACAGCGCATTTATTAACATTGCCCAGCGAGTTATTCTTTGCTGAAGCGAGAACACCAGTCAATGTTTACGGGATTGTGAAATGGAGAACCCATACAAAACAATTTCTTGCTCAATCATTGTATCAAAACTTTAAGCAATATTATTTGGCGTTAAGTGACATTGATTCCGATTTTTCATCCGACAATTCAGGTAAACGCGCTTTACGACAAGTATGTTTGGATTATTTGGTAGCGAGTGGCGAAAAAGAAGCACTGTCATTTGCAAAAGCCCAGTACGATAAACATGTTAACATGACCGAAACCATGGGCGCCTTACGCGCACTTCGCGATGTCACAGGGATGGAACGTGAGAGCTGTCTTGAGGATTTTTACCAGCGTTTTAAATCAAATCATTTGGTGATGGATAAATGGTTTTCTTTGCAAGCAACCTCGAATAGACCTGATGTGATTGAGGAGCTGATCATATTATCTCAAAGCCCTGCATTTAATATCAAAAACCCCAATAAAGCGTACAGTCTGTTTGGTGCATTTGGTGCTCAAAATCTTGCTCAATTTCACAGAGCTGATGGAGCAGGGTACGCCTTCATACGTGATGCAGTGATCTCATTAGATGCCATTAATCCACAAGTTGCTGCGCGTGTGGTTAAACCCTTGATACAACATCGCCGGTTTGATGAAGGCAGGGCATCGTTGATGCGAGCAGCATTGTCAGAGATATTGTCCCGAAAAGGTATATCGAGTGATTTATTTGAAATTGTCTCTAAAAGTATGTAGCGAGGGTGAATTATCATGGCTTATTACAGCATAGAAAGACAGAAAGAAATCATCGCACAGGTAGTCGCCTTGGTCGAGAAGTCATTACCGAAGGAGAAGGCAGATTTATTAAAGAACTTTATTCAGTTTTTTTACGCAAAAGTTTCTGATCAAGACTTATCTGAGCGTACGATCCCTGATCTTTATGGTGCTGCAGCTTCATCCTGGCGTTGCCTTTCAGGAAGAAAAACCACTGATGAACAATCCATTTTTGTTTTCAATCCTAATCACGAAAATAATGGATGGCAATCGAAACATACGATCATTGAAATTGCGATGCCCTCAAAGCCTTTTGTATTAGATTCATTGCGCATGGCTTTGAGTGAGGCTCATATCATCTACCTTATGGTTGCGCCTGGGCCAGTCATTTTAAAATATGATCAATTTCAAAACATTACTGGTTTTGAGCCAGCAGGCCGTTCTGATAAAACGCAACAAAAAATGTCTATTTACTTTGAAATAAATCGGTTATCGACAGAAGAAGAATTGAAAACACTGAAACAGCGCATTGAATCAGTGCTCGCTGATGTAAACGAAGCAGTTGCAGCATGGAAACCCATGATGGATGCTTGTCGTGAATCAATAGATTCCTTGAAAAACCCATTGGATAAAGCATCCGATGCTGAACGTGAAGAGGCCATTGCATTATTGTCCTGGCTTCAGGATGATCATTTCACTTATTTAGGGGTATGTGATTATTTGTTTGTCGAGAAGAAGCTCACATTGATACCCTCGACTTTTTTAGGATTATGTCAGAGTAAATATCAAGCCATTGATGCGACTGCACGTTTCGAGGATCATTCCCTGGTCGATATGCAACAGCTCATGGTGATTTCGACTGTTCACCGTCCCTCTCGTCCCTATCGGATTGCAGTCAAACTGTTTGATGCCTCTGGAAAACATATAGGGGAACGTCATTTTTATGGTTTGTTTACCTCAACAGCCTATTATTGCCACCCCGATCAAATCCCTTATATTCGAAATAAAGTGAATAATATTTTGGCTAAGTCTGGGTATGCCAAGGGAGATCATGATAGTCGCACGTTGTTAAACATTATGGAAACTTATCCTCGCGACGAGCTTTTTCAAAGCAATGAAAAAGATTTATTCGACATTGTCATGGGGATCATGCATTTACACGAAAGGGCGCGTGTACGTTTATTTATCCGTCAAGATTATCGAAACCGCTATTTTTCATGTTTGATTTATGTCCCCAGAGATAGATTCAGTTCTCAGCTACGTGAGAAATTGAGTCAAATTTTAATGCATGAGTTAGGTGGAGTGAGCGTTGAATTCACTTCTCGTTTCTCGGAATCTATCTTGGCATCAACATTGCTGATCATCACACTTGATCCAAAAGCAAAAATCAAACCCTATGATCCGCAACTGCTCGAAAAAATGCTGGTTGATGCAAGTCGGACCTGGGTTGATACACTTTACGATGCGTTGGTAGAACATTACGGCGAGGCACGAGGGATCGATCTCTTTGAAAAGTATAAAGATGCTTTCCATGCGGGGTACCGTGAAGCATATTCACCACGTTCTGCCGTCGATGATATTCAGCATATGGAGGCGTTACATTCTCCTGAAGACATTGGCATGAGTTTGTACAAACCCATCGATCCTACCAATGGGCATGTGCACTTTAAAACATTTTTAATGACGCAAGCGATTCCCCTTTCAGATGTATTGCCGCTGCTCGAAAATATGGGTTTCAAAGTACTGGGTGAACATGCGAACCATATTCATTTGAAGCAACATGAATCGATTTGGATCAACGAATTCGTGCTCAGCCCTCGCGATGGCGTTCAAGTTGACATAGATGATATGCGAGAGCACTTTCAAGATGCCTTTTCTCGGACTTGGCATGGTGATGCTGAAAATGATGGTTTCAATGCTTTGGTTGTTTATGCCAATTTAAATTGGCGTGAAACAGCTATTTTACGTGCCTATGCAAAATATTTTCGTCAGATCGGCGTTCATTTTAGTCAACAATATATCGAGCGTACATTGACAAAATACCCTGTCATTGTGCATTTGTTGGTTTCATTGTTTCAGTTGTATTTTAACCCCGATCTTAAGCGCTCATCGAGTGATGAGAAGCGTATTGAAAAAGATATTCTTGAAGGTATCGATGCTGTCACAAACCTTGATGAAGATCGCATCTTAAGATCTTACCTCTCTGCTATCAAAGCAACATTGCGAACCAATTTTTATCAAAAGACCTCTGAGGGTTCTGATAAACCTTATATCAGTTTTAAAGTATCACCCAAAGAAATTGCGGGCATGCCTTTGCCGTATCCTGAATTCGAGATTTTTGTTTATGCACCTTGGGTGGAAGGGGTTCACCTTCGTGGTACAAAAGTTGCGCGTGGCGGTTTGCGCTGGTCGGATCGACGCGAGGATTTTCGCACTGAAATATTAGGGCTGATGAAAGCACAGCAAGTCAAGAATGCAGTTATCGTGCCTGCAGGTGCCAAAGGTGGTTTTGTGCCAAAACAAATCCCCACAAACGCCAGTCGTGACGAGGTGATGCAAGAAGGGATCCGTTGTTATAAAACTTTTGTGCGTGCTTTGCTTGATATTACGGATAATCGTGATGGAGATAACATTGTGCCTCCGTCTCAAGTGGTGCGTCGCGATGAAGACGACCCTTATTTGGTTGTGGCTGCTGACAAGGGCACAGCGACATTTTCTGATGTCGCAAATGAAGTTGCTGCTGAATATCAATTTTGGTTGGGCGATGCATTCGCATCGGGTGGTAGTTATGGCTATGATCACAAGAAAATGGGGATCACAGCCAAAGGGGCATGGGAGTCTGTTAAACAACATTTCAGTGAATTGAACAAGGATATTCAAAATGAGCCATTCACTGTGATGGGCATCGGAGACATGTCTGGTGATGTCTTTGGTAATGGGATGCTGCTGTCTAAACAAATTAAATTGGTAGCTGCATTCAACCATCAACATATTTTTCTTGATCCCAATCCAGATCCAATCATCAGTTTCGAAGAACGCAAACGACTTTTTCAATTGCCTCGTTCAGCATGGTCTGATTACAATGTTGAATTGATTTCCAAAGGGGGCGGTGTTTTTTCGCGCCAATTAAAATCGATCATATTGTCTCCAGAAGTTAAGGCATTGTTACATGTCAGTCAGAATGAAATGACGCCAAATGAACTGATGAAATCCATGTTAAAGGCACCAGTTGATTTATTGTGGAATGGCGGTATTGGAACATATGTTAAAGCGGAAACAGAAACCCATGCTGAGGTAGGAGACCGCGCAAATGATTTGATCCGTGTGAATGGAAATGAACTTGCGTGTAGCGCGGTAGGAGAGGGCGGGAATCTTGGTTTCACACAGCTAGGCCGCATCGAGTATTCTTTGGCTGGCGGCATCATGTTCACAGACTTTATCGATAATGCGGGCGGTGTGAACTGTTCTGATCATGAAGTTAATCTCAAAATTTTATTGAATAAAATGGTTGCTGAAGGCGACATGACTTTTAAGCAGCGGAATGAATTGTTGGTTGAGATGACCGACGAGGTATCTCGATTGGTTCTCAATGATAATGATGAACAAACACAGGCATTGAGTTTGTCGGCATCGCGTGCTGCCAAAACATTTGATGAATACGTACGGTTTATGCTAGATTTGGAGCGAACGGATCGTTTGAATCGCGCACTGGAATATCTGCCCACAGACAAAGAAATCACGCGTCGTCGCGCTGAAAAAATTGGATTCACTCGCCCTGAGCTTGCGATATTATTATCGTACAGTAAAATTGATCTGAAATACAAGTTGTCGAAGTCTGCGTTAATGGATGACCCCGCTTGTCTTCCTTATTTACAATCTGCATTTCCTGTCAAAATCAGTCATGATTTTCCTGAGCAGCTCCAAGATCATCGCTTGCGTCGTGAAATCATTGCGACCCAATTAGCGAATGCCATTTGCAACCGTATGGGCGCTACTTTTGTTAAACGTATTTATGATGAGGCTGGCGCAAATGCTGATTTGGTGGCCAGAAGTTATTTGGTTGCGATTGATATATTTAACATGAATGATTTGTGGGCGCAGATCCAATCCTTAGGAACCTCGGTAGTTGCCAGTGTTCAGCACGACATGATGGTGTCATTGATTCGGTTGGTTCGGCGCGCAACGCGTTGGTTTTTGCGCAATAGACGTGTGAATATTGATATTCAAGAATGTGTGAGTGCTTTTAAGCCCCATGTAAAAGTGTTGTCTGATCATCTCGCGGATGTGCTGGCGGGCGAAGAACTTGAAATGTTGTATGAAAATACTCAAGCCTACGAATCCGAAGGTGTCCCTCATGCTTTAGCGCAGTCGATTGCAGGCTGTCGAGCACTGGTGTCATCCATGGATATCATTGAGTCTTCTTTAATTCACAAGATTCCGGTTCATGATGTTGCGATGGTTTACTTTTCGATGGGTGCACGTTTGCACTTAGATTGGTTTCGTCAACGCATCGCTTCTCATGATGTGAATGACAATTGGGATGCATTGGCACGTGCTGCTTATCGTGATGATGTCGATAGGCAGCAGCGCAGCATCACTGAGACGATTTTGTATTATTGCAAGCAAACTAAAGATGCTGCTTCAGGCATCAGTAGCTGGGAATCTGCTCAAAAGGATCTTGTCGATCGTTGGCGTTTTATGCTGAATGATTTGCGGGCGAGTACTTCCCAGGATTTTACGATGTATGCAGTGGCATTGCGTGAGCTTTTGGATTTGGCTCAAGCGAGCCAGAGTGAATTGCAACGTTTAGGACAAGCTTGAGGTCACATGATTTATTCCCTTTTTCGTACATTATTATTTCAACTGCCTCCCGAACGCGCGCATGCTTTAGTGCTGGATGGATTAGATAAATTCGCCTGTCTTGCGCCACCCATCAAGCATCCTCCGTCGAAAGGTGTTCATGTGATGGGCATTGATTTTCCGACGCGCGTAGGCTTGGCAGCCGGGTTTGATAAAAATGGTGATCATATTCCCGGACTGTCCGTTTTGGGGTTTGGATTTCTCGAAATCAGGCCGTCACGCCTAAGCCCCAAAATGGCCAACCTTTACCCCGTATTTTTCGATTA
>CAWKDC010000001.1:962500-1576621 GCA_963848305.1 uncultured Gammaproteobacteria bacterium | reverse complement strand
ACAAAATAAAATGGATTGTGGATCGCTGCCGCCTGTCACAACAAGCAATGCGTTTTTTTCATTAAATCCGGTGAAATAATAAAAATCGTTCTCTTGTCGGTAACGGTATTCTGCCGTTTCTGTGCGCATTTTAACTGATGCCGCGGCGATCAGGGCAATGCTGCCCACAGGGAGGACGGCGGATAATGCATGGCGGCGTTTTGAATAATCAATGGACATACGGATGGCGCTCCCCTCCTTGGCTGCGGGCATTGAGCATTTCGTGGTGCAATAATAAAACGGCTAAACGCACGTACTCGACTACTTCAGCATAGTCCTGTTCTTCTGATGCTGCATCATTGAAAGTGACAGATAATGCGGTGATTTCCTGCAAATCCGATAATGCTTCTTTGGCTTCTTCTGACAACGCGGGGCGGGGTTGGATTTTCCCTTGTGCCTCGAAACCTGCTAAAAAGGCACGAACCCAATCGCACAAAGATGCTAATCGCTCATCAATGGGATCTTCATCATCAGGTAATAATAATTGCATCGTGTAATGCGGATCAGACAGTTGTTCGACAGTCACTTCGGCCACCAGCAGAAAAAACCTCGCGAGATGCGGGTCTAGCGTGTCCCAGGCGTCGGGTTTATCGAATAACGCGATGATCCAATCTTTGGGGGAAACGCTTTGCCCGCCACAAATCAACCCCGTCCAATAACCATGGGCATAGCTGGGGTTGATTTGACAACGTGACCGCAGAAACAACAATGCGGCATCTTCAAACGGGGGAAGTTGCTTGATCTCAGACATAACATAGCCTTTTTCAGTATACGGAAAATAGGGCTATTATACATCATGATTCACTCTTACAGTTACTTCAGCCCCATCTCCATCTCCATCTCCAATGGAAGAATGAGCAGGAGGAGGCGTTTTTGCTGGGGAGCCGCCGTTGCCCCAAGGTGCACGTAAAGTCAGCGTAAATCTCTCCAACAAACTGCTGGTTGCCGTTTTCCGAAAGTCATTGATAGAGCTATCCGACCCTTTTGATGAATCTGGGGTGCTCGGGACTGAGTCTGTTAGTTCGGAATAAAAATCTGACGAACTCCACACGGCTTTCCAGAAGGTATAAAAACTTAACAATAAACATACACCAGCAATCACATAGGGGGCTGCCTCATGGCCGAGGGTATGCGTCGTCTCGGCGGTGTGCGTGGATTCAAATCCATCATAAAATAAATAGGCGGATGACCCCATCAGCAACACAGTTGCTATAGACCAGCCGATTGTTTTAGACGTGCTCATGATTACCTCGTTGTGTAATGGACACAAGAGACATATCGCCAGGGCAAGAAAAAACTTTAGTACTAGGTCGACATTTTTCGCTTAGCCAACTCAACGCCAAATTGATCAAAGGCATTCACCCCCAGCAAACAGCCCAATAAGTAGGTTTTATGCTCGTAGAACGCCATCAAAGCGCCCAATGCCGCCGGCGTGATCGCATCGAATTGGATGATTTGATGTGGCTGATTGCCCTCTATCCTCGCATGGATATGAGGATTGTCAGGGGCCCCATAAGTTAGCGCATAAGACTGGGCTAAACAAGATTGCACTAACCCCTTGTTTTCCATCGGCAAAATAAACTCAACCGATACACAATGGTTACCCTGGTGCAGCAACTGATTGAAGGTATGCTGGGCATGCACCCCAGTTTGCCCCCATACGATTGGTCCCGTCGGTTTTGAAATACGCTCTCCGGTCGTGGTACGCTGTTTGCCAAGGCTTTCCATGGACAACTGCTGAATATAGGGGATAAGGTGGCCCAATCGAAAACCATACGGCAATACCGCTTCTGTGGTGGCGCCCAAATATTGCGTATTCCAGTATGTGCATAGCGCGGCGATCATGGGCAAGTGACAGGTTGTCTGTGCCGTCAGCGCATGTTGATCCATCGCGTGTGCACCTTGCAGCAATTGTTCAAACACATCGAAACCATAAGAGATGGCGATGGGAAGACCGACAGAAGACCACACCGAATAACGTCCGCCTACCCAAGGCCACATCTCAAACACATGATCGGCAGCAATCCCAAATGCTTGAGCCGCAGGTGCATTCGCCGTCACCGCGAGCATCATACTGTCTCCCAACCACGCGCGCGCAAGCTCTGCGTTGAATAATGTTTCACGCGTTGTAAAAGATTTGCTGATGATCAAACACAATGTGGTACGAGGTGATAATTTTTCCGTGATGGCTTCAAAGGCTTCCGCTTCCATGTCACCTAAAAAATGCACTTGCATGCGCCGTTTGTAACGCTGCAACGCCTGACAAACCGCTGCACTGCCCCAATACGACCCACCCATGCCGAGCACGAGGATATCCGTATAGCGAGACTCGGCCAATGCCTCAGACAACGCGCGCATTTTCTGCAATGCAGTATGGATATCCGGCATAATGTCTTTGCCATTCACCCAAAGTGGTTTAACAGAGGGGGAACGCAGTGCCGTATGTAGTGCCGGCAATGATTCAGACACATTCACAGGGTCGCCGCGCATGAGCGCCGCCAAGCCTTCGTGGAGACGATGTGTGCTCGCCAAGGTCTCAAACTCTTGAAGTGTGTCAGGTACAATACGCTGATGACTGAAATCGAGGGTGAGACCCGCAGCGCTGATCGTCATGAGCGCTGCACGTGAAGAGTCATCCATGAGTTCACGAAGGTGTAATGCCATTTATTTTCCTGTAGGCTGTTCCAACTGGCTCGTCACATCGTTAAAGACGGGTGATTCCCAAGTGCCAGTGACATGATATCGATAATGTCCCAATCCTTCAAGGGGATTAAACACTTTACCCGCCAACCAGACAGCAGCCCCTGCAAAGGGATTGGCAATGGCCAACGCAGCAGCACCGATGGTAGGTACCGTAGAATTGGCGGTGGATCTCACATCCAAATCCATGTCAAGCGATTGATCGACCAACCCCATTTTCCCACTGAGTGTGATATTGGCGGCAGGGGCTTTGAGGGTGGCATCCGTGGTGTAGGCATACCCTTTAGAAGTCGTGATATTGGCTTCAAACGAGTCAAATGCAAATCCTTTCGCAAATAAATCACTGAAATCAAATTGCAAACGCCGCGCAATGCTTTCCACACTGAATAAACCAAGCAACCTGCCCAATCCAGGATTCACGCCCATCAAGCGCCCCTTACCAAGTTTCACATCCACATTCCCGACCACGGTTCCCAAACTGAATTGACCCGGTGAACCCGTCCAGTGGACATCAAAGGTGGCATCCGCTTTTGCATTTTCAATATCCCCATTCACACCCGCTGCCGCTAAAGTATCAGCAATATTTTTTGTTTTCGCTTTGCCTTCAAACAGGGTGATTGCCGGATCGGTATTATTTTGTGTCCAACTGCCCCGCGCTGCGACGGAATGAATGGGGCTTTCAACGGTGATAGGATCAAACGTGACCCCATTGAGTGAAGGACGCATGACAATATCCAATTCACCCAACAATTGGTTTCTGTAAAAAAATGCTTCACAATAAAAATCAATCGGCGGCAATAATCGCGGATCCACATCAAATGAATGCTTGCCAATATTCGGATTAGCCTTCCACACATACCGCTTGAATTGCAGAGACAAGGGTTCTGTGACAGAAGGTTGATCAGGCATTGTCACTGTACCAACCGCACCAGGACCATCCAGGATCACACGCCAAGCATTCGCCAAGCGTTTCCAACTCAAATTCACCTCATCTAAACGGAAATCTTTATAATATAAAGTATCAACCCAAAAGCCGCCGTGCACCATCACAGGTTTTTCAGCAGGAACTTTGAATCGTTCCAGATACTCAAGCCAATCGTCGATATGCAATGCTTGAATGTGTCCACTGATATTGTAGGTCTCATGAGCCGGAGGCATCGCTTTCTCTTTACCTAATACAATATTTGCGCCTTTCAGCACAATCTTTTCGGCTTCTTTTTTGAATAACAATCCGACACTCAACAGTCCATCATAGGTGATGACCGGTGTGAACTGATCACTGCTTTTTAAAGGCAGATCGATCGTCGTCATTTTGATTTGATCAGCAGTTTTAGCAAAAGTCGGTGGCGCATGAATGGTCACGCCCTGCAAATTTGAGGAGACTGATAACGTCGATTCACGGCTACCTGCAGCAGTGAACAATGTGGCTGAATATGTGCTGCTGCCTTGAATGAGATCTCGAAAGCGAGGATCTAAATACGTGTCGATATCAGATTGATCAAACGCGCTGTTCAACACCCATGCGTGCGTTATTCCCGCTTGAGAAATTTTACAGGATGTGCCAATCATGGCGGTGTGATTGAAAAATGTCGCATGAATATTTTCCGCAGACATGCAACCATTCTTAAAATTCACCGATCCCGTGACATTGTTAAATGTGATATCTGCCGCAGGCACTATGACGGTTGCAGCAGATAAAGTCACTTTGCCAGCCGCCTGCGGTTCAGACAAATCATCCAACGGTAATTGTAAATCAAGACGGGTATCGATCATGCCCTCAATGTCGACCCAAGAAAAACCTCCACCCAATGTTTGCCACAAAGGGGAATCACGCAAAAATTGTTCCGCATCACTGGCGGAACCTTGGAGATCGCCCGATAAATCCAGTATCAACGGCTTAGTCAAGTCGGTATAATCAATGGCAGCAACAGCTTGCTGAATCACTGTGTCACGATAGCGACCCGAATCAATATATGCTTGAAATTTTTTACCATCAATCACGAGTTGCGCATCGATATCTTGAATCAGCGGCCATCCCGTCTTGTAATCTAAAACACCATTGTGCAATGCAAATTTTAATTCAAACATCCCCGGTCCTTCAGCAAAGGGAAATTGATTCACATTGCCTTCGACATGCGCGGTTGCAACCGATACATCGCCTGATTTATAACTCTCCGAGATCCATTGATACAAGCCCTTCTTCAATACTTTATCCGGCAAATAATACAAAATATCCTCATGCGTGAGCGGGCTTGTTTCCACATCCAATAGCATATGGGGAGATCCGCCACTCGGAGGAAATTGAACATTCAAGTCGAGGGTGAGAGACATGTCTCGATTCGAGATGAAAAACTTATCAGTGTTGATCGTGAATGGAGCTTGCGTCCACGTCACCAATCCTTGCACCTTGTCAATTTCAATGGCCTTGCTGTACACTTTAGGGACTACCAATGTTAAGTGTTCACTGTCCATGTTAAATTCACCGTGTGTCGGCGTGATTTTCACAGTACCCGATAAATGGTCAAAACCTGGGACTTGTCCATCAGACAATTGGTAGCCATCACTGATCTGAAAACCTAAATGCCACTGTTTATCATCACCCGGCAACCCATCCCAAGCGATGTGGTGCAACAAGGCTTTCGGATCATGTGCAGTGATTTGTTTCTCCAAATCGGCACTGAGGTAATCAAACAAGCGTGCCACAGATATCGCGTCAAATAAAGAGACCGCATTTAATTTGACTTGCCACGGTTTTTGCTTATCCATGTCGATCACCCAAGCATTCAATGGGCTGAATGTATCTTCGATGTGCAACTCAACATCATCCGCGACAAAACGTTGATGCATGAGATCTGTTTGAGTGAATGCCATATCGCCGGACAGTGAAAAAGCCAAGCGCTCTTTAGTGCGGATATTTTTGACAACTATCGATGACAAATCTGTGTGGCCAATGATTTTTTCCCACTCGCCTTTATCATAGCGAAACCATAAATCACTATCGACTGCGCCGCGAACCCAATTTAAATTTCCCCAAATGTGCGGCATATACCGTTTATCCAGTGATAGGTTTTTTAACCTTAAAAAACCTTCTGCGATCATCTCGTTCGGTTTTATCCAATCACCCTCAGTATCAACAATCAATTGAATACGAGAATCGGGATTGCCGATGTTCATGCTGAGTTCAATGCGTTCCTTTTCTTTTTTGGGATAGACATAGAATTTATCCACATTGAATACGAGAGGCTCCCCCTTTTTCATTGCCCAATGAATCACCGCATTTTTGAGCATGATCCGCTTGAACTCATGGAGCAATGGCCATGGCACGATATCCAATTTATTGGAACCCGGGGTTTGCTCGATGTGCATCACCAACCCATCGATTGTTAAACGCCCCAATACCCAATCACGTTTAAGGATGGATGCAAAGACATCCAATTGAATATCGACATACTGAATAAAAGACACTTGCTCGCCGTTGTGCGGATTGATGACCCGTACATCCTCAAACCGTAAGGCAGGGCCCAAACCCTGCCAACCGCTGTCGAGGCGTCCAATGGTGATGTCCATGCCCAAGGTGGATGAGGCAAATTGTTCCAACTGTCCAATATAACGCTCAGCATAAGGCATGGCGATGCGCACCAAACTCAGCGTAACTGCCATGAACACCGTGAGACTGATCACCGTGAGCCAAAATGCTTTATAAAGTTTTTGCAAAAGATCCTCCGTCCTTCGGACCGATTCCAGCCATCACACTAACAACACTTCAAACTTATCGATTCCAAACATGACGTCTGTCTGATAAGTAATGGGAGCTGCGACCTGCTTTAAGGCTTCCTTGATTATAGCTTCGGACGATAATAAATGTTCAACCACCATCGGCGATGCAATCACCGTGAAAGTTGCGTCATCAAAAGGACTGTATTTTCGTTTGATTTCCCTGACAACGTCCATACACACTGATTCTAAACGTTTGACTGAGCCTGTGCCTCGGCAATGGGGGCATGCTTCACAGAGAATATGTTCTAAACTTTCGCGCATGCGCTGGCGCGATATTTCAATCAAACCTAACCCAGAAAACTCACTCACGCTGGTTTTAGCCAAATCATTCGATAAGGCCGCTATCAACGCATCGCGAACAGTTTTGCGATGGGCTTGGCTGTCCATGTCGATAAAATCGAGCACAATGATACCCCCCAAATTGCGTAACCGCAATTGGCGCGCAATCACCGCAACGGCTTCCAGATTTGTCTGGAGAAAAGTCTCATCTGCGTTTTCTTTTCCCACATAAGCGCCGGTGTTCACGTCAATGGTGGACATGGCTTCTGTCTGTTCAATTAACAAATACCCGCCCGAAGGTAGACTGCAAGCAGGTTTCAACGCATTCACGATATCTTGTTCTACCTGGTACAAATCGAAAATGGGTTTATAAGAATCATAATATTGAATGGTTTCAACCAATGCGGGCGCCGTCTTTTTGGCATAGTCATGCAATTGATGACACATAGCCCTATCATCCAGCAACACCATTGAATGCGCAAGGGGTGCGCCGTACAATCTGTCTCGCCACACCCGCACGGGAAGCGAGCATTCTTCATAACAACAAGCACCGACTTTGGCTGTATTCGCCTTATCTTGAATCTGCGACCAGGTGTCTTGCAAGAATTGCTTTTCAGAAGTCAGATCGACATTGGGTTGTTCGAGCAATCGTGTTCGCGCAATAAATCCGCCCGAAACCTGGCTGGGTTCCTTATGACGTTTCCCCTCTTTGAAGATAAAGTCATGTTTCAACGCGGGCATATACACTAAATAGCGGGAGGATAAAGAAAGATGGGCGCTCAGCCGTGCGCCTTTGGTGCCAATCGGATCGCGGGTGACTTGAACCAACAATTCTTGACCCAGATAGCAGTGATCGTTGATATTAACGCCCGTTGACTGAACAGGTAACTCCCCAGTGCCATTCATGGGTGCAATACTGCCCGCGTGCAAAAACCCAGCACGCTCAAGACCAATATCAACAAAAGCAGCTTGCATACCCGGCAAGACACGGGTAATTTTACCTTTATATATATTTCCCACCAAACTGCGCGCGCCCACGCGTTCAATGTACAGCTCTTGCACCTGTTCATTGGCTAACAACGCCACGCGACATTCGTAGGGCGTGATATTGACGAGCATTTCATCTAGCATCGAGTATTTTAACCACCAAAGGCCAGCATAGCATAGATGTAGGGATGGAAGACAATATGGCCCAAGGCATGTCTATCTGTGCCACCCACATGGCAATCGCAGCGGTTGATAATTGCACACCCGCGACGATCATCCCCATCACAAGCATTTGTTGAAACACGGGAAACATGTTCAGGCGAGCATTCAACCGTATCATGAGGTATGCACTGACCGCAAACCCAAGTGCGTAAGGCCCCAACATGATCCCATACAAGAAATCGGTCAGCAGCCCCGCCACCCAAGCAACGCCGACGCCGACTTGGTTGGGTGAATACAGTGCCCAATACAACACTATCAATAAAATCAACAGGGGCCTCGCCGATGACACGGCAGCAGGCAAGGGAATGACCAAAAACATCCACCCCACAAACAAACTGATGCATATCAACCCGATGCCTTTTGTGCGCTTCATGGCTGCGGCTCCTTTTCTTCGGGTGCAAAGGCACTTTCATGCGGCCAAATCAACAACAATTCACTCGCGACATCAATCCGTGCCAAGGGTTTTGCAATCACTTTGACAAATACTCCCCCACCCTGACGATCAATCGACTGAATGATACCCACAGGATAGCCACGAGGATAGCGTTGCCCAATGCCAGAACTGATCAGCGTATCTCCCACAGCAAAATCGGCCGTGCGGGTGACATGGCTGAGCGACAGCGTATCCACTGTTCCGCCGCCAAAGGCGAGTGCACGTGCACCGCTGCGGCTAGATTGAACAGGGATGGCATTTTGCTTGTCCGTCAACAATAAGACGACACTGGTTTTGGGACCTACTTGAATGACTTGACCTAAAATCCCCATGGCATCGACAATGGGCTGGCCCTCATACACCCCATCGACACTGCCACGATCAATGACAATACGCTGTGAAAAGGGCGTCGTGTTAATTTCCAATACTTCGGCCACCGCCACTTTTTCATCCGGTTGTGAGGCAGTTTTCATGAGCATCTTCAAACTATTATTTTCAGCTTCTAACGCGAGCAAATATTGTAACCGTTGATGCAACGCCAAGTTTTCGACAGTGAGTATTTTGATTTGCGCCACTAGAGCATCCCGCAGCTTCATTTGGGCAGACATTTTTTGATAAAACTTTTCTGGGAACGCGACTGCGTATTGGATCGGCAAAACGGTGACGCTCAGCAAACTGCGCACGCGTGCCAAATGTCCCTGGCGGTGATCAAGCACAATCAGTGCAATGGATACCAAGGACAGGATGAAGAGCCGTGTGATTGCCACACGGCTTTGTCGAAAAAGTTCACGAATGACAGGCTCCTATTCCGTTGAGAGCAAATCTCCACCGCGCTCGTCCATGATTTCCAAGGCACGACCACCACCCCGCGCCACACAAGTGAGCGGATCTTCGGCCACAATCACAGGCAAACCAGTTTCTTCCATCAACAAACGATCCAGGTCGCGCAGCAGAGCCCCGCCCCCTGTTAACACAATTCCTTGTTCAGCGATGTCAGAAGCCAATTCAGGCGGCGCTTGTTCCAAGGCTGTTTTAACCGCGCCCACAATGCCAGATAAAGGTTCTTGCAAGGCTTCCAGCACTTCATTGCTGTTCAGCTTGAATGACCGTGGCACACCCTCTGCCAAATTACGGCCACGCACTTCAATTTCACGCACTTCATTGCCTGGGTAAGCCGTGCCAATCGTAGTTTTAATACGTTCAGCAGTCGCTTCGCCGATCAAGCTGCCATAGTTGCGGCGAACATAGTTGATGATCGCTTCATCAAACTTGTCCCCTGCAATACGGACAGAGGCGGAATATACGATACCACTGAGTGACAAGATAGCCACCTCTGTGGTGCCCCCACCGATATCCACGACCATAGAACCTGTTGCTTCCTCAACAGGCATACCCGCGCCAATCGCGGCGGCCATAGGCTCTTCAATCAAATACACTTCACGGGCACCGGCACACAGCACTGATTCACGAATGGCTTTACGCTCTACCTGTGTGGAACCACAAGGCACACACACCAATACGCGGGGGCTGGGGCGCATGAATTTTGATTCATGAACCTTATGAATGAAATGTTGCAACATTTTTTCAGTGACGTGAAAGTCTGCGATGACGCCGTCTTTGAGGGGACGAATGGCGGTGATGTTGCCAGGCGTGCGGCCCAACATCCTTTTCGCCTCGAGACCCACAGCGAGCACGCTGCGTTGCCCAGCGACTTTGTCTTGCCGTATCGCGACCACGGATGGTTCGTTCAACACAATGCCGCGACCACGCGCGTAAATAAGTGTGATGGCCGTACCCAGGTCGATTGACAGGTCGGTTGAAAAAACGCCTCTTAATTTTTTGATCATCATGGTTATCCGCCAAAATTAAATATTGCCCTAGTTGCCGCGACATTGTACCGCAAAAAAACTGCGCTGATATAACTTTATCACGAATATTTGATTGGGCAAGGAAGAATTTCGTGATAATATGATCGGACGTATCAAGGAGTTTTAGCAAGATGACTATCTCTCAAGCAGAAATCAAAGGCGTCGCCTTCCTCGCCCGTCTCGGCCTGGCCGAACAAGACATCCCCGTTTACGAGAAAAATCTCAACAATATCCTCGCCCTAATGGCTCAAATGCAGGCAGTTGATACCAGCCACCTGGCTCCCATGGCCCATGCATTCGATGCAAGTCAGCCGCTGCGCGCAGATGTTGTGTCTGAAGGTGACCAGCGCGATGCTCTTCTCGCGATTGCGCCCGCGACTGAATTTGGGTTGTATCTCGTTCCACAAGTCATTGAGTAGAGGTTTTTCATGCACCATAAAACAATACGCGAGATGTCCGATGATTTGGCTCAAGGCCGTTATACCAGCGTCGCCCTCACCCAACACTTTCTCGATCGCATCAAAGCACACGATAAACAGCTGAACAGTTTCATCACGGTCACTGAGTCGACCGCTTTGGAACAAGCTCATTCGGCTGACACAGCGCGGCAGAAAGGCATGGCTGGCCCGCTGACTGGCATTCCAATCGCACAGAAAGATATCTTTTGCACGAAGGGTGTCAAAACCTCGTGCGGCTCCAACATGTTGGACAATTTCATTTCCCCTTACGATGCCACCGTGATTGAAAAATTCCAATCCGCCGGTGCCGTGATGTTGGGTAAAACCAACATGGATGAATTTGCAATGGGCTCATCGAATGAAAACAGTTTTTATGGCCCGGTGCATAACCCTTGGCATCTCGATCATGTCCCCGGTGGCAGCTCTGGCGGTTCCGCTGCTGCTGTGGCTGGTGGTCTTGCAGCTGCGGCCACAGGCACAGATACAGGTGGTTCTATTCGTCAACCTGCGGCATTAACTGGCATCACAGGTTTAAAGCCTACCTATGGTCGCGTGTCTCGTTATGGCATGATTGCGTATGCATCAAGCCTAGATCAAGGCGGACCCATGACGAAAACAGCTTATGATGCAGCGATGTTGTTGAATGTGATGGCCGGTCACGACCCTCGCGATTCCACCAGCATCAACCTACCCGTTCCCGATTACACTGCCGGACTGGATGCGCCACTGCGCCCCCTGAGAATCGGTTTGCCCACGGTGTTTTTTGATGAGCGCTTGAATCCTGAGATTGCCGCCTGCATTGAGGAAGCCAAAAAAGTATTGATCCCCTTGGGCGTGACATTTCACCCCGTCACACTCAACACAATTGACTTGTCCATCCCTGCGTATTATGTGATTGCACCCGCAGAATGTTCTTCAAATTTATCCCGTTATGATGGGGTTCGTTTTGGGCATCGTTGCGACAATCCCAAAAACTTGCAAGATTTATATGAACGCTCACGCGCAGAAGGATTCGGCGCGGAAGTTAAGCGGCGTATCATGATTGGCACGTATGCTTTATCGGCAGGATATTTTGATGCGTATTATTTAAAAGCTTTGAAAGTGCGACGGTTAATTGCCCAAGATTTTGCACGCGCGTTTGAAACGGTTGATGTGATATTGAGCCGACCACACCCACACCGGCCTTTAAATTGGGCGAAAAAACTGCAGACCCTGTTGCGATGTATTTATCGGACATTTACACAATTGCAGTGAATTTAGCGGGTTTACCAGGCATGTCAATACCGTGTGGCTTTGTTGGCGGATTACCCGTCGGCATGCAATTGATTGGCAAAGCATTCGATGAAGCCACATTATTGCATGTAGCGCATCAGTATCAGGTGCCATACGAATTGGCACACACGGACGGCACCATTCGCCTGATAGGTTGAATGGTAGGGGCGCGAACAGCACAGAAATTTTAATGGGGGATGATCATGAGCTGGGAAACAGTGATAGGACTCGAAGTCCACGCACAACTAAACACAAAATCTAAAATTTTCTCGGGCAGCAGCGCGCATTTTGGCGCTGCACCAAATACGCAAGTGTGTGCAATTGACATCGGCGCGCCCGGAGTATTACCTGTGTTGAATAAAGCCGCTGTCGAGAAAGCCATTTTATTAGGACTAGCAATCAATGCACCGATTGCCGAACGTTCCATTTTCGCACGTAAAAATTATTTTTATCCTGATCTTCCCAAAGGCTATCAAATCAGCCAATATGAAGATCCGATCGTTCAAAAAGGTTACTTAGATGTGACGCTAGATGCAAATACCGTCAAACGTATTCACATCACACGCGCACACTTAGAAGAAGATGCCGGCAAATCATTACATGAAGATTTTCAAGGTTGCACAGGGATCGACTTGAACCGTGCAGGCGTACCCTTACTGGAAATTGTCTCTGAACCGGACATGCGCAACGCGAAAGAAGCTGTAGCCTATTTAAAAACATTGCATAATTTATTGCGATACATCGACATTTGCGATGGCAATATGCAAGAAGGTTCCTTCCGCTGCGACGCAAACGTCTCAGTCCGCAAAAAGGGCGAAACTAAATTCGGCACGCGCACAGAAGTCAAAAATTTGAATTCATTCCGCTTTGTCGAACGTGCCATCGATTTTGAAGTACAACGTCAAATTGAAGTGCTTGAAAATGGCGGCACCATTAACCAAGAAACACGATTATATGATGCGGATAGCAATGAAACCCGTACATTGCGCACGAAAGAAAACGCAAACGATTATCGCTATTTCCCCGATCCGGATTTGTTGCCGCTTCACGTCACCGCTGACATGATCGCAGAAATGCAAAAAACATTGCCCGAACTGCCGCATCAAAAACGGGAACGGTTTGTCAATGTGTTTGGTTTAAATCCTGATACCGCCACTACGTTGGTTTCCCAAAAAGTATTGGCGGATTATTTTGAAGCGGCACTCGCTGAAGTACCTTCCAGTCCACAGATCATTGCAAACTGGGTGGTCGGCGATTTGCTTGGTGCGTTGAATAAAATGAATCTGTCGATTGAAGAAAGCCCAATCCCTGCCACTGATTTAGGCACGCTGGTTGCACGCATTCAAGATCATACGATTTCAAGTAAAATGGCCAAAACCATTTTTGAATCCATGTGTGCAGGTGAAGGCAAACCAGACGATTTGATTGCTGCCAAAGGCATGAAACAAATGACAGACACATCCGCGATTGAGAAAATCATTGATGAAGTTATGGCTCAATTCCCGCAACAACTCAGCGAATACCGTTCAGGTAAAGATAAATTGTTTGGTTTTTTTGTCGGCCAAGTAATGAAGGCAAGCAAGGGCACAGCGAATCCCGCGCAGTTGAATGATTTGCTGGTCAAGAAATTATCATAAATGATGTTTAATTTGTAAGGGCGCATCATTGCGCCCTCACAGTTCAATCTATATCATTTCAATCGCGCAAATGCCAATCGGTATAGAACAGGCACGACAATCAAGGTTAAAGCCGTGGCAAACGTTAGCCCCGCCATGATCGTCACGGCCATGCCTTTGAAGAAGACGTCGGTTAAAAGGGGAATCATGCCCAATACCGTGGTCACAGCTGCCATGAGAACCGGGCGCATACGGGAAACAGAAGCAGCTAAAATGGCATCGTCCAATCCTTTGCCCGATTTCACTTCTAGATCCATTTCATCCAATAGGACTATCGCATTTTTAATCAACATACCCGATAAACTCAAAAATCCTAATAAAGCCATAAAGCCAAAGGGTTCGCCGAATAATAATAATCCAAATGCCACACCAATGATAGACAATGGAACAGTGATCCAAATGATCATGGGTTGTTTTAATGCATTGAATAATCCAATCGTGATCAAGATCATCAAGATTAACGTGGGCGGAATTTTCGCCGCTAAACTTTTTTGTGCCTTGGTTGAATCTTCATATTCACCGCCCCATTCAAACGCATATCCGACTGGTAAAGGAATCGCTTCTATCTTATCACGCACCCTTTCAAATAAAACACTGACATTGCCCGCGACAGGCTCTGCTTGCACGGTTAAGGTTCTTAATTTGTTACGCCGTTGTACAATTGAGTCGTCGTACGTTGTCGTGAACTCGGACACCAATTGACTGAGAGGCACACTTTTTTGCGCCAAATCACTCCAGACTTGAATACTATATAAATTGTCGACAAGCTCGCGTTCAGATGCAATACCCCTGGAAACAATCGGTAATAATTTATCGCCTTCTCGGTAAATACCCACTTGCGTCCCAATAAATACAGTTTCAATTGCCCGCGCAATATCAGAGCGGGTTAAACCCGCACGTTCTGCTTGAATTGTTTTAATCTCTGGACGAATTAATTTAACACGTTCACGCCAATTATCACGGATCCCTTTCGCACCACCATCCTCAATCAAAATATTTTTGACTTGATCTCCCAACGCCCGCAACACATTTGCATCTGTTCCTTGAATACGAAACTCTAATGGATAACCACCACTTGGTCCCAGTTTAATTTTCTCAGCACGAGGATTGGCATCGATAAAATGTTGGTGAATATAATCCATGATGGTTTTTGTGAGATCATTGATGATGCGATAATCATCTACATCAATCATGAATAATCCGTAGGCATTGTTCACTTTTTCAGGACTGTAGACCAACGTGTATCGCGGAGCACCGCCCCCCACAAATGTACTGACCGATTTCACACCTGGTTGTTTTGCGATGAACGCTTCGATGTCTTTTTGATCGCTGCTTGTTTTTCGAATATCTGTCCCTTGCGGCAACCAATAATGAATCAATAATTGAGGGGTGGTAGAATCGGGGAAAAAGCTCTGTTCTAATTGCTTGAAAGCGACCACGGAACATAATAGTAATCCTAAGACTATCGATAATGTGGGCATGGGATGATCAATACAGGTTGATAGAAATGCTTTGTATCGTTTAAAAATGGGATTTGCATACGGGTCTTGCGATTGATTGGTAACTTTTAAAAACATAACGCCTAATACAGGCGTGACAGTGATTGCAATCAACCAGCTTAACCCGAGTGAAATCAACATCACCTGATAAAGTGATCTCAAATATTCTCCAGTGGAATCTTGTGATAGACCAATCGCCGCAAATGCCAACACGGCAATAGCAGTCGCACCCAATAAGGGCCACATGGTTTGCCCCACCGTTTCTTCCGCAGCTTTAACAGCTGGCATACCTTGTTGCATTTTGACCTGCATGCCTTCGACCACCACAATCGCATTATCCACAAGCATCCCAAGTGCAATGATCAGTGCACCCAATGAAATGCGCTGTAAATCAATCGCGTAAAACTGCATCATGCAAACCGTCGCAGCCACAGTGATTAATAAAACGCCGCCAATCAACAACCCACTACGCTTGCCCATGAATATCATCAACACGATGATCACAATCGCAAGGGCTTCAATTAAATTGACCACAAATCCATTTACGGCTTTTTTCACACCATCGGCTTGAAAGTATATCGGATCAATTTGCATGCCGAGTGGTGTTTGCGCTTCCAATGATTTTAATTTATGCTGGATGGCTTCGCCCATCAATACGACGTTGCCACCTGAGACCGTCGATACGCCCAAGGCAATCCCATTTTTACCTTTATATCGCAAATGCTCCGAGGGAGGAGTGATTAAACCGCGGCTGATGGTAGCGATGTCTTTCAAATAAATCAGCTGTTGATCATGGCTACCTATCAGTAAATTGCCAATGGCCTCAACCGAACTGATTTCGCCTGTTGGGCTGATCCGAATGAATTCGTTGTCCACATTGACATGCCCTGCCCCTTGCACCAAATTTTGTTTTTCCAGTGTGGCATAAATGGACTCTAGACTGATTCCCAGTTGAGCCATTTTTGATTGTGCAATATCGACAAAGACCTGACGCTGTTGCACACCCCACATATTAATTTTAGCCACATCTCGCACCGTCAGTAATTCGCGCCGTAAAAAATCTGCGAAATCTTCTAATTCTTCTGCTGAATATTCAGAACCTGTCACGGCCAATAATACGCCATACACATCGCCATAATCATCATACACTGCAGAACGCCCCACGCCTGGAGGTAATTTGGTTTGCGCATCATTCACTTTTCTGCGCAATTCATCCCACACTTGTGGTAACGTGTGTTTATCATATTTATCTAAAATAGTGACAGTGATACTGGACAATCCTGTACTGGTTTGTGATTCCAAATAATCGATCTGTCCTAATTCTTGAATTTCCGTTTCAAGCACTTCAGTCACTTCTTTTTCGACCTCAGTCGCGCTGGCACCCGGATATTGTGTGACGACTAATGCGGATTTCACAGTGAATTCTGGATCTTCCAATCGTCCCAATTTTTCATAGGCAAATCCGCCGCCAATAATCACCAATAGCGTTAAGACAAGCGTGAATAATTTATATTGAATGGCTTTGGTGGCGAGGTTCATATCAATCCTAATATTGGTTGGTGAATAAACGGATCTTCATGCCTTCTGTTAAATACGGCACGCCCGCAACAACCACACGTTGACCTTGCGAAATGCCTTGCGTGATGCGAATATCATTCCCGACCATATCGCCGACTTGAACAGGCACTTTGGTCACCGTCATGTCTTCTTTCACAACCCACACATAAAAATGTCCTTGAGGGTCGACAGCGACAGCATTTGCTGGCAAAGATGTCTCAGTGATCATTTGTGCAGGCTGTTTCATTTTCAATGTCGCTGTCATGCCGGGTAAAATATTGATGTTTTCAGGAGCCTTCATGCTCAGTCGCACGCGATAGGTTTGTGTGGTCGGGTCTGCTTCAGTTGCGTATTCCTTTACAGTGACCTGAAACTGTTGACCAGGAATGGCATCAAACACCACATAACCATTGGGCAATGTTTGATCCTCAACACGGTTATTATTCATATTCTGTCGATTAATAATATCTCGCTCGGGGACATCGATCAGGATATCCACATCTTGAACATCTTGCACGGTGAGGATTTTTTCTTTTGCTTGCACTTCTTGAAAATTATCAACATAGACGCGCGCAATCATGCCGGTGAAAGGTGCCAACATTTGTGTGTCTTCCAGTGCTTTTTGTGCAATGGCTTCTTCTGATTTTGCGACTTCAAATTTATTGCGCAGATCATCAAAAGTGACTTGTGCAACCGTGCCGTTCACGACTAATTTTTTTCCACGTTCATAATTGATTTCGGTGATGTCACGCGTGGATTTCGCTGCATTATAACGATTTTCAAAATCACGTGAATTGAGCTTTGCAAGAAGTTGCCCCTGCGTGACGCGCTGTCCTTCTTTAACCGGCAATTCACTCAATGTTCCAGAGACTTGAAAAGACATGTCCGCCCGTTGACCTGCAATCACACGCCCCGGAAAGGAACGTTCCGCCGACACCCCAGCCTCTCCCACCACAACGGTTTTGACCAAGCGCGGGGCTGTTGATACTTGATCGGATTTGGAGCAGCCCAACAGCAGCGTGAGAATGATCCAAATAAGATGTTTGTTTGCTTTCATATGGCACTAGCCTCTCATTAATTCTTATCATTATAGGCAAAGAGATGATAAATCGTTAATGTCTTTGCCTGTTATCTTCCATTCCTGCTTTTCCAAGCTTCTTTCACTTCGCGTTATCCCTCTTTGGTGCCAGATCAGCTTATGGCCATAGTATTGAGATCAGATATTCGCCCTTCGGATATTGACTTTCATGCTTAAACATCTAAACTATTCGTATCAATCCATCTTAAGGAAAAGTTTCATCAATACATCAATTTTATCAGTGACACTTCGCTGTGCAACCCCTCTCTTGCTGTCTCTCATCACATTCCCTGCCCTCAGCGATACCGCACCTAACTGCTCGGCCAAACTGCCACTCTCTCAATGCGCCGAGGTCCCTCAGGGTGATTCAACATGTAATTATGCCGTACAATTATCTAACCCCAATGGGGGTCAAAGCACAATCTGTGGCGTCAACAGCGACAATTATTTAGACTGCATAAAACATGGAGGACAGAATGTTCTTTGTGACAAAAGCAGTGATCCCAATGTTACGGCGACTACGTCAGAAATCGTCCATTGCCCTAATGGTGGGGGTATAGCAGAATGTAATGCTTCTGATGATGGCAACAACTTTAGTTATGATCAAACTTTCCAGTGCAACAACGGCATTACTAACTCAAAATACACCATCAACGCAGCTGGTCTATGCGCTCTGATGGATTTGAATGCTGGGTGCTGGTCCGGCAATGGTAAAAAGATAGGTTATTGCTACAAGAAACAATAACCTCTTTATTAAGGAGAATCCCTAAGGCCTCCGGCCTCAGGGATTTGGTTAGCTAAGAAATTTGTTCTCTGGCGCAGACAGGCGCAAATATGCACCCCTACATTCATATCAATCTAATTACTTTTGCAATTCCAATAACGAAACTAATCCTGTTCATACCCTGGCGCTTTCAATTCCTTATATATTTTTATCGCTTCTTCATTGAATAATGCTACGGCAGCAGGTATATCATTGCTTAAGTCCTCAAAAAATCCATGGTAGGCCCATTTCGCAGGCAGATACGTGATGATTCCATACGTTGGATCTTCGTGTACATCTCTCACCCAACAGCTAGGAATGGTCTGATCGATAACTTCAAAACCAACTAGACTACTCCAACCCGGCATTCCATCTTCGCCAACTTGTATGCATATATCGATCCCTCTTTTTAACGAAAAGCTAATTGCAAGAGGATAATATTCCTCTTCATAATTAACCCATAGATTGTCCTTTATTTTACAAATGAGCTTCATATCGTACCTATCTATTTAAAAAGTTCGGATGCATATTTCGCTTTTCCAGTACCCCGGTAAGGATCAGCGCCCGTGCGTTCAGCAGCACTGGGTTTGCCTGCATAATCTACCACACCTCCCATTCCGCCGCCTACAGCGGCCTCATGGGAACCCCACATTTGCACGCCCTATCAGGCGCGCTACATGCGGGGCTCCACATCTGCTGCCTCTGACGAGGCTGAGGCCTTACTCCGTATACTTCTGCAGTTCCAACAAGTATCCCTTCACACTTTCTTTGGTGATTTCACCGTCAAGTTCGGGGGTTGACAAGCAATTGATCACATCCCACATGACTTCATAATAATCTTCATCTTCGAGTTCCATGAAATTGATCGACGAATAGTCACAACGATATGATATGAACTCTGCCCATTTTTGTAATTGTTGCGCGCTAAGTTTATCACTGATGAAATCGAGCAACATCCTTTTTACATGTTTTGGATGCACTTCCACTTCCGGGGAACACATGTTCTCATCATACATATCCACATGATCGATATGATCTATATCGCCTTCAAGTATTTGAATTAAATCTTCTCTTTTCATTTTCCGTGCTCATTGTCGACTTTCTCTCTTTTGATCCACAACGCGATCCGAAATCGATTTATTGCCGCACCATGGCGCGGACAGGCACAAATATGCGCCCCTACATTCATATCAATCTAATTACTTTTGCAATTCCAATAACGAAATTAATCCTGTTCATACCCTGGCGCTTTCAATTCCTTATATATTTTTATCGCTTCTTCATTGAATAATGCTACAGCAGAGGGGACATCATCATATAATTCTTCAAAAAAACCACGATAGACCCATTTTGCCGGGAGAAATGTGATTATCCCATATGCGGGATCTGCATCTACTTTCCTAACCCATGAGCTGGGAATGATTTGATCAATGACTTCAAAACCAGTTATTTTTTTCCAAATTGGGGTATTATTATCCTCAGATTGTATATACACTTCAATACCACTTTTCAAACTAAAACTAATTGCCAATGGATAATATGCATCACCATAGTTTACCCATGTACTATCCTTTAGATTGCATATCAGTTTCATAATGTTCCTATCTATTTAAAAAGTTCGGATGCATATTTTGCCTTTCCAGTGCCTCGGTAAGGATCAGCGCCCGTGCGTTCAGCAGCACTGGGTTTGCCTGCATAATCTACCACACCTTTAACTTTATACTCAATATTTGAAATTTTACCGGTAGGTTCATGCTTATAGTAATGTATCTGAACACTTTGACCAGTCGAAAGTGTGACTGAAGGTGTAGTATACTTACCCCAATCATTGATATTTTTCCCACCTGCAGTTAATGTATTGACAAGATGGGGATTATTGAGATCTCTTCCAGCAATAATTCTTTCGCTTCCGTTTATAGCCTGCTGCGTCAATTTCTCGCTCTGTCGCATCATACCCGCCTCTTGGAAACTGAGGACAACTTTATGACGCAACGCATCACTCATACTATTCGAGTAGCCATTCCCTGGTGGCGGCGGTGAAGGCGGACGTCGCCCTCCACCACTCGATGAACCACCACCATATCCGCCACCGGAAGATGGGGGTGGCGGAGGAGCAGACGGCTGAGAGGCCATGCGTTGTTGGAAATTATTACTGCATCCATTCTGAGTCGCACGAGGTAAATCTTGTGACGAATAACGAAAATGATTCGACGGGGAATAACACTGATTTACCGCTGATTGTGTTTGCGAGTTCATACTTGTCACCACATGAATACTGGGCTGCACATGAACTCCACCATATACAAGACGAGTGCGGTTTTCTTGTCGATCAACACTGGCAGGCACCCAAGTGCATTTCTCGGGAGAAATGTCGGCCTGATCCAAAGCGTCTTTGCGACCGATCCCTAGCTCACCCAATTTATTGATCACGCGCTGAAATTTAGCGATCGCTGCTCGTATCTCAGCTTTCTCTTCAGAGATAATATTGTTTGCACGGGCAATTTCGCTATCACATTGTGTTCGCAGCGCTGCTGTATTTTTATCAACAATGATTTTAGTAATGCTATTTCTAGCGGATGGGGAAGTTAATGCATTTTCAACAGTGGAGTGCCCGATATCAAAGGAACCGAAAGAGCTGACCAATGCTGTCAATGATTTATTGTAACTTTCATTCACTAGAGATCGCAGCAGATTCTGATGGTTTCCATTCATAAATTCAGTGACATATGTCGAGATCGTGCTTCTCGGCAAAGCCAAGATCGAATCATATTGACTCAACAGACTTGCATGAACAGATTCGCGTTTCATTCTTGTTAACTCGCGTGCGATTTTGCCTTTTTCTGCATCGCACTGGTTTCGAATGTTAGTCGCATTGTAATTCCATTGAGCCATGCCATGCTGATTGATAATACGGCTTCGATTTTCATTGTACATCTTGTCAACCGCATCGACGACTTGCCGGGATCTTTCATTAAAATCAAGCGGATCAATGTCCTGTTTAATACCATTAAGGATAGCAAGATATTTTCGTTCTAAGGCTGTCCGAGAAAAGTCTCGATTAAAGTGACTAAACTTCTCAGAAATATTAGTCTGCATGTCTTGAAACGTTTGGTTATAAAGATTATCGTATTGCTGCTTAATATCTGCAATGGCTTTTTTGACTACGGCTTCACGTTTTTTCCAATGTTCGACATCATTAAGGATAGATTCCAGCTTTGTCTTTTGAAGCTCGTTTGATGATTTCACGCGATTTAATAATTGAACGTACACTGTCAAACGAGCCAGCTCGCGAAGGCGAGCAAACTCAGGCAAACAGTTTGCAAATTCATCATAGTGGAGTGTAAACTCCTGTGCGAACACATATTCTGGTGAAAAAAGGGTTGGTTTTTTATACTCAGCGCACAATACTTTGACAACATAATATAGATAACTTGAATTTTCGTCAGTCCTTGAAATTGCACCACTATCATCAATAGTCATTGCTGATAATTTAACAAAAAGATGCATTATATGATTTGGTAAATGCATTTTTTCAGATTGCCCGCCTTTAGGAATAAAATAAACCTCAGTAAGTTTTTTTGTAAAAACGATCACGGATTTATCTGTTGCTAACTCACAGAGTTTATTCTGCCCTGGTAGCTTATCAAAGCGATACAAGTGCCAGCCTTCATCAGGCTCATTTTGATCATCCACTAAAGCACCGCTAGCGCTTCGACGTAAAAGATGTTTTTTAACAATCATATGAATTTCAGGAACCATGATTCGAGTTGTCTCGTCATTGCCACGCTCCTGAACAGGCAAAAATGCATTCACCGGACATGCCTCGATCCAAAAACGATGAGCAGATTCATCCTTCTGAGCGTCTTGAAATTGTTCAATAATCAATTTTAAATGAGTAGGAAAATGCGAGATCATCTCTCTGACTGGTCGCATGTTGTAGGGATACTGGCCATTGACCTCATGACCCACCGTCATGAATTTTAGGAAATAATCGGTTAGCAAAAACGTATTGATAAAATCCGTCTCGAACAAGGATGTTGGAGATACTCTGATTTTATTAAATGGATGGAATCGCATGTATTCATTGACTTCATCAAGACTCAGCAGTGCCCCTGTGACATTGTGCGAGAATATTTCTTGTATATCTGAAAAACTGACCACGCGCTGTTGTGGATCTTGCCAGCCGGTAATATCGCGCATCACGAAGTGAAAGTTGCCTGTATTGTCATCGATTTCAATGGCATCGAGTGAAGCGAATGCTGTTTGTTTCTCTTTTGTTGGCAATGCCAATGTGCGTGTCGGAGATAGCCAGCCATCTGGTGTTCGATCGATCATGATATAAGGTGATTGCAAACGCTTATTCAAATCAGAAAACTTCCAGCCTCTGTCAGCTAACAATTCTTCCATAAGAGTTGTTCGAATATCTTTTTCAGTCGCTTCATTGGACTCATACCATCTACGCAAACATGCTTCGTATGCATAATACAAGACATCAACATATTTATGATCAAAGGGTTTCGCCTCATCTGCCGCATGTGATCGATTGAATCGAACCACATCAACCAATACATACAGCAGGCGACGCATCGTACCTTGCAAACCATTATCACTGGTCGAAAATAATTGAATATGTGCCTGCGGTTCTTCATAGAGCGGAAAAACATTTGATATATGTGAATATAGTTTTACTAATTCTGGCAGCGCTTTTTTAGCGGATTCATTTTGAAAGCGATAATCACTGATATTAGAAATAATGTGTTGGAGGACATATAACTCAACGTCTAAGGATGAACGATTTGCAAACATAAGCGCATTCATATAAAACTCATAGCTCAATTTTTCACATGCCATTTTCTCCGGATGGTTTGTGGATAATTGGCCTGATACTTGCATTTGAGCACCTGCTTGAAGCAACAGGTTTGCGAGAATTTCTCTTGGAACGCGTTCACCTAACACTGGAAACCAATCCATAATATCATATGCACATTCGATATGATGCTCTGCTGATTTAAGGTATACTGGTTTTTCTCGATGTTCCTTGGCATTTTTTTCATAAAGATAGAGATATTTATACGTTGTGACCCATTGCTCAAACCCGCTGCGCATTTCTGCATCTTCTGGTAAAGATTCTTGCCTGTCCAACAACTTTTGCAGCTCTTCACGTGTATGATCGTAATTATTGTATTCAGCCAATGTGTTTTGAATTAATTTTGGATCAGGTTGTCTCCAAACAGCATTCACGAGTATCCACTGATAAAAATCACGAAAATATTCATTTTGTAACAATGAGGCACAGTAAGACATACTGAAGCTGGATGTCTTTTTAATATAATTTGTCACAGCACACAAAGACTTGTGTCCAGACATCGTCATTGATGGAGCCGTTGACTTCTCTAGTTCGCTCGGCAATGATTCTCGGTAGGCAAATATAAATATGTTCGCTAACGCGAGATATAGCTGCCTCTCTCTCTGATCAACGTTCTCCGCTTCCGCCATCATATAATCATACAGTTGTTTCAGTTGAAGCCCACGATAATCACCTTCGACAAAATCAATCAGCACTCCTATCGCATGCTGTGGCGTTAAAGGCGTACGCCATACGCCGGAAGGGAGCATCGCGTCTTTGTGGGACAACGCATGTTTCTTGAGAAATTCAAGCAATCCACCTTCTTTGATTACTCCTTCTCGCGTGCTGATATCAAACAATTGGCTCTGATGCACTGGAACAACATTTTTCATATCGAACGCTACTGGTATCGCATTCTGGTATGATGCCTTCAACTCGATGAAACGTTTCCTATACCTTTCCGAAAAGCGTTCACCTGTGCTGCCTAATTTCACCCATTTGCCTTTCGCTTCAAACATCCGATCAATGGCATCAGCACCACTCGCTTGCATCGCATCATAGGCGCTCTTGCGGGCAGCATCACTTAAAACTTCGTATGCATTATTTAACGTTGCCATTGCATCATCAGTGCCACCTTTGTCTGTATGCTGTTTCATGGCGAGCTTACGATAAGCCTTTTTTATCTCGTCAAATGTGGCAGTGCTTGGAACATTCAATACTGAATACAGATCTGTATGATTTCTCATTTCCTAATTCCTTTTAGAAGTATATGAAGCAGGCAAAGCGGCTCGTTTCGGCAATGTCGAATTCCAGCTGAAAGTCACAGTAGGAGTACGATTTTTTTTATCTTTCAGCTGATTTAAAGCTTGTATTTTATCTTCTGATTCTGTTCGCGCTAGTCGTTCCAATGCAAGAAAAGCATCATTTGAGCCTAACTCTGCAGCCTTGTAATAATACTCCCAAGCAAGCGCCCTATTTTCTTTTGGTGATTCCTGATTATTTTCACACAAAGCAGCGAGATGCATTAATTCATTTGGATTTCTCTTATTTAACGCTTTCACTCGAAAGGCTATGGCATACGCAAAATTTTGCACATGAATTCCTTCCCCTTTTTCATATGTAGCGGCAATTGCATTGCATTGTGTTGCTGTTAAGTTCAATCCTTTTAGAAAGAGCAGCGCGTCAGGTTGTTGATGTGCAATAGCTCGCATCAATGATTCAATTGCAGCTTGCATCTGTTTATGCTGCACATAATAATCACGTGCAATGACGTACATGGCCTGAGGCAAATGAATCGCGAGTTTTTTCACTTTCTCAACGGTTGCCTCGTGATTACTCATCAATGCTGGTTGATAAAATTCAAGTGCGCGATTGATATCTTGTTGTTCATACAACAGTCCGATGGTATATGCTGACTCGGTATCTTGCTGCGCCATTCGGTTGAGGCGACTTAAGGCAAGTGCATGTCCATTATCAGCAGCTTTTTTACATGCATGTATGGCCTTGCTCGTCTGTTGATGATGTTCGTATGCAATACCTAATTGATAGCACAATTCCCAATTGCTTATCCCCTCAATGATCTTTGATGCCTTTTCTAAGGCTGCTGTGGCTTGCTCACCTGATGATTTCAGCGCGATTGACACGTACGTTTTCGCTGTACACACTTGATCAACAGCAACACCACCTAGGCCTTGCTCATAAAATTGAACTATTCGGTAGAGTGCATCTAGATAGTTTGGATCATTCTCCACCACACTTTTATAATAACAAAATGCGAGCGACAGATTTTGTGTGATATCAAAGAAGGGGGTCTTGCCTGTATCAAGTGCCGCAGCAACGATAAAAGCACTTGTGTGATCAATTTTTATGCTTTTCAATTGATTTAAGGCATCACTGTGCCCTAAATCTGCCGCGCAAATTAACCATTGAATACCAATGCGATTGTTTTGCCCATATGCCTTTGAAAGCGCAAAACAGGCCTTCTGATTTTTCGCCTTTCCATATATTTCTAATCGGCTTATTGCTTTCGGATGCTTTTGATGTAATGCTGTGACAAAGTGATCGACGGGATCTTCAGATGATTCTGTTGCGTTTTCAGCATATTCACCGAGGCGAAAACTTGCCATCGCGGAGCCTTTGTGACTGGCGGCTCGGTAATATCTTTTCGCTGCCCCAGCATTTGCTGCCACTTTGGGATTATCAGCCCCTTTATCAAACGCTGTTGCAAGTATTATATGTTGATCCTGCGTGAACAGAGCATTATTCCCAATAAACTCTTTTGCTTGCGTATGATGACACTGCGCAGCTGCGGCATAATAAAGTAATCCATCGTCCTTTTTCAAATGCTGAAATAGATACTTCCCGTAGGCATAGAGTGCTTCTGGGTTTTGTTCTGCAGCCATTTGCTGTAATCCATTAATGGCTGGCTGATAATTTAATTTTGCAGCGCTCAAATAATATTCGCAGCCAAGTGATACATTCACAGCTGTACCACGTCCGTTCAGATAATACTCACCGACTTTAAATCCACCTGGTATAGGTTGTAACTCGGCGCATTTAATATAAAAATACAATGCCAATGATTCATCCTGCTTAACAATACCCCCTTTTTCAAATTGCTCGGCAAGATACTGATACATCGCGACATCAAATGTTGTTGATTTAAGCGCAGTTAACGCTAATTGATACCCTTTATTCCAAGCATGCAACAAAAAATTCACGCCTTTTCGCATGTTTTTAGCAGGCAAAAAATATTCCATTGCTAATTTATATTGGATCTCTGCAGAACCCTTTTCCGACAGAGATTCAGCGGCAGCTAACGCTTCCGCATTTTTAGCACGCGCAGATATCATATAATAATTCAGCGCATTGATCGGGTCGTCCAGTACAAATAGTTTTCCAATATCAAATGCATATTTCGCATCTTGATTGGCTAGCCGCGCCAATTGCTGCTGACCATGATTTCCGCCGTAGATTTTATGGACTTTATGATAATAAACCATGGCGCCCTGAACATCCTTCAGTTTTTCCTTCAAACGGCCAAACCGAAGGTATAAATCCATGTTTGTTATTTTATCAAGAAGCACTGGCAATAGACTTAGTGCTTGCTTATCACCTTGTTCTGCAGCTTCAATATAATAGTGACAGGCTTGTGCTTCGTCCTTTAGATAATCTTTCGTAATCTCAGCCAATTTCATTTTGGCTGGCAGAAATCTCTGTGCATTAGACTTCTTTAAGTATTCAAGTATTTTTTCAAGTTTCTCCTTTTTTAGATTTTCACTAGCGGCAGACAACCCTTCACAATAACATTCTGCCAATGCATAGTTTGCCTCTCCATCCGTCTCTGCCAGCACCAATAATGCATTTAACGCTTCTGTCGATCCTAACATCGCTGCTTGTTGATAGTATTTGATTGCCACGGATTTGTTTTGGAGGATAGTGGCACGACCCTTAATATAGAAATCACCTAATCGTTTTAATGCTTCAATACTTGCTAGCGGTACCGTTTTGGCAGACATTAAATTTGCTGCTTCTGTGTAATGTTGTTCTGCCTTGACCCAGTTCTCTTTATGTTCTTCGAGCTCACCCAAAATCAGTAATGCTTGGCCTGTGATCACCTGTACGAGAAAAGTCTATTAGTTTTTTTTCAGACAAATGACATCCAAGCGATGCAGCGAGTTCAAAAGCCTCTAAAGCAGCAGAATATTTTTCTTCATCTTCGAGCAATAAAGCAAGACCATAGTGTGCTAATTTCGGTTTTTTTACTATCGCTTTTCGATAATATTGTCTTGCTTCAGCGACGTTTTTCTGTTTTCTATAATGATCAGCAAGCCATAATTGTGCATCCACATGGCCCAGTGCCGCTGACGCTCTATACCATTCTAGAGCAGTTGCCATATCACGCGAAACAATAGCTCCTGTTTCATATCGCTGACCCATGTTGTAGCAAGATTCAGCACCCAATGTTCTCTGAATCCATGAAACATTCACCATGATATAATGACCCTGTCCATTTAACTATGTGGTGCAGAAGGCTGAAGTCAAACCAGCACAGCTTACGCACCTCCCATCTATTTACTTCTACCGTGTTTCATTCAAAATAGGATAATAACCATAGATAAAAGTCCAAACGGAAGGATCCCAGGTCGAAAAATCGGCAGTATAGCCTGATTGCATTTGATTAGATGTCAACCCTCTCGATACCATGTCACCTGATATTGACATTTTTGTGCTATCCCTATCGTAGTAACTTTGCGTATTGGGCAAATTGATAATTCGTGTTGAAGCGGACTCATCTATCCCTACTATCGCAGCAGAATGCGTGTCCCATTCTCTGTAGGGTTCATTCTTAATGTCATTGTCATTCCTCCCAATGACATACACATTTCCCAGGGCGATCATTTTTTGATGACCACTTTCCACAGCTTTCCCCACCACACCACCGGCAAACTTACTGGGAACCTCACATTCATTTCCAATTGGATAATATCTTCTGCATAAAATAGCAATATCAGAGTAGCTGTTTTCAATTAAAACACCTCGATCTGCTTTGATCATGCCAACGAATCCACCTATGTTTTTGTCTGAAAAAATAGCGCCTGATGCTGAAGATTGGGAAATGATCGCACTGTTGCCATTCTCAAGAGCGGGTACATGGTTGTCAGGATGATCATAATTGTGGGGCTGGAATTTACCGATTAAGCCGACCAAACCACCATACCCACATTCATTCGCAGGGTTGTAACATTCTTTGCCTCCCTTTGCTTGCAACGCCCAAACACTTGACTGCTCAATGATAATATTGCCCTCAGCAATACCCACTAACCCGCCTGCAAATGCGTTTTGAGAGATCAAAACGCCATCTGCTGGGCCTGTCACCATGACGCGTCTGAGCACAATCGTACCTTCTGTGGCAAGACCCACCACGCTGCCTGTCCCGCCTAAATCCTTCTTCTTATCCGGAGCCACATCGTGGTGCAATATTTGAAGTTTCTCGAAAACCACGTCCGTGACGTTAACATTTCCCGTTGCCACACCCGCAATGACCCCACGATTCGTATCTCGGTGCGCAGTCAACACGGTATTGAAAAAGCGGATATTGGTGACTTGTGCATTTTGCCCTATTGTTCTAAAAATCCCGGTGTTTTCGCTTTTACGACCATCTTGATTCACAATATTCAGATTGAAAATGGTAAACCCTTGCCCATCCAATGTGCCCGTGAAAGTGCCATCAATCGGGTGAACCGTGCCACAGTAAACATCCTGTGTGAGGTAGTAATAACCGCTCATATTAGCGCTGATGGATTTCAAATCATTGCAAGATGCGATCGGGATGTTCGCTTGTGCGTAGACCAAGCCATGAAGTGAACACAGGAGAAAAGCGATCATGATTTTTTTGAATAAAGACATATGACTACCCCACATACAAAAAATGGTGCCGATGGCCGGACTCGAACCGGCACAGCTTGCGCTACCACCCCCTCAAGATGGCGTGTCTGCCAATTTCACCACATCGGCGGATAAGGAAGGGCGCAAGTATGCGCTCCTACAATCCAGTATCAACTGGAACTTCGCTATTTACAGAAACTTGTTCGGGCACGACGGGCATGTCGAGTGCGCGTTGGGCCTTGATTTGATTCACAGCCAATAGGCTCAGGGTCAAACTGGTGATAAAGAAACCGGTTGCTAGGATCGCGGTTGTGTGGCTCATGAAGTCTGCGGGCCCGCCACTGCCAAATAACGTTGTGGAAGCGCCACCGCCCCCTAATCCGCCCATGCCGCCGCCTTTGCCTTGCTGCAATAGGATAAACATCACCAGAGCCGCTGATATCGCCACATGGATGATCAAAATCACTTGATACATGGTTATTTTACCTTGCTTTCGCCACAATCTCAGCAAATGCATCCGGTTTAAGGGACGCCCCGCCTACCAATCCGCCATCAATATCAGGCATACTAAACAACGCCTGCGCATTCGACGGACTCACGCTGCCACCATACAGAATTTGGAGTTTTTTTGCAAGAGCTTCATCATATTTTGTCAGCCATTTTCTGATATGCTCATGCACGGCTTGGGCCATCTCAGGAGTAGCCGCCAAGCCTGTCCCTATCGCCCAGACAGGTTCATAGGCAACCACTGCCCTGCCAAATGCCTCAATACCTGCCGCAGCCCTCACCGCCTCTAAAGACGCTTCAATCACTTGTTGCGTATGACCCGCCTCGCGCTCAGCCAGGGTTTCCCCCACGCAGAGAATAGGCACCATATTCGCTTGGTGCACCGCCATGAATTTCGCTGCGACAATGTCGTTCGTTTCGCCATATAAAGCGCGGCGCTCGGAATGACCCACCAACACATGATGACAACCCATGTCGCGCAGCATTGTCGTGGAGATTTCGCCTGTGTAGGCGCCTTCTTCATACTGACTAACATTTTGGGCGCCGATCTGAATCCCCGCCTCTCGCAAATGCTGGCCTGCCGCGGGCAGATAGACAAATGGGGGAATGATGAGTACCGTTGCTTCAGACTGAACAGCCGCCAACGCTTCGCGCACAGCGATGAGTAAGGATTCATTGCCATTCATTTTCCAGTTAGCAACCACCATGTAAGAACGCATATCGGCCCCCATTAAAAAGCACTAAACTGCTGATGACTGACCAATGCTGTTTCAACGATTTCCCCGAGGTGATTCGCCAAGGCTTGTACCAGCGCTGCATCTTCGCCTTCAACCATCACGCGCACCACCGGCTCTGTGCCTGATCGGCGCAACAAAACACGGCCACGACCAGATAACTGCGCTTCCACGTCATTCACTGCTTGCGCAATGACAGGATTCAAGATGGGATCTTGCGAACATAACACGCGCACATTGATCATCACTTGTGGGAATAATGCCACGTCTTTCACCGCTTCATGCAAAGTGATTTGCTGCATGGACAACGCTTGCAGCACGCCCAGCCCTGCCAAAATACCATCACCCGTGGAAAGACAATGCATCTGGATGATGTGACCAGAAGACTCCCCGCCCAACATCCAACCTAATTCCTCGAGTTTCGCGTGAACGTATTTATCACCGACGCAGGTGCGCACAAATGGAATGTCTAACGCTTTTAACGCCAACTCTAAACCCAAATTGCTCATTTGCGTACCGACCACGCCGCCCTTCAACAAACCCTGCTGATGGGCATGCTTTGCCAACATATACACAAGTTGATCACCATCAACAACGACACCATGTTGATCGACAAAAATCACACGATCACCATCACCATCGAAAGCCATGCCTAAATCAGCCTTTTCAGCGAGGACCGTTTGCTGCAGCAAAGCCGGATGTGTTGAGCCGCATGATTCGTTGATATTGCGCCCATTCGGTGCAATACCGATGGCCACGACTTCTGCGCCCAATCGCGTGAACAATTCTGGCGCAATGTGGTAAGTGGCGCCATGCGCACAATCCACCACAATCTTCAGGCCTTTCAGCGATAAGTTTTTAAATAATGATAAACAAAAATCGATATATTGCGTTTGTGCATCTTGGATGCGATAAGCTTTGCCCAAAGATTTCGCACTTAATGTGAGAATGGGCAAGGCCAATTGGCGATCAATGTCTTGTTCAATCTGATCGCCTATCTTTTCACCAGCAGCGGAAAATAATTTGATGCCATTGTCAGGATAGGGATTGTGTGATGCGCTGACCACAATACCGGCTTGTGCAGACAACTTGCGGGTTAAATACGCGATCGCAGGTGTTGGGATGGGGCCGAGCAAACAGACATCCACCCCCGCGGCGGATAAACCCGCTTCGAGAGCCGATTCCAACATATACCCAGAAATACGTGTGTCTTTCCCAATCACCACTTTCGCGGGACCTCTGCTTGGCCAACACAGACCCCACTGCCCAGCCGAGCTTTAACACAAAATCAACTGTGATAGGCGCTTCGCCTACCGTGCCACGGATACCGTCCGTTCCAAAATGCGTTTTATGTGCCATATATTGCCTGTAAAATGTTAACCGCATCCTTCGTGGCTGCTACATCATGGGTGCGAACCATGCTCGCCCCGTGCAGCAATGCCACTGTATGTGCCGTGAGACTGCCATAAAGACGTTCATCAACCGGCTTATTGAGGATAGCTCCAATCATGCCTTTGCGGGACATACCGACCATCAGCCGACACCCTAAGCCCGTAAAAGCTTGAAGCGATTGTAACATTTTTAAGTTGTGAGTGAGTGTTTTTCCAAAACCGAACCCTGGGTCCAACCAAATGCGGCTTTTATCAATGCCCGCGGCTTCGCAAGCCGTGATTCTGTCTTGAAAAAAAGCATACACTTCTGCGACCACATCAGTATACTCAGGATTATCCTGCATGGTTTTCGGCTCTCCCTTCGCATGCATCAAACACACTTCAACAGGATGATCCGCTATGACTTCTAGCGCGCCGGGCGCTTGAAAAGCATTGACATCGTTGATCATGGCCGGCTTGAAAGGTAGCACGGCTGACATAACGTCTGTTTTGCGGGTATCGATAGAAAAGGGAATAGATTGATGTTGAAGCCATTCGAGTATGGGGAAAAGACGTTCACACTCAGCTTCAACCGACACAGGGGTTGCCCCAGGGCGGGTCGATTCAGCGCCGATATCAATGATGTCTGCGCCGTCAGCCATCATGGATTCAATCGATGACTTGGCATGCGCGAGTGAGGATGCGCGGCTACCCTCGAAAAAGGAATCGGGCGTGAGGTTGAGGACGCCCATGATGAGGTATTGCACTGTTATATAAATCCCCCGCGCTTCGCGCATGGGCGCAAGTATGCGCCCCCTACGCCCTATTATCCATAATCGCTTGGATTTGTTCGGCGTTTAACGTTTCTTGTTCAATCAACGCGGCAGCCATTTTGTGGAGCGTATCCAAGTGGGTTTTCAGGATATTGTAAGCGATGTTGTAATTTTCATCGATCAACGCACGAATTTCCGCATCAATCGCACGAGCCGTTTCTTGTGACATTTCTTTATGTTTCGTGACGGAATGTCCTAGGAAAACCTCACCGTCATCTTGACCATACGCAATCGGCCCCATCTTGTCAGATAAACCCCATTTCGTGACCATGTTGCGTGCTAATTCAGTCGCTTTTTCAATGTCGTTGGAAGCGCCCGTCGTGATGGCGTCTTTACCAAAAATCAATTCTTCGGCAATGCGACCCCCAAAAAGTGACGCAATTTGGCTCTTCAGCCGTTGTTTAGAATAACTGTAACGATCTTGTTCAGGTAAATGCATGGTCACACCCAATGCACGGCCACGCGGAATGATCGTGACTTTGTAAACAGGATCATGTTCAGGCACCAAACGACCAACAATCGTATGGCCTGCTTCGTGATAAGCCGTTAATTTTTTCTCGGACTCTGTCATCACCATGGAGCGTCGTTCTGCACCCATCATGATTTTATCTTTTGCCATGTCTAATTCTTTCATCGACACAGTTTGTTTGCCATTTCGAGCAGCCATGAGCGCCGCTTCATTGACCAGGTTTGCCAAATCTGCGCCTGAAAAACCAGGCGTGCCACGGGCTATCACTTCTGCATTGATGGAACCATCTGTTGTGACTTTTTTGAGGTGCACATTCAAAATTGCTTCGCGGCCTTTGATATCAGGCAATGGCACGACAACTTGTCGATCGAAACGACCGGGACGCAAGAGCGCAGGATCAAGCACGTCAGGACGGTTGGTAGCGGCGATCACGATCACCCCTTCGCTGCCTGAGAAGCCATCCATTTCAACCAATAATTGATTGAGGGTTTGCTCGCGTTCATCATGACCGCCGCCCAAACCGGCGCCACGATGGCGACCCACTGCATCAATTTCATCGATGAAAATAATACAAGGCGCTTGTTTTTTTGCTTGCTCGAACATATCACGCACACGAGAAGCACCAACACCAACAAACATTTCCACAAAATCGGAACCTGAAATGGTGAAGAAAGGCACACCAGCTTCTCCCGCAATCGCACGGGCCAACAATGTTTTACCCGTACCGGGTGAACCCACCATCAACACACCACGCGGAATACGACCACCGATACTTTGAAATTTAGCGGGATCTTTCAAGAAATCGACAAGCTCAGTCACTTCTTCTTTGGCTTCATCCGCACCAGCGACATCCGCAAACGTGACTTTCACTTCATTTTCACCGAGTAATCGTGCACGGCTTTTACCGAAGGACATCGCACCCCCGCGACCGCCGCCTTGCATTTGACGCATGAAGAAAATCCACACACCAATAAATAATAAAATGGGGAACCAATTCAAAAAGATTTGCATCAAGAAACTGGTTTGCTCGGGTGGCTTGCCTTCTATCGCCACATCATTTTTCAGTAAATCGCTGATGAGGCCCGTGTCTTCCATTGGCATATACGTGGTAAAACGCTGATCACTGCGTGTCACGCCCTGAATAGCGCGTCCATCAATAACGACTTGTTTCACTTCGCCCTGATTGACCATGGTTAAAAACTGAGAATAATCGTAGCGTGTTTGTGCACCACCGCGTTGCCCGAAATTACTGAACACGGACATCAACACCGCTGCGATGATAAGCCACAGGAAAAGATTTTTAACGATATCGTTCAAGGTGCACTCCTTCACTTCGGGCGCAAGCATGCGCCCTTACACACTAAATAAACCTCACTTGATTTCGGTCTAGAAGCCTTAGGTTTATAAATATAGACTGTTGTAAATTGCTGCCGAAGCTTTTTTAAAAACGCCTCAAACCCAGCCCCCTGGAAAACCTTGATGCAAAACGCACCGCCTTCCTTTAAAAATGTGTCTGCGACGTCGAGAGACATATCCCACAAGTACGCAGACCGCGATGCATCTACACTGGCATTACCGGAAATATTGGGTGCAATGTCAGATAACACGACATCTGCCAGTTTTCCGGCCATGCGATCTTTAAGATCGGCCACAACGGCAGGATCTTGAACATCTCCCTGAATACATTCTACCCCTGAAATGGGGGCAATGGGTAATAAATCAAGGGCATATACCTTGCCATTTTTACCCACCCAGTTCACAACCAATTCGCTCCAACTGCCCGGCGCAGCGCCCAAGTCAATGACGATCATGCCTGGTTTTATAAGCTTATGTTTTTCTTGAATTTCTTTGATCTTATAGGCCGCACGGGAACGATAGCCATCCTTTTGGGCTTGTTTGACATATGGATCGTTGATGTGTTCATGAATCCACTTGGTGGATTTAGGACGAGTCATTTGGGCTCCGAGTGTGTTACAATGCGCGGATGAATACTTTAACACAATCCGAACGCCAAGTCCTCAAAGCCAAGGCTCACCAACTGAAACCTGTCGTCATGATTGGCGGCAAGGGGCTCACCGAATCCGTTCATGCGGAAATTGCCCGTGCCCTGTTTGATCACGAATTGATAAAAGTCCGACTCCCCGGCACTGACCACGACGCCCGTGATGCCATGATTGAAGCAATCTGTGCCACCCATGGCGCTGGAAAGGTGCAACGTGTGGGGAATGTGGTGGTGCTTTTTAAGGCACGGGCACTGTAGGGCGGATACGGAGTTTACCCCCGCGAAAGCGGGGGCCTATGCGCCCTTACAGTATCTACAAATCTGAACCCTTCACCACCCTCTCCCCACAGATCCCCGGTGTAGGCACACCATAAATATTTTCCAGCGTATTTTCTGAGCGTAACATGCGGTAGCCGGTGATGGGCGGTTCTTGGGCATAAGCAGCCCTCATATCGCCATCAGAATCCCCGTAATATATCTGGATATTGCGTTCTTGAATGGCTTCAATTTTGGGATTGGTACCGGGCACGTAGCCCACAAACACAACATCCGCCAGGGTTTGATCATCCAATAAATCGCGCAACACTTGTGACAAGGTTTCATTGTCAGTGCCCGTCCGTGCGGTGATGAAATACACTTCATCGCCACGTGCAATGTGCATTTTGGCCAATTCAACGCCAACAGGTTTAGGCAAGCTGAAGGTATCTAATGTGTTGGCCTGCTCCCAATAGCCTGGCTGAACACTGCACCCCTCCAGCATCCCCTCGCAATCAGGCAAGGTCTGGGACAGGTGATAAAAGACAGGGCTTGAAAACAAGATGGTTTCATCGACATCAAAACCAACTGCCATGGGAGGCATGCCTGTCAATCCCTCAGCAATCTTCTCTGCAGTGATCTTTTTAACCAGAAAGGGTTTGCGGGCAGGGTCACACACGCCAGCCGAATCAGACGCGAATGCAGGTGAGCACAGAAAAACGATAGACAGGGTGGCTATAGAGAAACGTTGCAGCAACATGATATGAACTCCTCAACAATCAGCTGAGGAGGCATATTAGCATATAAAAGGGCAAACGGGCTTATTCATTGCCTTCAGCGTCAGTACTCTGCCCGCCATTTTTCTCTTGTTGGATCCGCGCGTAGATTTCCTCGCGGTGAACGGCGATCGTTTTGGGGGCATCCACACCCAAACGGACTTGATTTCCTTTCACCCCAAGTACAGTGATGCTCACCTCATCACCCACCATAAGGGTTTCGCCGACGCGACGGGTCAGAATTAACATGTCAATCTCCTTAATAATTTATATTATTGACTCTCCCTCTACCGGCCCCTGTCTTTTTTTGGACGACAGAGTGCCCAGAATTCGTCAATCATTATCTAATGTTTAGAGTATAACTCATTTTTGAAAAATGTGGCCAGAAATTGTTTCTTCGGTCGGTTCCTTATCCAACTGGAACTCTGCATGCAGGGCTCTAACACCCAGCTCTAGGTACTTCTCATCTACCCCTACCGATATTTTAATCTCTGAGGTAGTTACCATAATTATATTGATATTCTCCCTTGCCAAGGTTGTAAACATCCGACTGGCCACCCCTGCATGTGATCGCATGCCCACCCCCACCAGGGAGATTTTGGCAATGCGCGGGTTGCCATCCACGCTTACTGCACCCAATGCTTGCGCATTTTTCTTCAACAGTTGCAATGCTTTTTCATAATCATTGCGATGAATGGTGAATGTAAAATCCGTCCGTCCCTGATGAGGTGCATTTTGCACAATCATATCAACATCAATGTTCGCTTCTGTGATAGGACTGAGCAATGATGCAGCCACACCGGGTTCATCAGGAATACCCACCACAGTAAGCTTAGCTTCATCGCGGCTAAATGCAATACCAGAAATCGTGACATATTCCATTTTGTTTTCCTCTAGAGTAATTAGGGTGCCTTCATCAGTGGGATCGAATGTGGATCGCACGCGCAAGGGAATTTTATAACGGCCGGCAAATTCAACTGCGCGGATTTGTAATACTTTCGCACCCAACGACGCCATTTCCAACATTTCTTCAAAAGTGACATGGCGCATTAATCGTGCGGCAGGTTCCACACGTGGATCTGTTGTATAAACACCCCGCACGTCTGTGTAAATTTCGCATTCATCCGCATTCAAAGCGGCTGCGATTGCCACTGCTGATGTATCTGAACCGCCACGCCCTAACGTTGTTTTTTCGCCGTCTTCTGTGACACCTTGAAAACCCGCAATCACCAACACTTCGCCTGCACGGATATATTGGTGAAGTCGTTCGCTGTCGATAAATTCAATACGTGCCTTGGTGTGAATGGGGCTCGTTCGGATTGGAATTTGATCACCGGTCAGTGAACGCGCCTGTACGCCGCGTTTGTGGAGCGCAATCGATAATAGTGCTATCGTCACTTGCTCTCCCGTGACGAGCAACATGTCTGTTTCGCGGGGATCGGGGTCAGGGGATATTGCTTTCGCCATATTCAGCAGACGATCTGTTTCACCAGCCATGGCGGAAACCACGACAACCACAGGACGATCCTTTGCGCTGCGCGCGACAATGTCCGCACAAGCTTCAATGCGTTCTATGGTGGCAACCGAGGTGCCGCCGAATTTTTTGACAAGTATGCCCATTCATATCACCGTCAGTGAAAATCATGCGGAGCATGATTTGAACGCATCCCGGAAAATGTATGCACGCAGTGCATACATTTATCTGGAACCCATTAACGATCCCTCACCCAATCAACCGCACTTTTCAACACACCCGCGAGTCGATCGTCAGCGGCACCGCCGCCTTGAGCCAAATCATCGCGACCGCCACCTTGCCCATCCAACTGCTGTGCCAAAAACTTCACCAATGCACCGGCAGGATAAAGTTTAGCGCAATCTGGCGTAACACCCACAATTAAGTTTACTTTATTTTCCTGAACCTGCGCGAGCACGACGACTCCCTTTTTGATCTTGTGACGCCAAACATCGATCGCATCCCTTAAACCCTTTGCATCAACGTCGGTCACTTCCATTGTCAGGATCTTCATGTCACCGATAGACACTGCTTGAGACAGTGCATCGTCTCCTTGCGCGGCCAAAAGCTTTTGTTTCAACGCACGAAGATCACGCTCCAGGTCTTTATTCCTATCCATGAGTTGTTGCGTTTTATCGTACAAACCATCGCGTGAGGTTTTAAGTAATGCAGACAAAGATAATAAATCATTTTCTTGTGAGGCCACATAATCCAACGCGGCCTGACCGGTGAGCGCCTCAATGCGTCGGACGCCGGCTGAAATACCCGCTTCACTCACGATTTTGAAAAATCCAATTTCACCGGTGCGCGAGACATGTGTTCCACCACACAGTTCTTTTGAAAAACCGTTTGCCATTTCAAGCACACGCACCTTGTCGTCATACTTTTCACCAAACAACGCCATGGCACCGCTTTTCATCGCAGATTGCATATCCATCACGTCGAGATGAGACGGCGCATCCTCACGAATTTTTTGGTTGACCAATTGCTCGACCGCCACCCATTCATCACGCGTCAGTGATTCATTGTGCGCGAAATCGAAACGCAATTTATCATTGGCGACCAAGGATCCTTTTTGAACAACATGTGGACCCAAAATGTGACGCAATGCGGCATGCAACAAATGCGTGGCCGAATGATTCAGCACAATCGCATCGCGGGTGTTTTTATCAACGGTTGCGCTGACCTGGTCGCCTACAGACAATTTACCTTTCTGCAAGACACCCACATGCACATGCATTTTCTGTTGCTTCACCGTGTCTTTCACATCGAAAAAAGCAGTGGCGTTGTCAATGTGTCCGATATCCCCTACCTGACCACCTGAAGCAGCATAAAAAGGTGTTTTGTCGAGCACAATCATCCCTGCTTCATTTTCCTTTAGCGTTTGAGCCGGCTGGCCATTCACAAAAATGCCAATGACTTTACCATCGTCTTGAAGATGCTCGTAACCCGTGAATTCATTGTGGCCTTCGATAGACAACTGCGCACGGTGATCCATCTCAAATTGACTGGCAGCGGATGAGCGTTCCTTCTGCTGTTGCATGTGTAATTCGAAAGCAGTCATGTCCACCGTTAAGCCTTTTTCACGCGCAATGTCTTGCGTGAGATCAACGGGGAAACCATAAGTGTCATACAATTTAAACACAACATCACCGGGGATGATTATTCCTGACATTGATTGTAATACCTCATCAAGCAATTTCATGCCTTGTGCCAGTGTGCGTGAAAATTGTTCTTCCTCTTGTTTCAACACTTTTTCAATCACAGCTTGATCGCGTGATAATTCAGGGTACGCTTTCCCCATGGCCTTCACCAAACTTTTCACGAGTTGATAAAAGAAGGGTTGTGTGGCACCCAAATGATGTCCATGCCGCACAGCACGGCGAATGATACGACGCAACACATAACCGCGGCCTTCATTTGATGGACGCACACCATCCATGATCAAGAAGCTACAGGCGCGAATATGATCGGCGATCACGCGCAAGGATTTATCTGTTACATCAGTTACGTGCAATAGGTTTGCTGCATCTTTGATCAGGATCTGAAAAATATCAATATCGTAATTATTGTGCACATGTTGCATCACAGCTGCAATGCGCTCCAATCCCATACCGGTATCTACAGAAGGTTTGGGCAGCGGATGCAAAACACCATCGGCGGTGCGATTGTATTGCATGAACACTAAATTCCAGACTTCAATGTAACGATCACCGTCTTCATCAGGACTGCCCGGAGGCCCACCGGCAATGTCTGCACCATGATCATAAAAAATTTCAGTGCAAGGACCAGAATGGCCTGTATCGCCCATCGCCCAAAAATTGGACGCTTCACCGCAGCGGGAAAAACGCGTTGAGTCGATCTTCATGTCTTTCAACCAAATGTCTTCTGATTCTTGATCTTCTTTGTAAACAGTGACCCACAGTTTTTCAGGCGGCAAATGCAAATGTTTTGTCAAAAATTCCCAGGCATAAGCAATGGCTTCTTTTTTGAAATAATCGCCAAAACTGAAATTCCCCAGCATTTCAAAGAATGTGTGGTGACGCGCAGTATACCCAACGTTTTCCAAATCATTATGTTTTCCGCCAGCTCGAACGCAGCGTTGTGACGTCGTGGCGCGGGTAAAGGGGCGCTGTTCTTTGCCCAAAAAAACGTCCTTGAATTGAACCATGCCCGCATTGGTAAACAACAGGGTGGGATCGTTGGCAGGTATCAACGGGCTGGATGGCTGGCGCATATGGCCGTTTTGTTCGAAATATGACAGAAATAGCTCTCGTAAATCATCGACTTGCATGGTATTCCCCGGGTGTGCATGGATTGAAGGGAAGATTGTATCATAATGAACTGTAGGGACGAATCCCCTATCACCTACAATTCCTATTTCTCACACGTCGCGGCAAACACCACCGCTGGCCACTTTTCCATGGCAATCTGTAAGTTCACACGGGATGGAGCCAGATAAGTGAGTTGATCGGCGCCATCCCGGGCCAAATATTCATAGGCTTTTTCTTGGAATTGGTCCGATCATTTTGTCATCGGGACAAGATACCCAACGGGCTGCATGCACCATCACTTGCTCATATGTGCACGCCACGTTATATTCACTCTTTAAGCGCTCTTCAACCACATCGAACTGCAATGTGCCCACTGCACCTAAAATCAAATCGTTGTTGCGTAATGGGCGGAATAATTGAACAGCACCCTCTTCCGATAATTGCATCAACCCTTTTTGTAGCGCTTTGCGTTTGAGCGGATCTTTCAATACCACACGTTTGAATAATTCAGGCGCAAAATGCGGAATGCCCGTGAATTTCAACGTTTCGCCTTCCGTGAAGGTATCACCGATTTGAATGGTGCCATGATTGTGCAAGCCAATGATATCACCCGGATATGCTTCTTCAATGTGTGTACGATCTTTCGCCATAAACGTGAGGGCTTGGCTGATCAACACATCGCGACCTAATCTCACTTGATGCATTTTCATGCCTTTGTGATAACGCCCAGAACACACGCGCATGAATGCAATGCGATCGCGATGCTGCGGATCCATGTTGGCTTGAATTTTAAATACAAAACCGGTGAAGGCTTCTTCTTCAGGAGATACTTCACGCGTTTCTGTCGGACGAGGCAATGGTGTCGGAGAATATTCGACAAATGCATCAAGCAAAGATTCTACCCCGAAATTATTCAAGGCTGAACCGAAAAACACCGGCGTCATTTTACCGGCTTTAAACAAATGCTCATCAAATACATGTGATGCCCCTTTCACCAATTCAATTTCATCGCGAAACGCTTTCGCATCTTGCTCGCCAATCACGCGATCCAATTCGGTGCTATCAAGACCCTTAATCGTCTTCGCCTTTTTAATTTCACTGTTTTTGCCAGGCTCGTATAAATAAATTTCATCATGAGTGATATGATAAATGCCTTTCAAACGCGAACCCATGCCAATCGGCCACGTGATCGGCGCACATTTGATGTTTAGTACGGATTCGACTTCATCCAATAATTCAATCGGCTCTTTCCCTTCGCGATCTAATTTATTAATAAAAGTGATAATAGGCGTTGTGCGCAAACGGCACACTTCCATGAGTTTCACTGTGCGCTCTTCTACCCCTTTTGCCACGTCAATCACCATCAATGCCGCATCGACTGCGGTCAGGGTGCGATAGGTGTCTTCGGAAAAATCTTCGTGACCAGGCGTGTCCAACAGATTGAACAAGCATTCACCGTAGGGAAACTGCATCACCGATGTTGCCACCGAAATACCGCGTTTCTGTTCCATTTCCAACCAGTCGGACGTTGCCATGCGCGAAGCTTTGCGCCCCTTGACAGTTCCAGCCAACATGATCGCACCACCGTACAACAATAATTTTTCAGTGATGGTGGTTTTACCGGCGTCCGGATGAGAAATGATCGCAAAGGTGCGACGTCTATCGAGTTCTTTCATGAAACGCCTTCTTCCAATGCCTCTTCAGGTTCGGCGTTGCGTGCCATGACTTTATGAACAATCATTGCCAAGGCACCATCCCCTGTCACATTGCAGGCTGTGCCAAAACTGTCTTGTGCGATATAAATCGTGATCATCAACCCCACGGCGGCTTCACTGAAACCGAGAATGGACGTGAACAAACCCAAGGCAGCCATCACAGCACCGCCAGGGGCGCCGGGCGCGGCAATCGTCGTGACACCCAACATCATGATGAATGGCCATAATTCAGTCCACGCGGGCACCACCCCTTTGGTAAGCAGCATCACCGCAATCGACGCTGTGGTAATGGTGATCGCACTGCCTGCCATGTGAATGGTGGCGCATAAAGGCACCACAAAATTTGCGATGTCGTCATCCACGCCATTTTTCAGGGTTTGACGCAACGTCACAGGGATGGTGGCGACGCTGGACATAGTACCAATCGCAGTCAAATAAGCCGGCAGCATGTTTTTGAGCGCTTTCCACAAACCCACGCCTGTTAAAGTACACGCAATCCCGTAAAGCACAACCAACCAGATAATATGCAAGGCCACCGCCACCATCAACACCAATCCGAAGGTTTCGAGGGTCGCGACGACTTGGCCGCCCACCGTCATTTCGGTGAAGAGTGAAAAAATATAAAAAGGCAGCAAGGGGATCATGACGTGGGTGATGGTATTTTCAATGATACGCTTACCCTCGTTCAACCCTTGACGCATCACGGGTGATTGCATTTGCCCCGCCCCAATGCCCCACAAAAACGCCATGACCAAAGCCGTGAGGATCCCCATGACCGGGGGAATATCCAGCTTTATATAAGGTAAAATCACCATCGCATCCACGGGTTCAAAAAAAGCACCCAAGGGCATTTGAGGAATGATTTCAAGGCCCACCAAGGCAGCCAACGCACCCGCCCCCAGCGTGGAAGCATACGACAGGCCAACGGTCCAAGTAAGCATTTTACCGGCACCGTAATTCAAGCTGGCAATCCCTTCGGCGACAAAGAAAAAAATGAGTAAGGGCATGATAAATGAGATAAATTGCCCAAAGATGTGCTGAAAGGTTGCCACAGCACGGATGAGTTCCGTCGGCGCCATCAGTCCCATGACGATGCCGGCAACAATACCTAGAATCAGCTTAACAATCAGGCGCACGGCAATTCCCCTTGTAGAATAAGCCAAGGGTCAGGATATCTCAGATTGAGGGCAATGTCAAAGGGAAAACTTTCACGCCTTTTTGACATTCTCCCCAAATCTCGTCTAACATCATAAAAGTCTTATATAGATCAAGGATGACCTCATGAAACACTTGCCCATATTGCTGCTCTCCTCCATTGCGGTAATGGCATCTGCTGAACAGCACATGCCAGCCCCTTTCACAGGCTTTAGCATCATGGCCGGCTTGGGGGGTATCGCCGGAGAGGCAACCTTGTCCCAAGAGGGGCAAGGCACAGTAGACACTATCCCACTCAACTACGCAAATAAAGAAACCATTTTTCAAGGCAATGTGGCGGGCATGCTCGGCCTTGTCTACGCTTATCAATTCAACCCGGGCTTGGTATTGGGCGCAGCCATCACAGCGAACTATAATCTCATGACATTCGACAATAGAGCTTCTATTGGAGGCGGAACAAGCAATGCGCACCAGATCGTACTCTCTAGTAGCATGAAAACCCAATTGAAAAATGACTTCGCTGTCCTGTTCAAACCCGGTTACGCATTGGGACAAACCATGGTTTATGCACTGGTCGGCCCACGTTGGGGGCATTTCGAGACCTCTCTCAAGACCCAGGCTCTCGAGTATGGGACGCAGAATGCCCTGGCAGAAGATGAAGATCAACAATCTCGCTATCAATTAGGGGTGACTGCCGGCGCAGGACTGTCGCATATATACTCCAAGCACCTGATCGCTGGGATTGAGTACCAATACACGGCTTACAATGGTGATTGGCGCTCATTCAGCACGTCCGGAGGAAATGTTGCGAAAGACATCACATTTACCGCCCAAGGCGAGCCAGAACGTGTGAGCACCAATGCATTGATGGTCACGGTGGCGTATCAATTTTAGTTAAAAACCCCAACATCATGCGTAGCATGATGTTGCCCCCTTTTTGAAGGGAGCAGACACATTGGCGCTGCATCAGCTAAACTGAACATATGAAGACAGCGCAACGGCAGACGACGATCCAGAAATCACAGATGCATGTGCAGCTGTCGCATGCCATTCGCCTGATGTCGCTGTCGCAACTGGAATTGCAAGCCTTGATTGAGGAAACCCTCAATGAAAACGTATTACTGAACCAAGAAAACAATGAAGACGCGCCCCCCACGCCCCTCACCGCGAATATCCGTGAGCCCGCGGTTTATCTCGAGGCAGACACGCTGTTCTCTCTGGAAAACCCTGTCTCCTTGCGGGATAATTTGCTCGCACAATGCGACCTGGCTCATTTATCTCCGAAAGCTGATGAGGTTGCACGCATTCTGATCGATGCCATTGATGACAACGGCTATTTGCCCACACCACTCGATGCCCTTTTTCACCCATCTCAGCACCCGAAAAACCTCAACGCATTGATTCTCCAAGCCTTGAATAAAATTCAAACGTTTGAACCAATTGGCGTCGGTGCACGCAACCTGAAAGAATGCTTATTGATTCAACTCCAAGCATTGCCCACTCAGAATGAAACCATTACTCTTGCCCACGAATTGGTGCAGTTTCATTTGGAAAATCTATACAAACCCGCCTTTCTCGCCAGAAAGACGCACCAACCCCTTGAGCGCATTCAAGCCGCACTCACCATGATCCAGCATTTGGATCCCAAGCCCGGCCGACAAGTGACTGAACACCGAGTGGAAACCATCAGGCCTGATCTGAAATTGCACCTACATGCCGGGGAACCCCAGGTCACCCTCATCCCATACCCTCATTATGCGCTGAAGCTACATGAACCCTACCTCGATGCCGCGATGCAACACGCAGATCTCGCAGAAGCCTTACAACATGCCAAACAATTCTTGCAACAGCTTGAGATGCGCCATCAAACGTTATTAAACGTTGGGCGCGCTATCATATCGATACAAAAAGACTTTTTCCACCAAGGCACTCAAGAATTGAAACCGCTGACCCTGCAAAACCTCGCGGATGTACTGGGCTACCATCCTTCTACCCTCTCTCGCATCACCTCGCAAAAATATATAGATACCCCTCGCGGTATTTTCGAGCTAAAATATTTTTTGAGTGGCGGCATTCAGTCTGGTGAAAAACACTGGGCTTCTACCACAATTAAGGCTATGATTAAGGAATGGGTTTCGACTGAAAACCGCGCAACGCCCCTCACGGACGATGCACTCACCCAAATGCTCCATGCACAGGGTGTGCAGATTGCAAGGCGAACAGTCACGAAATACCGGGAAGCATTGCAAATACCTTCTTGCGTGTATCGCAAGTGTCAGGAGTGAGTATGATGAACATTGAAATCACCGGCCAACATATGAAAGTGACGGATGGCCTACGTGAAGCTGTTGAAGAAAAATTCGCAAAACTGGAACGCCATCTACAAGCCATCACCCAAGTCCATGTGGTGATGCATGTCGATAAAACCCAACACAAAGCAGAAGCCACGCTGAACCACCGCGGAGGTCAGATCCGAGCATCCGCATCCTCAGGCGACATGTATGTCACGATTCAAGACCTGTATGAAAAACTCGAACGTCAAGCAATCAAGTTCAAAGAAAAACTGCATGACCACGGACGCGGTCATGAAGAAAACGAGGAGTGACGGACCGCATGTTACTGACAGATGTATTGACACCCGCACGCGTTGAGGTTGATGCGCCCATTGCCGCTAAAAAACGTTTATTGGAATATGTCGCTCACGCGTGCGCCCCCGCCGATCTGGAAAACGAGTTCTTTGAAGCCTTGTTGGAACGTGAAAAATTGGGCAGCACGTCACTGGGTCACGGGGTCGCATTGCCTCATGCACGCGTGCCTCAAATTGAAAAACCTGTCGCTGTGTTTATCCGCCTCAAAGATCCCATTCCATATGACAGCCACGACGATGCCCCTGTCGATTTGATTTTTGGTTTATTTGTCCCTGAAAATGAACATACCACCCATTTGCATTTATTGTCTGAAGTGGCGACGTTGCTGAATCAAGCCTCAGCGCGCGACGCCATTCGGCAAGCCCGGAGTGCAGATGATATCTGGAACATCCTCACCCATGCACCATAGCATCACCCTCAGCGAACTCTATCGCACACACAAAGCCAACCTTTCCCTCGAATGGAAGTACGGCCAAGAATTTTCAGAAAAAGCATTATCAGAATTACATGACGGCGGCAAAACCGCTGTTGGGTTTTTAAATTTTGTCCATCCCTCGCACATTGTTTTATTTGGCACGCAAGAATTCCATTATTTGGCAAATTTATCCGTAACAGATTATCAACGCGCGATGGAAGCATTATTTGCAACGCACCCTTTATTGTTATTGATCTGCGAAGATCAAGTGCCCACCGCTGAAATGCTGCAACATGCCCAAATGTTACAAACGCCTATTTGGCACACTCATTTAAATTCCGCCGCGGTATTAAACCATTTATCGCATTATTTATCCATGGTCTTGGCGCCGAGCACCAATATTCACGGTGTATTCATGGAAGTGTTTGATCTGGGCGTGATGCTCACTGGCGACAGCGGCGTGGGCAAAAGCGAATTGGCCTTGGAATTGATCAATCGCGGCCACCGTTTGATTGCGGATGATTCGCCCATTTTTTCACGCGATGCACCCGATTCGCTCACTGGCCGCTCCCCCGATTTACTCAAAGATTTTTTAGAAGTGCGCGGTTTGGGCATTATCAATGTGCGTGCGATGTTTGGTAATACCGCCGTGAAGGATTGTAAAAAATTAAATTTGATTGTGCATATTGTGAATATTGCCGATCCTGTCGTTGCAAAAATTGATAGACTGGAAGGCATGCATCGCACACGAGAAATTTTGGGCGTGGATGTGCCTGAAGTCACTGTCCCCGCTGGCCCCGGTCGCAGTTTATCTGTGTTAGTGGAAGCCTCCGTACATAACCAAGTGTTGCGCAAAAGCGGTTACCAGGCCAGTGAGATTTTTGCCGATCGTCAACGGAATGAGATGAATAACCCATGAAACTGATCATTGTCAGCGGCCGTTCAGGCTCAGGTAAAAGTATTTTATTACGACACCTTGAAGATCTGGGTTATTATGTCGTCGACAATTTGCCATTCAAATTATTGCCGCAATTATTAGACACATTGTCAACAACGCACCCTGCCATTGCTGTCAGCTTAGACAGCCGCAATTTACCTGAAAATCCTGCCGACACCGCGTTACTGCTCGATACGATTGATCACAGCGGCCACAGTGTGGATGTGATTTATTTAGACGCCAACGATTCCACGTTGTTGAAGCGCTACAGTGAAACGCGCCGCAAGCATCCCCTCAGCGACAAAACGGTCTCGCTGCAAGAGGCGATTGCGAAAGAACGTACATTGCTTGAACCGATTGTGAACCGCGCCGATTTAATGATAGACACGCACTCACTTCACGCACATGATTTGATGAATATTTTGCGTGAACGCATTTTACCCAGAGATGCCCATTCACTCTCGCTACTGTTTCAATCGTTTGGATATAAATATGGCATTCCACGCGATGCAGATTATGTGTTTGATATCCGTTGTCTGCCCAATCCTTACTGGGAAACGGCTTTGCGGCCCCTCACGGGACTGGATAAACCCGTCATTGATTTTTTAGCATCTCACCACAGTGTCGCTGAGATGGAACAAGCCATCACCCATTTTTTAGAAACATTTATTCCTGCGTTTGAAGCGGATCGCCGCAGTTATTTAACCGTGGCTATTGGCTGCACGGGTGGTCAACACCGCTCAGTGTATCTGGTGGAACGGTTAGTCGCTCACTTCAAACAACAATATCCGAACGTTCAAGCCCGTCATCGCGAGGTGAAATCATCGTCGCACTCTTATTAATCACCCATGATTACATGGGACAAATATTGCTCGACACCGTTGCCCAAACATTTGGCAACCTGCCCATGCCCGCAGAAGCCGTTCCCGTGTTTGGCGATACCGATCCAAATGAATGCTTGCGTTACTGCGAATCGCGCGCGCAGGCGTTAGACGAAGGCGACGGATTGATCATTTTCACGGATATTTGCGGCGCAACACCTGATAACATTGCGAAGCGTTTGAGCAGTGATACACGCATTGTGATTTCGGGATTATCATTGCCGATGTTGTTTCGCGTATGCAACAATCCGACATTGTCACTCGAGGTGCTGTCACAGAAGGCGGTGAGCGGAGGGCATGACGGGATCATCTGTTTGTAGGCGCGCAGCATGCCAAGGAGCCCGCATGCGACCCCTTACAAAGTAATATTCTCCATCGTCGCAAAATTCCGCGCAATATCCGTCGAACGGCTACGAACGGCTATGTACAATATCACTGCGCTGAATACACCCATGACCAAGAAATCCCAACCAAAGGGAATGATATTTTTACCACCAAACGGGCCTAAATAAGAAATCAACACCAAGCCGCCCAAATACGGCACCATCCAAGCAGCTGAGCGCAATGCAATCAGCGAGCGATCCAAGCGACCACGCCAATACGCCCACGCAAAAAAGATAAGGCCAATGGTAATTGCGATGGCCAATTTATACATGGTCTCCCAACCTGTCCAGTAACTCATCAAGTTACAGCAATAAAAAGCAATCAAACATAATAGATTCGCCGCAGGCAAACGGAACGCCCGTTTTTCATCAGGCAAATTCAGACGCAAGCACAGCAACGCAATCGGACCTGCCGCATAAGAAATCACCATACCTGACACCAAAAAACTTACCATGGATTGCCAATTGGGCAGCGGCAAAAACAAAAACATCCCCACTGCGAAATTGAGCAGAATGGCTGCATAAGGGAACGATTGTTTATTCAACGACATGAATATTTTGGGGAAGAAACCAATGTGACTCATCGCATAAAAGATACGTGCTGTTGATGTCACGTAGATCAAACCCGCGCCCAAGGGTGACACGACTGCATCGATGTACAATAATTTCAGCAATAGCAGCAAGCCCAAACCTGCGGCCAACCCTGCAAATGGCCCAACATCGCCGACGAATGACAACTTGCCCCAGCCATTGGCAATCGTGGCAGGATCCAGCGCGCCAATAAATGCCACTTGTAAGCCCAGATAGAGCAGCAAGCAACAAACGACCGAACCAACAATCGCAATGAAAATGGCTTTTCTGGATTTGGCTTCACCGGCCAACTCAACACCATGCTTGAAGCCCGTGAATGCAAATGCTACGCCACTCGCTGCCACAGCCGATAAAATTGCTTGCCAGCCGCCATCATGGGCGCCGCCCATTGCAAAATTAGCCGTATGGAAGCTTTCTTCCATCAACCATGCAATCACCAGCATAATCACGGCGACTTTGAAGAAAAATAACACAAAATTGAAACGGACGAGCCCTTTAAAACTCACTATATTGAATACACATAAAAATAACATCAGTATCGTTGCCCATATCAAGCCAATTGGCGTCAGTGCGTGCAACCCATTGACTGGCTCCGTCAACGACGTGAAATATGTCGACGCATACTGAAGAACTGCTTGCACTTCAATCGGGGCCATGGTGACGGCGGATAGCCATGCAATCCAGCTGAACATAAAACTGGTGGAAGTTCCATGACTCAGCTGTGGTATTTGAACAGTCCCACCGGCCACGGGAAACATCACGGATAACTCAGCAAACGTCAGTGCAATCAACGCAGTTGCGCCGCCGGCAATCAACCAAGCAATGATCGCTCCCGAACCCGCCATTTTCGCGGCATAGAAAGGCGCAAATAACCAGGCGGACCCCACCATGCCATTGATACTGATGAATAGCAACGTGAGGGGCGAGAAGCGTCTGTTGAGTGTCATGAGCTATAGTCTCCGAGAATAAGCGGTAATCATACCTGCTTTATTGTGTTCCAGCAAGGTTGCATATTCGATTTCGCCCTCTATACTTTTGGTATTCTCGTTCAACTTTGAAAGGATATCATTCTATGAAAAAAACCTTAATCTCTTCCGCCATATTAGCCCTTTTCGCGAGCCAAGCATTGGCGGTTAGCGGCATCTATGTAGCGCCCAAAGTGGGTTGGTCCGGTGGCGAAATATCTGATTTCGATATCAACTTCCCCTTTTCAAGTGGCAGCGCCCTTGAGGCAGACCTCAAAGCGTCCAAGGGTTCATCCAATACAAACGCCGTGGGTTGGGGTGGCGCAGTGGGTTACAAATATGACAGCTTACCTGTTCCTTTGCGCATGGAAACAGAATACCTGTACCGCAACCACTATACCATCAACTCTGAATTTCATCCTTCGCGTACCGGTGGTGGCGGTTTTCTGTTGGGCACACAGAACTTCGAGAACGGTGATTATGAAGCGTTTAGTTCAACTGTAGATAGTCAAACTATCTTGGCGAACTTTTACCTCGATATTCCCGTGACGAAGATGTTTGCCTTGTTCGTGGGTGCGGGCCTGGGTGCAGCGCTTAATTATAGCGATTCATCTCTGTCAATTTATGGCATAGATAGTGATTTCATCGGGTCAGCCGATGGGAAGGATCATGATTACGCCTTCAGCTGGATGGGCACGGCCGGTGTGACGGTCAATCCATTAGAATGGTTGGCGATTGATCTCAGTTACCGTTATTCAGACTTGGGTGACGTAAGCTATAGAATTGATAATGCGGTAGCCCCATCAATTGTTATTTTAGGTGGGGAATCTTCTTTATCCGCGTATGATTCCGAGCTGACAGCGCAAGAAGTTTATTTAGGCTTCCGCTTCATGATTCCAGACTTTTACAAAAAGCCTGAGAAGAAGCATGTGAAGCATCAGTATATTGATAAATAAGAATGCATTGTCGGGGCGCAGCATGTGAAGTTTGTCCCCCGCGAAAGCGGGGTGCCTGATATGCGAAGCAGATCAATCCTGAAAAAACTGCTACACAACTTAACGACCATCAGCAATCATTCCCGCTTTATTCTGTTCCAGCAAGGTTGCATATTCGATTTCGCCCTCTATACTTTTGGTATTCTCGTTCAACTTTGAAAGGATATCATTCTATGAAAAAAACCTTAATCTCTTCCGCCATATTAGCCCTTTTCGCGAGCCAAGCATTGGCGGTTAGCGGCATCTATGTAGCGCCCAAAGTGGGTTGGTCCGGTGGCGAAATATCTGATTTCGATATCAACTTCCCCTTTTCAAGTAGCAGCGCCCTTAAGGCAGACCTCAAAGCGTCCAAGGGTTCATCCAATACAAACGCCGTGGGTTGGGGTGGCGCAGTGGGTTACAAATATGACAGCTTACCTGTTCCTTTGCGCATGGAAACAGAATACCTGTACCGCAACCACTATACCATCAACTCTGAATTTCATCCTTCGCGTACCGGTGGTGGCGGTTTTCTGTTGGGCACACAGAACGCTGAAAGAAAAGACTATGAAACGTTTAGCTCAACTGTAGATAGCCAAACTATCTTGGCGAACTTTTACCTTGATATTCCCGTGACGAAGATGTTTGCCTTGTTCGTGGGTGCGGGCCTGGGTGCAGCGCTTAATTATAGCGATTCATCTCTGTCAATTTATGGCATAGATAGTGATTTCATCGGGTCAGCCGATGGGAAGGATCATGATTACGCCTTCAGCTGGATGGGCACGGCCGGTGTGACGGTCAATCCATTAGAATGGTTGGCCATTGATCTCAGTTACCGTTATTCAGACTTGGGTGACGTAAGCTATAGAATTGATAATGCGGTAGCCCCAACCATTGTTATGGTAGGTGGGGTATCTTCTTTATCCGCGTATGATTCCGAGCTGACAGCGCAAGAAGTTTATTTAGGCTTCCGCTTCATGATTCCAGACTTTTACAAAAAGCCTGAAAAGAAGCATGTGAAACATCAGTATATTGATAAATAAGTTGTCATGATCTCAATAAGCTCTCAGGCCGAAGGCCTGAAAGCTTATAGCCCAGGGTGAGGGGCGCGTAGCGCACCCCAACCCTGGGACATATTAATCTTCTATACTCTACCCTATTCAAACCCAAGGTTACGGTGCGCTTTGCGCACCTAGACCCTGGGCTGGGTACTTAAAGGCCTGCGGCCTGATCCTCAAATATTTCCCCTAACAATCACATAGTTAGCTCTAAGACTAAAATAAAGCTTCCCTTTCTTTTTCCGTCATGTTATCCTGGGTTATCTGTATAAGGGGAATTGGGATATGTCTGAAAATCTACTGAAAATTCAAGCAGCTCGCAAAGCACTCGAAGCAGCAGATATACAGGCTATTAAGTCAGCCAGAGAGGCAACTCAACCGTCTAATACAACAAAATCAAAGCTCAGATGACTCTGCCGTGCGAGAAGAAATCGAAGACATCAATGCCGCCCAAAATAAGGCCGATCGGCTTTGGTATGATTGGAACAAATTTACCACAGCAGAAAAAAAAGGACGAGTAGCCGCCCTGATTTATGCGGCTGTTTGCGGGGTTGCAACATATGTCGGCTTACTTGCCCAAACCAGCGTGCCATTCCTGGCAACCACTGAATTAGCCATTTGCGGCATGCTGATCACGATGGGCGTCAATTTATATGGTTTCTGGGACAATGTCCCAAACGCACTGAACAAGAATGCTAAAAATTCAGAAAAGCCTTCTGGGAAGTATGCCAAGGCATATACGGCTTTCTTTATTTTATTCGCCGCCGCCGCCATCATTAATAGCGCCGCACAATTAAGTCCACTCCTGGAGCTGATTGAGGGGGATGAGACCACGTCCGATAAGGGCATTGACAAATCATATTGGTATAAATTTTTCCTACCTATTCTGATCTTTGGTGGCGCAACTGCCATATCGATGATCGGCCTGTTCACACAGGCACCCCGAGAATGGTTTGCGAATTTTACAAAAAATGGCTTCAAGCTAACTATTTGGGAAGGGATGCAGGCGCTTTGGTATGGACAAGATGTCACAAAGGACACGAAGCTTCCCAGCATGAGCATCGGACTTGTACTAGGAGCCCTCACCCGCGGCTTATTGTTTATTGGTTTCAACGTCATTTTCACTTATGCGATTTATGCAGCCACGCAATACGCAGGGGAGAATTTGGTTGAAATTTTGCAAGACTTTTTTAGCCATGCAACGAAAGAAAAAATGCCAGTTGATTGGATCGGCTATCTTATCGAACCCTTGGGCTATATCTTTGTGATTGGTCGTGGTATTTATAATATGACTATTTCTCAAAAATTAGCGATTGGGGCGTCAAGTTTCCTCAGTGCATGCAAAGATATCGGTGTGAAACAGCATCAAAGCTTACAAAAGAACACTGCAAGCACAATCGGAAATTTCTGGGCCACTGGATTTGCCACCATTTTCTTCATACCCTGGACGTTGTTGGTAGCGGAAGTCTACTGCTGGAAAGAAGCGGTGAAATACGCACGTATTCAGCATAACATTAAAAATTCTTATTTCTTCTTACCCCACATATTCGCTCGCGCTATTTTCAATCATATGAACATTTGGGGCTTTATCAATGCTTACAACAATGGCGCTCAGAATAAACATTTTTATCGCGAAGGTTTGGAAAAGCATGAGGGTGAATCTTTCAGTGAAACAGAACAGTTTAAAAGCATATTGGCAGAAATAACAGGTTTGTCTTCATCATTAGGGTTTTACTTGTTTGCAGCGAAGCCGAGGGCGGTCAAGTGGGAGAATGGTGAGAAGTATATTGAGATGGAACATGGTGGAGAACAACCCAATAAGCCTACAGGTAAACAAGAGGCTGTTAAGACAACATGGACAACGTGGTGGGGATGGACTCGATTCGGATCAGCAGATGAAGCAAAAGAAGTGCATTTAGGAAAACCGTCGTTGACATAAAATCAATCGTGTTTAACCGGCGCAAATATGTGCCCCTACAAGAGCCCATATTCATGTTGTCATTGCTTTCACGATCATGCTTTTTAACATTGGCACCGCATTCAACCCTCTGACACCCAAATGGCGCGCTTGTGCGACAAGCCCCGTTTGCGCGTACGCTTGCTGCAAGGCTGTCATTAAATGAGTGGTGAAAAAATTATGGGCTTTGCGGCGGCGCTCGACACACGCGCGCAGATTCCTACTGCCCCAACACTCGACTAGCGCAGCTGCATCCAGAAAACCCAAATTAACACCCTGCCCCGCCAATGGATGCACGGTGTGAATGGCATCACCTAGTAATATCACGCGATCATTCCCATATTGATGAGCATGGCGCGCCACCAAGGAGAACTTCCCGACACGGGTTGACACGATTGATAAGCGACCCAAGCGATCACCGAACATGGATTGAATCAATGGTTCTAATGATGTGACAGGCAAAGACGCATATTCGTCGGCCAGCGTTCTGTTCAGGCTCCAGACCATGTTCACACGATGGCGATCGTGCAAGGGCAATAACCCCATGATGGCTCCTTGCGAGAATGATTGCCAAGCAGTGTGTTCATGCCAATGCTCGCATTGTAATTCAGCAACCAATGCCTTCTGCTCGTAATCATGCGTCTGCTGTGTGATGCTGATCGCTTGACGCAGCAAAGAATCAGCGCCATCACATCCAATAACTATCTGCGCACGATCTGTGACATCACTCAACGCATGAATTGGCGTGTCAAAAAAGGTATCGCACTGTAATAATGATTGTGCGGCCATTAATAGACGATCGTGCGCAACGATATAGCCCAAACAAGGCAAACCCGATTGCTGCGCAGAAAATGTGAGTGTGGATGCGGGATAATCCGGTTCAAACACACACATGTGGGTGTAAGGCGATTTTTCCTCGTCTGATAACAATGCCCAGACGCCTGTTTTTTCGAGCCATCTCACAGAAGCCAATGACAGCGCCACCGTGCGCACATCACTCATGTTGTCAGCGGACAAACGTGGTTTGGCATCCATCAGCGCAACCCTCACACCCGTTTGATGCAAGGCTAACGCCAGGGTAGTGCCGACAAGACCGGCACCAACGATCAACACATCGTACGTGCTCACATTAATTCCCTGCCACTGTCATCTCGCTGAGCAACAGCGAACCGATACGCACCTGCCCACGCGTGTCGATGTCGCTGCCTACCGCAACAACATGCGCGAACATCTCTTTAAGGTTACCGGCAATGGTGATATTTTCAACAGGAAATTGAATTTGACCATTTTCAACCCAGAAGCCGGATGCTCCGCGAGAATAATCCCCCGTCACTATATTAACCCCCTGCCCCATTAACTCCGTGACATATAAGCCGCGATCCATTTTACGCAATAAACCAGGCAGATCATCAGGACCTGATTGCACCAGCACGTTGTGTGCGCCGCCCGCATTACCTGTGGAAGCCATTTTCAAACGGCGACCCGTGTACACGCTCAGCAAATATCCTTGTAAAACACCGTCTTTGATCAAATGACGCTCTTGTGTTTGCACGCCATCATTATCCGCATTGCAGGATCCCATGCCTTTCAATAAGAATGGATTGTCTTCAATGTTCATCCATGTTGGAAAAATCCGCTCGCCCAATGCGCCGCATAAAAATGAGGCCTCGCGGTATAAGGCTCCGCCACTGATGGCCGATAAAAAATGATGAATTAAACCTGCAGCGAGCGGCGGATCGAATAACACAGGCACGCGTGTGGTGGGAATGGATCGCGCATTCAAGCGTGCCACTGTCCGTTGTGCTGCCATCACGACCAATTCGCTGTGCGGCATTAAATCATGAAAATCGCGTCGGGTATCGTATGCATAATCGCGTTGCATGCGGCCCGCTTCTTCTGCAATCAGTACACAAGAAATACTGTGACGCGTGCGTTCTTCATGTTCCATAAAACCAATGCTGTTTCCAAACACTTGCACAGCCCGCTGGGTTGAAATGTGCACGCCCTCGGATTGTTTGATACGCTTGTCTTGTGCCAGTGCTTCCTTTTCGATCATGATCCCCATGTCAATCGCTTTTTCTGGCGTGATATCCCACGGATGATCGAGAGACAATGCTTTAAAATGCTGTGCCAATTCACTGGGCGCGGGTAATCCTTCGAACTGATCGGCCTCGAGTGCATCGGCCATGTCAATGGCACGTGCAACAGCTTTGTCAATTTCAGCATGAGATGCATCGGAAATACCCACAGACGCTTTCTTGTGACCACGATAAACGTTGATGGCCATCGCCTTTTCACCCGTGAATTCTACGGTTTCGACATCCAGGTTACGTACCATCACATCAAACCCTTCTACGAGGGCAAGGCTCACTTCGCAATCTGTCGCGCCGAGTGATTTGGCTTTGTCGAGGGTGTATGAAACGGTGTTTTTGAATGTTTCTGAATGCATGCAATAAATCCTTATTGTTGAGTGCCGCCTACGGTCATTTGATCCACCTTCAGCGTCGGCTGGCCAACCCCTACTGGTACCGATTGGCCTTGCTTCCCGCAAACGCCTACACCTTGATCCAACTTCAAGTCATTCCCCACCATGGAAATATTTTGCATGACTTCCGGACCCATGCCAATCAAGGTCGCGCCTTTTACTGGACGTGTCACTTTCCCATTTTCGATGAGGTACGCCTCGCTCGTGGTGAAAACAAATTTACCTGACGTGATGTCCACTTGCCCGCCCGAAAAATTCACAGCATAAATACCATTTTGAACACTGCTGATGATTTCCGCGGGATCACTTTTGCCTGCCAATAAATATGTGTTGGTCATCCGGGGCATGGGCAGATGCGCATAAGATTCACGGCGGCCATTCCCTGTGGGCTGCATTCCCATCAATCTCGCATTCATTTTATCTTGCATGTAATTTTTTAGGATGCCATTTTCGATGAGCGTTGTGCATTGAGAAGGCACGCCTTCGTCATCAATCGTCAGAGAACCTCGACGATTTGGCAATGTGCCATCATCCACCACCGTGACGAGAGGGCTGGCGACTTGTTCACCTAAACGACCGGCGTAAAAACTGCTACCTTTTCGATTGAAATCGCCTTCTAAACCGTGTCCCACGGCTTCATGCAATAACACGCCGGGCCAACCTGGGCCGAGCACCACAGGCATCAAGCCGGCAGGCGCTGCGCCTGCTTCCAAATTCAAGAGCGCTAAACGAACCGCTTCAGCGGCGTGCCACTCTGCTGTTTTCAGATCAATCACAGGACGATAATCTGTACGACCACCGCCACCGGAAAAACCTTGTTCACGACGGTTACCCGATTGTGCAATCACGCGAACATCCAAGCGAACAAGCGGACGAATATCAGCAGAAAGCGTGCCGTCTTGCGACATGACGAGGATCACTTCATGTGAAGCCGTTAGGTTTGTCATGACCTGCGTGATGCGGGGATCCATTGCTCTGGCAAAACGATCAATGTGTTGCAGCACAGCCATTTTTTCTGCGGTACTCACACTCTCGAGGGGATCGACCGGGGCATATAATGCTTTGGGCAAGACATGATGAGGCGCTTGCGGAATCGCATTTCCGCCACCACCGCGGGCAATACTTTTAGCCGCTTGAGTCGCTTTTTCAAGCGCGGGCATGTACAGTTCATCGCTGTAGGCAAACCCTGTTTTTTCACCGCTGATGGCACGGATCCCCACGCCTTTATCCAGGCTGAAACTGTTGCCTTTCACTTTGCCATCTTCTAAGCCAAAATGTTCATGTTGAATCACTTGAAAGTACAGATCCGCTTGATCAATCGCGCGGCCGTTCAGGTGGGAAAGCAAATTTGATAAAGCGCTTTCTGTCAGCGCTGTGGGAGCAAGCAAAATGTCTTTCGCTTTGGCGAGTATGTCCATGTCTCTTTCTCATGAGGAAAAAGAGGAGTCTATCACAGAAATCACCCGAGTTTCCGTGACCACAGCATCTAATCGAACATCTTGATCATGTTGTATTAATTCGGGCATTTCCTGAAAATCGTATGCCAATCCGATCAGCTTAGGATGGGGGGGACGGGGATGTTGAAGGAGGAAAGCAAATGTTTTGTCATAATATCCTTTGCCCATGCCCAAACGTTCACAGCGTTGTGTAAACGCGACCAACGGCACAAGCACCGTATCGAGCTTTGACGGTTCCAGGAGAGTATGCGGCTTCACGGGCTCTAAAATACCGTAGAAATTCGGTTGCAATGCAGTGTCAGATGTGTAATGCGCAAAAAATAATACGCCTGTGTCGGTGTCTAATACGGGCATATACACTTGCTTGCGATGCTTTAATAACCAGGGAACAATGCGTTCAGCCATGACTTCTTGATGGTATGAAAAATAAATGGCGATATGTTGCCCTTGAATAAGGGATGTCTCGCACAGGCGGGTGATGATCAGATCGCTCATCGCCATCACCTCGTCGGGTTTCAGGGCACGGCGTTTTGATTTGACAGTATCACGCATCAATCAGGTACCCATATCAAAAAAACGGTTATATTTGAGTGATCTTGCGCTAAAATGCGAGGAGAAAGCGCAGCATAGTGTTTTTCTATGTGAGCATTTCAACGCAGGATTTTAGCGCAAGATCACCCAAATAGAAGTTTTTTCGCCCATTGATTGTCCCCCCCTCTGCCTTGAACCACTGGGTTCAAGTCGGAAAAAAGTATATCACTTCAGGCTTCCGTGCGAACACGGCATGCACAACGGTGACAGAGACTGTATTTCCTGCGTCTATAAAGTATCGGCTCAAGACACCCGGAGGGGACAATCAATGGGCCCACATCAGATTAACACAATTCTGTTTCAAGTGCATGATTCAACGCACGCATTTTGGCTTCTAGGCCTTCACGAAATAGGGAAGACGACAAACATTCTTGAGACAAGTCCAACGCAGCCATGAGAGCGAGACGTTCTAGCGGGAGTTGAGGATGCGAGCGCGCAAGGATTTGAAGTTTTTGATCCAAGTATTGCGCAGCATCTTTCAAACTTTCTGTTTCATCTGCAGGGCACACCATGGGATAAGATTTGCCGAGGAGATGGATATGTACTGTTTCTTTATTGAAGTTCATCGACAGTGTCCGTTGCTTTTAAGTGTTCAAGCACCTTTTCAATTCTCGCGCGGGCTTGTGCTTGTTTCTCTTGTGATTCAGCGAGCTCTGCTTCCAGTGCCTCAACCATTTCACGCAAAAATGCATTTTCTTCTTTGAGTTTACGGGAGGTGCTCACGAGTGTTTCGATGCGCAGCTCAATTTCTTGGAATAAGTGATCAGCCATGGTGTACTCCTGTCATGTTGGCTTGAAGAGTATAGAAGGAAAAATTTAAAAGAACAAGATTTATTGTGGGGAGCACTCCTGATCTTGTCATCCCGAAAATTTTGTGTAGCAAAATTATCCGGGATCCCGGGTCGCGCTATGTGCGCCCGGGATGACGAAGAGCGTGTGTGTCACATTTCATTTCCGTGACTTTGCGTGCCACGCCGTTGTTCTAGGCTCATGCTTACTGGGATTTGCGTTTAAACTGGTACCCAAAGATTCCAGTAAAGCGCGTTGATTACTATCGAGGTTAACCGGCGTTTCAATGTGGACGCGACACAATAAATCACCGACCTGGCTACTGCGCAGCGCTTTCACCCCTTGGCCGCGTAAGCGGAAAACTTTACCATTTTGTGTTTCTGCAGGAATTTTCAATTTCACATGACCATTCAGCGTCGGCACATCAATATCACCCCCTAATGCCGCGGTCACGAAACCAATGGGTACTTCAGAATGTAAATTGTTACCATCACGCTCGAAAAATGGATGCGGTGTCACATGCACTTCAACATATAAATCGCCCGCAGGACCGCCATGCATGCCCGCTTCACCCTCGCCTGCTAAACGCACGCGATCGCCATTATCAACTCCCGCGGGAATTTTAACAGACAATGTTTTGGTTTCACGAACACGACCCTGTCCTTTACACGAGGTGCAAGGATCTGAAATCATGCTGCCTTCACCATGACATGCTGGGCAGGTTTGCGTGACCGCAAAGAAACCTTGTTGCATGCGAACTTGACCTGCACCCCCACAGGTTGAACAGGTTTTTTTGGATGAACCGGGTTTTGCGCCAGAACCACTACAAGTCTTACACCCGACCCATGTCGGTACTTTGATTTCTTGCGTGACACCCTGAACCGCTTGTTCTAAAGTGAGTGCCAAATCATATTTGAGATCGTGGCCTCGCGTGGCACGGCTGCCGGCTCCTTGTCCGCGGCCACCGCGACCCCCGAAAATATCGCCAAAGATATCACCAAAAATATCTTCGAATCCGCCTCCAGTAAAGCCGCCAGGCCCCGCACCGCCTGGACCTTGCACACCGGCATGACCGAATTGATCATAGGCGGCACGTTTCTGCGGATCAGAGAGTACCGTATAGGCTTCTTGGCATTCCTGAAATTTTTCTTTCGCAGAGGCATCTTCCGCATTTCGATCAGGATGGTATTTCATCGCGAGGCGACGGTATGCCTTTTTGATCTCATCGGGTGAGGCACCACGGGCAATGCCGAGGATTTCATAGTAATCGCGTTTGGACATGATAAGCCTAAATTTTGGGAAGCGTTCTGTGTAGGGGAGCAGCATGCTGCACCCCTACCATTTTCAATCATTTTTTATCCTTGTCCTTCACTTCTTCGAACTCCGCATCCACTGCATCGCTCTCGCCACCCGCTTGCTCACCTGCTGTCGCACCGCCGGCTGGGCCGGGCCGCCTTGATCGCCACCGGCAGCGTATAGCTTCTCAGCCATTTTGCCAGAGGCATCTGTCAAGGCTTGCAGTTTCGCTTCGATCAATGATTTATCCTCAGACTTGATGGCTTCTTTCAACGCATTGATGGCAGATTCGATTGATGCGCGCTCGTCAGCGGACACTTTATCGCCCGCTTCCTTCATCGATTTGGTGACGGAATGGATCATGGCATCTGCTTGGTTTTTGGTTTCAACCAACGCTTTGAATTTATGATCTTCTTCCGCATGCATTTCTGCTTCTTTCACCATCTTGTCGATTTCAGCTTCAGACAAACCGCCTGACGAGCGGATCACGATGGATTGCTGCTTATTGGTTGCCTTGTCCTTGGCAGACACATTCAAAATACCATTCGCGTCAATGTCGAAGGTGACTTCGATTTGCGGCACGCCTCGGGGGGCAGGCGGAATATCTGTCAGATCGAAGCGACCCAACGATTTATTCCCTTCCGCATTCGCACGTTCACGCTCACCTTGCACAACATGCACCGTCACAGCGGTTTGATTGTCGTCAGCCGTTGAAAACACTTGTGAATGTTTTGTCGGAATGGTCGTGTTCTTTTCAATCAGTTTCGTGAGCACGCCGCCCATGGTTTCAATCCCCAAGGATAAAGGCGTCACGTCGAGCAATAGAATATCTTTCACGCTACCAGACAACACGCCGCCCTGAATGGCCGCACCAATGGCAACCGCTTCATCGGGATTGACGTCACGACGTGCTTCTTTGCCAAAGATCTGTTTGACAATTTCTTGCACTTTCGGCATACGGGTTTGACCACCGACGAGAATGACATCGCTTATTTGATCGAGAGATAAACCAGAATCTTTCAAGGCCGTCTTACAAGGATTGATTGTACGTTCAACCAAATCTTCCACGAGTGATTCGAGTTTGGCGCGCGTCATTTTGATGTTCAAATGCTTCGGCCCACTTGCGTCTGCGGTGATGTAAGGCAGGTTGACATCGGTTTGCTGCAAGGAAGACAACTCGATTTTCGCTTTTTCAGCGGCTTCTTTCAAGCGCTGCAAAGCGAGGGGATCGTTGCGCAAATCAATGCCTTGTTCTTTCTTGAATTCTTCGACCAAGAAATCGATGATGCGCATGTCGAAGTCTTCACCTCCCAAAAAGGTATCCCCGTTGGTGGCCAACACTTCAAATTGGTGCTCGCCTTCAACTTCTGCAATTTCAATGATGGAAATATCGAAAGTACCACCACCCAAATCGTACACAGCGATTTTGCTGTCGCCACGGGCTTTGTCCATGCCGTATGCCAAGGCAGCAGCTGTGGGTTCATTGATGATACGCTTCACCTCAAGACCGGCAATGCGACCTGCATCCTTGGTGGCTTGGCGTTGCGAATCGTTGAAATAAGCAGGGACAGTGATCACAGCCTCGGTGATTTCCTCGCCCAAATATTCTTCAGCGGTTTGCTTCATTTTGATCAGCACTTCTGCAGACACTTGCGCAGGCGCTTTGGGTTCATGGGGTTTATCTGCCCATTGCACTTCTACCCATGCATCGCCATTGTTGGCGGCAATGATTTTGTAAGGCACCATTTTGATGTCGCGCTGAACGACTTCATCTTTGAACATACGGCCGATCAAACGCTTGATTGCGTAGAATGTGTTCGTGGGATTGGTGACGGATTGACGTTTAGCGGGGGCACCGACCAACTTTTGCCCGTCTTTGGTGTAGGCGACGATGGAAGGGGTGGTACGCACACCTTCAGAGTTCGCGATCACGGTGACCTTGCCACCTTTGTCTAATACAGCCACACAAGAGTTGGTGGTTCCTAAATCAATACCGATTACATGCTTTGCCATCTTTGTTCTCCCAGTTGTCATGTCTTCCCCACATGGGGGGTTGTTGAATATTTTTCAAGCCCTAATCCAGCGCTTTTGAAACGATCACGCGAGCGGGCCGAATCAAGCGCCCATGCAGCAGATAGCCCTTTTGAACGACGGTCAAAACCGTGCCTGCGGGGTGATCGCCGGTGGGTTGCATCACCATGGCTTCATGGTGGATAGGGTCGAAAGGCTTGTGCAGCGGGTCAATGACCTCCACACTGAATTTTCCCAAGGTCGTTAAAAACATTTTCAGGGTGAGTTCCATGCCATGGTGCAAGGATTTGGCGTGTTCGCCGCTGTCTGTCGGCATGGCCAGCCCTTGTTCGAGGCTGTCAATCACGGGGATCAGGGCCTTGATGAAAGGCTCCAACGCATATTTATGGGCATGTTCCACATCTCGCACAGCACGCTTTTGAAGGTTTTCCATTTCAGCGCGGGTGCGCAACGCCAATTCCCAGTTTTCTTGAGCCTTTTTCTCGGCCTCAGCCAATTGTTTGGCTGAATCTGATGTTTTTTCAGTGAGTTCGGGGGGCGCTACCGCTTCATCGAAACTGAAATCTTCAGGCTTATCATGCTTGCTCATGCCACACTCCTCTGTATATCTCTCGCACTTGAAGAGCATATGGGGATAAAGCCGGCGAAATTCAAGGGACGCTCAACGCTAAAATGCTTGTCACCAGAAACCATTGGTTTTTTTTCATCAATTGACCGATAATAGGAAGGTACACTCGGGAGAACAATCATGCAGCCCCATTTTAAACGCATCGCCTTGATGGGTCGATACAGCACCCATTCCACTCGTGACACCCTGGAAAAGCTGGCGCATTTTCTCTCCACACAACCAGTGGACCTCTTCTTAGAAGCCGACACCGCTGAACATGTGCCCTCCCTCAAACTCCCCGTGATTTTACGGGAACGTTTGGGCAAAGAAGTGGACTTGGTGATAGTGGTCGGCGGGGATGGTAGCCTGCTCAACGCTGCACACGCTGTGGTGGATGATCATATCCCTGTCATTGGTGTGAACCGCGGATTGTTGGGTTTTTTAACGGATATTTCACCTGATGGGCTGGAAACGCAAATCGGTGCGATATTACGTGGGGAATATATTGAAGAGTCGCGTTTTTTATTGGAAGCCCATCTGTTTGTCGATGGCAAAGCCTCATTGATTGGGGTTGCCCTTAATGATGTGGTCTTGTATGCCGGCGAAATCGCCCGCATGATTGAATTTGAATTGTATATTGACAAACAATTCGTGTACAGCCAACGCTCGGATGGGCTGATCATCGCCACTCCCACCGGTTCAACGGCTTATGCCCTCTCCGCTGGGGGACCTATTTTGCACCCCTCTTTAGAATCGATTGTCTTGGTGCCCATGTTCCCGCACACCCTGACCTCTCGCCCCATTGCCGTCAGTAGTGATGCGCTGATTGAATTACGGGTGGCGTGCACACAATCTGCAAACCATCCTGCCATCAGTTGTGATGGCCAGGCCTTGATTGCCTTGTCCGTTGGCGCAACATTGCAGGTAACTCGCAAGAAAAATTGTCTTAAGTTGATCCACCCTAAAGATTACGGGTATTATCACACCCTGCGGACCAAACTCGAATGGGGAACACCGCTGAAAAATAAGTATTTCACTGAACCTGAGTAGGTGGCCATGTTAACGCATATTCATATTCGACATTTTGCAATTATTGACGAACTGGATTTAGAATTATATCCCGGCATGACCGTGATGACGGGCGAAACGGGTGCGGGCAAATCCATCATGATTGATGCCTTATCATTATGCATGGGCGAACGCGCGGATGCGAGTTTTGTACGCGCAGGGTTTGAGCGCGCTGAAATCAGCGTGACATTGGATATCAGCTTATTGCCCGCGGTACAAACCTGGTTGATTGAACATGAATTAAATCACGGTGAAGAATGCGTGATCCGACGCACCATATTATCTGATGGCCGTTCACGTGCTTATATTAATGGTGAAGCCGTGCCCCTCACCACACTCAAATCCCTGTCTCGATTGATGATTGATATTCACAGCCAACACGCGCACCATGCATTATTCAAAACAGATACGCACCGCCACTTATTGGATATCTTCGGCAAACATCAAGCACTTGCTCAGTGCACACAAGAAGCGTATCGTATTTTAAAATCACTCAAAGAAGAGCTTGCGGCACTCACCCTGAGTGAATCACAAAAATCAGATGAAATGAATTTATTGCAATTTCAGATCACAGAATTTGAAACAGTGCAGATCAAACCAAATGAATGGGAAACGCTGACAGCGCAGCATGATCGTTTATCCCACAGCGAAACATTGATGCGCAATATAGAATCGGCATTACAATTATTGAATGATCACCCTTCGCATAATATTGTGAAGGCTTTATCACAATTACATACGCAATGTGAATCGCTGATGCAGATCGATAAAACGTTAGAGCCCGTACACGCAATGCTCTCTGAAGCACGCATCAATTGCATTGAAGCAGCCAGCACGCTCAATGCGTATGCGCAAAAAATGGATAATGATCCGACGCATTTGGCTGCTGCCCATGAGCGGCTCACTGTTTTACATGACATGGCACGCAAGCATCGTGTCGCGCCTGAAGCATTGCTCGATAAATTTTCTGCACTGCAATCGCGCTTGAATGCATTGCAATCACAGAGTGAAGCGATTGAATCATTGAGCGCTCAAATCGACACACAGCAACATTTTTTTCAAACCTTGTGTATTGAATTAACCGAAAGAAGAACCGAATCGGCATTATTGCTCAGTCAAGCGGTTTCATCGTCGATTCAACAACTCGGCATGCCCAATGGCGAGTTTTTTGTGCAGCTCGAACCCCTCGACACACCGAATGCGCACGGCGCTGAGCAAGTGGTTTTTATGGTGAGCACGAATCCTGGTAGCCCTGCTGCACCGCTCCATAGAATTGCCTCGGGTGGTGAATTGTCTCGCATTTCTCTCGCCTTGCAGGTATTGATTGTTCAAGACGATAGCCTTCCCGTGATTGTGTTTGATGAAGTGGATGTCGGCATTGGCGGCAGCACGGCTGAAATTGTCGGGCAATTGTTGCATACCCTGGGACAGAAAGCGCAGGTATTGTGTGTCACGCATTTGCCGCAAGTGGCGGCGCTGGGCGATCATCATTTTCATATTGCAAAACACATTGAAAACGGTCAAACACGCACCTTGGTGTCAGTATTAGATAAACCTGGCCGCATTCATGAAGTCGCCCGCATGCTCGGCGGTGTGAAAATCACAGAGAAAACGCTGGAGCATGCGGAAGAGATGCTGGGGTGACGGGATTATCTCAGCGACACTTTTTGCACACCCCAAATATATTCAAGGCATGATCGGTCATTTCATACCCATATTTCTCCGCAATCGCTTTCTGGCGCGCTTCAATCACATCGTCGACAAACTCTTCCACGGCATTGCATTTAATACATACAATATGATCATGGTGTCGGCCTTCATTCAACTCATACACCGCTTGGCCGCCTTCAAAATTCAAGCGGTTCACCAAGCCGGCATCCACGAATTTGGTTAAGGCGCGATAGACCGTGGCCAACCCCACCTCATCACCCATCTCGAGCAAGCCTTTATAGATGTCTTCAGCACTCATGTGTTTGTCGGATGCATCCGCCAATATCTGCAAAATACGCAGGCGCGGTAACGTCCCCTTTAATCCCGCTTTGCGCAGATCATCGTTATCCATAAAGTCCTCGTCACTTTGAAAATGTTATTACCAAGGTTACCTCGGATCGGGTACAATTGCCAGATGTATTCATTGCCTGAGGAATGTGTTGATGAAATTAGTCATGATGTTAATTGTCCTGGTCTTGATGGGTTGCCAAAATAACGTACCTTTTGTACACAGACCTCCCCTGCAGCAAGGTAATTTGCTGGAGCAGGACAAGGTTGATCAAATCAAAGTCGGCATGACCCGAGAGCAGGTTAACTACATCCTGGGCGAGCCTATTTCACATGATACATTTGGCTCCAACCGTTATGATTATGTGTATTATTACAAAGAGAAATTTGAGGATCCGGAACATAAAAAGCTCACAATTTATTTTGATGAGGCGGGGATGGTCTCGAAGATAACCACATTGTAGGGATCCAGCATGCTGCGCCCCTACAATGCGCCATGATGCGCCGCTATAACCGGAATCCCATAAACCTCAGCTTCAGAAGCATCGCCAAAGGTCACATAAAGCGTCACCGTATCGCCCACTTTCAAAGACTGCTTCAACCCCATCAACATGATATGCATGTTGCCTGGGCCGGGCTTTAGGTGAACGGTTTGATGCGAAGGCAACACAAGCGTTTCAAGGCTTTTCATTTTAACATGATGAGCAGTATGAACATTTTGATGTAACATCACATGTTCTGCAACAGGACTGGAAATGCTTTCCAATGTGATGGGTTTATCGCCCTCATTTTTGATCTCAATATATACGGCAGCCACGGGCTGGCCGGGCGCAGGCAGCGGGATATAACCCTTGCTGAATGCAATTTTGTGGGCATCACACGCGATAGACAGAACAGGCCATGCCAAAGCCAATAAACACCATGCTTTCAACGTCTTCACTTTGTTTTATCTCCAAATGGGTTAGGGGGTTCAAATGGACTGGGAGCCTTTTTCTTCTTGGCCTCTTCATCCTGCTCTGGACCCATACCGGGGATACCCAATGTATGCATGGCCCCATAAACAGCGCGAGAGACCAGGGTTTCAAGGTCTATTTGTAAGACATCTTTGGCGATGTATTCCAATTTCTCTTGTGCAGAGGGTTCAGGCGCGGGCGCTTCTGGCTTCAATTTAAAAGGTGTTGAACGTTGTTGCTGCGCTTGCAATTGGTTTTGCTGTTCGGCCGGTGTCGTACGTTCCGTCGTGACGTGAGGCCACATCTTTTGTATGTATTCGAGGGCAATCTCATATCGCCACTCTTGATTCGATTGTCCCTCTTGCTTGGGTGGCAAACGAAACGTTTGCGGGCTGGGGAATACATTGGGCGAGATCTCGGGAGCACGGCTCGCATCAACCGCACGACGTGCTTCATGGGACAGTTGAGACATGTGCGCGACATGTTTTTCAAAATCCAAGACAAAGGCACGTGACCCGTCAGGCGAAGTGGCGAATGCAGCTGCGTAGGTATCTGCCGTATAACCCAAATTGATCAGTGCGTTGGCCAATCGATCAACGAAATTAGCCGCCAATATCCAATTTTGCATCGCTAAATCTGGGCGTTGCCGGTACAAATCCTCCAATAGTTTTTCTTTGAGACTACGTTGTGCAGCAGCCTGAGTAGGATCCACAGGCGTTCTCAAAGCTTGTTGGAAGGAAATCATGTTGAGGCCACGGGTCAACGCAGATAACAATTCATCAAGAAGGCTATAGGCTTTTTCATCAGGCGTGTATATCAACTCAATGGCTCTTTTCGCACGTGCCTCTTCAGCCAATTCCTCAAGCGGACCAGAGGAAGGATCTATGCCCATCTCTAGTAAGACTTCCTCCGCTTCGCGGCCATCACTGAAAATATCGACTTTATCTGATCTGGCTGGGCGTGAAGGTTCTGTCGTTTCTAATGATGCTTGTTCCTCAAGATTGGCTTGGTGCTGCAAGGTCACAGCCGCATGTGCTTTAAGCGCTTCCCAGCGTTGATTCGCATAATACAGATTTTTCAGGATATTATTGCCAGGCAGCCTCAAGAGCTCGTCCCAGCTGAGGGGGCGATTGGGGTCAAGGATGTTTGGGGTGTTTTGAGAGGAAAGCATCAGAACCTCCGGGAGTTATGCTTCGAGTATAACAGTTTTGAGGAAATTTGGAACCGTCACTCGTCTTGGCCTCAACATACCAACCCCCGCATGTAGAGATCCGCTTCATAGAGGGCAAAAAATGTTCCATTTCTATTGACAACCCGATGATTAACGGTCAAAATGTCGCATCTTATGGCTATGTAGCTCAGCCGGTTAGAGCGCGGCACTCATAATGCTGAGGTCGGTGGTTCGAGTCCACCCATAGCCACCAATCATGTCTTCCCAACCCGTTTATTTCCACGCTTTAATGGCCTGTCCTTGAAATAAACTATCTGCTTTATCTATCACTGCGGGCGACTGCAACGCTTCCACCAATTGGCTCACGCGAGGATCGTTTTCAAAACCAGCACGCACGACGACAATATTCGCGTAGGGTGAATCATTGTCTTCCAAAATGAGTGCATCTTTATGGGGATGTAGGCCTGCTAATAAACTGTAATTCGTGTTGATCACCGCAAGGCCAACGTCCGGCAACACGCGAGGTAATTGTGCAGCATCCATCGCCATGATATGAAGATGTTTGGGATTGCTGACAATATCCGCCTGCGTGACGTTATTCGGATTGCTGTGTCCGAGCGTGATCAGCCCCGCCTTTGCCAATAATAATAATGCACGGGCCCATTACTCGGATCGTTCGGGATAGCCACTTTGGCGCCGTCAGGCAATGTCTCCAGTGTATAACGCTGGGAATAAATCCCGACAGGATAAATAAATGTTTTTCCAACAGCCACCAAATGCTGTGCAGGATGCGCTTTTAAATACGCATCCAAATAAACCTGATGTTGAAAAACATTCGCATCCAACGAACCATCCGCCAATGCTGTGTTCGGTAAAATATAATCAGCAAAAGTCGTGATTTGAATCTCCAAACCCGATTGTGCCAATGCAACTTCTTTTGCAACTTCCATCAGTTCTGTTTCAGGTCCTGCAATTGTCCCCACACGCAAACGATTAAGATGCGCATCTGGCGAAGAACAAGCCGTCAATAAAAAAACAAATAACAATGCGAATAATTTCATGCTGAATTCTCCCTATCTTGTATAATGCGCAGCCAAATAATCCCCCGTGGACTGAATAGCCTGAACCAGTACAATCAATATCACTGTCGTGATCAACATCACGGTGGCATTAAAATGCTGGTAACCCTCGTTATAAGCGAGTGTACCCAACCCACCCCCACCGACAATACCTGCCATGGCAGAATATCCTACTAAGGTGATCAGCATCACCGTCATCGCGCGAATGAGTCCCGGTAATGCTTCGGGCAATACCATGTGGCACAATATTTGACGCGGCGTTGCGCCCATCGCTTTTCCTGCTTCCAATAAACCAGACGGCAATTCAGCAAACACGGATTCACTCAGGCGCGCAAAAAACGGAATGGCGGCCAATGTGAGCGGGACAATCGCGGCATGCGTACCAATCGATGTACCGACAATCAGCCGTGTGACGGGAATTAAAATGATCATGAAAATAATAAAGGGAATGGAACGCACAATATTCGCGACAACACTGACAAAACGATACACATTTCTTTGCGCCAATAAATGTGCGCTGGAAGTGGCATACATCCATAAACCAATTGAGAGGCCACACAAACCCGCTATCGAGCCAGAGACCAGCACCATGTAAAGTGTTTCAATCGTTGCTTTAATGAATGGAAACATAGCCCATCACCTCCGCTGTTGCGCCACGCGTTTTTAAATAATGTAACACAGGATCTCTTTTCTGCGGATCATCCAACGTGAATATCATGGTGCCGCACCCTTCCCCGCGCAATGTTTCAAGATGCGCTTGCAAAATATTGACAGACACGTGGCAGTCGCGCACCAAACCGGAAATGAGCGGCTCCGTTGCAGCTTTGCCTCGAAATGAAACATGGATCAAAGGTTGTTGATTGGTATCCGTCGCTTGCACAGACATGCGCGCCAACAATGCAGCCGGCAAGGATTCACCCATTGAGCGCGCCACCAATTTCTTCGTGAAAGGATCTGTCGGCGCGGTGAAAATATCGAGCACATCCCCCTGCTCCACGACCTGTCCACGACTCATCACCGCAATGCGCGTACAAATCGATTTGATCACTTCCATTTCATGCGTGATCAATACAATGGTTAATCCTAATTCATCATGAAGGCTTTTCAACAAAGATAAAATTTGTTCCGTGGTGTCAGGATCCAGGGATGAGGTTGATTCATCAGACAATAAAATATTCGGGTTAAGGGCCAGCGCACGCGCAATCGCCACACGTTGTTTTTGCCCGCCACTCAATTGACCCGGAAAGTTTTTAGCATACCGCGTGAGGCCGACACGCTCAAGCAAAACAGGCACGCGTTGTTGAATCTCTGTTTCAGGCGCACCCGCAAAACGCATCGGCATAGCCACATTATCAAACACCGTTTTGGCCAGTACCAAATGGAAGTGCTGAAAGATCATCCCGATTCGACTGCGAACCTGACGCAATGCACTGGGTGACAAAGATTGAATGGATTGCTGATTGACCCACACTTCACCCCTGGTGGGAGTTTCCAAGCCGTTGATCAGCCGCAATAGCGTGCTTTTGCCGGCACCGCTTTCCCCGATGATCCCAAACATTTCCCCGGCTTGAATATGCAAAGAGGTGGGATGCAACGCCACCACAGGCGATGCTTCCCCATACACTTTACTAACCTGCTTGAGATTGATCATTATTTATACCCATATTTTGACAGCAATCATTGAAAAAATAGCTGCAATCCCCAATATTGTCATGGACATTGGCAACTGTGTCTTGACATGGTGCATTAAATCACAGCCTGTGCTCATGCTGGATAATACCACTGTGTCTGAAACGGGAGAGCATTGATCACCCGCGACTGACCCTCCCAACACTGCGCCCAAACAAATTTGAACATAGGTGATATCGGGCACCAATGCATACGCGAGTGGCATGGCGACAGGCAACACAACGGCGAAGGTGCCGAATGATGAACCTGTTGAAAAAGCGATGAGCAAACAGAGCAGCGTGAGCAAACCTGGTAGCAATGTGGGCGACAAAGCACCATTGGCAATCTCCACGAGAAATGAAGCGAGGCCTAATTTTTTGGTCACAACGCCCAATGTCACCGCCAATCCTAACAATATCGCCGCCACTGTCACACTTTGACAACCTTCATTGAACCCCGCCATCACATCTGATAACGCCATCCCTCGGCATTTAGCAACGATCATACTGGTTAATACAGCGACCAAAAAGGCTTCTGGAATAAAATTCGCATATTTCAAATCGATGTAACCTAAATGTGCCGCAGCATAAGGCACGACCGCAACAGTTAATAACAATAAAATTGGTAATACGAAATCCCAATTGCTCGGCAAATACCCATAGGCTTGTTGCGCTTTGCCTGAACTCAATTTCATGAGCGGTTGCGCATCATCCGCATCTAATTGACCCGTCATACGCGAACGTATCATGGCAGCCTTCAAACCTGACCCCACCCAGGGCAACACTTCTAATGACATCAACAGTGTCGCAAATACGGCAAACAATGCATAAAAATTAAATGGGATAGAGGCAATAAATAAACTGAATGCATCCGCTTCAGAATTTACAAAAGGCAATGTGCCCATGATGATACCGCCAACGTAAATCGGCCAGGCATTGAATGGGATGATGGTGGCGACAGGCGATGCGGTAGAATCGACGATATAAGCCAGTTCCTCATGACTCACTTTATACTTATCTGTGACTGGCCGGACCGTGGTGCCCGTGAGGATCGTGCTGATCGTACCACCTTGATGAAAAATCAATCCCATCACCCAAGTGAACACTTTCGCCGTACGAGGACCCGACGCGAATCGATGCCCCACCGTTTCCGCAAAATGACGCGCAGCCCCGGTTTTATTCCACATCCCAATCAACCCGCCCAAACACCACAGGTAGGTGAGCAGTATCAAGGCATAATCCGCCGTTCCCAATGAGGGTAAAATAAATGTTCTTAAAAAGTTCAGGTCCATGACACTGCCTGATTGCAACGCCAACACCAACGCCCCGGCAACCACGCCCATGAACAAGGCGAATATCACTTGTCTTGTTAAAAATGCAAGGCTGATGCTGAGCACCGCTGGCACCAGCGTGAGCCAGGTTGTGCTGTATGGCTGCAATAACGCGATGATATGGTCCATGAATTTACCCTTTTAGAGTCGACATAAAAACCCGCATAAGCACTCTTTTTAGTACCCATGCTCCTTAACGCCCTGATTTACCATCAAAAGTGTCTGACACCCTTAAGACAAGTTAATCAACTTCACATTGACTTCCCTCTTTTTCCGCGATAAACTTTCTCTACATCACAGAGGACTCCATTCTCCCATGAAATCAAAGATAAAAAAATCTTTTTCTTTCGAAACCGCAATAGAATCGCTTGAGTCGCTGGTCAAAAGCCTGGAGTCAGGCAATTTGAGTTTAGAAGATTCTCTAGAAACATTTGAGAAAGGCATCGCATTATCCCGTGAATGCCAACACGCATTAGCTGAAGCCAAGCTGAAAGTTGAAACACTCTTACAAAAATCTGACGGCACATTGGACACAACCTCATCATGATCATACACGTCTATATACAAGAATGCCTAGACCATATTGACGCCCTGTTAAGCAAATACTTGCCCGACCCTTCAGCGACGCCCACTCACCTTCATGAAGCCATGCGTTACGCGGTCTTGAATGGCGGCAAAAGGTTGCGTCCTTTGTTAGTCTATTCAACGGGTTATGCGCTGCACATTCCCCGTGAAAAACTGGATCCGCTCGCGGTGGCTGTTGAATTAATCCATAGTTATTCTCTCATTCACGACGATTTGCCTTGCATGGACAATGACGAGTTGCGTCGCGGCAAACCCACCTGCCATATTGCATTTGATGAAGCCACGGCCCTACTGGCTGGCGATGCCTTGCAAGCCCTGGCCTTTGAAATCTTGACCGATGCCAACCACATTGACCCGCAATACCGCATTAAAATGATCTCTTGCCTGACCAAATCCGCTGGATCATTGGGGATGGTGGGCGGCCAAGCGATTGACTTGTCCAGCTCACCGAGCAACATGAACCCCGATCAGCTCGCCCACATGCACCGTTGTAAAACCGGCGCCTTGATCCGTGCCAGCATCCAATTGGCCGCCATGATTCAACCCACCGATCCTGGCATCTTCAATCAACTGACCGTGTTTGCAGAAACCCTGGGGCTGGCCTTCCAAGTTCAAGACGATTTACTGGATATAGACGGCGATGCTGCACTCGACAAAGCCACCTATCCCGCGATGCTCGGCCTCACAGGCGCCAAACAGTGGTTACACCAATTGCATCAAGAAGCACTTGGTATTCTCGCCCATATCGATGGCGATACCCAATATTTAAAACACCTCACGAATTTTGTGGTATCGCGGAAGTCGTGATGTTACCCTCCTTCGTCATCCCGGAATAAACGCGCCCGCAATATTCAAAAAAGTCTGAAGTTTCGTGCGGTTATATCCGGGCCCAGGACACGATCTTATTTCAAAGGATCCCATTGCAATTATTTTATGCATTAGATATCATTCACACACTATCAATAAAACAAGAAAAACAAAAGAGGTATGGAAATCCTAGGTGTTCCCCCCATGCTTATGGTATAGTATCCGGGTTTGGCAGTCTTCGACCGTCCCATGTCATATCCGTTATTAGATACCATCAACACGCCCGCCGATCTTCGGCAACAGCCGGCCAGTGCTTTGCCTGAGCTTGTCAACGAACTGCGTGACTACTTCATGAACCTCATGAATGAGATTGGGGGGCACTTTGGCGCCAGCATGGGGACCGTAGAACTGACGGTTGCTTTACATTATGTCTTCAATACACCGAACGATAAACTGGTCTGGGATGTGGGCCACCAAGCCCTGATCCACAAAATCTTAACAGGCCGCAAAGCCCAGATGCATACCTTGCGCAAGACAGGCGGCCTCGCCCCTTTCCCTAAACGCGGCGAAAGTCCTTACGACACCTTCACTGTAGGCCATTCAAGCACCTCTATCAGCGCCGCCCTGGGCATGGCTCTGGCGCAACCGCCCCATAGTACCCAAAAAACTGTGGCGGTGATTGGCGATGGCGCAATGACAGCAGGCCTGGCATTTGAAGCCCTCAATCACGCAGGGGCTGTTAAAGCTGACATGCTGGTGGTATTGAATGACAATGAAATGTCGATTTCGGAAAATGTCGGTGCACTCTCAAATTATTTCGCCCGCATCATCTCAGGAAAAGTGTATACCTCCCTGCGCGAAGGCAGCAAAAAAATATTGAACGTCATGCCTCCTTCCATGCGCGAGCTGGCCAGCCGGACTGAAATGCACTTGAAAGGCATGATTTTGCCTGGCACCCTGTTTGAAGAGCTGGGCTTTAATTATTACGGTCCTTTGACGGCCACGATGTGGCTCAGCTGGTCAAAACACTGACCGCCCTGCGTGATATCAAAGGGCCTAAATTACTCCACATTTACACCCAGAAAGGCAAAGGCTATGCAGCAGCAGAAGCAGACCCCATTGCCTATCATGCCGTATCGCCAGGCTATTTGAATCCTACCCCCGATCAACCCAAAGCCCCCACCAAACCCACCTTTTCCAATATTTTTGGCGATTGGCTATGTGACATGGCGGCTGCTTCACCCGAATTGGTCGCCATCACACCCGCCATGCGTGAAGGCTCAGGCATGGTTGCCTTTTCACAACAATACCCAAGCCAATATATGGATGTGGGGATTGCAGAACAGCATGCCGTCACCGTCGCTGCCGGCCTTGCCTGTGAAGGCAAGAAACCGATTGTGGCGATTTATTCATCGTTTTTGCAGCGTGCATATGACCAAGTTGTGCATGATGTCTGCCTGCCCAACCTCCCTGTCCTATTTGCGATTGACCGGGCAGGCTTGGTTGGGGCAGATGGCCCCACCCATCACGGCACATTCGATTTGAGCTATCTATCGGCCCTGCCCAATATGGTGATCATGGCGCCCGCAGATGAAGCAGAATGCCGCGACATGCTAACCACAGGCTTCCGCCATGACGGTCCTGCTGCTGTCCGCTATCCGCGTGGCGCCGGCATCGGGGCGCCCGTCTCGGCATCATTCAATACTCTCCCGCTGGGCAAGGGCAGCATCGTGCGTGAAGGGCAAACAGTGGCCATATTATGCTTTGGCCCCTTGCTGCACACGGCCCGGTTGGTTGCAGACAAGCTGGACTTCACTCTCGTTAACATGAGATTTATCAAACCCTTAGATACAGATCTCATCCGTTCACTCGCCCAAAATCATCAATTACTGGTGACGATTGAAGAAAATGCAGTGATAGGGGGCGCTGGGAGTGGAATTTGCTTGCAAATTATGTCAGAATCTCTCTCTTGCTCGGTGCTTAACTTAGGCCTGCCGGATACATTCATTGAGCATGGCGATACCAAAGCCCTTTATACAGCCGCAGGACTGGATGCAGAGGGTATTGAAGCGCACATTAAGACGAGATTGGCAATGCATCAACATGCGCCCACCGTCACGACGTTGTAGAAGCAGTTGGAGTAAAACGAATAATGTCCCCGATATACACGTTGACCGTAACGGTTGATTTTTCAGCCTCACATATTATTCCCGGGCATCCCGGCAAATGCAAACGCCTGCATGGCCATAATTGGAAAGCTGAAATTCATGTGACAGCCCGTGAATTAAATGCGATTGGCATTGCGATTGATTTTCAAGACATCAAACGCGCCGCCGCACAACCCATTGAAACACTCGATCACCATCATTTGAATGATCTCCCTGCGTTCAAAGACAAAAGCCCCACGGCGGAAAATGTGGCTGCATGGCTTTACCATGAAATTGCACGTACCATTAATACTGACGGTGTTTCTTTGTATTCAGTCAAACTATGGGAAACTGATCGCTCGTGCGTTGAATACCGAGAAGGAATATAGCCATGTCTATCAGCATGCCCGCAACACAGATCATCGACATTCAAAGCCACACTGATCATCGCCGCCTGGCGATTCAAAAAGTCGGCGTGAAATCACTGCGACATCCGATTCAAATCATGACTGAAAATGGCAGCGTACAATCAACCGTGGGCACATTCGATATGTACGTGAATTTATCAGGCGACCAGCGCGGCACGCACATGTCCCGCTTTGTGGAATTATTGCACAGCAAAAAAACCCCGTTTTCCATCCTATCTTTCAATACGTTGTTACAAGAAATGACGCACAAACTCCATGCAGAATGTGGTTACGTCACCGTACAATTTCCTTTTTTCATGCTGAAAAGTGCGCCCGTTTCTGGCGCAAAAAGTTATGTCGATTATGAAGTGACATTCAACGGCGAATGGCATGAACAATCCTCAAAAACTGACATCAAAGTGGTGGTGCCTGTCACCAGTTTGTGCCCCTGCTCAAAAGCCATTTCGGAATATGGCGCACACAATCAACGCTCGCACATCACCGTCACAGTTGAATTGGTGACTGACATGCACATTGAATCATTGATCACATTAATTGAACAACAAGCCTCATGCGAGTTGTACGGCATTCTCAAAAGAACTGATGAAAAATTTGTGACTGAAAAAGCTTACGAAAATCCAAAATTCGTGGAAGATTTGGTTCGAGACATTGCGGCCGAATTGAAAAAAGACTCGCGCATTCAATCCTTTGTCGTCGAGTCTGAAAATTTTGAATCGATTCACAATCATTCCGCTTATGCCCTATTGACTTCAGATCCTTCTCGCTGATATATTGAAAGCGTCTCATGCATTCATTATCAAGGAGGATCTCTATGAATCACGCACAACAACCCAACGTCAAGGCCACTCCATTCTTTACCAACAATAACTCCGGTCAAGTCACAGGCGCAGGTGCCAACGTCACAGCCAGTAATACGTCGGGTTTCGTCAGTGCTGGCGCATACAAACCGGCTGGATCACCGACTGTTTTCTCAGGTGCAGCAGGCACAAACGTAACGCCTAACTCTACAGTTTACGCGGACGTGAGCGGGAATAAAAATGGCTTTAATGCAGGCGTCGGTTTTAAAACGAAGTGGTGATTGTTGATCAGGAGGCATTGAGTTATGTTCAATCATTTTTTTAGTGGCGGTACCGGAAGCGCTCCGCCGAACAACCCTTCCGATATATACTCCCAGATTGCGCAAGCCAGCACGCCACGCCCTTTGGGTCGTGGTGCGAGTGAAACTGTCACAACATCTACTTCATACGATATGTATGGTAACCCAACCACAACGATTGAAAAAACAACCACGATTCAAAGTGCTGTGGGTGGTAAATCGATGGAAATCAAAAATCCTGACAAAGTGGTGGTGACCGGTCACCGTGATGGCACAACAAAAATTGAAACAAAAACCACGACCTCTGCACCCTTACCCGGCATGCCCACGGAATACACATCACCCACGTCTTTGCATGTGCAAAAAAATACATTTGAAACAACTTATACACCACAATACCGCTCCGCTGCGACTTTAGGAGGGGAACATGTTGAGATTAAACAAGGTCCCATATTGGTGCAGAATACCTGGACAGGCCAGTATACCCGGGAAAGCAGGAACCCCCTATCTCAAGATACATCGCGTACTCCGGTGACATTGGTGGGTCCACAGCGAACGGCGATCGAGCAGGTCACCCAGATTTTGAATCAACACACATCGACACCGGCCAACAAATAACGAGGAATGATATGAAACAAACTGATAAAACCCAATCGGCTCCACAAGCCTCTCAGGGAAGCTCACATAGTGTTCTGAGTGCAGTTGGTGAAGTCACAACACATCTGGCCCTACATGCAGGTGGCGCCTATATTGGTGGTGCCATTGCTGGTTGACTCCGGGCGCTGTTGTCGGAAGCTTGGTCGCAGGGCTGTCGCATACGGGAACATTGGAAGCGCCGGGAATCCCCTATCAACCCCCAGCACCTCCCAAAAAATAGGGGATCATCTTGTGTAGGGGCGCAGTATGTTGCACCCCTACAGCTTCTCTGAACGGTGACTACTATATAAACCAGTTTTTACTACCAACGCCCATACTCACTGTACTTTCAAAGTATGGATTGGCAAGATTTCTTTCGATCTGATCTATTCTATTGCCCAATTTATTGCCAAAGCCTGCCCCTCGATTGACCTGTGCCTTCAACACGTCGCTCACCTTTCCTTCCTTGACATAACAATCGAAGCATAACAGTGCTAGGTGTAATTTTGTGGTCCGATCAACCCCTGTCCCGCCAACGAATATGTTTGAATCGGCAGCGCGTGATATGTAGTACTCTTCTAATAAATTAAAATTAACGATGTGCACTTTACTGATCGTGACTGTTTTGTAGGAATAAGGATCAGGCACACATTCAGACGCCTCATTTGTCATATCAGGTGCCTGTGTAGGCAAACGCCGAGCCTGAAAGAGAACCATTTGCCGCTGCAATTCAGGATCAACAGCAGGCCTTGTATTTATGTCCTTTTTTTGCTCAGCATCATGATGCTTATCAAACATCAAACGGTATGCAAAAATCTGTTTTTTGGTTTCAAAAATAATCCGTAATTGCGCACTATTCGCAGGCGGTTTCGAAAACATCTTTGCATATTCGCTTAATAATACGTTGTATTCATTGAGGAGTTGAATGAAAAGTGTCTGAGTTTTAAATTCTCGCGTGGGCTTGTCTTCTTGGTCACGATAAAGGTTCTCTGCCAGTCTTGCCTCTGATCTGAATGCCGACAATGAGATATCGAGTGGGCGATGATCCGTAAAATCAACGGATTCGGTAATACCCTGTTGGGGAAGTGGTTTGACAAGAGATCCGTAGGGAACAAAAAGAACCGATGTCGATGATGCGCCTGACGAGTCACCCTTGAAATCATCAAAGATAACGGCACTTTCAACAGCCTCAGCATCTGTCGTCACCCTCAGATCAGCTTGTCGATCTTCCATACGAAGATAGGGTGATTTCGCCCCTGCAGGCTTCAATCTCAATACCTGCTCCATTTCGTTCGCAGTCGCTGTTCTGCTGGGTGGCAGTGTTTTTACCAATTCCGCAAATAAACTGAGATGAATCTCATTGAGTGCATCCAATTGTGATGTTTGCACAGTCACCGCATTTTTGATAAACAACCCTACATTGACCGATGAGTTCATATTCACCTCGCTTTAAGGGTGATAATACCATTTGAAATAGTAAGAAAGCAAGCTTTTTCCAGCCTAACCGCTGTCGCTTTGACACTCTAACTCCTTATTTATCAATGAAATGATTTTCAAGTGTTTTCTCCCCCCAACGTGAATAGTGACTTGGAAGCCCACATTTAGTCTATATTTGAATGAACGGGATCAGGAGACCTTTTGTGACAAACCCCACCTACGAACACCTTATCAAGATACTCAATGAGGAATCCATACCCCTCAAAGACAATGACTATGCTTCATTGATTGAACAGATTGGGGAATCACGGTTTGTTTTATTGGGTGAAGCAACACATGGTACAGAAACATTTTATCAGGCCAGGATCGACATTTCAAAACGCTTGATTCAAGAGAAAGGATTTATGTGCATTGCCATTGAAGGGGATTGGCCAGATGCTTATTCCATTCATCGTTATATTCAGGGTGCAGGCGATCCACATGACAACGAAAAATCGCTAGACAGTTTTAAGCGTTTCCCAAAATGGATGTGGCGAAATCATACTGTGGCTCAATTCTTATCATGGCTTAGACATCATAATGATCTCTTACAAGAAAAGGAAAAAATTGCTTTTTATGGTTTAGATTTATACAGTTTTGACGATTCGATGCAAGCAGTGATCAATTACCTTTCAAAGGTGGATCCAGAAGCAGCCATCAATGCCAAAGCACGATATGCATGCTTTGATCACATGAGCGTGGATCCGCAAGAATATGGACTATTGTGCGCACAGGGATTACGAGAACCTTGTACAAAAGCAGTTTTGCAAAATCTATTAGATATATATCAGCATCACTTTGATTACATCAAAAAAGATGGCCTAGCCGCTGAAGAAACATTTTTTTATGCTGCTCAAAATGCACGCGTGGTTAAAAATGGTGAACACTATTACCGCAGCATGTATGAAAACCATGCTTCATCATGGAATAACCGTGATTCACATATGGCTGAAACAGTGGATCACATCGTTGATCACCTTGAAAAACGACACGGCAAGCCCGCTAAAATCATTATTTGGGCACACAATTCCCATGTGGGTGACGCACGCGCTACCGAAATGGGGGCAAGGGGTGAAATCAACATCGGACAGCTTATCCGTGAAAAATATGCAGAATCTTGCTACAACATCGGTTTTTCAACTTATGATGGCACCGTTCTTGCAGCAAATGATTGGGGAGCAAATGGGGAAATAAAAAAAATCAACCCAGGACTTGAGGGCAGCTTTGAAGCACTTTTCCATGATCTCGCCCATGATCGATTTCTCTTAACATTACGTGGTAATCAAGTTTTAGAATATTATCTTAAAACACCTCGATTACAGCGGGCTATCGGTGTGATTTATGCTCCGCACACTGAGCGTTATAGCCATTATTTTTTCACACAATTGCCCTATCAATTTGACAGCATCATCCATTTTGATAGAACGCAAGCGGTTAAGCCTATTTAACACAAGCCTAAGTCTCGTCTCTCTGTGGTATAGTATCGATCATTCATGGCAGGATTTCTTTATGATTAAAATCACACCGGATCTTTATTTAAACGAGGCAGACATTCAAATTACCTTTGTGCGCGCTGCCGGCCCAGGTGGCCAGAATGTGAATAAGCTCTCTACTGCTGCCCAATTACGTTTTAATGTTCTCCAGTCGACGTCATTACCGGAGGACGTTCGATCACGCGTGCTTATCCTATTTGCTAAAAGAATCACACCAGAAGGTGATCTCGTGATTAAGGCCAATCGATACCGCACACAGGAACGCAATAAACATGATGCGATCCATCGTTTGGTTGAGCTTTTGCAAATCGCAACTATTGTTCCGAAAAAACGAAAAAGAACCAAACCCACTCGGTCATCTACCGAACGCCGCTTGAATGAGAAAAAGTTACATGCGAAAATAAAATCATTGCGAAGTCATAAAACGACACGGGAGGAGTAAAATGCTATTAAAAAACCTGACCTAAGGTTACGATACGCTACGCGCATCTAACCCTAGGCTAAATACTTAAAGGCCTATCGGCCTTGTCAATTGTTTTATTAGCTTCAACCTACAATGAATGCTCAGTTTTTTATAAAAAACTTACATCGTTTTTCATCCACATGAAAAAAAGCTGCTCTACAAACCCTCGACAATTTTTCTCAACGCGAATGCCTTCGTTAACGTTTCTTCATATTCATCCTCAGGATCGGAATCAGCCACAATTCCCCCGCCTGCCTGAAAATACAACCGATGATTGATAATGGTATAAGTTCGAATGACAATAGATGTATCCATGTTACCATCAAACCCTATGTAGCCAATGTTGCCGCAATACACGCCACGCGAAAAAGGTTCGATGTCATGAATGATCTCCATCGCCCTTATTTTCGGTGCACCCGTGATCGAGCCACCCGGAAAGGCTGCCTTCAGTAACGTGATCGCATTGTGATCAGACGATAATGTACCTTCGATCACAGACACCAAATGATGAACGGTTTCATACGTTTCCAATCCGCAGAGTGTGGTCACCTTGACAGAACCGGATTCACACACGCGCGATAAATCGTTGCGCATAAGATCCACAATCATGGTGTTTTCTGCGCGATCTTTTTCACTGCATAATAATGCTTTTGCAATCGCTTGATCTTCAATCAACGTTTTCCCTCGCGCACGTGTCCCTTTGATGGGACGCGTTTCAACATGCCGATCTTGCAATCGCATAAACCGCTCTGGTGAGGCTGAAGCAATGGCCAGCTGATCTGTTTGTATGAAAGCTGAAAACGGCGCAGGATTTTTAGTTCGCAATGCAATGTACAAATCGATGGGGTCAATGTTGTCTGGCCATTCACTGGAAAAACATTGCGCAATATTCGCCTGATAAATATCACCCGCACGAATATGATCAATCACGCGTGCGATGCGCTGACAATACTCTGCTTTTGTCATATTGGATTCAATAACACTCGGACATGCCCACGTTGAGATTGGTTTTCTCTCAGGCTGTTCAAACGCTTTCTGGTAAAGCATTTGCGCGCGTTGCTTTGCACGCGCCATCCTTTTTAACATGTCTGTTTCAGGAAAGCCTTGAGAAATGATCCATGCCTTTTGTTTAACGTGATCAAATGCTATTAGACAATCATACAAGCCAATCAACATATCCGGCGCTTTAATTTGATCGTGCACAGATCGCGGCACATTTTCCAAATGATGCAATAAATCATAGCCAAAATATCCCATGGCGCCGCCTTGGAAAGGCGGCAGATGATTGACTGCTACGGATTTATAACGTTCTAACGCGAGAGACAATGCATCAAAGGGATCATGCATGTCATTTTTGCTTTCTAGGATTAAAAAAGGATCAAAGGCAATATAACTGTAGCGGCCCAACATTTCATCTTGCTTGGAACTGTCTAAGAAACATAAATGATGTTCATTTGACAATCGTAACAGTACTTGTTCCGGGTCAACATATGTTACTTCTTTTACAAACGGTGTCACAAGCTTTTTGCCCATTTTTCATCATGCACAAATGAAGTCAGGTATGCTGATGCATTTATCGACTATTGTCCAAATTGTAATGACTGGTATTCAGTATCTTTTTCAGAATATGCATATCGTGCAGCACCGACTAAAAATGCTGCACTGGCAAAGCCTGAAAAAACGGACATGCCCACGCTCCCATCTTTGATAAAAAGCACCATAAAATATGAAACCAAGGAAAAAGCATAGGTGCACATTAAAAATTGCTGTTTTGCATTTCGTCTAGGATTTGCTGAAAAAGCCAGCAAACCCACAAGACTTGCCCCTGCTATTAAAAGGGATAAGAATGTGTGTGCAATTAATGCACCCTCACGACTACTCCCATATAGCGAATAGTCACCTGTGCCAGCCTGGATAACGCCTATCAGATAGGCTGTCAGAGCCCCTGCCAATATTAGCCCTGAAAAACCATATCGAATCCCTTTATAAAAGCCATCCATAAGGACCATCGCTTCATTATCAACTTTCATCTCGTTCCCCCTATTAAAGATGTTAACCTGCTCGAGTCACTCTAGGATGACTGTCTGGGCACCAGCCGCAATGAAAAAACCCAGGCATCTTCGCGTTCGATCGAGTCGGGTATTTCATAATAGCCTTTGCGCACACCAATTTTCTTAAAACCCATGCTTTCGTAAAGAGAAATGGCTGTTTTGTTCGTTGGGCGTACTTCTAAAATCATGTAAATACCACCGTGTTTTTTCGCACGATCGACCAGAAAATTCATTAGTTCGCGACCAATCCCGCGACCCTGATAATGAGGCAAAATGGCGATATTTAGAATATGCACTTCTTCGACTTGGCATAATAAAAAACCAAACCCAATCATCGTGTCACCTTCAGAGATAACATATCCCTCGAATTGACGACACACCGTCTCGAGAATATGCCGCGGCCATGGACAAATACTGGATCTGTTTTGTATATCCTCCACAACATCGAGGTCTGACATCGACATGGGACGAATAGCACGTACAACTGGCTTAGACATAACCTGCTTTAATCTCCTTGAGAGCCTGCCACAAGGTGCGCTTGGCTGAATTTTGGTATTGTAACTCACATAACGGCAGCGTGTCAATAATCTTGAGGCGAGAAGGCCTCAGCAGGTGTTGACCAAAAGTGATCAATGTAGGTTGACGAGAAAAGGCTGGTATTTCAATGGGTAAAGTCGGCGCATAACATAGGGCCATAGGGCATTGGGGTACACCAACAGCATCCATGATTTTTTGAAGTAATTGCAGGGAAGGGGTTTGCCAATCGAGCGTATCTGCTTCATATTGAAACACAAACACCAAGGCAGCATCTTTTGGACCCTCCCAATGGGTCATGGGAAGCGGATTCAACACACGTGGGACGTATGCAGGAACGCCTAAGCGCTCGAGGTACTGCGCCCGGACGGCCAAAGTGGTCAAGATTTCACCAGGGTTAAGAAACTGGGACCGCCTTTCCCTTTGCTGCCGCGATCATCTCCACCCCCATCACCGTCGCCTTTTTCAAGCCGAATCAATTCATCGATGGTTTTGGGAAAAGGTGCTTCGCCAAGGTCATCTGGATCAAAAAAGTAACCTTCGCTGGTGTCACTGGTGTAGATGCCCATGACCGCAGACAATGGAACGACACAGTCCATATATCCTCGAGCAAAACGGGCATTAAAACAAATCAACCAATTGCCCAATGATAATTTATCAGCTGCTTTGGGATCGATGTTTAAAATGATATTCCCATCGACCACATGTTCTTTAGGCACTACCACATTTGGTTGAGTCGCATCAACCAACATGTAAGGGACTTTGCCGTTATCCAAAATCCATTGGTGAATAGCACGCAGCAGATAAGGACGTTTGGCAGTCATCATGCGGAGACCTTCCCAACCAAATAAATCGCGCGCTCTTGGGGCGTTAAGCTTTGTTTGAAGAAAGACATCGCGAAAATACGCTTCGCATACTCCACCAATCGACACCGCAGTAAGCGGCAGAGAAATACCCAACAAGGGCAAGCGCCATAAAATGGCCGCTAGCATGCAATCCGCATAGCTGAGCGTTTCAGAGGCCATGAAACCTTGTTTAAAAATATGGGGAATCAATGAGACCAAACCGTCAGAAAGGCTTTTCGCAACAGCGGCACGTTCCACTTCATCACGCAATTCCAAGTGTGCAATGCGCGCCAACCAATCGCGATCAATACGATAGCAAAGACTGCGTATCGTGGCACGTGAACCAGGTACTTGCGGCAACAAACTGGGCGCAGGGTAGCGTTCTTCCATATATTCAAAAATAGTGCGCCAATCGTACAGGGCCACGTCTCTGTCTATCCAGCTGGGTAGAGAGCCATAAGGGTTGATCTCAAAAATCGCTTCGGGGTTATCCCGCGACATCGATTTGAAATCCACTTGGATCCCTTTATAGGCGATGGCCATACGGCAACAATGACTCTTGATATCACTGACGTCAGTGATATCGTAGTACAACGTATTTTGATTATGGACGGTGCTTGACATGATTTTCTCAAACATTCAATAAAAAACTCACTCTACATCTTTCCAATATTCACGCTTTAACAAATAAGCAAAAGTTGTGAATATCACCAAGAACAACAACACAATCACCCCAGCACGTTCACGTTGGATTTTTTTAGGATCCGCTGCGAAATTTAAAAAATTCACCAAATCATAGGTGACTTGCTGGAACTCCTGAGGCGTTAAAGCCCCTTTTTCCACTAACTCAAAACCAGACAACACTTCAATCGGCCGCTTGTCTTCATCGTAACCAACCGTTTCATACACGGGCTTTTGAATACCTTGTAATGATTCCAAAACGTTTGGCATAGCCACTTCTGGGTAGACAGTGTTGTTCACCCCAAATGGACGTTTGGGATCTGGATAAAAAGACAACAAATAATTGTAAACCCAATCGGCACCACGCGCCTTCGTTTCAAGCGTTAAATCAGGTACTTTGGTACCAAACCATTGCTTCGCCATTTTAGGATCCATGGCAGTTTGAATCAATGCACCAGTACTGTCCGCGGTGAACATCAGGTTTGCTTTCAAAATTTTGTCGTTGACTTTGCCATCCGCATCTGTCACCCCAATGCCCTCAGCCATTTGTGAGTAACGCATGTATTGTAAGCCATGACATCCACTGCAATAATTCATGAAATATTTTGCACCGCGCTGCAACGAAGACTGATCGCGCATGTCAAGAGCCGGCATATCATACACAAAATGAACCTCTCCTGATGCAGCTTGCGCTGACGTGACGCCCATGGTCAGTGAAGCAACAAGCGCGATGCGTAATAACGATCCTTTCATCATTCCGTAATCCTCTCTGGCACTGGCTTAGTCTTGTCCATTTTCGAATAAAAAGGCATCAGCAGAAAAAAGCCAAAGTAACCTACCGTAAACAACCTGGCGAAGAATGTCTTCACCGGTGTGGGCGGCAACCCGCCTAAGTAGCCAAGCCCCAAGAAACAAATCACAAACATGATCAAAAAGCCTTTGAACAACCAGCCCTTATAACGGATGGAACGAACACCACTGCGATCTAACCAAGGCAAAACAAACAGCACAGCCAATGAACCCGCCATGGCCAACACACCCATCAATTTATCAGGAATGGCGCGGAGAATCGAGTAAAAAGGCGTCATATACCATACGGGCGCAATGTGTTCAGGCGTCACCAGCGGATCGGCCGGAATAAAGTTCGGGTGTTCGATAAAGTAACCGCCCATCTCTGGCACAAAAAATAGGACAGAGCAGAATGCGATCAGGAACACACCCACGCCCACCAAATCTTTGACAGTATAGTAAGGCTGAAAGGGAATCCCATCGATTGGCTTACCTGTCGAGTCTTTGTGCTTCTTGATATCCACACCATCAGGATTATTAGATCCCACTTCATGCAATGCCACCAGATGGATCAACACAATACCCAGCAATACAATAGGCAACGCCACCACATGCAAAGCAAAGAAACGGTTAAGGGTTGCGCCGGAAATATTATAATCTCCACGGATCCACAGCACCAACGCATCACCGATTTTGGGAATGGCGCCAAACAGTGATGTGATCACTTGTGCACCCCAAAACGACATTTGCCCCCATGGCAGGAGATAACCCAAGAATGCTTCGGCCATCAACACCAAGAAAATGCCCATGCCCAGCAACCAGACCAGTTCACGGGGACGCTGAAAAGAACCATATAATAGGCCCCGGAACATGTGCATGTACACCACAAAAAAGAATGCCGATGCACCCGTCGTATGGGCATAACGAATCAGATCACCATACCTCACATCACGCATGATGTATTCAACAGAGGCGAAAGCTTCTTTCTCCGTCGGCACATAGCTCATGGCCAACCAAATACCCGACACCAATTGCAATACCAGCACAAACAAGGCCAAAGAGCCAAAATAGTACCAGAAATTAAAATTTTTCGGCGCATAATATTCGGAAAGATGTTTCCGATAAAATTCTGTGACGGGCAAACGCTCGTTCAGCCAATTCATGAATCCATTTCCAGCATTACTCATACTGAGCCTCCGTCTTCACCCACCAGGATCACGGTATCACTGACATAGTGATAAGGTGGAATTTCAAGGTTCGTGGGTGCAGGAACGCCTTTAAACACGCGACCTGACAAATCAAACTGAGAACCATGACAAGGGCAATAAAAACCACCCGGCCAATCTACCGCCAAGGACCCAGGATCAGGACGATAGGTAGGCACACAACCCAAATGGGTACAAATACCCACAGCGACCAAATACTCTGGCTTGATCGAACGGTAAATGTTTTGACAATAAGTAGGTTGCTGTGTTTCTACCAAAGAATTGGGGTCGCGCAAACGGCTTTTCAAGGTTGGCAAAGTGTCCAACATCGCTTGCGTGCGGCGCACAATCCAAACCGGCTTGGAACGCCACTCAACAGTGACCTGCTGGCCTTCTTCAATTTTAGAAATATCCACTTCAACAGGTGCCCCGGCGGCCTGCGCACGCGCGCTAGGTTCCCAGGAACCAATGAGGGGTACAGCCATGTAAGCTGCCCCAATACCACCAATCACCGTGGTAGCAGCCGTCAAGAAGCGACGACGACTGCGGTTCACCCCTTGCTCGTTCCCTTGCTGGCTCATAACAGTTGGGCCTCCTGCAGATTAACGTTTGGAGAATTGCTTCGAACGACGTGCCTTTGGCTTACCGACTTTCTTACGTTCAACGCTACGTGAGTCACGTGTGAGCATGCCTGCTGTACGCAAAACACGTTTAAAGCCCATCACGCCTTCTTCACTGCTGCCTTCAACGGCTTTATCATAGACCACCAGGGCACGCGCTAACCCGTGGCGAATCGCCCCAGCTTGGCCTGTGCACCCACCACCTTTGACGGTGATCAGCAAATCGAACCCGTCGAGCATGTCTACTGCAGCCAGGGGAGATAATGCGGTTTGAACGTCTGTTGGACGTGTGAAAAAGTCGTTGACGTCTTTATAGTTAACAGTGACGCGACCCGTGCCCTTTTTCAAGAAAACACGCGCAATAGAACATTTGCGTCGACCTGTACCATAACATGTTGCTGCTAAATTCATAAGCTACCTTTAAGTTAAACTATCAGTGTCAAGAGGAATGGGTTGTTGTGCGGCATGGGGATGCTCAGCACCACCGTACACTTTCAGTTTCCTGAACATGTCACGACCCAACGGCCCTTTGGGTAACATGCCTTTGATTGCCAACTCAATCACTCGAGCAGGGTTTTTCTCTAGGGCATCTTCAAAGGTGGCTTCTTTAATACCACCTGGGAAACCAGAATGGTGAAAGTATTTTTTGTCCGTCGCCTTCTTACCGGTCACTTTAATTTGGCTGGCGTTGATGATAATCACAAAATCCCCAGTATCCACATGTGGTGTATAAATAGGTTTGTGCTTACCACGCAGGATGCCCGCTACACGGGAAGCCATCCGGCCGAGAACTTTGTCTTGTGCATCAATTACATACCACGCATGTTGCACTTCATGCGGCTTCGCGCTGATCGTTTTCATGTATTACTCCGAGAATACGCTTCTCCCAAAAGAAGCGCTATTTTACCCAACTCAACCGTCGCTGACAAGGGCTGTTAGGCAAAAAAACGTTTAAATATTAAAAATGTCGAGATAGACACGCCACCCGACACCAGGCCACCCCACAGGATGTCCACGGCAGATAGTAACACAGACCAGCCTTTTAAAGTAGCCAAATTTGTGAGGTCATATGTTGCATAAGCTAACACCCCCAAGAACATCCCTTTCCAAAGGACTGTCCAAGCGCTGGCACCCCCACTCAAACCTGGCTCGATCACAAACACCAGGAGACCAATGGGATAGAGCAAGTAGAATAGCACCGCGGCTGATAGCAAGGGTTTTTCCAATAATAATGTGCTGAGTGTCCGCATGTAGTAGTCATGTGCAAATACATTGAGCCAGAGCATATCTACCACAAGGAAGAGCGCAAGTGTCATACAGTATAAATAAAGGTGTTTCATTGCAGGATCCCCATCGATTAAAAAGGTGTCATGCAGTAAACGTAGCCTAAAAAAGATGCTTTTAAAAATCTGTGCTATGTTAATTACGTATACGCTCACTTTTAGGAGATCTCTTATGCCTGCTAAGAAAAAACCCGCTAAATCTGCCGCTCGTAAAAAGACAGTGAAGAAAGCTGTCAGAAAACCTGCTGCAAAAAAAACCGCTGCTAAAAAGGTTGCTAAAACAGCCAAGAAAGCCGCACCCCGTAAGGTCAAGGCTGTTGCCCCCGTGCTGAAAGCTGCACCCGCTGTGAAGTCCGCTTACACCAGAACCGAACTGACCAAAACCTTGTCAGACATGACAGGCTTGAGCAGTAAGGAAATCAAATCTGTGATGGAAGCACTGGAAGGCGTGATTCAGGAACACATGAAAGCACGTGGTCCTCAAGTGTTTGCATTGGCTGGGCTGATGAAGCTGAAAGTCATTCGCAAACCTGCGACCAAAGCCAGAAAAGGTATCAATCCTTTCACCGGCGAACCAACCGTATTCAAAGCAAAACCTGCACGCAACGTCGTCAAGGTATTGGCTTTGAAGAAGTTGAAGGAAATGGCTAAATAATTTATTTGCGCTATTTCAAAAAGGGGTGGATGTTCCACCCCTTTTTCTTTAGAATAACACCATGACAACTGAAACCCTCATGATACCCGGCCCGTTGGCCCCCTTGAAAGCCTACTAGAGGTTCCTGAACACCCCAATGGCCATGCCACGGTGATATGCCACCCTCACCCTCTCTATGGGGGCACCATGCACAATAAAGTGGTCACCATGCTTTCTAAGGTCTGCACTGAACTCGGGCACACGCATATCCGATTTAACTACCGCGGCATTGGAGCGTCAGCCGGTGAATATGGGCATATTGAGGGAGAGATAGAAGATGCGCTGGCTGTCATCGACTGGCTCTCTGTCCATCACCCTTTTCAAACCTTGTGGTTGTTCGGGTTTTCATTCGGTGCTTATATTGCTGCGCGCGCCTCGATCCTGCGCCCCTGTCAGCAATTGCTGAGTGTGGCCCCCGCCGTTCAACACACCCATTTCGATACATTACCGCCCATTCAATCTCCCTGGACCATTATCCAAGGCGATCATGATGAGATTGTCCCAAGTCAATTAGTGATTGATTTTGCGAAACACCGTGCAGAGCAACCCACGCTGATCGTGCTGCCGGACTGTGGCCACTTTTTTCACGGGCATTTATCTTTATTGAAGGAAACACTTTTAACGCATTTTCGCACAAAATAGACTTGACGAAAGATACAAGATTCGTCATGCTGTGTATAGTGAACATTCATGCGAAGGATACCGCCATGTACGTCTACCTACTCATTACACTCCTTATCGGCTTCGGCCTGGGTTTTGCACTGGCCTACATGCGCAACCCCGCGAGGAAAGTGCTTGAAAAAGCGCTCGCTCAAAAAGAAGAGGAATTGGCAAGTTACCAGAATCAAGTAGCCATCCACTTTCAAAGGACAGCCGAACTGGTCGACGCGCTACACACCCATCAAGACAACATCATTGCACACTTATGTGAAGGAGCGAAAACCCTGCGGCCGCATACGCTGTCGCACGAGATTGTCGAGCCCACTGATTTTTTGGAAGAAGCACCCCCACGCGTTCCCAAAGATTACTGGGTCGCAGAAACGACTCTATGATATAATCTCCTCTGTTTTTCAGTTGAGGATATAGTGTGGATAAATTGTTGATCAAGGGCGGGAACAGACTCACCGGCCAAGTACGCATTTCAGGTGCGAAGAATGCAGCATTGCCCATTTTGGCAGCAGCCCTTCTCACGGATGAACCCCTCACCCTGAGCAATGTCCCTCATTTGCGCGATATCACCACCACCATCGAGCTCTTGGGTCGCTTAGGCGTTGAAGTGATCATGGGAGATCACATGACCGTGACGGTCAATGCTGCCCATGTAAACCAATTTTTCGCTCCTTACGAACTTGTCAAGACCATGCGATCCTCTATTCTGGTTCTCGGCCCTTTATTGGCACGTTTTGGTGAAGCAGAAGTCTCCCTCCCTGGCGGCTGCGCCATTGGCACACGCCCAGTTGATCTCCATCTCACCGCCCTCGAAGCCCTCGGCGCCACCATCACCGTTGAAAACGGTTACATCAAAGCGAAAGTCAATGGCCGCCTCAAAGGCGCTCACATCACTTTCCCCAAGGTCACTGTCACAGGCACAGAAAATATCTTGATGGCAGCCTGTTTGGCTCAAGGCGTTACAGTGCTGGAGAATAGCGCTTGCGAACCCGAAGTCCGCGATTTGGCAGATTGTTTGATCAAGATGGGCGCTCGTATTCGGGGCGCGGGAACCTCCCGCATAGAAATCGAGGGCGTTGATCGCTTACATGGTGCCACGTACCGCATTGTGCCCGATCGCATCGAAACAGGCACTTTCTTAGTCGCTGCGGCCATGACCATTGGTGACGTCACGACAAAATACACTGATCCCACTTTGCTCGAAGTGGTGCTTGAGAAACTGGCTGAAACAGGCGCAGACATCACGACCACGGCTGACAGCATTCGCTTGAATATGCATGGCAAGCGCCCCAAAGCGGTCAGTCTGGTCACGGCACCCTACCCCCTTTTCCCCACAGACATGCAGGCGCAATTCACTGCACTGAATACCATTGCAGAAGGCAAAAGCGAAGTGGTTGAAACCATCTTTGAAAACCGGTTCATGCACATTCCTGAGTTGATGCGCATGGGTGCAAATCTTTCTCAACAAGGCAATACGGTCTATTGTGAAGGTATCCCAGAGTTAACAGGGGCTGAAGTCATGGCCACTGATTTGCGCGCATCCGCCAGTCTGGTACTCGCAGCTTTGGTCGCGAAAGGAACAACCATTGTCGATCGCATTTACCATATAGACAGGGGTTATGAATTCATCGAAGAAAAATTGCAAGGGCTGGGAGCGGATATCCGCAGAATTGGTAGCAAGCTTGACGAGGAATAAAGTATAGGATAACCTGGGGTTTTAGCTAATCAGGAGAGGTATCTATGCTTCGATTTTCAGCGGGGAAGAATAATACTCTCCCTCAAATGATCTACGTTGCAGATCGAGCAGCATTTACCATGGCAGAACAACCCATTGTATTGCTCGTCGGTGAGCAAGCATCCCGTGAATTTTGCCATAACAGCTTGCGCGGATTGAATACTGAGTATGTCCTGCTTTCAGCAGACAGTACCGATATGTTTTCCCTCGAACGCGCAAAACAGGCGTGCATCGTGCTTTTTTTCGGGGAAGATATCGATGCGCACGCCACACTGAAAAAATATGGCATTGCTGATATTCAAAGGGTGGATACCCAGGAAGTGACTGCTATTCCTGAAAATAACAAAACATCCCACCCTGGAAATTTCTTTTATATTGTCGGCCAGAGAGAACTGCTTTATCTCCCATCAACCGCGTATCAAAGCCAACACCCCATGTAGTCACAGAGTCAAAATCTGCCTACATCATGAACACCATATTAAAACGGTTGATCGGGTTTAATAAACCTGAAAAAGAAGTGCAAAAGTGCCCCGACACAAGAACGTCGATCCCGATAATGCTTTAGAGGGGTTTGAAGGTGAACGTCGTCCCCTCACAAAATCCAAGCCACATCACTTCATAGCGTGAGGCGGGGACTGTGACTTGTGTTCCCTTGCCATGCTCTGGCGAGAAAACATCAGAGGCACGTTTATTGCCATTCACATTCCAACGGCGAAAAGGCGCACTGTCGTGGCTTAGCTCGCTGCTGATGCTCACAGCTTGACTCGGGGTAAACGAAACTTTAAATACCTTGGGCAGGCAATCGGATTCTTTCACTGTCAGCTCACGTGGCTGATCGCCTTGGAAGGTCAAGGCACTGGCCTCACCCACACTGCAGGCTTTCCATTTATTTGCAGCATCATCGGTTTTGGAACGTTCGAGCACCTTGTCGACGGGGTTCAGAATGGCCAGCATGATTCCTGTATCAGTGTATTGGCAAGTGTAATCGACAGAGCCTGATGCGAAAGCAAGGGTGCTGGCGCAAAGAAGGAGTGTGCTGGCGAGTGTTTTCATTTGTGTCTCCTAGGTAAACGAAGCTGTGCCCCGAGGATTAACGCGCCCTTAGAAAAAGGGAGCAACCGAGCGAAGCGAGGTGGGGGATTTTGCACCCTTTCCTTACAAATTCAAATTCGATAACTTCATCATCTGCACGACTTTTCCGGGCAGATGCTTAAAACGCAATACTTTCTTTTCGCGCTTAGCATAGCGTACCCAATCGATGAGCAAGGCCAAGCTGGCACTGTCGACATGTGTCACGCCAGATAAATCAAACGTGACATCCCCGACGGATTGTTTGATCAATGTATTACCTTGATCAATCAACCCTGGTATCACGTTGACAGTGAGCTCGCCTTCAATCATCACCCCGTTGGGTGTTGTGCGCAGCGTCGTCATTATTCCCTGCCAAAAAAAGATTCATTTTTATCGTGCATGTCTTTCAACATTTTATCCATGCCCTTTTCCTGAATCGCTTGATTAAATTGTTGGCGGAAACTGCTTGTTAAACCAACGCCATCGACGTTGAAATCATAGACAACCCAGCGGTATTTGCCTTCACTTTTCGGATCATCCACTTTGTGCATACTGTAATTCACTGGAATGGGCGGTGAACCCGGTTGCTGAATCAAGGTTTGAACGAGAACACGGTCTTTATCATTTTGACTGGGCAGCTCACGTTTAAAATCGACCGATTGATTTTCATAAGAACGGAAAGCAGCAATGTACGTCACGATGAGCAGTAATTTGAATTCTTTCAAAAACAGCTGCTGCTGTGCAGGCGTCGCATGAACCCAATTCTGACCCAATACACGCTTGGCAATCAGGTTGAAATCTGTGACAGGCATGATAATTGTATCAACGATATCAATGATAACAAAGGGATCTTTTTTGATAGCGACTTTGTCCTTATTCAACCGGGCAATCAATTTATCGGACACGTCTTTCAACACTTGTGTGGCTGTGCGATTGTCTTCTGCGGAAGGAACGGTGACGGCTGAGGAGGATACTGGTGCAGCTGCAGGCTTGTCATCTGCCCACAATTCAAATGGCAGGCACATTACCCACATTGTCAACAAGAGTGCTTTGATCAGTTTCATAGGATCCTCATTTTTGTCCGGAGCGGTATAAGAATTGGCCAATCAAACGTTCCAGCACAATGGCAGGATCCGTCAGTTCAATGCGGCTACCGTCTTTCAAGAAAGTATCATCGGCTCCAGGAGCCAGCATCACATAATTATCGCCTATCAAACCCGATGTTGCAATCGACGCAATGGTATCGGTTGGTAAACGATCGACATTGGCATGAATGCTCATGGTCACAATGGCTTGAAAACCATTTTCATCCAGCTTGATCGACGTCACGCGCCCCACAGGCACCCCCGCCACGGCCACACGGGCACGCACTTTCAGCCCCCCGATTTCAGTGAAGGCCGCGGTAACATGATAACTTGCGCCTTCTTGTGACAAACTCGTTAAACCGCTTACTTTAAAGGCCAACGCGCAGAGTGACAGGATACCCATCAACACAAAAAGCCCGACCAGCATTTCGATGCGACCATATTTTGACATCATTATTCTCCTTTAAAAATCTGAAAACATCACAGCGGTTAAAACAAAATCGAGCGCCAACACAGACAATGACGAGTACACGACTGTCCGCGTGGTGGCATAGCCTATCCCTTCTGACGTAGGCAAGGCGGCGTACCCTTGATGCACAGCAATCCAGGTGCACACAAATCCAAATACGACACTTTTAATGATCCCATTCACAATGTCTTCCCGGAAATGCACAGCCGATTGCATGTTAGACCAAAAACTACCCGCATCCAATCCTAACCAATCCACACAAATCAATGAGCCGCCCCAAATGGCGACGGCGGAAAAAATGGTTGCTAAAATGGGCAATGAATACAAGCCCGCCCAAAACCGAGGAGCAATTACCCGTTTGATGGGATCCACCCCCAACAAACTGAGCGAATCCAGCTGCTCTGTTGTCTTCAATAGTGCGATTTCAGCGGTGAGCGCTGAACCGGCACGACCAGCAAAAAGCAAGCTCGCCACCACGGGTCCCAATTCGCGCACAAGCGACAACGCCACCAGCGTGCCTGTGGCTTGCGATGCACCAAACTTCACCAAATTAGTATAGGCCTGTAAACCCAATACCATTCCAACAAACAAGCCAGCAAAAATAATGATCGGCAATGACAACACGCCCACGGAGAACATTTGACGGACCAGCAAATCAGTCCTCTGCGGAGATCCGGCCGCGAAAACAAAACAGAAAACAGCAACAGCGAGGCTTCGCCAATTTCTTTGATGACGCCCAACACTTGCGCGCCCATACTCGCTATAAAACGAAACATCACGCATCTCCCCATAAATCAACGTCGAGCGGCACACCGGGATAATGAAAGGGAACAGGGCCGTCCGCTTCGCCCCGCATGAATTGTTTCACTTCAGGGTAATGAGAGGCCTCGAGCGCCTCAGGTGTGCCTTCACCAATGATTTTCCCATTGGCCATCAAGTAAATATAGTCGGCAATGCTGGCTGTTTCAGCGATATCGTGAGAAACAATGACAGAGGTCAGTCCCAAGGCTTCATGCAATTGCTTGATGAGGCGGATCAGCACACCCATGGAAATCGGATCTTGTCCTGCAAATGGCTCATCATACAAAATCACTTCCGGATCAAGCGCAATGGAGCGAGCCAGCGCCACACGACGGTTCATCCCGCCCGATAATTCTCGCGGCATCAGGCGATGTGCGCCCCGCAAGCCCACGGCTTCCAATTTCAATAATACCAAGTCGCGGATCAAGCGCTCAGGCAACCGCGTGTGCTCGCGCAAGGCAAACGCGACATTGTCGAACACTGACATGTCCGTAAATAATGCGCCATTTTGAAACAACATGCCCATTTTTTGACGGATTTTATTCAAGCGTTCGCGTGACGCATGAGGGACAGACTCACCGTTTAAACGCACTTCACCCGAGTCGGGCTTTAATAACCCTGTCATGAAGCGCAGCAAAGTGGTTTTGCCGGTGCCACTGGGGCCCATGATGGCCGTGATTTTGCCTTCCGGCACGACAAGGCTCACCCCGTCAAAGATGACACGCTCACCCCGATTGAACCGTAATTGACTGATCTCAAGTTTGTTTTTCATGCTCTTATTTAAGCACCGATCTCAGTGCGCGTCTAGGGCTTACAGACAGATTGTTCAAATTCCCCAGCCATGCTTGTGCAAGCCAAAAGCTGTGCTATGCTATACAAATGGGAGCATGCCATGAACACTGCATTTAAAACATCACTCATCATGATTAACACGATGATTCTGACATTGGCGACACTGGGAACTTTTGCCCTCGCACCCACAGCAATAGCGTGCCGAAATTATACGACGAACGGTGGCGCCGGAAACCCGGCTCGTGACTGCCCCATCACAAATCGAGATAACAATGGTAAGTATATCCTAGTAGATGATTGCACCAATATTTTTATCGATGCCGACTCAAATCCTGATGGTTATTACCACTATGTTGATTACGGCAGCTTTCCTTGCATTGAGGCGTCAGAAAAAGCTTGCACAGGAAATGCCAGCACTGGCCATAAATGCAAGCATTGGGGCACTATTGTTAAAGGCGTTGGCGAGGCGGGTAACCCCACGTTAACCATTTCCGGCTGCCAGCGTGATTCCAACGAACCTTGCGCCATATGGTAATGGGCCAACATGATGCCAGCCCAACTTGCATAAGCCATGAGCCAGCGCCCCCCATCACCTCATGTGGTTTTTCACACTGAATTATGCCATAATACCGGTGCTGACTTTTTTCTAGACTCCATGCAGGCACCTCATGAAAACATTGTCGAATCAAACACATACTAATAAAATGATCACCCTCGCCCAATCCGTCTTGGACAATGAAGCCAGCGCGATTTTAGCCCTCAAAGCACGCATCAATCAACATTTCATCGATGCCTGTGATATTTTCCTGGGCACCACTGGCCGCGTGATTGTCATCGGCATGGGCAAATCCGGCCATATTGGTAAGAAAATCGCTGCCACCCTGGCCTCTACCGGCACCCCCGCCTTTTTTGTCCATCCTGCTGAAGCATGCCATGGCGACATGGGCATGATCACCCAGCAAGATGCCGTTCTCTGTCTATCAAACTCAGGCCGAACGGATGAAGTCATGAGCCTTATCCCCTTCTTAAAGCGCCTGGGCGTCCCTTTAGTGGCCATGACAGGTAACCCCCAGTCTCCTCTCGCTCAAGCCGCTACTATCCATTTGGACGTCAGTGTGGAGAAGGAAGCCTGCCCGCTAGGCCTTGCCCCCACCACCAGTACCACGGTCGCCCTCGCGATGGGAGATGCTTTGGCAGTGACGCTGCTAGAACGCCGAGGCTTTACTGCAGAAGACTTTGCCTTATCCCACCCTGCCGGCACCCTGGGTCGGCGTTTATTACTGAAAGTCGATGACATCATGCACACGGGAGACGCGCTCCCCAAAGCTTCACCTGACATGACCATCACGCAAGCCTTGATGGAAATGACGCAAAAAGGCCTGGGCATGATTGCTATTGTGGATGCACAATCCCATGTGCTCGGCATTTTCACAGATGGCGATTTGCGCCGCACGCTCACACGCAATCTTGATATCCACGTCACCCGGCTTGAAACCCAAATGACCACACCCTGTGAAACCATCCCCGCCGGCACGTTGGCCGCCACCGCATTGGGTATGATGGAGAAAAAACGCATCAACGGGTTATTGATTGTGAATGACACTGGCGCCCTGGTCGGTGCGCTTAACATGCAAGATTTACTACACGCACAGGTGATCTGATGAACGACATACATGAACATGCACAACGCATCAAACTTTTCATCACTGACGTCGACGGCGTTCTGACGGATGGCACACTCACTTATGATGCCAATGGCGTCGCGTTGAAAAGTTTCCATGTGCACGACGGCCTCGGTTTGAAATTGTTGATGAAGCAAGGCATCGCGGTCGCCATCATCACCAAGTGCAAGGCCAAAGCCACAATCGCCCGCATGCGTGATCTCGGCATTGAACATGTATATACGGGTGTCGATGATAAAATGGCCGCATACAATGACCTGCTCACAAAACTCAATCTTGATGACAGCGCGGTGGCTTATGTGGGCGATGACTTACCCGATCTCGCTTTACTGCGCCGTGTGGGTTTAGGCATTGCAGTTGCCAACGCCACTCCATTGTTATTACAATACGCCGACTGGATCACTGAACGCAAAGGCGGCAACGGCGCCGTGCGGGAAATATGTGATCGCCTATTGAGCGCATTGGGTGCGCCCATTGAGGAACAATTCCAATGAAGCATACCCGCACTCTCTTTCAATTACTGATACTATTTGTGGGTTCCGCGTTCATTGTGTGGGAACTCATGCCTGCCACAGATGATGAACCGGTCACACAAGCTGTCGCTTATGTGCCAGAATGGTTTGGCGTCGATGTGCGCGTGATTGAAATGAATGAAAAGGGTTTACCGAAACGCGAGTTTCATGCGGATAAAATGTTACATTACACAGAGCAAAACATGACGGATTTATTCAATCCCAGCTTTACTTTATTCAATGACAAAAAGGAACCCTGGCATTTGTCGGGAAATAAGGGTCGTACGTTTCATGGCAAACGCACCACCGACATTGATCGCTTAGATTTATGGCAAAATGTGACCCTGTGGCAAGACAGGCCTGATCGCCCCACCCACATGACAACGTCTACCATTGCGATTTTTCCAGAACAAGAGTTTGCGCAAACGGATCAAGCCGTCTCTTTGAAACAACCTGGGCAACTGCTCACAGGGGTAGGGTTAAAAGCTTTTTTCGATAAACAGTCTGTGGAATTGTTCAGTCAAGTAAGGAGCGAACATGCTCAATCGCCTAGCAGCTAGGACGCTTTTATGCTGGGTTGTCTGCGTCAGCCCTGTCATCGCAAATGATGACTTGGAAATATTGTCCATCTCGTCAGAAACATTTGAATACCGGCAAAAAGAAGGCATTGCGACCTATCAGGGCCATGTTGAAGCAGTACAAGGAACCCGTCGACTCAATGGGGATAAATTAGAAATATATCGTGGTGACAGTGACATGATTGAAAAAATCATTGTGTACGGCCACCCGGCGACACATCAATCATTGCCAGATCCCAACAAACCCCTGTTTCACGCACAGGCCAATACCATTATTTATAACAATGTCACACAGGAATTAACGCTACAACAAGCTGCCCGCGTTGAACAAGGCGGCGATGTGTATGAAGCCCCTGTGATCGAATATGACACGAAACAAAAACTTGTGCGGTCGCCTGAACATCAAGGCGGGCGCACCACCATCACTTTGAAACCACGAGAGTAATGTATGCCCACATTAACCGCTGCCCATTTGCACAAGTCGTATAAGCAAAACACCATTGTCCTAGACATTTCTATGACTGTACAAAGTGGTAACATTGTCGGGTTATTGGGTCCGAATGGTGCGGGGAAAACCACGTGTTTTTATATGATGGTGGGACTTGTGCCTTGCGACAAAGGCAAAATATATTTGAATGAGGTCGATGTCACTGCCCTGCCCATGCACATGCGTGCGCGTTTAGGATTGGGTTATTTGCCGCAAGAACCCTCCGTGTTTCGCAAATTATCCGTGCACGACAATATCATGGCGATTCTGGAACTGCGCCCTGAGTTATCAAAAGTGGAACGCAAACAACAGTGTGAACAATTATTGGCTGAATTTCACATTGAACACATTGCCAATAGTTTAGGGCAAAGTTTGTCGGGCGGGGAACGCCGCCGTGTTGAAATTGCCCGCGCCCTCGCGGCCAATCCGCAGTTTATTTTATTGGATGAACCTTTTGCGGGCGTTGATCCCATCTCCATCGTCGACATCAAAGAAATCATTCGGCATTTGGCCAAACGTGGGATTGGCGTTTTAATCACCGATCACAATGTGCGTGAAACATTGGATATTTGCGGCTCTGCCTACATCATGGGCCGCGGCCAGTTGATCGCGGAAGGCACTCCGACCGACATTCTGGCCAATCCCCAAGTCCGCAAAGTGTATTTGGGCGAGGATTTTGTATTATGAGGAAGGCGCCTGCGGCCTTCTCATTACTTCATGGCTCATCCTGATGAAAAATACTTTCAACTGCCTCTTGCGTTAACCCAAGCCGCAATGGTACTGCCAACTTCAAACAAAAAGAAGGGCAATTCTACAATTGTTAAAAGTTCATGATTCATTTTGATTGCACCCCATTGGGACACATAATGCAATTTGCATTATCATCTTGTTTTTTATTATAAAAATTTATAGGTTTTGCATTGCCAACTGAATCTGATCCTTCTCAAACCCCCGCATCATCAAGAAACGATATTGTTTTCCTTTTTCCTGGAACGTCTGTGCTTTTTCGCCAAAACGTTTGTTCAAGGCTTCGGCAGCCAATGCAACCCAATCTGGAGACTCGGCATGGATCGCAGCGTCTAATAGCGCTTTAGCAATATGATGTTCTTTGATTTCTTGATACAACACGCAAGGGCCTTTCCCCTGCGCAATGCGCACTCGCACCAGGCTGGCAATGAACCGTTCATCGCTTTGATAACCCTCTTGTTGTAATTGATCTAATACGGCATCAGCAATCTCAGGTGGTGCGCCCTTCTCGATCAACCGATCACCCAATGATTTGCGACTATACTCACGACGCGCCAAGAGCGAGACAGCGTAACTGCGGGCTCGCTCCGGCGTGAGTGGGATGCTATCACACTTCTTCAAGCGCTTCTTCTGCCTCGGCCGAGGATACCATCACATTTGGAATGATACGTTTGGCACGGATTGCCGCTTCAATGGCTTGAGCCACAGCAGGATGTTCTTTCAAATACTGACGCACATTGTCTTTACCTTGACCAATACGTTCACCATTATAACTGTACCAAGCACCCGATTTTTCAACGATACCTAAATCAGATCCAATTGCAATGATTTCACCTTCGCGTGATGTGCCTTCGCCGTATAGAATATCGAATTCTGCCTGTTTAAACGGTGGCGCAATTTTATTCTTCACGACTTTCACACGGGTTTCACTGCCAATCACTTCTTCACCGGCTTTGATAGCGCCTGTGCGACGAATATCCAAACGCACAGAAGCGTAGAATTTCAGCGCATTACCACCCGTGGTTGTTTCAGGGCTGCCAAACATCACGCCGATTTTCATGCGGATTTGGTTAATAAAAATCACCAACGTATTGGCACGTTTGATATTGCCGGTAAGCTTGCGCAGCGCTTGCGACATCAGTCGTGCATGTAAACCCATGTGTGAGTCACCCATATCGCCTTTCAATTCGGCTTCGGGTGTCAGCGCAGCAACAGAGTCAATCACAATCACGCCGAATGCATTCGAAGACACCAATTTGTCTACGATTTCGAGCGCTTGCTCACCACTGTCTGGCTGTGAAATCACCAAATCATCCATATTCACGCCCAATTTTTGTGCGTAGACAGGATCCAATGCATGTTCAGCATCGATGAAAGCAGCAATCCCACCCGCTTTTTGACACTCTGCAATCACTTGCAAGGTGAGTGTTGTCTTACCAGATGATTCGGGCCCGTAAATTTCAACGACTCGCCCGCGCGGCAAACCGCCACCCAATGCAATGTCGAGACCGATAGAACCGGTGGAATAAAATTCGATGTCTTGAATCACGTTGCCATCGCGGCCTTGCAAAATAGAACCTTTACCATATTGACGTTCAATTTGTGCCTTCACCGTCGCAACGGCTTGCAATTTTTCTTGACTGACTGGTGGAATTGCCATGAGAACCCTCTCGTTTATTTGATTTTAATTGACGCATATGCGCCTGCCCGAATGTTTGAAGTATATACCCAATCAAACAAAATAGGATATTTTTTTAAAAGTCTCGCAATCCCTCTAAAGCAAGTAATACAGCTTGAGCGCGCACATCATTGCGATCACCGCTGAAGTTTTTTTGTGCTGTTACCACACGACCTTGTGCGTCACCCCACGCAAACCACACCAAGCCCACCGGTTTATCAGGTGAACCACCGCCAGGACCTGCGATACCTGTGACAGCCACTGCATGTGTTGCCTGTGTATTCGCCAAAACGCCTTGCAACATTGCTCGTGCCACTTCTTCTGAAACCGCTCCTTTTGCATCGATTAGAACGGGAGATACTTGCAACAAATTGATCTTAGCCTCGTTGCTATAGGTGACCAACCCTGCCTCAAACCAGGCAGAACTACCGGGCAATGATACGATGGCATGAGACACCCAACCCCCTGTGCACGATTCTGCTGTCGCGATTTTGTAGCCGTGTTCCAAACAATGTTCGGCCAATTGTTGTACAACATCTTGAATGTCAGTGTTTTGACGCATGTCTTTCCAATCCTTCTGCCAATAAAATACTGGCCAATGCATTTAAGCTCACGCCTTCCACTTTTGCACGCTTTGTTAATGCTGCATGCAAACTTTTAGGAACACGCATTCGCCATTGCCCACTGAATTTTTCAGGCTGTGGGACTTCCTCTTTAAATTCTTTAGCAGCTGCTATCCATGAATTCATCGCACTTTCTGCTTCAATTAAAGCTTCTTCAATAGTGTCGCCGTCTGCATAACAACCAGGTAAATCGGGAAATTCCACTAAATATCCACCCCCATCACTTTTGCTCAAGCGTCTAATCGTCACAGGATATTTTAAATCATTCATCATGTTCCCCCATTATTTCATCTATTAGAACAACAAAATGTTTAGTGTAAAACGGTTTTATCGGTTTATGTGCTGGCACTGCCAGCATTTTTTCGTGGAAGCATGATGTCATCCCAAACTCATCTGATAATTCCCGCATAACAATGGTACCACGGGCGGTACCAAATTTCAAGTTAATATTGTTAGTTGCTAATATCATGATTTACTTAAACATTCTTGCCTGAATGCTAAAAACGCTGGTATGATAGCCTCAACATGATACATTGAAGGCTAATGCGCGCATGAACACGCTGCTCGACCACACACCGATGATGCAACAATACCTGCGTATTAAAGCACAACATCCTGACAAATTGCTGTTTTACCGCCTCGGTGATTTTTACGAATTATTCTATGAAGACGCAGAACGTGTTCATCGTTTGCTTGATTTAACCCTGACTTCTCGTGGCACTTCCGCAGGCAAGCCAGTGCCCATGGCCGGTGTACCCCAACATGCACTTGATCCTTATCTTGGCAAACTACTAAAACATGGCGAATCCATTGCTATTTGCGAACAAATCGGTGAAGTCGGGGCAATGAAAGGACCCGTGGAGCGCAAAGTAGTGCGGATTATCACACCCGGTACGTTGACGGAAGAAGCCTTACTCGATGCACACAGCGATAATTATTTATGCGTGTTATTTGCAGTGAATGACATATACAGTGTTGCATTCACTGAATTATCAAATGGGCAAATGTATGTATTAGAAACAAACGATATTGCTTTATTACAAGCTGTCTTAGCGCGATTTCAGCCCAGCGAAATATTATTATCCGATCATCCCATGTTGCATACACTGGCCAAAACTTGCAAAACAGCTCACTGTCTACCAGACACTTATTTTAATGCTATGCAAAGCCAAATGCGCACACAGATGCAGTGGGGCAAACCGCCCTTCACGAGTGAACCATTACTCTGTGCACTAGGCGCTGTGTTGCGCTATTTAGATGAAACGCATCAAGTCGCTCTGCCGCATTTAAAAATCCCTCAATCACTCGACCATGTCATGACATTATACATGGATGCACAAACCCAACGCCATTTAGAGTTGGTGAAAAATACACGTGGCGGAAAAGAACACACTTTATTGAGTGTCATCGATCGCACGCATACATTGATGGGCAGCCGTTTATTGAAACGATTAATACTGGCGCCATTGATGGATGTAACGCACATTCAACGCACACAATCCGCAGTGCATGCATTCATTGAGAAACAACATTATTTAACGATTGGCAACCATTTAAAACACATCGCTGATATGGAGCGCATCACAGCCCGTATTGCGCTGAAACAAGCACGCCCTCGTGACTTAACGGCACTGCGCAGAACGTTGGCTTTGTTACCGTTGTTGCAAGATGAATTAAATACAATTTCGAACAATTATCTTCACGCGCAATTAAAGTCACTACCCACAGTCAATGATCTATACACTTTATTGTGCCGTGCCATTCAGGAAGAACCTGCATTGCTTATCCGAGATGGCGGCGTGATCGCCACAGGATATGATGAAACGCTTGACGAATTACGCGCCCTGAGCAACGATGCCAGCAGTTTCTTGCTGTTACTCGAACAAAAGGAAAAAGAAGCACTGGGCACATCGCAAGTGAAAGTCGGCTTTAACAGTGTGCACGGATATTATATTGAATTGTCTCGCGCGAATGCGCATTTGGCGCCCACGCGATACCATCGCCGCCAAACTTTGAAAAACGTAGAGCGATACATCACGGATGAATTGAAATCCTTTGAAGATAAAATTCTGAGCGCACACGAGCGCGCTTTGTCTCGAGAAAAATATTTATATGATCAATTATTGGATCGTTTGTTGCCAGATGTTAAAACGCTCCAAGCATGGGCACAGTTTATTGCACAAACTGATGTCGTCTGCAATTTTGCAGAGCGTGCACAAGCCTTGCATTTATCTTGCCCGACGTGGGTTGACACACCCGGCATTGAGATTGTCGGCGGCCGCCATTTAATGGTTGAGCAGACTTTATCGCACCCGTTTATTCCAAATGATTTGTTATTAAATGATGCAACGCGCATGTTATTGATCACCGGCCCCAACATGGGCGGCAAATCCACGTACATGCGACAAACTGCTTTGATGGTTATTTTAGCAGCGATCGGTTCTTTTGTGCCTGCAACATCTGCGCGACTGGGACCCATTGATGCGATTTACACACGCATAGGCAGTGCCGATGATCTCAGTGCAGGACATTCAACGTTCATGGTGGAAATGACGGAAATGTCTGCGATCTTATCGCGCGCGACAGAAAAAAGTCTCGTATTGATTGATGAAATTGGCCGTGGCACGTCTACATTTGATGGCATGAGCCTCGCCCGCAGCATTGCCGAACATTTGGCTTCTACCACACGTGCGTTCACCTTATTTGCGACGCATTATTTTGAATTGACCTCACTGCCAGTTGAGTTTTTATCCATCCAAAATGTGCATTTAACCGCCACGGAACAGGACGGTGAATTGATATTTTTACACAGCGTGAAAACAGGACCGGCGAATAAGAGTTACGGCATTCAAGTGGCTGAGAAATCAGGGTTGCCGGCGAATGTGATTGCGAGGGCGTGGGAGATATTGGGTGAATTAACATAGTGGCGGAGAGAGAGGGATTCGAACCCTCGATAAGGTTTTAGCCCTATACTCCCTTAGCAGGGGAGTGCCTTCAGCCGCTCGGCCATCTCTCCGGACAATGTGGCAAGGATACACGGATTTAAGGATCTCGGCAACCCCCTTCCCTACATTTACGGCAGTTCAGGAGACTGATGTCCATTATAAAGGTTCTTTCTCACATTCATGCGACCCAAACAATACATTGTCAACTGACGGTATAGCCTCGACGTCTTTTCAAAATAAGCATCGTAGAATGCCTGGCGCTCTGCCTTGCTCTGCCACACCATGCGTCGATCAAACGCAGACAAATCCCGGAGATGATCATACATCCATATCCATGACCTGCGTGCCTTTTCCAAATCAATGATCTTAATTTCACCGGTTGCCACAGACACAAACAAATGCTTTGGATAACAGCAACGATACGCCCAATGTGCAGCATGAATACGGCGGATCAATCGACCCACGTCTTGTAAGATGTGACCACGTTTTTCTTCGGACACAGTCAATAAATATTCATTCAAGGGCAAATAGCCATCCAATGCGGAGGTGATCAACAGAGCGCGCAATGGATTGTAACGCTCAGCACAATACAAAGCATCTAATGTGGGGATACCCAATTTTTTCCATGCAGCAATATTGTCATATTCACGACAACACACTGAGCGGGGCCTCCCGATCAAACGTGACCATCGCGTGCTGTAATTGTATTGCTTTTTCATGTACACGTGCGCGGGCTCAGCATCATTTGTCACAAAATGCACGACATGCGAATGCCCGCCTGTTTTTTTATCATTACCCTCTTCTACTTGATCCGCTTCGTGTGCCCAAAGGACTTCAAAATCATTCAATTGATGTTTACTGATTGTCATACACGCCTCATCATCCACAGTCCTAATACAGAAAACAAAACCAAGGGTGCCAGCGCAGCCACCACGGGCGGAAAATGATACACCAAACTTAACGGTCCGAACATTTCATTGATCAAATAAAATAAAAACCCAAAGAAAATACCCGACAACATACGCAAGCCCATGGACGCATTGCGCAGTGGCCCGAACACGAAAGGCACACCCAACAAAATCATCAACACAACGGCAAAGGGCGCCACTATTTTTTGCCAAAAAATCAACTGATAATGGCTGGGATCCAAGCGATTGTCTTTCAAGTAATCGATATAATGATACAGTCCCATCAAGGATAAATTGTCGGGCTCACTTAACAAAACATCGAGTAAAGTAGGATCAATTAAATCTTTTGTGGTGCCATTGTCTTTTGCTTCCATCGTCACCCGCTCGGGCGTGATCTTGCTTTTTTTAATGCCTTTCAATATCCACTGGTCGTCATCGAATGTTGCTTCTTGGATAAACGTCGTGCTTTGCAATTCGTAATGATCATTGAAATGATAACGTGTCACTTCTTGCAACAAACCATTGGGTAACAAACGACGGATGTGAATGAAGTCCCTGTTTTCACGCACCCATGTTCCCTGAGCCGTTAACACTGCTTGTCCACTGCTTTTCGCCTGGATTTTCAAACCTTCTGCCGCGTATTCCGCGCGGGGTACGACAAATTCACCGAGCAATGACGCCAACAATGCCATCAGCAAACCGACTTTTGCAACAGCACCCGCGATTTGCGTCATGGACATCCCGCTCGCGCGCATCACGATCAACTCGCTGCGCGATGCCAACAAACCCAATGCCATCAACACGCCAATCAGGCTCGCAATGGGAAACATATCATACAGACGACGCGGCAACGTGAGTATCACATAAACCAATGCAGAGGCTGCGTGATAGTCGCCTTTTCCGGCCACTGTCAATTCATGAATATACGCAAATAAAAAATCAACACCCAACACCAATAATAGCGCGGCAGCAATCAGGAGTAATGAAGTGCTGGCAATGTATCGATCTAATATGTTAAACATCTCGCCCCCGGAAAATGTGACGCCAGCGGGATTGCCACCACAACACAGCGGCCAATAATATCAACGCCAATACAGGTAGCCAATACAACCCAATCCAGATCGGCAAGGATGAATCTTCATAATAACTTCGCGCAAAAATGAGCGCATTGATATAGATGATCGCGGTGAGAATGGCTGGAAATGCTTTCGCGTATTTCCCTTGTCGGGGCTTGACGCGAGACATGACAATACCCCATAACCCCAGGATAAACGTGGAAATGCTGAGGCAAATTCGCCATTGTAATTCCGCTTGTTGCTCCCTGTCATCGCTGCCGATCAGCGCAGAAGGCTGCATTGCGCGTTCCTTGATGCGAAATTTAGGCGCGCCATTGGACACTTTCAAACCATATTCTTGGAACGTCATGAGCTGATAATTCCCCTGGCCGGGCAAACCTTGATAGCGGTGTCCATCCTTCAACACAATATATTCATTGTCCGTTTTAGGATCAATCCAGTGGTAACCTGATGAACTGGCAATCACACCGACATTAAACTTTGCGTTTTTCGGGGCTTGCTCAGCAATGAAGACATCAAAGGCTTCCTCGCTATTAGGCGATACATGATCGATGTACAGCACATATTGCCCATTATCTGACATTTGAAATCGCCCAGGTTGAATGGCACGTGACACCAAATCTGTTTGTGATGTGGCCACCACTTGCGCGACCTGATACATATAATGCGGTGCAACCCACAGATTGATCACCAGCGCGATAGCAGTGAGTGCGGCCGCTGGCACCATCACAACTTTGATCAAGGTATTAAAGGACATGCCACAAGCAAACAACGCCGGCATTTCCGCATCCGCATACATCCGCCCCAAAGACAACACCACCCCCAGAAAGAATGCCAAGGGTATTAACACGCCCAGCAAACTGGGCAAATGCATGCCAACAATTTTCAACACTAAACCTGCAGCGACTTCGCCCGCCGCCGCATCAGAAAGATAGGAAACAAACTTATTACTGATGCCTACCAGCAACAGCACCGACAGCACAGCCGCCATCGATGAAAGTATTTCGCGCCCAAGGGTGCGCCCAATGATTGTCAACCGTAGCCCCTAAGTCTGTAAATTACGTTACAATACGCTTTTGCCAGCGCCACCTATGTATTATACCTGAAGGGATTATACATGAGGTGTAACATTTAAGGAGCAGAACATGCAATTTGGATTATCTGAGTCATTGTTGACACAAGCCTGTGACACACTCATCCTCGGTGTATATGAATCAGCCGACTTCCCCCCTGCCACTGCCAGCGTTGATGCTCGCCTCCAAGGCGCCTTGACATCCACAGTCTCCTTGAAAGATTTTACCCCAAAAGCAGGTTCTACCTGTGTGATCTATCCCACACAAGCTCAACCGATCGCACGGATCATCCTGGTAGGATTGGGCAAGGCCGATAAACTGGACAACCTGGCATTTCAAAAAATCATGCGCGGGGCGGCTTCAACACTCGCTAAAAAAACCAGCAAAATGGTCGCCTGTTTTTTAACCGATATCCCTGTCACAGGCCAAACCCATGCATGGAAAATCCGTCAAGCCATCGAAACATTGGAATATGCGGCCTATGAATTAAAAGCATTCAAAGGGACACCCAAAGAGGACGCTGACAAACCTGCGGATCCTTCATCCATGCATGTCTTTTTCCCCGATGATGCATTATCACACCCTGCATTAACCCTTGCCCTGGCACAAAGTCAAGCTGTTGCGAAGGCGGTCAAACAGGTGCGCGATCTCGGCAATACACCACCCAATGTCTGCACGCCTGAATACATGGCTGACACCGCTGTGACACTTTGCAAAAAACTGCCCAATACGCACGTGAAAGTTTTGTCACAAAAAGACATCGCACACTTGGGCATGGGCGCTTTCATGGCCGTGACACAAGGCAGTGATAAACCCGCTCAACTTGTGGTGATTGAATACAAAGGCGGCGACAAACAAGATAAACCCATTGCACTCGTTGGGAAGGGTATCACCTTCGATACCGGCGGTATTTCATTGAAAAACAGTCAAGCGATTGTGGGCATGAAATACGACATGTGTGGTGCCGCCAGTGTCTTGGCCGCCATCGAATTGGCAGCGACATTGAAGCTGCCACTCAATATCGTTGCATTGATGGCTTGCGCTGAAAACATGCCGTCTGGTCATGCTACCCGTCCTGATGATATCGTCACAACAATGAGTGGCAAAACCGTTGAAATCGCCAATACGGATGCGGAAGGTCGCCTGGTATTATGCGATACGCTTACCTATGCGCAACAAACATTTCATCCCGAGACAATCATTGACGTTGCCACGCTCACCGGGGCGGTTATCGTGTCACTGGGTCGTCATGCTAGCGCGGTGTTTAGCAATCAACAGGCATTGGCTGACGAATTGATCAAAGCCGGTGAAAACAGTTTGGATCGCGTATGGCAATTGCCTGTGTGGGAAGAATATCAATCACAACTCGACAGTCCATTTGCCGACATGGGCAATGTAGGCGGCAGTGAAGCGGGCAGCATCACCGCTGCGTGTTTCTTATCGCGCTTTATTGATGAAGGCACTGCGTGGGCACATTTGGATGTCGCGGGAACTGCTTTTGTCACAGGCAAAGACGCGCATGCGACTGGTAGGCCCGTGTCGTTATTGGCGGCGTTTTTATTGAATCGTTCGGGTCGTTAACAACCTCCCCTGATGGACACAAGTATGCGCCCCCTACAAGGGGGCATCATAGATTGATAAATGAGATAGGTGCCATATGTCGGAAGCATTAAACAAAACATACGATCCCGCTGCGATTGAGTCGCATTGGTATACGACTTGGGAAACTGCGGGGCACTTCATTCCGAAAGGGAATCAAGAACCATTCTGTTTGATGTTGCCACCACCCAATGTCACCGGCAGTTTGCACATGGGACATGCGCTCGAAGCATCCCTCATGGATTGTTTGATCCGCTATCATCGCATGAAAGGCCAAACCACGCATTGGCAAGTCGGCACGGATCACGCGGGCATCGCAACTCAAATGGTGGTGGAGCGCCAGTTGAATGCGCAAGGTCAATCACGCATTGAGATTGGGCGCGATGCATTCGTCAAATCCGTCTGGGCATGGAAGGAAGAATCCGGCAACATGATCGCCAGCCAATTCAAACGCATGGGAATTTCTGCCGACTGGTCGCGTGAACGCTTCACCATGGATGAAGGGTTATCACGTGCAGTTCGTGAAGTGTTTGTACGGTTATACGATGAAGATTTAATTTACCGTGGTCAACGTCTGGTTAACTGGGATTGCGCGTTGAACACTGCCGTGTCAGATCTCGAAGTAGAGATGGTTGAGGAAGATACTTTTTTATGGCATATGCGTTATCCTCTCGCGAACCAACCTGATATGTTTATTCATGTTGCAACCACACGTCCTGAAACCATGTTGGGCGATACAGCTGTTGCGGTCAACCCAAGCGATGAACGTTATCAAGTATTGATTGGCCAATTCATTGCACATCCTATCACAGGTCGTCAAATCCCTATCATTGCTGATGATTATGTCGATGCCTCATTTGGAACTGGTTGCGTGAAAATCACGCCCGCCCATGATTTCAACGATTATGAGCTAGGCTTGCGTCACGAATTACCCATGATCAGTGTGTTTCATTTGAATGGCACCTTGAATGACAATACGCCTAAACAATACCAAGGATTAGATCGCACGGTCGCACGTGAACGCATTGTTGAAGATTTGAATGCACTGGGCTTGATCGATAAAATTGAACCCTATCGTACCAAACGTCCACGCGGCGATCGATCTGGTACCATTTTGGAACCCATGCTCACCTCGCAATGGTTTGTGAAAATTGAACCTTTGGCCAAGCCTGCCATTGAAGCGGTCGAAAAGGGTGACATTGAATTTTCACCGAAACATTGGGAAAACACGTATTTCGCCTGGATGCGCGATATTAAAGATTGGTGTATTTCACGCCAACTTTGGTGGGGTCATCGTATCCCGGCTTGGTACGATAATGCCGGTAAAATATATGTCGCTGACAATGAAGATTTGGTACGCGCCAAATATGGATTGGGTTCTGACGTTGTGTTACGTCAAGATGAAGACGTATTGGACACTTGGTTTTCATCAGCACTCTGGCCTTTCTCCACTTTGGGCTGGCCTGACAAAACACCTGATTTCAACCTGTTCTATCCCACCAGCGTTCTCATTTCCGGCTTTGATATTATTTTCTTCTGGGTCGCCCGCATGATCATGATGGGGCTTAAATTCACAGGAAAAGTGCCTTTTAAACGTGTCTATATTCACGGCCTGATCTGTGATTCGCATGGGCAAAAAATGTCTAAATCGAAGGGCAACGTGCTTGATCCGATCGATATCATTCAAGGCATTGATCTTGAACCCCTCGTCGCTAAACGCACATCAGGTTTGATGCAACCGCAGATGGCAAAAAAAATTGAAAAAGAAACACGCAATGAATTCCCCGATGGGATTGATGCGCATGGCACAGATGCATTGCGCCTGATGTTTTGTTCATTGCCATCCAGCCAGCGCCACGTTCAATTTGATATGCAACGCGTGAATGGCTATCGCAATTTTTGCAATAAATTGTGGAACAGTGCACGCTATGTATTAATGAACACAGAATCACACGCTTATCCGTTGGTAACTGATTGTGAATTCAGCATTGCCGAACGTTATATTTTTTCAACATTGCAAAAAACAGTCGCCACAGTTCGTGAGAGTTTAGATCATTTCCGTTATGATTTTGCAACGCAAGCCTTGTATGAATTTGTGTGGAATCATTTTTGTGATTGGTATTTGGAATTATCCAAACCGTTATTACAATCTGAGAACCATCGCGTGCAATATGCTGCGCGTTATACGTTGGTCACAGTGTTAGAATGCGTGTTGCGTTTGATGCATCCTTTCGCACCATTCATCACAGAAGAAATTTGGCAGCGTGTGGCGGTGATCACCCAGCCCGCATTGAATTCGATCATGATCATGGATTATCCTGCGGTAAATGTTGATCTGATCGATGTGGACGCAGAAAAAGACATGGCCTGGTTACAATCTGTGATTGTCGCCGTGCGCAATATTCGCGGTGAAATGAATGTGTCTCCGAAAATTGCACTACCGCTTTTAATCAAAAATGCTGATCAAAACGCTATCAAACGATTTGATTTATACACTGCTTTCATGCAACGCTTGGCGAATACGGGAACAATCACTTTTGTCGAGAATCATGCAACATTGCCTGCGACATCCAGTGCAATCATTGAAGGCCTCGAAATTCATGTGCCGCTCGCTGATTTTATTGATAAAAAAGTGGAACTCGCCCGCATCGCGAAATTATTGGAAAAACATGAGAAAGAATGGTTGAAGCTGTCACAAAAATTGGCTGTGCCAAATTATGCTGAGCGCGCCCCGGCTGATGTTGTCGAACGCGATAAAGCCCGGGTGATCGAGCTGACAGGTTTGATTGCGGGGTTGAAGGGGCAACAAGAGAGATTGAGGTAATTGTATTCACCTTTGTAGGAACGCATTCGCGGCGCAGGGGCGGGTATACCCGCCCCTACAAAACGCTATTTATTCTGAGGCCGCACCTTCGTCAATTCCGACATGACCGGGAGTCCAGCGCCAAACAGCAGCAAGCCCCAACCTGCTTTGTGCCAATCCTCAGTTTCGCCATAACTGAATTTGAATGGCTGCGTTGTGTCCGCAAACATATCCCCAAATGTTAAGCACGTAAAAGCCGCTACAATCAAAAATCCAATGGCCGCTTTGGCACGATTGTGATTGATTTTCTCAACTTTGTTGTGTTTAGTGTTGCTGCTATCAGCATATTTCGTCGCTTTGTAGGCGGCATATACCGTCGACAGCAATCCAGCAGCGATGATCAGCCCAAATCCTAATTTGAGATCCACATCCCCCATGGCATCATTCGGATCGAGTCGCAATGCCTCAAAGCCCAAAATCGCGAAAACAGTGCCAGTCGCTACCAAACCAAACTTGGCGACGTTCCAAAGTTGAGCACCCCTATCCCACTCAGTCAGGGACTCCTTCTTGAGCTCCACTCGAGCAATCTTAGACGCACACATCAGCAAATAAAGCGGGATCAACACGGCCAGTGCATAAAACCCTTGATCTTGGGTGATGGTTTCTTCGCTGAACTGTAAAGTGGTTACGAAAGCCACGGCAAAAACCAGCTCAGCTAACCCACTGTAATGATTGATATTTTTCAAATCTTCTTTTTCGAAATACTGCTCTATCGTTGCTTTCATCATATCCCCCTACAAAATACCCAATATGTTGACTATCTTAAAGGGTGCCAGGCTCTCTTGTCAATGCATTTGATAATTTCCAAACCCAACTGATTTGTCAGCAAAAAAAATTTTCGAAAAATCAAAGCACCCCTATACTGCCTAGGAATGTCATGTCGTTAATCAATATGTACTGTCTCGGGATTCCATCTATTTCTAATGCGCTTAAACTACTACAATGAGGTTCGTTCCCTCATCAATATGAATATTGTTAAAGTAAACGAGGTCGATGTGCATGGTCGAACACACCTGCATAATTTGACTGTGGGAATAAATGGATTCACGTTACGCAAAGAACTTCGTTTATTCGTAGAAGCTGGCACAAACCCTACCGTCAGAGACAACGATCAAAAAACTGCGCGTGACTATGAACTTCAAAAGACAGAACCGAGAGAAAAAGCTGTGCTGTTTCTTAGGGACGCTGAAGAAAACTGGGCTAGATTGCATCCTGACAATACGGCGACTACAAGCGAATGTGTCATCAACTGATGCTTTTGTATGCGCCTTTAAAAATCCTCTTCCTCATCCACCACTTCTTCTCTAATGAATAGAGATAAGGGTTGAATTGTTTTATATTTTTGAGGTATCATCACAAATGAATATGAGGTCGCGAGAATTGTTTTTCAAACATTGCATCTCATGATTGGAATGGATTATCAAACTTTTTTGAACGCATTGGGAGAAATCTTATGGTTAACATTGAAGCACTACGCCAACAACTCATGGCTTTGATTTTCGCAGATTCTCAGGATGAAATCTCCCAGCTACTCGACACGCCTAACGTTAATATACCTGACCTGATCAACCAACCGAGTCAAGGTCAAGATTCTCCTTTCGAATATGCTGCAGTATTGGGGAGGTTCAATATACTTCCTATCTTTCTAGCAAAGGGAGGCGCGGTAAATGGCTTACCCTCTGATGATTACACTCCCCTTATGAAAGCAACACAAACAAATCAACAACAAACTGTTATTTATCTACTCAGATCGGGTGCAGATGCAAGTATTGTCCGCTTAGGATTGACTGTAGAATCTTTCATTAATACGGTTGATAATGATTTCTTCGTACTGCTTCATAATGCAATTTTTTATGACTCAGCACGAAAGGCAGCACCTGCCCAACTGAATCAATTATTAAATGCAAGAAATGTGCTCAATGAGCATATGACTCACGCCAGTCTCTATCAATATCTCATCACTCGCCTGGTCAATGATACACCGGTTGAAAATCAAAGGGCACGTCTCAATCAAGCGTTAGATGAATCCACTGCACTTGGCGCATACTTTGCTCAAGAACCCAACACGGCGGCTCTCATTCGATCACGTTTACAAAGTCTCGACACGCCGGCCAGTCCAGCATCTTCATCGATCATTATCAACACCCCCGCGGGTGCTGCTGCAACGGGTGCGTCATCAACGGCTCATGCAACCTCGGATCCCACAACGAAACCAACGACGTACTGAACGCTGGTTTACCGTAGCTACAAGGCCAATGGCCTTGTAGCCTTAGAGCTTTTTATAAATTGCTATTGAGATAAAACCAGAAGTTTGATACTTTAGCTCCGGGACACATCTAGCAGGGGAGTATTGATACTATGATCACTCGGATTTGTTCCCTGCACAATCTGCATGTTTCGCGTTGCAGCCTGTCTTGAAGCAACGTAGTACGCCGCACCAAAACCGACGACCACACCAACCACCACGCCTATCCATAAACAAGCCATTGGTCCGCCACCAGGCAATGAAAAGATATCATCGTGGATTTCTGGCGGAAGATTGGCGAATGAAAAAGCTATGCTGAGTATTGCGCCCACATAAAAACATTCGATAAAGCCGTAATAAAACGCTACACCCGGCGATACGCGCCGCGAGCTGTCTTCAGTTTCCTCATGATGTGCTGGGATACGACTCGAAGGGAGATTTGAAACAGCTGGAGTTTCCTCATGATGTGCTGGGATACGACTCGAAGGGAGATTTGAAACAGCTGGAGTTTCCTCATGATGTGCTGGGATACGACTCGAAGGGAGATTTGAAACAGCTGGAGTTTCCTCATGATGTGCTGGGATACGACTCGAAGGGAGATTTGAAACAGCTGGAGTTTCCTCAAGATGTTTTTCTAGCCAATTTTTTATCAGTGCCCCTCGAGGTTGAGCATCTAGTGTCCAACTCCTCATTTTTCTTTTGAGCGCCTTGGCTTCTTGCTTGAAGCAATGAATCGCTGCTGCCAGAGAAAGTAACTTATCATAATTCCCAGAGGCCGCAATGCCCTGTTTACGTTGCACTAACTTGAGATTTTGAATGCGAGATAGGGTATCGAAATCATGGATGCCCGGAGAAGGATTTGCGCCATAAAAAATAATAGGCTTTTGAATGATAATGGTCTTTGGCTCAGGATCGATGGGATCGAAAATAATATCCAGAATGAATTGAGCATGGGCAGCGGTTTTTTGAGATCCCTTGACAGCAGATCTTATTGCACGATCAAAAGTATCGGCGGCATCTCTAATACGGTTAAAACTGTGATCCGGCGCGTCTGCATGTGGTGGTTGTGTCCATGGTTGAACATATTGCCTCAACCAAATGGCAAACGCTTCGAACAGAACAAAGCTTTGGATGGTGCCACCATTTTCCTCTTTAAGAGACTGAATTTTATGGGAAAATGCGATTTGAGCTGCTGTATTCATATGTTGCCCCCTGAGCCGTTATTTGTTCAGTTTACCACCAAACTGGCCCAGATATCAAGCAGGTACCCAAGGTTGCGATGCGCAAAAGAGTGTACCCCGGCGAAAGCCGGGGCACACCTAACCCTGGGCTAAAAAACTTGCAGGCCTTCGGCCTGAAGCCCATTTTCACATGTTTTGAACAATGGGATGTTTCATGAAATACAACGCCATACCCGTACTGTTGCTTTCCTCGCTGATCGTAGCCTGCTCTTCGGCTCCTTTCTCCAATGAAACCACAGCACGTAGTTTAGGCAAGGGCAATTGGAGTTCGCAATTCGGCGCCACTGCTGCATTCGAAGGTTTTGGCGGCGTATACCTCCGCCAGGGATATGGTGTTTTCGACGCTTGGGATCTGGGGATAAATGCGGAAACCACCAGCGCTCAAATGGGTCTTTGGACACGATACAGTTTTATCAACCCACTTGATCAGGGTGTTGCGCTTGCGTTGATTGGCGGTGCAGGCGCGGGGAAAAACACTAAAATATTTGAAAATCAAGATAGCAGCGTATACAACATTTATGCCGGCCCTATCCTCAGCTACAAAGCCCAATGGTTTGAAGCTTATACATTGTTGCGCGCTAATTACGTTTACGGCGTGGAACGTACGGATGATCAAGATGAATTTGAAGAGGAATATATTTATGATACGTTCTACGGTAGTTATGCGTTAGGCGCCAATTTTTGGTTTAACCACTTCATTGCATTCACTGCTGATGCGAATATTCTATTCAAAGCGGATTCGGAAGATTCGGTCAGTGATCCGTATTTTAATGTGGGATTGCTTTTCAGGTATTGAAGCAAGTAAGAGATTGTGAAGAACAAAAACGCCTATGGCGCAGACGGGCGCAAATATGCGCCCTTACAAGCCATTACGCAGGCTGTTCATCCAACGCTTTCACGCTCAGACGTACACGGCCTTGCTTGTCAATTTCAAGCACTTTGACGTTGCTTATACAAGCCTACCGCATTGGCTGTTGCCACAGCGCCCGTTAATAAAGCATAGCCACCCCACATAAACCCAAAAAAGACATTCTCTTCTGTGGTGCTAGGCTGTAACCCGCCCGGATCATCTGCAATGAAGCCTGCATGTAACAAATAGAGTGCAGTGCCAAATAACATCAATGAATTGATGGTCGTCCAATAAGAGCCTGGGAATTTATTTTGAACCATTTGATCCTTTTCTGTTGTTTTATAATCGGTGAATGTGCGATCAACTAGATATGTGAATGGCGTTACCAATCCAAATAATATGATAAGGGCCAGAAGACCACCCTGTTCGTTAAATTCGAATGGAAATAAACTCTCCAGCAATGGATTCTTTTCATTGAACCCCATAACAACCAAAGGCAAAGAATAACAAAACATTAAGGCATGCATATTGGGCGATGCAAACGTGGTCTGTAGGTTTTTGAGCATACTGTTTTGCTGTGGAATCTTGGCTTCTGAATTCATGTTAATTGTCTCACTATTTGACCGGTCTATGACTAATCTGGATTTTACCCCCCCCCCGTTCGCCTGTCAAGGTTTCTCGAACTTGCAAAAAACGTCAAATTTGACATTTTTTGCTTGTAAAAAATGTCAAATCTGTCATAATTTGCAAGAATGGCAACAAATGAGGTATCTATGCAACGGCAAATCATGGCTCAACTTATCCAATGGAAAAACCAAAAAAATCGTATCCCATTGATTTTAAAGGGTGTTAGACAATGTGGCAAAACCTATATCCTCAAGGAGTTTGGCGCATCCCATTTCCCTTGTATGCACTATTTCAATTTTGAGCAAGACAGCCGCCTGTCACCCATTTTCAACGGCCCGTTAGATCCTAAAAACATCCTTTCTGAGCTCAGCTTTCTGATCAACCAGGACATCAACCCCGCCGAAGATTTTATTTTTTTTGATGAAATTCAGGCTTGCCCACGTGCACTCACCAGCCTCAAATATTTTTGTGAGGATATGCCTAAAGCGGCTATTTGCGGCGCAGGCTCTTTGTTAGGACTACATTTAAATCAGGCGTCTTTTCCCGTTGGAAAAGTACAATTTTTAACCCTTTACCCGATGAGTTTCAAAGAATTTTTACTCGCCATTGGGCAGCAAAAATTATTCGACTTATTAAATACTCTTTCACCCACAACCACGCACATACCAGATAGCATACATCAATCCTTATGGACATTCTTAAAAAAATACTTTGTGGTCGGCGGCATGCCGGCCGCAGTGAGTATCTATGTCGAATATCAGGATACGCTCTTCACTGCATTTCAAAAAGTACGTGATAAGCAGGAGGATCTGATCATTGCTTATGAAGCTGATATCGCTAAACATGCAGGGAAGGTCAATGCCATGCACATTGCACGTGTGTGGAGAGATGTGCCAGCGCAACTCGCCCGCGCTCAAGACGGCAGCACTCAAAAGTTCAAATTCAAAGGTATTTTACCTGGTATTGATCGTTACCAACGATTGGCAGATACCATTGATTGGTTATGCGCGGCTCAGCTCGTGATCAAAGTCCCTGTGATAGAAACACCACGCATTCCCCTACCTGCTTATGCGAAAGATAATACTTTTAAATTATATATGAATGATATCGGCCTATTAGGCGCCATGAGCCAACTTCCTGTGAAAGCTATCTTGGATCAAGATTATGGCAGTTACAAGGGCTATTTCGCAGAAAACTATGTGGCTCAAGCCTTATTGAATGCGAGACACGCTTCATTATATGCTTGGCAGGAAGGACGATCTGAAATTGAATTTTTGCACACTGATGGTGCAGATATTATTCCACTGGAAGTTAAATCAGGAAACGTGACACGTGCGAAAAGTTTACAAACATTCGCTGCAAAGTATCACCCACCTTATCAAATTATTTTCAGTGCAAAAGCACCTGGGATGCAGGATGGTTATGTTCGATATTATCCCTTGTATTTTGCTGAGTTGATTGTATGATCGTGATTGCTCAGGGGTATAGGGGCGAATAGTCATTCGCCCTATTCATTAGATATTTTTTGTAAACGCAGAGCGCGACGGGCGCAAATATGCGCCCCTACAAATGCAACCGGTAGCGCGTGTTTGTAGGGGCGGCGGGTATTCCCGCCCGTGCGCGTCGAAGACGCGCCCTTACAAGCCATTACGCAGGCTGTTCATCCAACGCTTTCACGCTCAGACGTACACGGCCTTGCTTGTCGATTTCAAGCACTTTGACCATGATTTCTTGACCTTCATGAACCACGTCATTGACGTTTTGAACGCGTTCATGGCTCAGTTCCGAAATATGAACCAAACCGTCTTTACCGGGCAAGAAGTTCACGAATGCGCCGAAATCGACAACCTTCACCACTTTGCCTTTGTAAACTGCGCCGACTTCTGCTTCGGCGGTTAACGCATGAATGCGTTCTACCGCTTTCTTCGCAGCTTCGCCGTCGACTGCGGCAATCTTCACAGTGCCATCGTCAGTGATGTCGATCGTGGTGCCGGTTTCTTCGGTCAAGGCACGGATAGTCGCGCCACCTTTACCGATGATATCGCGGATCTTATCAGGGTTGACTTTGATCGTCGTGATACGGGGTGCAAAATCTGAAATATCTTGGCGAGGACCGGTCAAGGATTCAGCCATTTTACCTAAAATATGCAAACGGCCTTTACGGGCTTGTTCCAAGGCAACTTGCATGATTTGATGGTTAATGCCTTCAATCTTGATGTCCATTTGCAAGGCTGTGACACCTTCTTCGGTACCTGCGACTTTAAAGTCCATGTCACCCAAATGATCTTCATCACCCAAGATATCGGTCAACACAGCGAAACGTTCGCCTTCTTTGATCAGACCCATGGCAATACCTGCGACAGGCGCCTTAAGCGGCACGCCCGCATCCATCAACGCCAAGCTGGTGCCACACACAGAAGCCATGGAGCTTGAACCATTAGATTCAGTGATTTCAGACACAACACGCAGGACATAAGGGAAATCTTTCATGTCAGGCAATAACGGTTTGATGGCGCGTTTAGCCAAATTTCCGTGACCAATTTCACGGCGTTTGGGCGCACCGACCATACCAACTTCACCCACGCAGAAAGGAGGGAAGTTGTAATGCAGCATGAAGCGTTCGCTGAATTCACCCGCTAAACCATCCATCTTTTGTGCATCACGCTCAGTACCGAGTGTTGCCACCACAATGGCTTGAGTTTCACCGCGTGTAAACAATGCAGAACCGTGTGTTCGTGGCAACAAGCCCACTTCCGTCGTAATCGGGCGAACAGTTTGATTGTCGCGACCGTCAATACGTAAATGACCTGACAGAATTTGATGACGGACGTGTTCTTTTTCGATTTCACCAAAAATATTGCCAACATCGTCAGCAGTGACACTGCCACCTTCCACCACGAATTTTTCGAGCGAAGCTTTTTTGAGTGCAGATAACTGATCACGACGAACGAGCTTATCGCGCATTTCATAGGCTTTGGCAATATCGCCTTTCACGAATGCTTCCACTTGCGCCTTCAATTCAACATTGGACACAGCAGGCTGCCAGTTCCAAGATTCACTGCCGGCTTCTGCGACAAATTCGTTAATGGCATTGATCACCACTTGGAATTCCGCATGACCGTACATCACCGCGCCCAACATGATTTCTTCAGGCAATTCTTTGGCTTCAGATTCAACCATCAACACCGCTTTCGCAGTACCTGCGACGACCAAATCCAATTCTGAAGTTTCAAGCATTTTCTCAGAGGGATTTAAAAGATACTCACCATCTTGATAGCCGACACGTGCCGCAGCAATAGGACCAGCCCATGGCACACCGGCAATTTTCAATGCAGCAGACGCGCCAATCAATGCGGCGATATCAGGACTGGCATCGGGATTCAATGATTTCACGGTTGCAATGATTTGCACTTCATTCATGAAACCATCGGGGAAAAGAGGACGGATAGGACGGTCAATCAAGCGTGAAATCAATGTTTCAGCTTCTGAAGGACGGCCTTCACGACGGAAGTAGTTGCCAGGGATCAAGCCTGCTGCATACGTACGTTCTTGGTAGTTAACGGTTAATGGAAAAAATGTTTTTTTCGGATCCGCTTGTTTCATGGCGACAGCGGTAACGAGGACGATGGTCCCCTCCATATCTACCCACACAGCACCAGAGGCTTGTCTGGCAATGCGGCCTGTTTCCAGGGTGACAGTGTGTCTGCCAAACTTGAAAGTCTTTCTTGTCATTTTCATCACGAGCGATATTTCCTTTTGTATATAAAAGCGATTTTAAAAAGCGAGCGGGAGCAGATGCGCGGCATCGTTACGGCGATTAACGGCGTAAATCCAGCGCAGCCAACACTTGTTGGTAGCGTGCGACATCGTTGGCGCGCAAGTAGTTCAACAAACGACGGCGTTTGCTGACCATCTTGATCAACCCATAACGTGAATGTTTGTCTTGCTTATTGATTTTGAGGTGAGCGGTCAATTTGGTGATTGACTCTGTGAGCAAAGCCACTTGGACTTCAGGAGAGCCTGTGTCTTTTGCATTTAAGGCGAATTGTGTAGCTGATTTGCTAACTACGTCTGCTTTCTGGGCGGTTGTTAATGCCATGAATAAACTCCTAAACTGTGTCATCTTGAGATGAAGAATTTTAACATTAAAATTGGGGTTTGTCTCGGGTTTAATGAAAAATATCGCTCATTTATGATCGTATATAATTCAATGGGATAGATTCGCTCAGCAAAAATCTTGGCAATGGGATGACCGGTACATCTTGAAAACCCTGCCCCTCGGGACGGTTCCATAAGATCAGCCCACTGGGATAAAGGAGAATCTGCTTCAAATCATCCAAGCGGAGCTGTGAGGTCCCAATGGGTAAAAAACGATTGCCCGTTGACCACGGCCACATCGACCTCCCCCTTGGAGCCCTTAATCTTGATGAACAAAACCAGATACCGCATGATAAATAAAAGGGTCTTGAAGATAAATTTTCCTATTTTTCTTTGGTGCAGCCATCAGAAAGTGATCGACTGAATCTATGCCAATATCCCCATATTTTTCAATTCATTATAGAGAGCAATGGCATAATATCTGGATTCAGTTAATGGGCATCCTACTCTTTATCAGGCGGAACTTGCAGCACTTTGGCAATATCCGGCGGGGTGTATCGTGAGCCCTTCATGATTTTGCCATGCTCGTTGTAGATGGGCTTGCCATCTTCGCCGAGTTTACTCATGTTGGCGCGCTGGACTTCTTGCATGCAGGCGTCCAAATCCAGGCCAAAACAATGACCAGCGCCGTAGGTGACGTAATTGATGTCTGTCAGGGCATCTGCGACAGCGACAAGATCCACATTGAGATCGTCAGCTTGCAAGGCCTTCACATTGTCCATGGCCTGAGCCAGGGTGCTCAACGTTTTGTGAGCGCATTCAGTATCACCCAAGCAGGCTTCAGTCAATTCGGTGAACTCTTCCAAAATCAAGGCCAAACGCAGTTTGATGGTTTTTTCGTCAGGGACGAAAGGCGTGGTATGGATGGGATGGTTGAAAGTCTCGTGGAATTCACGGACATGTTCGAAGCCAGTTTTTTTCATGTGATTCAATCCTTGATAATGGTATAAATTTCGTCATGACGTTACAAATATTTCACTTCAATGATTTCATATTTCAACAAGCCACTCGGGGTTTGAACCGTGACTTCGTCGCCCTCTTCTTTCCCAATCAAAGCATGCGCAATGGGAGAAGAAACAGACAATTTATTTTTCCTGATATCTGCTTCATCTTCGCCGACTAATTTATAGGTCACTTCCTCTTCATTCGACAGATTCATGATCGTCACAGTGCAACCAAAAACCACGCGGCCAGTTGCATTTAATTTCGTGACATCAATGACTTGGCAATTTGACAAGGTACCTTCCAAATATTGAATGCGGCCTTCAATGTGCGATTGTTCACGTTTCGCTTCATGGTATTCAGCATTTTCTTTCAAGTCGCCTAATTCTCGCGCTGTTTTGATCGCCTCAATGATGCGAGGACGCTCGACCTTTTTCAAAAAATCCAATTCTTCCTGCATAGCCTTCTGTCCCTCGGGGGTTACGGGAATACGTACCATTTCTCACCTGTTGTGTAAAATTTGAAGAGGAACAACTTGCCATTGCTTATCACAAGCAAAGGCACTGGCTGCAGCAAACCCGCCCGCCAATGTCGTAGTATATTTGATTTTCGATTGCAATGCACTGCGGCGGATGGCAAAAGAATCCGCAATCGCTTGTTTACCCTCTGTGGTATTCACAATAAATTCAATCTCACCGTTTTTAATCATGTCAACCACGTGAGGACGACCTTCCGCCACTTTTTTCACGGTTTCACAAGGCACACCCGCGGCACGCAATGTATCTGCTGTACCGCGCGTGGCAACCAATTCAAAACCCAGTTGAATAAGTTGTGCAGCAAGGTTGATTGCACCTGGCTTATCTGCATCACGCACGCTGATAAACGCTTTACCACCGGGGTTTAAATCCTGACCAATCGCGAGTTGCGCTTTCGCATAGGCTTGTGCGAAGGTCGGGCCAACGCCCATGACTTCGCCCGTTGACTTCATTTCAGGCCCTAGAATAGGATCCACATTCTGGAATTTATCAAAGGGGAAAACAGGGGCTTTCACTGCAAAATAATCCAGTTTAGGCATACGTGCATCAGATTGTTTCGACAAAGGAATACCTAACATGCAGCGCACGCCGATTTTAGCGAGAGGCACACCCGTTGCCTTTGCCACAAATGGTACTGTACGAGAAGCACGGGGGTTCACTTCAAGCACATAAATCTCATCGCGTTGAATCGCAAATTGCGCATTCACCAACCCAATCACATTTAATGCTTTAGACATACGGGTCATGCTATCGCGCAAGGCTTTTTGTACAGATTCACTGAGCTGATGAGGAGGCAACGTGCAGGCTGAATCTCCCGAATGAATACCTGCTTGCTCAATATGCTCCATGATGCCACAAATCATGACATCTTTCCCATCACAGACGGCATCGACATCGACTTCTACGGCATCATCCAAGAAACGATCTAATAATACGGGAGAATCGTGACCGAGCTGTACAGCATTTTCCAAATAAAATTTCAGTTCTGCATCGTTATACACAATTTCCATCGCGCGCCCACCCAATACATAGGAAGGCCGAACGACCAATGGATAACCAATATCTTGCGCTTTTTCGAGCCCTTGTGCGACTGTACGCACAGTGCAATTTGCTGGTTGTTTTAAACCCAATTCACGTAACAATGCACTGAATCGTTCGCGATCTTCGGCGCAATCAATGGCATCTGGTGATGTGCCAATAATAGGCACGCCCGCTTCTTCCAATGCTTTTGCTAATTTCAATGGTGTTTGACCACCATATTGAACGACAACACCTTTGGGTTTTTCGATGCGCACAATTTCCAATACATCTTCCAAAGTGAGAGGTTCAAAATAAAGACGATCAGAAATATTATAATCCGTTGATACCGTTTCAGGATTGCAATTCACCATGATGGCTTCATACCCACATTCACGAATAGCAAGGGCTGCATGAACGCAACAATAATCAAATTCGATTCCCTGCCCGATGCGATTAGGCCCACCGCCCAACACCATGATTTTTTCTTTATCCGTCGGTTTTGCTTCACAGAAACGTTCATAGGTGGAATAAAGATAGGCGGTTTGTGTCGCAAATTCGCCGGCGCAAGTATCGACTCGTTTATAAACGGGATGAATGTTAAAACGATTGCGCAATTCGCGAACGGATTGCTCGCTCACTTTTAATATTGCGGATATTCGATGATCAGAAAAACCATCTCGTTTCCACGCAAACATTTTTTCTGCCGTGATATCACCCCAAGCAGTGCGTGCCATTTCTGCTTCTGTGAGCATGAGTGCTTCAATTTGCGTTAAGAACCAAGGATCCATTTGGGACCATTGCTTCACTTCTGCCAATGAATAACCCAAACGAAATGCATCAGCGATATAACGCAAACGTTCAGGTCCAGGAATAGAAATTTCAGAACGCAATAAATCATAGACATTGGGATCTTCTGCATTAACCTTCGGATCAAAACCTGAAATACCAATTTCCAAACCACGCAGGGCTTTTTGAACCGATTCTTTGAATGTGCGCCCAATCGCCATCACCTCACCGACGGATTTCATTTGTGTGGTTAGACGTGAAGAAGCTTGAGGGAATTTTTCAAAATTAAAGCGCGGAATTTTAGTCACCACATAATCGATCGATGGCTCAAATGATGCAGGTGTTGCGCCCCCAGTGATTTCATTTTTCAATTCATCCAATGTATAACCAACAGCCAATTTTGCCGCGATTTTAGCAATTGGAAAACCTGTCGCTTTGGATGCCAATGCGGATGAGCGTGACACACGTGGATTCATTTCAATCACCACAAGACGACCTGACTTGGGACACAATCGCAAATTGCACATTTGACCCGCCCGTTTCAACCCCAATTTCACGTAATACCGCAATCGATGCATTACGCATGCGTTGATATTCTTTATCTGTCAGGGTTTGTGCCGGCGCAACCGTGATCGAATCGCCTGTGTGAACACCCATGGGATCAACATTCTCAATGGCGCAGACGATAATACAATTATCATTTCTATCACGCACCACTTCCATTTCATATTCTTTCCACCCAATAATGGATTCTTCAATCAATAACTCATGTGTGGGCGATAAATCTAAACCGCGTGCGCATATTTCGGCAAATTCTTCTTGATTGTATGCAATTCCTCCGCCGCTTCCTCCCATGGTAAATGAGGGTCGAATGATCACAGGATAACCAAATCTCACTTGAACTTGTTTAGCTTCTTCTAAGCTGTGAGCAATTGCTGAATGAGGCGTCTCAAGACCAATACGGTGCATGGCTTGACGAAATTTTTCGCGATCTTCTGCTTTATCAATCGCTTCGCGAGTCGCTCCAATCAATTCGACATTGTATTTTTCCAAAATGCCTTTTTTCGCTAAATCTAAAGCACAATTCAACGCGGTTTGGCCGCCCATGGTCGGCAGTAACGCATCAGGCCGTTCTTTTTCGATGATTTTAGCGACTTCACGCCAGTCTAGAGCTTCTATATAAGTGGCATCTGCATATTGTGGATCTGTCATGATAGTGGCAGGATTAGAATTCACGAATATCACCCGATACCCTTCTTCTTTCAATGCGGCACAGGCTTGTGCGCCTGAATAATCAAATTCACACGCTTGGCCAATGATGATCTGGCCCGGCACCTAATATTAAAATAGACCGAATGTTATCGCGTTTCGGCACGGTGATGCTCCATGTCTTTCAGAAAAGGTTTGAACAAGCCCAGCGCATCGTGCGGCCCGGGACTGGCTTCAGGATGTCCTTGAAAACTGTAAGCGGGTTTATGTTTCAAGCGTATGCCTTGTATCGATTGATCAAATAAACTGCGGTGGGTGACCACTACGTCGGGCGGCAATGCATCATCTTGAATGGCAAAACCATGATTTTGTGAGGTTGTCCACACTTTGCCGGTGTCAAGATCGACCACGGGATGATTTGCCCCGTGGTGTCCGAACGCCATTTTATACGTGCGCGCGCCCATCGCCAAGCCCAACAATTGGTGCCCTAAACAAATGCCATAGATCGGCATATGTTTTGCAATCAGATCTTGGATCAATTGGATTGCATAATCGCAAGGTTCAGGATCGCCTGGGCCATTTGAAAATACCACGCCGTCAGGATGATATGACAATACCGTGTCGAGGGAAGATTGGGCTGGCAATACGTGCACTTCACAACCCAAATCAACCAAAATCCGAAGAATATTGCGCTTCACGCCATAATCCATCACCACCACTTTGTATTTTTTGGGCAAAGGAAATTGACCTGCTTGCGTGGCATCCCAGGTGCCTTCTTCAAATACATAGGGCGCTTTGCACGTGACTTCCTTCGCGAGATCTAGACCCTTTAAATCACGTGCATTTTTGGCCATATTCACCGCAGCGGCTGTATCGATATTGTTTCCACACACGATGGCGCCACGCTTGGCGCCATGGGTACGCAAATGATGCGTGAGCGCGCGGGTATCCAGTTCTGCGATGCCGACAATCTTGCGCGAGGTTAAATAATCTGAGAGGGAAGCCGTGCTGCGCCAATTAGAGGTGACACCTGATAAATCCCGGATGACCAGCCCTTTAGCATACACTGCACCAGATTCATTGTCTTCTTCATTGGTGCCCGTATTGCCAATATGCGGATAAGTTAAGGTCACGATTTGTTCCGCATAAGACGGATCAGACAGAATTTCTTGATAGCCAGTCATCGCAGTATTGAATACGACCTCACCACACGTACTCCCGTGGTAACCAATAGCGATCCCTTGAAAAATAAGCCCATCTTCCAAAGCTAACACGGCTGGTGTTTGCAAAACGAAACCCTCCTTCTGAACTGGCCTATTGTAGCGGGTTTTTAGGAGGAACGATATTGTATTTTGGAAAAATCTTTTGCCCGCGTCCCCTGAAAACAGGGGCCGAGGCGGATTTAATTATTAACACAAAGGGTAATGACATCCCCCTCGGGCGTGACACGGGCGCGATTATCGGTTTTCAAAAAGGCATCTTTGTCCAAATGGAGTTCTTTCAATACCTTGGCGCTGATTTTTGCGCTGATGCAAGAGCCGGCAGGCCACAATGTTGCATTTGTGCCTTTTTGCGCACGCTCGATGGTGATGATGTCATGAAAGACGCGAACTACATTGACGATTTCAATGCATAAATCGCTGTATAACATCAAGTAGCAGGGCTTGCCCTTCTGGAGATGACTGGCCAGCATCTTCGCCTTTGATAAATGAATAGGCACATTGCCATAATCATAATCTATGGTTGATAATGCCTGGGCATGCCAAATTTTAAAAGGTTCACTGTTGTTCATCATGCTTCTCTCCCATTGCCTTTCTCTTATCGACGGGAGGGAGGAAAAGTAAAATGGGTTTTTTGACCTATGTCAGTGATGATTTATATGGACATTTCAATGAATGTTTTAGGGACATATGACATCTATGCCTCGCAGCCTGCCCCGTTCAAAGGGGGCGAAGATTAAGAAGCACCCCTTGCACAATCTGATGAAAAGGCTTAAAATCGTCCCCATTGCCGGGGTGGTGGAATTGGTAGACACGCGAGCTTCAGGTGTTCGTGGGCTTTGCCCGTGGAGGTTCGAGTCCTCTCCTCGGTAATATTCCCTGCCAATCTATGGCATGACGGCCAAGCATAATCCCATCAACAACCCAGGCGTCACGCCCAAGGCCTAAGTCGCTACCGCGTTCAAGCTTAGTAGCGCGCCTGACACCTTAGGTATGCTGAACGGGGCTTCCGTCGCAGCATCAAAATACATCACTTTGATGATACGCAAATAGTAAAATGCGCCTACGACAGACATCAACAATCCTAGAATCGCGAGAGACAACGCCCCATCGTTCACCAGAGCCATTAATACGGACAATTTCGCGTAAAAGCCAATGGTCGGGGGCACGCCTGCCAAGGAGAAAAATATCAGCAGTATCATGAAGGCAACCCAAGGATTACGCTTACTCAAGCCTTTTAAATCATCTATCTGTTGGATATCTGCACCCACATGCGACAGTATCACCAACACGCCAAACGCTGCCGCTGTCATTAACACATAAGTGAAAACATAATAAAGCGCGGTGGGAAATGCGCTTGCATAAACGGCCAGGAAAATAAAACCCACATGCGCAATAGCTGAATAACCGAGCATCCGTTTGATATTCCGTTGCACTAATGCAGTGATATTCCCTAATATCAACGACAATACCGCCATCACCAGCATGAACCCTTGCCATTCAAATGCGTAATGTCCAAACAGATCGGACAACAGCCGCACCAACATGCCAAACGCAGCGATTTTCGGCGCGCAGGCGATGAATAATACCACGGGTTGCGCAGCCCCTTGATACACATCGGGAAGCCATAAATGAAAAGGCACTGCACCAAATTTAAACGCAATACCCACCACAATAAACACCAAACCGACGATCAATAATGTATGCGATGCCGTCGGCATTTCCGCTGCGATCGACACCAAATCAAGCGTGCCTGTACTGCCATACACCAACGACATCCCGAACAATAACATGCCCGATGCCAATGCACCCATCACAAAATATTTCATGGAAGCCTCAACGCCAAGATCACGTGAAGGAACGATCGCGACCATCGCGTATAATGGCAATGATAGTAATTCCAAGCCCAAATAAAGCGACAACATAGTGCCGGCCGAAATCATGATGCACATGCCCATCACTGAAAACAAGCCTAACATATAGTATTCAGAAGCCCTTTTACTGTCATGATTGAAATAGCTTTTTGCATAAGCAAACACAAATAATACGGTGACAAACACACCCATTTTCAGCAACGCTGAAAATGATGACATGACCACATGACCACCCATGATCACGCCGTCCATCGTCCATGTTTTAATCGCTGCACAAAATGCTGCGAGCAGGCCTGCTTGCGACAAAACATAGGTCACTTGTGCTTCATGCGATGGCTTGCAAAACAAATGGGCAAACATCACCACAAAAGACATTATCAGTAAAATGATTTCAGGCGAAATCCCAAGCCATTCGGTCATGTTCATTTAAATACCTCCCGTGGGGACTAAACCCAGCGATAAATTGTGCGCCAATTGTGATAATGATGCGCGCATCATATCCAATATGGGTTCTGGCCAAACGCCTAACAGAATGATACCCACAGCCAACAGACTTAAATAAAATGTTTCACGCGCGCCGATGTCCTTAAGGGCGCCCACATTGGCGTGCACCACTTCTCCGTAAAACACACGGCGCACCATCCACAACGTATAAGCCGGTGATAACAATAAGGTGAGCCCCGCCAATAGGGCAATGACGAAACTCAATTTAAAGCTGGCAATCACGACAAAAAATTCACCGATAAAACCGGATGTCCCTGGCAAGCCAACATTGGCCATCGCAAACACGACTGCGAATGCTGTGAAGACAGGCATGACATTGGCCACGCCACCGTAGTCTTTGATATCGCGGCTGTGTAAACGATCATATAAGACGCCCACACATAAAAAGAGGGCGCTTGAAATCAAGCCGTGTGAAATCATTTGTATCATCGCGCCTTCTAAACCAATGCGTGCTTGTAACATATTGCCCGCCACAATTAAGGGGGCAGCGATAAAAATACCCAATGTCGCGAAACCCATGTGTGCGATGGATGAATAGGCAATCAACTTTTTCATGTCACGCTGAACAATCGCAATGAAACCAATGTACACCACCGCAATCAATGATACGATGATCATTGGTTGAGCCATGGCCAAGCTGGCTTCAGGCGTGATAGGCAATGTAAACCGCAGAAAACCGTAGCCACCCAGCTTCAACATGATGGCTGCCAAAATCACAGAGCCGCCCGTAGGCGCTTCCACGTGGGCATCAGGCAACCAAGTATGCACGGGGAACATGGGTACTTTAACAGCAAAGGCAACGAGGAATGCGAGGAATATCCAGAATTGCGCTTTATCAGACAAATCAAGTGCGTAAAAATCCATGATCGTGAAACTGCCGCCCGCTTGAAAATACAAATAAATCAATGCGACGAGCATGAAAATGGAGCCCAAAAAAGTGTATAAAAAGAATTTAATCGTCGCATACACCCGGCGTGAGCCGCCCCAAATACCAATGATTAAAAACATCGGGATCAACAAAGCTTCCCAGAAAATATAGAACAACATGGCATCTGTGGCCAAAAATGCGCCTGTCATCAATCCTTGTAAGATCAAGAAGGCGCTGTAATATTGAGCCACACGAGTTTCAATCACACGCCAGCCTGCTAGCACCACCAACACCGTACAAAATGCTGACAAGATGATCAAAGGCAATGCAATCCCATCGACACCCAAAGCGTAAACAATACGAAATGATTTAACCCATGGGACAATCTCTTGCAATTGCAAAGCAGCGCTCGACATGTCGAATAAATACGCTATCACACAGGTGATGGCCAACGTCAGCACGCTGATGCCTAACGCAATCGATTTGATCCATTGCGGCGCTTTGTCACGCGACAATGCCAGCAGGAAAACACCCCCCACAATAGGGACCCAAATTGACAAACTTAACCATGGCCATAAAGACATGACTCACCCTTACTGAACAATAAAAAGACTATAGGACATCCATGTAACAAACACGACGACACCCACCAACAAAATAAATGCATACTGGTTTAACATACCCGATTGCAAATAGCGTAAACGGCCACCCATGCGTACCAAGGCATTTGCTGAACCATTCACCAAGGTATCATCAATGCATTTCACATCACCGATTTGCCAGAACGCATCGCCCAGCTTGATCGACCCCTTTGCAAAGAACCACTCATTGAATTGATCAAAACCATATTTATTGTTTAATAGGCGATAAATCACAGAAAAACGCTGCGCTACCCACGCTGGAATTGATACAAAATGTTCATAGCACAAATAGGACACCAGAATACCGGAAACAGCCAACCAGAACGGTACTGTCAACGGGGCGTGCATGGCGAAAGACAGTGCACCATGAAAATGGTGCGACACGATCCCCAATACGTTATTTGCTGCATCGACATGAATACTGTTTGTCAAGAATCCATGGGATGAAAATAAAATATTCTCTGCTAAAATACCCCCAACCACGACAGAGGGGATCGCCAACAATATCAGCGGAATGGTCACGACGCGCGGCGATTCATGCACATGTGACGCCGTGTGCGCATCCATGCGAGGCTTGGTGTGGAATACCAAGAACAATAAGCGGAATGAATACATCGCCGTGACGAAAACACCGATCAATACTGCCCATTTTGCATAAGTTGCACCGGGAATGGTCGCGGCAGACACGGCTTCAATGATCACATCTTTTGAGTAGAAGCCAGAAAAGGGAGGCAGCCCTGCCAATGCGAGAGACGCCAACAACATCGTCACATAAGTGATCGGCAATTTGCGCCACAAACCGCCCATTTTGCGAATGTCTTGTTCATGATGCATGGCAATGATGACTGAACCAGCGCCTAAAAATAATAACGCCTTGAAGAACGCATGCGTCATTAAATGAAAAATACCCGCGGCATATGCCGAAGCGCCCAAGGCAACCACCATATATCCCAATTGAGACAATGTGGAATAAGCAATGATGCGTTTAATATCATTTTGCACAATACCCAAAAAGCCCATGAACAGCGCTGTGGTGGCACCGATCACTAAAATAAAACTGCGTGCCACTTCACTCAATTCAAATAAAGGCGATAAACGTGCGACCATGAAGATACCCGCAGTTACCATGGTGGCCGCGTGAATCAATGCTGAAATGGGCGTAGGACCTTCCATGGAATCAGGCAACCAAACATGCAATGGCACTTGCGCTGATTTACCCATTGCACCGATAAATAACAAAATGCAGATCCCGGTGGTGAGTGCAGGTTTGTCCGTCAGCAATGACAAGTTCGAAAACACATCCTGATAATTCAAAGACCCAAATACGGCGAAAATACCTGCAATGCCTAATAGAAAACCCAAATCGCCGACGCGATTGACCAAAAAGGCTTTCATGTTTGCATACACAGCACTTGGACGCTTGAACCAAAAACCAATCAACAAATAAGACACCAACCCCACGGCTTCCCATCCAAAAAATAATTGAAGGAAATTATCAGACATGACGAGTGTCAACATTGAAAATGTGAACAGAGAAATATACGAAAAAAAGCGCTGATAACCTGGATCATCACTCATATAACCGATCGTATAAATGTGAACCATCAAGGAAATGAATGTCACAACATTCATCATCAATAAGGTCAGCCCATCTATTTGAAAGCCAATATGCAAGGGAACCCCTGCCATTTGTCCCCATTCATATAGGACAAACGTCGTGGGAATGGATGTTTGCACGTAAATATAAAGCGCCGCCAAACTACATAAGAATGACAATGCGACACCCGTTGACGTGACCCAATGCGCAGCTGCACGCGGAATAACGCGCACAAACAAACCCGTGATGAGCGAACCAATCAAGGGAAACAACACTACCCATAAACATAACAGTTTCAGCATGCCCTACCCCTTCAGCCGATTCAAGGCTTCAACATTGATCGTTTGCCGTTCTCTGAAAAGAACCACTAAAATCGCCAACCCAATCGCCGCCTCTGCGGCAGCCACCGTTAAAATGAAAAACACAAATACTTCACCTGTACTCTGATCGAGGAAGCGAGAAAATGCCACAAAATTTGTATTCACTGCGAGCAACATCAATTCAATGCACATCAATAAATTGATCAGGTTTTTGCGGTTAATGGCAATCCCAAATGCGGCAAAGCCAAACAGTATACTTGAAATGATTAAATAATCATGGATCCCCAACATCATTTTACCCCTTTCAATACGGTCAGTCTGTCAGATTTTTTCGTCGCAATTTGCGCACTGACATCTTGAACCTTACGCTGGCGCGGTCCACGCGCCGACAAACCAATGGCCGCAATGATGGCAACCGTTAAAATCACGCCCGCAATTTCAAATGGATATAAATATTCTGTATACAAAGCATTGCCGAGCACAGTGATATTGCTGTAATCCAGCGGCATGACGGGCAAAACATTCAATGATTGCATGATTGTATCTTTCCCAAACATCCAAATGATTTGCCCAATCAAACACACCGCCAATAATATGCCCACGGGTAAATAACGCGCAAATCCTTCGTTCAGCGGATCAGCACTCATCTTCAACATCATGACCACGAAGAGGAACAAGACCATGACGGCTCCGACATACACTAAAATCAGGGTCAGTGCCAAAAATTCTGATTGCAATAACATCCACAGGCCAGCGACTGCGGTAAACGTCAGTACCAATGACAGTACGGATCGCACTGCATGGCGAGAAAACACCACCATCCCAGCGCCAAAGATTGCAACGGCGCTGAATGCGTAGAAAATCAGTTTGATAAAATCGATTTGCATGCCTTCTATTTCCCAAGTTACCTATATCTCAAAAACCCCATGTTCTGCTTCGCAGAACAAGCCTAACGTGTAGGGGGGCAGCATGCTGCGCCCCTACAAATGGTCGTTCCCCATGCCTAGCGATAGGGCGCATCTTGTGCGCGTTCATCCGCTAACTGTAATTCGTATTTATCGCCGATAGCCAGCAATTGTGGTTTGGTCAGAATCGACTCGCTGCGGTTTTCAAATGCATATTCAGAAATACCTGTTTCAACGATAGAATCGACAGGACAAGATTCTTCACAAAATCCGCAATAAATACATTTGAACAAATCGATGTCATACCGCGTTGTGCGGCGGGTGCCATCCGCCCTGGGAGCTGATTCAATCGTGATCGCCAAAGCAGGGCAGACTGCCTCGCACAGTTTACACGCAATGCAACGTTCTTCACCGTTGGGATATCGGCGCAACGCATGCAAACCACGAAAGCGTACGGATTTAGGTGTTTTTTGTTCGGGATACATCAATGTGATTTTTCGGCTGAATAAATGCCGCCCTGTGACAGACATGCCCTGCAAAAGCTCCCACAAGAAAAATGTTTTGAAAAAATGCTTCAGTTTATCCATGTCATCCTCATACAAACCAAGGGGGAAGTTTCATCGACACCATCACCGCCAATACCACAATCCACACAAGTGTGGCAGGAATAAAAATTTTCCAACCCAAACGCATGAGTTGATCATAACGAAAGCGCGGGAATGTTGCGCGTATCCACAAATAGAGGAATAAGAAAAAGCCTGTCTTGGCCATCAGCCAAACAATCCCGGGCACCCAAGCAGTCGCTTGGGCTAGCAAGGGAATCCCTTCAAAAGGTGAGTGCCACCCACCCAAATAAAATATTGACGCGAGCACTGCCATTAAAATCATGTTTGCATATTCAGCAAGAAAAAATACCGCAAATGCCATGCCCGCATATTCCACGTGGAAGCCTGCCACGATTTCAGATTCGCCTTCAGCCAAATCGAATGGGGCACGATTGGTTTCAGCCATTGCGGAAACCCAGTGAATCACACAAAGCGGAAACAGTGGGATGAAATACCAGTGCAGGATGCCACCACTTTGCGCATTGACAATGTCACTTAAATTCAATGATCCAGCCGCCATTAACACGCCAACCAATGCAAACCCCATGGGAATTTCATAGGAAATCATTTGAGCAGCAGAACGTAATGAACCCAATAATGCGTATTTTGAATTCGACGCCCAACCTGCAATGATAATGCCATATACGCCGAGCGATGTTGTTGCCAATACATATAATACGCCGGCATTCACGTTCGCTAATACCACACCTTCTTGAAAGGGGACTGCCGCCCATGCGGCCAGAGAAGCAGCCATCGTGATCATCGGCGCAATCAAAAATAGAAACCAATTCGCTTTCGTGGGCAAGATCACTTCTTTCAGAAATAATTTTATTCCGTCAGCAATCGGTTGGAACAAACCCAATGGACCGACTCGATTCGGACCGACGCGATCCTGCATGTAACCAATGATTTTACGTTCTGCATACATCAAGTAAGCCACACCCAAAATCACCGGCAAGACAATGCACAATGATTTAACGACGATCCAGAAAAGTGTCGTGAATAGTGCGATCATGAGCGCCCTCCTACCGTGATCTCTGCGAATCCCAAACCAAGCGTTGCTTGTGCAGGCAATCCATAAGCCACGAACACGGCATGATCAGGCAATTGTGGATTCAACACGAGCGGTAAATAAGCTTCATGGCCAGCTTGCGCCACACGTACTGATTCACCTTCTTTCAGCCCCAATGTATTGAAGAGTGATGATGACACATGCACGCCTTGCACGACTTTCATGTCATTCGTGTCTTGCAACGGTGCGGAGCGACGTGTCAACATATCCACTGCATATATCGGTGTTTCTGCCACACGCACATTACCCGTTGGCATGTGAGTGGGTGTTGTGGGTTTGATCCAAGTGGCTGGGGTGTTGTGGGGTGTGATGTGTTTTTTCAAATCATCACGCACATCATCCAAGGTTTCAAAGGCTTGATCTTCTATATGACACAATGCTGCCAATGCTGCACAAATCTTCCAAGCAGGCCGCGCTTCACCCGCAGGCAACACGGCTGCTTGGAACGGCTGCCAATCCCCTTGCACATTCACAAAAGTTCCGCTCATTTCTGAAAACGGTGTCGCCGGCAGTAACACGTGTGCATATTCACGCATCGATGCACTCGCATGTGAGGTGATACAAACAACTGCTTCGGCCGCTGTCAATGCGTGATGGACGATGGCACCATAAGCAGTGTCAAGCTCAGGTTCAACATTGAGTAATACATAAGCGTGGCGAGGCTGCTTGAACATGTCTTGTGCATTCACGCCTGATGCGGTCGTTTTGCCGCCGGACGTGCGATGCGGGACACACCCTGATAACCAAGCACCCGCACTGTTTGCACCTTCTGTGAGCAACCCGACATGTGCCTGATAAGTCGTGGCCAAAGAATGTGCTGCAAAACGAAGATGTGTGGCTTGTGGATGATGCATCGCCTGCGCACCTAATAAAATCGCGATCTTTTTTCCTGACGTGAATATATCTTTCGAAGCTTTTTCGGCCATGTTCAGTGCAGACAATAAATCGCCGCGATCCGCAATGAACGATGCTGTGACGGGTAAATTCATGTCATGCTTCATCACGTCAACCACAATGATTTTTGCCCCGTGTTGTGATGCTTTATGAACGCGGTGCCACAACATCGGCTGTTCTTTGCGAATGTGTGCGCCGACGAGCACAATCACATCGGCTGTTTCAAGATCAGCAATCTTCATGCCCAAATCAGGGTACACTGGGAAATGCGCTTCATCTTTGAAATCTTGTGTTTTCAAACGATGATCAATATTGTTGATGCCTAATCCACGCAACAGTTTTTGAAACACATACATGTTTTCAAGTGTTTCACTGGGTGAAACCAATGCGCCGATGTGCTGTGCACCGTCTTGTTCATGCAAGGTTTTTTGCAACAAATTCACCGTATGTTCTAAGGCGGTTGCCCAATCAGTGACGCGCCATTCACCATCGACTTTAATTTCAGGCAATGTTAAACGATCATCAGATGCAGCGCCCATAAAACCAAAACGATCGCGATCTGAAATCCATACTTCATTCACAGATTCACACTCGCGAGGCACTGCGCGGAATAATTCGTTACGGCGTTCATGTAAGAACAAATGGGGCCCTACACAATCATGTGGGCTGATGGCTGCACGTTGCTTCAATTCCCAAGGACGGGCTTTAAATTGGAAAGGTTTGTTGGTCAATGCGCCCACGGGACAAATATCAATCACGTTCCCTGATAATTCTGAATCCACATTTTTATGGACATACGTGGTGATTTTGGTGAATTCACCACGACCGACAGCACCCAATTCCCGCATGCCTGAAATTTCATCTCCGAAACGAACGCAACGTGTGCAATGAATGCAACGTGTCATGTAAGTCGCCACCAACGGACCCAGATCAGGATCTTCGACACTGCGCTTGCCTTCGGTGTATTCAGAGACACCATCACCGTACCCCATCGAAACGTCTTGCAATTCACACTCACCGCCTTGATCACAGACGGGGCAATCGAGGGGATGGTTGATCAATAAGAATTCCATCACAATGCGTTGTGATTCAAGCGCCATGGGCGAGCGCGTGAATACTTTCATTCCTTCAGTGATAGGCGTAGCGCACGCGGGCAATGGCTTGGGTGCTTTTTCAACCTGCACCAAACACATGCGGCAGTTCGCTGCTATCGACAATTTTTTATGGTAACAAAAACGGGGGATGCGAATATTATTTTCATCCGCCACTTCAATGATCATTTGGCCAGGTTCAGCTTGAACTGGTTTACCATTTATTTCAAATGTGACTTTACTCATCTATCAATCCCTCCGCCCAACGGAGCCACCTCCCTTTTCATGGGGAGGAACAATCTCTTACAACGCTTGCGTTTTAACAAGCGCATCAAACTCTGATCTAAAATGTTTGATAAAACTCAACACCGGCATGGCAGCGGCATCAGCCAATGCGCAAATCGTGCGTCCCATCATTTTATTGGCTACCGCTTCCAATTTATCCAAATCTTCCATGGTGCCTTCGCCATGCAACACACGGTGCAACATGCGTGATAACCACCCCGTGCCTTCACGACAAGGAGTACATTGACCACAAGATTCTTCAAAATAGAATTCAGAAATACGGGACAATACTTTGACCATGTCAGTGGTATCGTCCATCACAATGACTGACCCTGCGCCCAACATGCTGCCGGCTTTCGACAATGATTCATAATCCATGTTGACATCCATCATGATGTGCGCGGGCAAAACCGGGACAGATGAACCGCCAGGGATCACCGCTTTCAGTGAGCGTCCATTCAACATGCCGCCCGCCATTTCTAATAAAGTTTTGAATGGTGTTCCCATGGGTACTTCATAATTGCCAGGACGATTTACATGACCCGACACGGAAAAAATTTTGGTACCGCCACTTTTCTCGGTACCCATCGATGCAAACCATTCAGGCCCTTTTTCTAAAATCACGGGCACAGAGGCATAACTTTCGGTGTTATTAATGATCGTCGGACAACCATACAAACCAAAATTTGCAGGGAATGGCGGCTTAAAACGAGGCAACCCTTTTTTACCTTCGAGCGATTCCAATAATGCGGTTTCTTCACCGCAAATATAAGCGCCGGCGCCAATCATATTGTGCAATTCAAAATCAACACCGCTGCCTAAAATGTTGTTACCGATCAAGCCAGCAGCACGTGCTTCTGCCAATGCTTTTTCACAGGCATTGAAAGGCTCAATGTATTCACCGCGAATATAATTGTATCCAACCGTTGCATTTAGAATGTAACTGGCAATCGCCATGCCTTCAATCAATTGATGGGGATTGTAACGCAGAATATCACGATCTTTGAATGTACCGGGTTCGCCTTCGTCTGAATTGCACACCACATATTTTTGGCCGGCGCGCTGACGTGGCATGAAGCTCCATTTCAAACCTGTGGGAAAACCTGCACCACCCCGACCGCGCAAACCGGATTTTTTAATCTCTTCGATCAACACATCTGCAGCGGGTTTTTCTTTGAGAATGCGCCGCCACACAGAATATCCCCCGACAGATTCATAGGTTGCCAACGAGGCTGGATCTTTTTTATCGATTGTTCGGAAACAAACCTGGTTAATCAGCATGATTCCTCCCGAATTTTTGTTAAAATCGCATCAATCTTTTCAGGTGTCACATTTTCATAATAGGTTTCATCGATTTGCATCGCTGGCGCGCCGCCGCAAGCGCCCAAACATTCGACGTGATGCAGTGAAAATTGTTTGTCTTGAGTGGTTTCTTTGAAATCAACGTCTAATTTTTTCTTGAGATGCTGAACCACTTGTTCAGATCCACGCAACATGCATGCAATATTCGTGCACACACAGATTTTATGTTTACCGCGCGGAGCCAAATCGAACATGGAGTAAAACGTAGCGACTTCATAGACGGCAATATGCGGCATCCCTAAATAATCGCCAACAGCATCCATCATTGGGTTGCTTAAATATCCTTCTCGCTTTTGCACCAATGTGAGTGCAGGAATCACCGCCGAACGCTTTTGCTCGGGTGGGAACTTCGCTACCCACACATCAATCGCAGCTCTGAGCACGTCGCTTAATTCATATACATCATTCATCAGCGATCTATCTCCCCAAATACGATGTCTTGTGTACCAATAATCGTGACCACGTCGGATAACATGTGTCCTTTCACCATTTCATCCAGTGCAGCCAAATGGGGAAAACCCGCTGCGCGCACTTTGAGACGATAGGGTTTGTTGGCGCCATCTGACACTAAATATACCCCGAATTCACCTTTGGGATGTTCAACAGCGGCATACGCTTCGCCTGCAGGAATACAAAAACCTTCGGTGAATAATTTAAAGTGGTGAATCATGGCTTCCATGTCGTTTTTCATTTTTTCACGTTTGGGCGGCACTACTTTTGTGTCATCCGCCGTGACTGGGCCGGGATTCACGCGCAGCCAATCAACGCATTGACGAATGATACGATTGGATTGGCGCATTTCTTCCATACGCACCAAATAACGATCATAGCTGTCGCCTGTTTTGCCGACAGGAATATCAAAATCCACTTTGTCGTAGGCGGCGTAAGGTTGTTTTTTACGCAAATCCCAAGCAACGCCCGAACCACGCAACATGGGGCCGGTGAATCCTAACGCGATCGCTCTCTCAGGAGAGACAATACCAATATTGACCGTGCGTTGTTTCCAAATCCGGTTATCCGTTAACAACGTTTCGTATTCGTCAACGCATTTGGGAAAACGCTCCGTAAAATCTTGAATAAAATCGAGCAAGGGCCCTTGACGATTGGCATTGCGCCATTTTGAATCTTTCGCTTTAAATTGCGCGGGATTATATTGCGCCATGCGCTCGGGCAAGTCACGGTAAACGCCGCCGGGACGATAATACGTCGCATGCAAGCGCGCGCCCGAGACGGCTTCATAACAATCCATTAAATCTTCACGTTCACGGAATGCATATAAAAACATGGTCATTGCACCAACGTCGAGTGCGTGTGCGCCAATCCACAATAAATGGTTGAGAATACGGGTGATTTCATCAAACATGACACGAATATATTGTGCGCGAATGGGTGCCGTGATACCCAATAATTTTTCCATGGCCAAGACATAACCATGTTCATTGCACAACATCGAGACATAATCGAGGCGGTCCATGTAACCAATGCTTTGATTATAAGGTTTACTTTCAGCCAATTTTTCCGTGGCACGGTGCAATAAACCCACATGTGGATCAGCGCTCACGACCGTTTCGCCGTCTAATTCAAGAATCAAACGTAATACACCGTGCGCCGCAGGATGCTGTGGGCCAAAGTTGAGGGTGTAATTTTTAATATCTGCCATTATTCGCCCTCTTCTAATAGGTAACGATGGTCATCACGAATCACTTTGGGCACGAGTACCCGAGGTTCTATGCTCACGGGCTCATAGACGACACGCTGTTGAGTGGCATCATAGCGCACTTCGACATAACCTGATTGTGGAAAATCTTTACGGAATGGGTGGCCTATGAAACCGTAATCGGTCAGAATGCGGCGCAAATCTGGGTGTCCTTTGAAGATCACGCCAAATAAATCAAATGCTTCACGCTCGAACCAATTGGCGGATGGCCAGATATCATTCACACTGTCCATCGACAGGTCGTCGTCATTCACAAATGATTTCACGCGAATACGGTGATTGTGGGTGAGGGACAATAAATGGTACACCACGGCAAAACGGGGGCCGGCATCGCGCTTCATGATGGATACACCGCGGCTGAAGCCAGTGTCGGTCGCTGCATCGGTCTTCCATTCATCTTGCCCGTATGTGAGATAGTCGACTGCGCAAACGTCGATGAGCTGGTCAAACGCAAGCTCTGGCGCATCGCGCAAAGTCTTGCACACATCATGGCAACGCGCGGCGGAGACTTCTATGGTTAATTCACCGACATGAGTCGTGCTGCGCAACAGCGCATCGCCCAAGGTTTGGGCCACCTGTTCAGTCAGGGCTTCAATCTTCATGAGGTTCTCCAGCCATTTCGCTGGGGGCATTATAACAGAAAGACAGTAGGATGGTAGGGTGGGCTGCTTCCAAAGGATTGTTTCAGATCCATTGTCTAGGGCTTCAGGGAGTTTACTCCGGCGAAAGCCGGGGCTCGCTGCCTGCTAACCAAGGATTGAGCGCCTGGATTTCGTCTATAAGCTCTTGATTTAATTGAATGACTTCATTTAACCTTACTTAAAAAAAGTTAACTTTGGATAAGTAAGGTTAAATCAAAGCTGATGACTTGTCGATTGATTTTTAATGATTTTATGGAACATATTTCATTGTTGGACTTTGTTGCATAATTTGGTGTAGGGGTTCAGCATGCTGCGCCCCTACATGAGGGCGACACTCATCGCGCAATCGTATCTGTGCGTTTGATCTTGTTTTGAAGCTGTATAATGCCCCAGATCAAGGCTTCAGCAGTTGGTGGACAGCCGGGGACGTAAATATCGACAGGGACGATGCGATCACACCCGCGAACGACAGCATAGGAATAGTGATAATACCCGCCGCCATTGGCGCAGGAGCCCATGGAAATCACCCAACGGGGCTCAGCCATTTGGTCATAAACCTTGCGTAAAGCGGGAGCCATCTTGTTACACAGGGTGCCTGCCACAATCATCACGTCGGATTGACGGGGGCTGGGGCGGAAGACCACGCCAAAGCGATCCAGATCGTAGCGTGAAGCACCTGCATGCATCATTTCAACCGCGCAACAGGCCAGGCCGAAGGTCATCGGCCACATGGAGCCGGTACGCGCCCAATTGATCAACGCATCAGCAGAAGTGGTAACAAAACCCTTCTTCAAAATACCTTCTATTCCCATTCTAAGGCCCCCTTCTTCCACTCATAAATAAAGCCCAATGTCAGCAACCCCAAAAAAAGCCCCATGGCGAGCACAGCGGGAAGCCCGAGCGTCTTGAATACCACAGCCCAAGGGAATAGAAAGGCAATTTCAAGATCAAAAACGATGAATAAAATGGCGATTAAATAGTACCGCACATCAAACTGCATGCGCGCATCTTCAAACGGCTCGAAACCGCATTCATAAGGAGAATCCTTTTCCACGCCCGGACGCGACGGTGCCAATAACATGCCCAATAGGACAGGCGCCACCCCTACCACCATGGCGATGGCGATAAAGACGATGACAGGAAGATAGTTTTCTAGCATTATAACCCCGTGATACGCGTGATTAAGAGAATCGGGGGCATTATAACAAAGATTTAGCCGATGAGCGTAAAAATTGTACCCAATCCATTCCTATGGCTTTCGCCACTGCATACAAGGGGTAGCTTCGCAGCCCTTGAAACTCTGAATAATTCAGGGCTGAAAAACGTATCGCATAAGGCGTCTCTGAATGGCTATTCAAATATTCCCTAAGACTCCTCAGTCTTCCCGTCTTTCCACTTTTTGCTTCAATTGGAATAATGTCATTTCGGATTTGAATGACATAATCAATTTCAGCATTGGCCCTCTCTAGTTTCCTGATGCCAATAGTAAATCATTTTTTTCTGGAATGCATGTGAATACGCAAGAATTTCTTGTCCAATGAAGGCTTCAACAATTTCACCCTGATTCACAAAAGCTTCAGTAGGATTCAAAATCCACTCTTTCAAATCCAAGCCTAATAATGCTTGCGCCATCCCAATGTCTAAAAAAAGTGCTTTGAATTTATCCAAATCCACATCTGCACCGAGCGGCAAGCCTTGTGCACTGGTATGATACACAGGATGTATGACACTGGCTTTGACCAACAAATCAAAACAAGGAAGCAATTCACGTTTGCGATATTCTCCTGGTACAGCAGAGAAATTGAATTTTTTGCCCAATTGTCTCGGTATCTGATTGAATAATACTTCGACATATTTCACTTGATGCTTCTTTGCATATTTTTCAAAATCTTGTCGATAATTATCAACCAATGCCTGCTGTGTCTTAAAACATAGATAAGGATCATTGGATTCAACCCAATGGCTCACCACTTCTGGCATACCGCCTATCGCAAAATATTCACCCAACAACCGTAATAATTTATCATGAATTACATCTGGCATTGGGGTGTGCAAATCATGCTGACAAATTTCATCAAATAACAATCTTTCTTTTTTTGCCCACAAAAACTCGAGCCATGTCATGGGATACATGTAGAATGAATCAATGCGACCAACAGGCACACCGACCTGCTCCAACGCAAACTCAAGCAATGATCCCGCCGCAATGACATGCAGCTCGGGCATTTTTTCATAGAAATATCGCAATGCAATGATGGCGCGCGGGACACTCTGAATTTCATCTAAAAATAACAATGTTTCACCAGGAACGATAGTTTCGCCCGCTAATAAAGATAACCCGCGTAATATATTAGATGGATCCAAATCCTGCTCAAATAATAATTGGCAGTCTCTTTGGCGTTCCTCACAATTGATTTCAACATACTTTGAAAAGGTCTTTCCAAGCTGACGCACCGCAAATGTTTTTCCCACCTGGCGCGCACCACGTAATAAAAGCGGCTTTCGAGCATTATCAATAACCCATTGATTTAGAAATGAATCTATCAGTCTTTCCATGTCAATGCTTTTCCCATGGTTGTTTTTCAATGCAATTATAGGCTTTTCATGGTCGAAAATCAACCCTATTTATGCCAATCTATGGTCAAAAATCAAGGTTATTTTTCTGAAAATAGGATTGCAATCCTATTTTTTTGAGTTATAATAGGGTTACATTCCTATTTGTAAGGTATGACCATGCTAGATATTCTCTTTCCGCTGAGCGAACAAATGCTCGAAGTCCTCTACAGGCCTTTTATTCGCTATTTTATTAGAACGCATAGTTTTGAACATCGCATCACAGTCATTCGTGGGCAACGGGGTGTAGGGAAATCGACTGTCGTCGTTCAATTATTAAAAAAACCAGGGTTGCCCAAAAACAAAATCTTATATGTGCCAGTCGACCATTTTTTAGTCAAAAATTATTCGCTATACGCCATTGCGGAATCGTTTGTGATGCAAGGCGGCGAATATATCGGGTTTGATGAAATTCACAAATATGCGAACTGGTCACAAGAGCTCAAAAGTATTTATGACACTTTCCCCGCATTGCACGTATTCGCATCAGGAAGCTCAGCGCTGGCCATTCACCGCGGCGCTTACGATCTATCGCGTCGCGCGATCGTGTATGACATGAATGGCATGTCATTCCGTGAATATTTATCGCTTTGCCACGGGTTTGATTTTGAGGCCGTCGCATTTGAAAAAATGCTGTTAGATCATGAAACATATTGCAAACACATTGTTAAAACAATTAACGCTAGATCATTGAATACTTTAACGCTATTTTCCGAGTATTTAAAATACGGTTATTTTCCTTATTCTAAAGAATTCAATGACAAAAACGTTTTTTACATGACAGTGGAGCAAAATTTACATACCGTTCTGGAAAGTGATTTACCCGCGATTCATCCCACGCTCTCTGGTGCGAGTGTTGATAAAATGAAAAGGCTCTTGGGATTTTTAAGCACACATGTTCCCTTCACTGCTGACTTAAAAGAATTGAAATATATTTTAGAGATTTCAGACGAAAGAACGCTCAAACAATACATGAAGATCATCGAGGAAGCTGGCATCATTATCTGTCTGCACAAAAGCGATAAGAAAATGAGCGGTCTCAAAAAATCAGATAAAATCTACCCGAACAATACTTGCCAGCTCTTTGCATTAAGCGCTGACCATCAGGTCGATAAAGGCACGCTGCGAGAAGTGTTTTTCATGTCCATGCTCAAATCTCAACATGATATCCATTTGCCTACGGTAGGCGATTTTCTTATTGATAAGCAATATACTTTTGAGGTTGGTGGAAAGAACAAAGATTTTAATCAAATCAAACATATTCAAAACGCATATTTGGCCATTGATGATATTGAACAAGGGTATAAAACTAAAATCCCATTATGGCTATTTGGTTTTTTGTATTAAAAAATCTCAGGCGCATTTCTCGATTTTTCCGCAGACACAGGCATGTCTTGTACTGCGCTGAATCGAATAGATTCATGTTTGATCGTGGCACTGTCGCCATTTTCAGACAATGTGCAACGGAAACGCTCTTCCACTTGAACAGGGGTGAGCAATGGAATAGGATCCGTGCCGCTCTCTGAGTCAAGTAATACATATTGATCATAAATATATCGCACTGTGATCACAGGCCCATTGTCATCAGCGATGTCAAAAAATGTTTTAAGCTGGGACAATTGAAAACCGGGCATGATGGCAACGTCATTATCTAATACCCCTTGCATGCTAGTAATATCTTGTAGGGAATTCACGCCAGATACATTCAACAATTGCAATCCTGTGTGTCTTACCAATGACAATAAATCTTGGCTCAATGTTGTCAACACAGCATTCTGTGATAAATATGGAACAAGATGCGCAAATGTCACAGGATCGCTAAAATGTTGCCCAAATAGATGTGCAACTGCAGCCATGGCACTGTCCGCATCTCCTTCTTGGGATCGGTCATGCATAACATCGATGACCTTATAATGTCCATTCTCTGCTTCATCGATAATTTCTACTTTGATCCATTCATTGAATGCGTGTGTTTCCTTATTAACTGTGATACTCATGATGCCTTGATAGCGATGAATATCATGTATCAATCGGCCATTGTCAACACATTTATATTTATGCTCATCAACAGTCTGAGTAATGCTGAATGGCAATGCATTTAAAGTTGCAATGATATTATTATCAATCAATATAGGATCTGTGAGAATCGATTTGAAATCACTTGATTCAATATAATTTAACAGTGCAGTCAGTAGTGCCTGACTGTTTGCCTCCACCAATTTCTCATGGAATGCGCGTAGGTTTTTGATTAATGTTAACCAAAGCGATGAAGGCTCATCACCTTTCAATATCCTTTCAAGATAAAGGTTGAGCTGATGCTTTAAGTCGATCGCTGCTTGTTGATGGGTAAGACCCACGCCCATCCATTGACGTAACAAGGTAGTCCCTCGGGTACTTGTCGTCTCTCCACGAACATAATCATCAAGGATGACATTTAAACCCCTGACGAATGTATCTCTGCTTTCTAATAAGCTAGGCACAACACATCTCCACTGCAAACTGCTTTATTCTATGTTTGCAGTATAGCTCATGTTGCTTGTCTATGCCTGATCTGCTATGATGACCTATATCTATAAAGCTCAAGGGGTTAAGCCATGCCACTGTTAAGCGTTTACACTGTGACATCTGCTTTGTTTAAAATCAATAAGTTAGATTTTTCTTCCTCTCTCTTCAAGTCCAGCAAGCCCGCCAGCCAGGATGCTGCCATCCTTGAAGCCTTAGAATACAATAACATAAACTTGATTCAGCACTGGCTTCCCCTTCTCTCTCTTAGGCAGTGCCCTGAACGGGCGGGTCGGTTGGCTGCCGCAGCCTTGGTTGCGGGGCATTATGAATTAGCCCACCAATTCCTCCAGCTCCAGCCTTACGCCATCTCTCATGCAATAGTCCCCAACCCCAATCTCAACACGCCTGCTCCAGACGATGTGTATACAAAAGCCCAATTGGCAGGGTTGAAGAGCACTGCATGGCTGTGGGAAGTCAGGGCAGCCCCAACAGATAACAACACCCTCTGCCTGCTGAAAGCATTGCCCGACGAATTGATTGCCCTGGTTGCCTGGTACCTTCAGGCGCCCCATCGTCGAAACACAACAGACGCACAAAAAAATGCGCTCACTTATTATGGTTATCACCGAACGGCCACCGTCACCCTGTCATTACCAGCTAAATCTATCAACGTGGATATCGCTTGAAAACCTTGTTCTTTCAGTAACAATGGAGGGGCTGTGATAATTGAAAACAAATCAGACTGTTGAAGAGACACATTTTTCAAATCGAGTGCCGAAACGTCTCAAAATGGCGTAATAATCAAAGCAATTGAGCATGGCAAATTTAACCTCATGAATCATGACAAAGCCTTTATGGGAAGGATAACATAGCTTTCTGATTTATTTCAGAAAAACCACTTGATAGTAAATAAATTCTGTATAATACATACTTTACATATTTTATGAATATGATATACTCAGAACAATTGAGAGGATTTTAGCTATGCATCATGAAACTGTCTCTGCAACAAAATTTGCCAGAAATGTCTCCGGTTACCTGGACAAAGTCCGCTACACTGGCGAAACCCTTCAAATTACAAAAGGCAAAAATATTGTAGCCGAGTTGACTCGCCCACAGCCAACCGGTTTTCCACTCAGTGAGCTGGCCGATCTCATTGCGAGTGCACCAAAGCTGGGGAACACAGCAGCAAGCATGCGCGAAGATATCAAAACAATCAGGGAGAACAGCAAAAACAAATTGGATAATCCATGGGAATAATACTCGATACGAATGTTCTCATTGCTGCAGAACAAGGCAGAATAGATCTTGCAAAAATCTCTACTCTGAAAAACCATAAAGAAGTTTTTATTTCGACGATCACAGTCGCTGAGTTGCTGACTGGTGTCCACATGGCTAAGACAGTTGATGAGCGAATGATCCGATCCGCTTTTGTCCAACATATCCTTAATGAAATTCCCTCGTTGGCTTTTGACGAGCATGTGGCAAGAACATATAGTGAGCTTTATGCACATTTTCTTAAATCACGCAAATCAGGCCCTGGAATTCATGATCTGCAAATCTCAGCCACAGCAATTACCCACGGCTATGTCGTCCTGACCAGCAATGCAGCAGACTTCAAAAAAATTCCAGGCGTACAAATATTAACACCTTGATCCAAACCAATGAGCAACTGTCACCCTGTCATTACCAGCTAAATCTATCAACGTGGATATCGCTTGAAAACCTTGTTCTTTCAGTAACAATTGAACCGCTGCCGCTTGTTTATATCCGTGTTCCAAACAAATCCAACCACCTGCGTTTAAATGCGCAGGCGCTTGTGTTATCAATTGTCGAAACACATCTAGTCCGTCTTCACCAGCCACTAACGCCAACGCAGGTTCAAATCGAATATCACTGTTTAAATGTGGGTCGTTCGCTGCAATATAGGGAGGATTCGACACAATCATATCGAATGAAGCTGTGATGCTTGAAAACAAATCAGACTGTTGAAGAGACACATTTTTCAAATGATGTCTTGAGATATTGCGTGCTGCAACAGACAATGCGGCTGTTGAAATGTCTGAGCCAAGCACTGAACAATCAGCAGCATGAGATGCGATCGAAATCGCAATCACGCCAGATCCTGTGCCAATATCCAACACGGTTGCACCCGGTTTCAATAAAGATAAAGCGGTTTCAATCAATAATTCCGTATCGGGACGAGGAATCAGAACATCTGGATTGACTTCAAACATCAATCCCATGCATTCTTTTTCGCCGATTAAATACGCGACGGGAAAGCCTTCCATACGTTTTGACAGTAGCGCTGTCCATTTAGTTTTTTCTTCAGAAGTTATCATACGATCGTCGAAAGCATATAACGCAGCACGCGTAGTCCGTAAAACATGCGCCAGTAACACATGTGCATCGATGGGAACAAGTGATGATGCTTGTTTCAAAGCGTCTTTAACGTTCATCTTGCAACGCAGCCAACAAATCAGCTTGATGCTCTTGAACAAGCGCGCTGATCACGGGATCTAAATGGCCTTCCATCACATCTTCGAGCTGATAGATCGTGAGGTTAATGCGGTGATCTGTTAATCGACCTTGTGGGAAATTGTAGGTGCGAATACGTTCTGATCGATCACCTGTACCGACCAAATTACGACGAGTATCGGCTTGTTGTTTCTCTTGCTTCTCGCGTTCTGCACGCAACAATCGTGCTTGCAATAGGGCCATGGCTTTGGCACGATTCTTATGCTGTGAACGTTCATCTTGACATTCAACCACAGTGCCAGTGGGAATGTGTGTGATGCGAATGGCGGAATCCGTTTTGTTCACATGCTGACCACCCGCGCCAGAAGCACGGTACGTATCAATTTTCAAATCAGCCGGGTTGATATCAATTGCACCAATTTCTTCCACTTCTGGTAACACTGCCACGGTGCACGTGGATGTATGAATACGTCCCTGTGCTTCTGTTTCTGGGACACGTTGCACGCGATGCGCGCCAGATTCGAATTTCAATTTTGCATAGACATTATCGCCCATGATTTTCAAAATAATTTCTTTAAACCCGCCCCGCTCAGACGCATTTTCAGACACAATTTCTGTTTGCCAACCTTGAAGCGCGGCATAACGCGTATACATGCGAAATAAATTGCCAGCAAAGATCGATGCTTCATCGCCGCCTGCGCCCGCGCGAATTTCAATAAATACATTTCGGCTGTCATCGGGATCTTGTGGCAACATCAATGTTTGCAATTGTTTTTCTAAATCCGCGATTTTATCGTTCAACGCCAACATTTCTTCTTGCGCCATCGCCTTCAATTCAGGATCACCTTCTTTCATCATCGCTTGCGCGGTGATATGATCGGCTGTAGCTTGCACCCATTCACGATACACATGGGCAACAGGCTCTAATTGCGCGTATTCTTTCGAATAACCACGAAACTGATCTGCTTTCGCAATCACGCTTGCATCAGACAATAAACCTTGCAACTCTTCAAAACGCTCAACAACACGCTCGAGTTTTCTTGAAATGGATACGTTCATGCGGAATCTTTTTCCTTGGGTGTCAGTAGTAAATTGTCTGTCGAGGTATTTTTCAAATGCAATGTGGGTAAATGCAATAATTGATTGGTGAGTGTATGGGCCAATTGTTCTAAAATATGCGAGACGGGCTGCCCTTGTGATATCGCTTTCATTGCTTTTGATAATGCCGCATCACGTAGTTGCTCATGGTGCTGACGGTACGCTCGCACTGTCGCAATGCGGGGCTGTAGTGCGTACCATTGTTGATACGAAGCCATTTGTTTTTCAATGATGGCTGCTGCGGACACAGCCGCTTGTTCACGCGCAGCCAAGCCCACTTTGACCACATCTTTCAGCGCATCCATGTCGTATAAATATACATCGTCTAATTGTTTGATTTCAGGTTCAATGTCTCGCGGCACCGCCAAATCGATCATCACCATGGGTTTGTGACGACGTGATTTCATCACACGTTCGACACAACCTTTCCCGATAATAGGCACATCGCTCGCTGTTGCACTCACTACCATGTCAACATCATGCAAACGCTCACGCACTTGCCCCAATGCAATTGCTTCAGCACCATAGGTTGCTGACAATGATTGTGCTTTCGACAATGTACGATTCGCAAAGATCATGCGTGTCACCCCTTCGCTGTGAAGGTGTTTTGCCGCGAGGACGATCATGTCACCCGTGCCAATCAATAACACGGCTTTTTGCGATAAATCTGAAAAAATATGTTTGGCCAATTTAATGCCGGCAGACGCGACGGAAACGGATTGTGTGCCAATACCTGTTTCTGTGCGAACCGTTTTTGCCGCTAAAAAAGTTTTTTGAAAAAGCCTGGACAATATTTTACCTGTAGCCTGCGCTTCTTGGGCCACGGCATAGGCCTGCTTCATTTGCCCCAGGATTTGCGGTTCACCTAATACCATGGAGTCTAGCCCTGCAGCGACAGCCATGACATGTTGAACGGCGGCCTCTCCTTCATATTGATCTATTAATGGTGCCCATTCTATGAAAGATAAGCCCATCCAGCTCAGAAACCGGGCAAAAACACCCGAATCTTTGTCAGCCTCACAGATTACTTCTAGTCGATTACAGGTTGAAATGATCACCACTTCTTCTACGCAGTCTTTTAAAACGGCCAATGCCTCAGGCAACCGGGCAGGTGACAGTGCTACCTGCTCTCTCAAACCAACCGGTACCCGGCTGTGATGTATGCCATAGACAAAAAGGGCCATAAATTCACTTAAAATTCATGTAGTTATAAGATTCAGCCTGGAACCAAGCCGCGCCAAGGACTATTTTACCTGATTTTGCTCAAGATCACACGCGATCGACAGATAGATAAGGGTAGTATCACGAACAATAGCGAGTGTCTATGCGTTACTTCACTAAAACAGGCATGACAGTGGTTGCCATGTTAAGCTTCCTTCCCTTGGCCATCCTCAGCAGCTGCTCCAAACAGGAGCCAAACAATGGCATGGAAGACGTGGGCTACATTGACCAAGAGGCCGAACAAAGCCCAACGTACCATTTTATTGCGGGAGAAGTGGCGATTGATCGTGGGCTGTACCATGAAGCACTCCCCCATTATGTCTGGCTCGCCCAGCACATGACAGACCCCGTATTCGCCGCACGCGCCACGAGCGTTGCCCTAGAACTAGAGAATTATCAAGCAGCTGCAGAAATCAGCCAATTATGGGCACACAAAGTGCCCGCGGACTTGCAAACGCAAGCCATTGCCGCCAGCCTCACACTGAGAACAGTATGCCTGGAATGTGCGAAACCCTATTTGTCCGCCTTATTGCTGCCCTCAGACACAGAAACCATGCAATATTTAATGCAAGTCTACTCCACGTTAGATGATCCGACTTTGCAACAGCGTTATATTGCCGTTCTTCAGACACTAGGCAATGAGAAAAGAGATACACGCGCCTTGTTTGTTGTTGCCGATTTACAATATGACATGGGCGATCAAAATGCTGCCAATAAAACCCTCGATAGCATTCTTGAGATCAAACCAAATTGGATTCGCGCAAATGCCTTGCGCATTCAATTACTCTATGAAAAAGGACAGAAAAAAGAAGCGTTCGCTTATTTAAACAGTGTATTGGGCAAGGATCCGAACAACGCGGCACTGAAATGGTTGGCGGCTAAAATGGCCTTTGAAATGGGTGAGCAAAACAAAGGCTTGACGATGTTAAAATCGATCAGCAACGATAAAACTTATGGTGATGATGCTCGCATTGAACTCGTCAAACAATACATTCAAATGGATGATTTCACCCAAGCACAAACTTATTTGCGTGCTTATCAAGCAAAAAACCCCAATTCGAATGAAGGTTTTTTCTTAAGTGGATTTATCGCGCAGGAAACAGGCAAGTATGATCAAGCTGTTCAATTTTACAGTCGTGTGAAAGATGGCGCCTATGTTGTCAATGCGCGCGTGCAAATGGCTTTGTGCCAAACAAAATTGGGACAAGCAAAGACAGCCTTGAATGATATCGATCGCTTGGCGAAAGAATTTCCTGATGAATCAGAACGCATTGCGCTGGTTCGCGCTCAAATATTATTGGACAGCAATCAATACAGCGCTGCCTATGCAGCACTGACGCAAATCATCAATAGCAGTACTGACGCGAATGTCGAATTGCATTACGTAAGAAGCTTGGTTGCGATTGAATTGAATGAGTTACAAAGCGCTGTGACAGATCTGAAATTTGTGATCAGCAACAACCCCAAGCACATTCAAGCAATCAACATGATGACCGAAACGTTGATTGCAGAAGGTAAACTGGATGAAGCAAAACATTACAATGATCAAGCATCTGCCATTTCTCCGAACAATCCAGAGGTGTTGAACAACACGGGTTGGATTAAATTCAGAAGCGGTGATGTGAAAGCGTCCATCCCCTATTTGGCTAAATCTTATCAAGCAACGAATAATCCCGATTATGCCGCTCGTTTAGGTGAAGCATTGTGGGCACAAGGCCAACAAAGTGAAGCAGTGAATGTGTGGAACCGCGGATTGGAGATAGCCCCAGAAAACGAAATGTTACTGAATGCGATGCGCTCACATTTGGTGAGACCTGCGGCACGGTAAAAAATTATCTTCCTGGTTTTAACTTAGGTGACGTTTTCACCAACGCTTCCGCGCTGCGCGCCAGCACTTCAGCATCTGTACCTGATGTTTTAACTTGACTCAACGTATTCAATTTATTTACAAACGCTTCACCCAATTTCGATTTTCTAAAATACAAGGTGAACCATGACACAATATCCCTCAACGCAGCCCCAAAGATGCTGCCACGCTCTTGCGATAATGATTTCATGACGGTGGCATGTGCTGCGCTCTGGAATTTAGCGCCGAGTTTACCCATTTTTTGGACTTCATTATCTGTGTTGTTGCGCACGATATTCAAGATATCCAAAAAATACTCGTATTTGACTTTTACTGGGTCATTCACTTTCAAGAATGAAAGACGGTATTCTTTTTTGATAGAAGCTAAATATTGTTCGCAAGCATTGCCGATGAGTTCTAAGAGTTTTTTAATCTCAGCAATTTTTTCTGGCGCGGATATTTCTTCGATATCTGCTTTTTTCAATTCTGCATATTTTTCCAACAAAATGGATTCCTTTTCAGTCTCTGCAGCCGCGAGCAATGGATCTTGAGAAACGCTTGGCTCTGCACTGCCTGTCGATTCTGTTGCCGACGCAAAAGATGTTTGTGCCTGACCATAAGAGGCATCATACTCAATTAATTCCAAAAAATTTACTTCGATTGTTTCAATCTGTTTCTTAGACACATCTTGCAATCCATTCATATTCAAAAATCCCGCAAGCTCAGGAGCCAATGCCACCCCTCGAAGTTCACCCTCGGCACCCAACTGCACCTTCAATGCAATAACATAGGCCCCGATCAACAGTTTTTGTGGAGTCAGCTTGAGATCACCTGTAACTCCTGGCAGCCTAGCAATCGCCTTGTTTATCATTACACCCATATGTGCATCAATATTTCTCGTGGTTTCTTGAATCAATGCAGTCATGGTCTGAGAACCTTCGGGAGGAGGAGGCACTTTACCATTGTCATGGGGTAATCTTGTTGAAGATGCGGCCACAGGATCAAGCTCTTCGTATTCGTCATCTGCTAATTCTGTTGAAGGGTGTAGATAGGCATGCCACTCAGCCCCCCTAACCAATTGTTCTAAATATTTTTTAAGCAATTCATCAAGTTGATCCAACCTAATGTCCGCGAATTTGGTATTTTCGGGTAACTCGATTGCTGAAGAAGATTCGCCTGCTGCTGACTCCATGGCTGCAGGTTCCAGCTCGGTCACAGGTATTTCTACTTTTATGGCTTCTGCTGATTTTGATGTGACGATACTCACATCATTCAATTGGGCAGAGATACTTTTTAAATCCTCCGCCATTCCCTTTTCTAATAACAAATCATAAAATTCCCATTCAAGCGAATTGATGTCAAAGATATCACAACCCATCTGCAGCTGCTTGTTCAGCTCCCCAGATAAAATCTCACTGGGATTTTGATTCCTCTCACTTAATTTATCCGAAACAACCATTTTAGCCGCCAATAAGAAACTGGCCATAAAAGCAGCATCGTCATGACGACCAGCATGATCCATGAGCAATTGCATGGCGGCGAAAATACGGTCTGAGGTATTTTTAATCTCGTTAGGGGAAACGACATCCGCATGTATGACCATCGCCGACTCAGACCCTTCAATGTCACCAACAGTTAAACCTGCGGGCGATGGATTGATTATTGTCTGGATGCACGCTTCCACAACATCGATGATATCTTGTCTCGTGATTTTCTTGAAATGCTTTCTTTTCTGTGCTGCCGATTTGTCTTGAGCAACAGTCGCTTTCAGCCCTGAAGGCTGCGGTGCTTCTCTCTTTTTTTGCAATAATGCTTGATAAGCATTAAAATTTACCACTACTTTTTGCTTAAAGGCTGCTTCCCATTGTGTGCTTAAGCTGGTAGTAATGCGTGACTTTAATGATTCATTTGATTCTCCTTTAATATCTTCCTTAAACACTTCTTCACAGGCCATCACAAAAGCCTCCACATAATGCGCATCGCTGCGCAGGTCGTTGACCGCCATCAATGCTTCCACGCGTTCAAAAACACGTTGAGATTTTTCTAAAAACTCCCTGTGAACGCTAGATAAATCAATGTTGATGCCCATGGGCGCATATTTCTGTAATACCAACTGTTTGAGGCATTCATTCATGACTGCTGTGATGTTATCTCTTGTAATGTTTTTCATACTTGCTCCTGTGACACCTTGATTATATGCCGTTTCAACACCATGCGCAAACTTTTAAAGCCCTAAAAATCAATAACATATAAAATAGTTTGTCTCCTAAATCCGCCTGTTGGCGACCCTGGCATTGACATCGGCCGAATTTTAGCTGGGATATCAATATCGATGTTGGCCACAAATTGACCCCTATCGTCCAATGAACCCACGGTGACACCCTTCTCTCTTGCCCAAGCCTGTATCGCGCGGATAAGCTTGGTTCGCTCAAACCTGATCACATGCTGAATGAGTTGCTCTTGGGTTCGATAAAAATCCTTCTCATTTTTCATTTTTTTATTTATGGGATCAATTTTGCCAGATTCAGCCAAATCCTTTTTATATTTGATATATTCGTTAGCAGTCAAGCCATATTTTGTCATCACAAATGATCGGTAGGGATGATATAAATTCGGCACACGTACCACTTTTGCCAAACAGACATGATCACTGGAAATGCCGCCGAAAAATACATGCTCTAATGCGCGCACATAACCACTCGTTTCATGCGTACCGGGTCCTTTCATCGGGTCAATTTTGTTGTCGCGGAACAATTCCGCAATGTTAAGGCTATGACCCTGCAATGCATGTTCAGTATGCAACGTGATGAATATTACCCCCAAGTAAGGATGCTTAACATCCCCATCCAGCTGATATTCTGGCGTTAATGTGAAATCGAGTGTCGGCACGGGGCGATGCGTCTCTTTTTTATCGTAATTTAAGAGGGCGAATGCATATTCTAAACCAACACCAATGTCTTCAGAGGTCGACACAAAAGGATTTTTCCTCAGTTGCACCAAGGTACGTTGCTTTGCTTTGGTACGATCATTTCTAAAATCCCGTTCCGTTTTGTTTTGAGCATTGGCGATATCTTCCGTCAACGCTGTATATGAATTGACATAACGCTGCACCAATTCAATCAAACGAGATTCAAATGATTTTCGAGCCATGCTCTCAGCGCTGTCACGCTGCAAAATCGGCGCAACTTCTTTTTGCGCATGAAAACCAGCCAGCACCGCATTGGTTTGTTGCGAAGCTTGTTCCAGCTGAATATCTCTGGTGGTGTTATTGTGATCTGGCAATGCCAAACTTACCTCAGCACGTGCATGAGCGTCTGCACTGTACATGCCCCACGCTGTTAATACATTTGCTGACGAATATCTGACGTACTTTCTTCTCGACGCAAGGGTTTCATGATTTTTATAAAAATGATTGCCCCTGGCATGAAGCACTAACTGTTTGTCTGGTGCGTCAACGGCAAAATGTTGTTCCAGTGCCAGTGCGGGTGAAGCATCCTTTATGTCATCTGTATCATAACCTGCATCCGATTCTGAATCAGAATCCGTGAATACTTCACCGTGATCTTCTATGCCTTTTTTTCGTTTTTTTTCTCTTTCATAAGCTTCTTTAAAATCATCGCGACCTGATCGCTCGATGAGAGCGCTTGTAGACTCATATGCCATTGGATCAGCAAAATCATCATCACTGTCATCTTCATCCGGCAAAGCATTACCGATAATACTCTCATTTTTGCGTAATTTTTGACGCACCAAAAATGCCCACATGTCGCAGAACACGCGGTTATTTGGATCTTCGCTGGCACGATGCGCAATCAATTGTAATGTATTCATGCCTTTAGGCACATCAATCGCTGACACATCACGCCCTGTTTCTGCTCCATCATCCGCGCCTAAGCGCAATAATAATTTGAAAGCTCCATAATGCCCGCTCAACACGGTTTCATGGAGGGGTGTGTAGCCACAGTATTCCGGTACATCAATGTCATCGGGTGATTTTGCCACCAATAACCGTATGATCTCTAGGTGGCCCCGAAAGGCCGCCATGTGCAATGGTATTCCACCCAAATCATCTTCTGATTCGTTGACTTGTAGATTGGTTTTAATATGATCGAATGACAGTAAATATTTAACGCTTTCAATGAAATTATATTCTGCAGCATATGCCAATGCGCAATAATCATTTTTATCAGTGTGATTAATGTCAAATCCGCGCGGCACAATGGTTTTCAAATGCTGCAGCACCCTAAGATCGTATGGAAGGGGATCAACCCTGACTACCCCAATAGTTTCTTGGGTAATATCAAATATGACCTGTAATTCTTCCGCACTGTTCATGATACTGCCTCACTCTGAAGATGAAGAGGATATTATATACTCTTAATGTTCTGCGCGCTAATCTGTATCGCACCATTATGCTATCATGTCAGTAGACCACTAAATGTGAAGGATCTTCAATGAATTTATTCATCAAACATACTTTTATGATGCTGCTGGCAGCCCTTTTGGCCTCTGGCTGTGCTCAGTCGCCTTCCAGCAGTGATGCCAATCTATCCGGCATAGACCGCGACCAGGCCTTTGACCGAAATCAGGACAGAATTTCCAATCTCGAATCTTGGCATTTTGAAGGCCGCTTCTCGGTTCGCACCCACAACAAAGCCGATAGTGCCAGCCTTAGCTGGTTGCAGCAACACAACGATTATTTATTGAAACTGTCTGGCCCGCTCAATCAAGGCACGATTTTCTTACGAGGAAATCCCAGCAGTATTTCATACAAGGATTCAAAAGGGATTGTCGATACAGCCAAATCGCCTGAAGAGCTATTAAGCCGCCATACAGACTATGAACTGCCTATCTCCAGCTTGCGCTACTGGGTATTAGGACGGCCTGACCCCCACTTTGCCTATGACTTGAATATTTCACCCAATGGGGACTTGCGCAGCCTAAAGCAGCAAGGTTGGCACATTCAATATGAAGCATTTGCAACCCACGACCGCTACCGTTTGCCTGGCAAAATCGTGTTGAAACACCCTGATGTAACCATCACGCTCAGTATCCACGAATGGAATGCGCATTTATCGGGGCATTAACAGACTATTTCCTTTATGAAAGACACCATCACCGCTCAAAGCCCCGCTAAACTGAACCTGTTCCTGCATATTGTCGGCAAGCGAGAGGATGGCTACCATCTGTTGCAAACTGTTTTTCAACTGATTGATTTACATGACACTTTGACATTTTCCCTGCGAAAAGATCCGCAAATCCTCCTGACCGATAACACCCCCAATATCCCCCCTGACACCAACCTTATCCTTAAAGCCGCACGTGCCCTGTGGCGCCCTGGGCTGCAAGGTGTCAACATTCGCCTGGACAAGCGCATCCCCATGGGTGCGGGCATGGGCGGCGGCAGCTCAAATGCCGCCACCACCCTTCACGTGCTAAACCATTTATGGGGACTGAACCTCAGCCAGACCGAATTGATGGCACAGGGATTGGCACTCGGGGCCGATGTGCCTGTGTTTGTATTCGGTCATTCTGCGTTTGGGGAGGGGGTAGGCGATATCCTCACCCCCATTGATCTCCCTCCCTGTTGGTACGCGATAGTCAAACCGAATATCCATGCCAATACCACCACCCTTTTTCGCGATCCCCTGTTGACAAGAAACACTAAACCGCTGACAATAGCCGACTATCGCGCAGGGGCCGAGACACACAACGATTTTTTACCCGTGTTGTTGAAGCATTTCCCTGAATTGCATGACACAATCGATGCTCTGAAGCCTTTTGGGGAACCCAAACTTACCGGCTCCGGCTCTGCTTTTTTTGTGGCGTGCGAATCGCGAGAAAAAGCTGAAAAATGCATTGGACAAATCGATTCACAAGTGGTAGGATTTGTCGCGCAAGGCATGAATCAGCTGCCAAGCATTTGGGGTGTCGCCAAGCGGTAAGGCACGGGGTTTTGATCCCCGCATACCTAGGTTCGAATCCTAGCACCCCAGCCAAATTTTCCACCATCAAAATGCAGAGGTTGGCCGGTGTCACATCAAAATAATTTCACCATTTTTACCGGTAATGCCAACCCCGCCATGGCCCGTGCCATTGCACAACATCTGAAAGTGCCCATTGGGAAAGCCAATGTCGGTCGCTTCAGCGACGGCGAAACACAAGTCGAAATCCTAGAAAATGTGCGTGGACAGGACGTGTTCATTGTTCAATCCACCCATGCGCCCGCCAACGAGAACCTGATGGAACTCATCATCATGGCTGATGCACTGAGACGCGCTTCCGCCCTCAGCATCACAGCTGTTATCCCTTATTTTGGCTATGCTCGGCAAGATCGCCGCGTGCGCTCGAGCCGCGTGCCCATCACCGCCAAAGTGGTGGCGGATATGCTGGCATCCGTCGGCATTTGCCGTGTCGTGACAGTTGATTTACATGCGGAACAAATCCAGGGCTTCTTTGATATGCCCGTGGATAACGTTTATGCCTCTCCTGTTTTATTGGCTGACCTGAATACGCAGAATCAAGGCAATCTAGTGGTTGTCTCACCTGATGTGGGCGGGGTCGTGACCCGAGCGATTGCCAAACGCCTGAACGACGCGGATCTGGCCATCATCGATAAACGCCGCCCTCGCCCTAATGAAAGCGAAGTGATGAACATTATTGGTGATGTTTCCGGAAAATCGTGTATAATCGTCGACGACATTGTGGATACCGCTGGCACCCTCTGCACCGCTGCTGCTGTCTTGAAGAACCGTGGCGCGATCGGGGTCACCGCGTACTGCACCCATGCGGTGTTGTCCGGCAAGGCTGTGAACAATATCCAAGCGTCCGCGCTGGATGAATTGGTCGTCACCGATACCATCTTGTTGAAAAACGAGGCTTTAAGTTGCCCGAAAATACGTCAAATCAGCTTGGTCGGGCTTTTGTCCGAAGCCATTCGACGCATTCACGGAGCAGAATCTTTAAGCAGTATGTTCCCAGAGTAATATATGTGCCCTGGTCGCGGGGCAAACCTAAATCTAGTTGGAGTTAATCATGAATCATACCTACGAAATCGAAGCGCAAACGCGCTCAGACGCTGGGAGGGGTGCGAGCCGCCGCCTACGTCACGCGAACAAAGTGCCTGCGATTGTTTACGGTGCTGGCAAAAATGCCACTCCGCTGACACTCGAGCACAAAGAAGTGATGAAACATTTAGAACATGAAGGGTTCTATTCACACATTCTCAGCCTGAAAATTGATGGCAAAAAAGAAGATGTTGTGTTGAAAGACGTGCAACGCCATCCTTTCAAAGCCCGTGTACTGCACATGGATTTCTTACGCGTGAAAGCAAACGAACCCATCACCTTGCATGTTCCCTTGCATTTCATCGGCGAAGAAAATTCACCTGCCGCGCAGAAGGAAGCGAAATTCACCCACGTGATGACGAACGTTGAAGTCAAGTGCTTGCCACGCGACTTGCCTGAATTCATCGAAGTTGATGTTTCCAGCATGGATGTCGATGATGCCCTGCATTTGTCACAAATCAAGTTGCCCAAAGGCGTAACGATTCCAGAATTGGATCTCGGCGAATCTCATGATCGCCCCGTGGTCTCCGCACATGTGATCAAAGAAGGGAAGGAAGATTTAGATGCTGATGCTGCTGAAGAAGCCTTGAAAGCTGCTGAACATGCAGCATATTTAGCGGAACATCCTGAAGCTGCGGAATTGGAAGATGCATTGAAGCCGAAGGAAGAAGGGCAGCCCTAACCTCAAAATAACGTGTTTTGTAGGGGCGCCCTTGATGTGCGAACATCAGTATTAATGCTGCACCCCTACAACACAGGATCTCCTCATGATTCAACTCATCATCGGCCTCGCCAACCCCGGTTCCGAATACGTAAACACACGTCACAATGCGGGCGCGTGGTTTGTGGATGCTTTACTCGGCAACACTTCCCTCAAACTGGAAGCTAAACTGTTTTGCCAAATGGCATCACTCAATCTACATGGGCAACCTTGCCGCGTGATGATCCCGACCACTTACATGAATGAAAGTGGCAAAGCGTTACTCGCTGTCGCCCAATTTTACAAAATTCCCCCTGAAAATATCCTTGTCGTCCATGATGAACTTGATTTGCCCCCAGGCACTGCTCGTCTCAAAATCGGCGGCGGCCATGGCGGCCATAATGGTTTACGTCATATCATCCAATTATTAGGCACGCCGCATTTTCACCGCCTGCGCATTGGCATTGGGCACCCTGGCAATGCAAAAGACGTTGTGGATTATGTCTTGAAAAAACCACGCACTGATGAAAAAAAAGCCATCGATCATGCGATCATTCAAGCCTTACAAGTCATGCCTGATGTCCTGCAGGGAAAATGGCAAGACGCGATGAAGAAGTTGCATACCGGGGATTGATCTACTAAGCGTTATTTAACATTTTTCTCATCTCTCTCCCAGCCAAAGCGCATCCACATGCCAATAGAGGTCATTAAATAATCTCCCCTGCCCACAATCGCGTTAAAAAATCTTGCCAGGGAATGATATCAATCGGCGTATGATGCCCAGTCACAAGACGCCGGGCGCTCACATCTTGGCTAACGACAATTGCTTTTTCAGGATGGTAATCTTCACAAAATGCATATAATCCCTTAACATCAGACGCATGCACCCTTGAATCAATCTTGCACTCTATTGCCACCTTCCCTGCACCCAAGATAAAATCCACTTCCAATCCTGTAGACGTTCTCCAAAAACGAATATCCAAATATTTTTCCGAATAATAACTATATGCCATCAATTCAGTGAAAATGAAATGTTCAAAAGCATTGCCTGCTTCAATGCCTGAGAGTTGATGGATTTGAATTTTTTGCAGGTACTGCGCAACACCGACATCAAATAAATAAAATTTCGGGGTTTCCGATAAATGATTTCGTTTTGATTTTTTATAAAAGGGATAAACAAAATATCCAATCAGCGTATCGACCAATATCTGATAGTAAGCTTTTACTGTCTTTGCATCAATAGCGCAGTCTCTTGCAATATTCGTGTAATTCAATAATTCTCCGTGGCTAGATGCACACACATCCATAAATCGCGCAAACTTTTCTAAATAATGCAACCGTCTGATGTAGTTCATATCCCCCCCCATCCACAAGGATGTATACTCCCTAAAAATACGATTTTCAAGGAGCATACTCCCTAAAAATACAGAAAAATCATAACCCATTGAATTTAATAAATAATGCTTGCCTTTTTAAATTCGCAGTTGATTCAGTTGTTGAGGCAATGTGTCAATTACCCTCGCTGCTGCATATGCCAGAGCTGATAAAACTGGCCCTGGGAATTGGCCAACAGTTCATCCAATGAACCCTGCTCCACAATCGCGCCCTTGTCAAAAAACAGAATTCGGTCCATGTCTTTCAAGGTCGATAACCGGTGCGCAATCACAATGGTGGTTTTATGCTTCATGACTTCATGTAAGCTTTGCTGGATCAGCTGCTCCGTGGCGGTATCAAGCGCAGACGTGGCCTCATCCAATAATAGGATCGGCGCGTTTTTCAAAAAGGCGCGGGCAATGGCAATACGCTGACGTTGACCACCGGATAACTTTACACCACGCTCACCCACCAGAGACTCATATTTATCCGGCAAGGCTTGAATAAACTCATCACAACAAGCTTTCTGTGCTGCGAGGATCACTTCATCATCTGTGGCATCAGGTCTTGCAAAACGAATATTTTCCAAAATACTGCGGTGAAACAATTCCGTCTCTTGGGGGATCGTGCTGATATTTTTACGCAAAGATGCTTTCGTGACGGTAGCAATATTTTGCCCGTCAATCTTGATAGCACCCGATTTGATATCCATCAAACGCAAAATCAATCGCATGAAGGTGGATTTACCTCCACCCGAATATCCGACCAAACCAACTTTTTCACCTGGATGGATCGTCACTGACAAATCTTTAAAGATCACAGGACTACCCGAATAGGCATGTGACACCTGATCAAATTCAATCTTGCCTGCAGTGACGACCAGTTCCTTTGCACCAGGCACATCCACAATGTCATGAGGTTCCATGATAAAGCTCAACGCTTGTTGACATGCCCCGGTGGCTTTCGATAATTCGAGCATTTGTTTGCCAATATCCCACACAGATTGTGCCATCCACGACGAGAGTGTCAACACCATCGCAAAATCACCCGCAGACACCCAACCACTGCCCACACCATGAATCAAAAAGATTAACAAGGTCACCACTAACACCAGGATAGACATACCTTGATAAAACTGACTCTTCAAGTTAAACCACAGCAATTGCCTATCCGCATCGACTAATTCCTGCAATGCGCGACGAATGCGCTGACTTTCGTGCGTTAAATTGTAAAACAATTTGGTGCTGATCACATTCGACACGGAGTCTGATACAGAACCCGACATCTTGACGCCACATTCGGCCACATGCTTGGCATATTTCTCCCCGAGCTTTGCGGCGTAATAAGATCCTAAAATGAACAATGATGTCCACACAAACAAAATAACCCCCAATATCGGATGTACCACTTTCCATAACATGGCACTCGCAATGATCAGCGCAAAGGCACGAGGATAAAACCATTCATTCACAATCTGTATCATCTGCTCGCCATAAGTAACCATGTCGAAAATTTTCTTCGTGAGCGCTCCCGCAAAATGGTTTTGAAAATAACCATGTGAATGGTGCAGCAAATAATCAAACATGTCTTGCGTGATGCCAGATTTGATCTCAGGATAGATACGCAATTGCACGTAATCAAAAAATCGGAAATTGAGACCCAACAACAAAGTCATCCCAGCGTAAAAAATGGCGGGCCACATAACCTGTTGCACCAACAAGGGATAATCGCTATGATACATGGCCACTTTATCGACGATGATTTTAATCAAATACGGTGAGAGCGACATTTCAATCGCCCAAACCAGCGCGATCAGCACGAAGGATGCGAGAGCCCATTTTTTATTGCGCAAATAATGCCACAGAAAGGGCAAAACGGATCTAGGCAGCGCGGGAACAGACATGTGAAACCTCGCAAGGATAAATGAAGGGGTTCGGGATTCTACCAAATTAAAAAATAAATATCTAGTGGAAATGATTGACAACTGACATTTTTTTGTATTATAGTGCGATGCGAATTAGAGGTACGTAGTCATGACCGAAAAACCCTACCTTAACACCCACAGTCCCGAGGACAGCCCTCCTCCGGCTAAACCTCAAACCCTGTCAGAATTGTTCCTAGATCATTGCTGCGCCTATTTGTACAGTTTGACTGAATTTCATGCACCTAACATATCAAGAACCAAGGAAAAAAACCATTAAGGTGAGAAAATGCTGGATTTTTTTGGATATCTCTGGTATCTTTACACAAGTACTCCCCGTGGGTGCGCAAAAACAAAGTAACCCTTACTCTTCAATCACTGTGTTAAGAAATCCATACCATGACAACCCATCTCGATGATCTACAAAGTAAATCTGTCCAAGAACTCATGACCCTTGCTAATAAAAGCCACGCGGACAACATTGGCCGTGTGCGCAAGCAAGACCTTATTTTCATCATCCTCAAAGACTTTGCCCAAAATGGCGAAGAAGTGATTGGGGAAGGCGTCCTGGAGGTGCTACAAGATGGCTATGGCTTCCTACGCTCACCCAAAGCATCGTACCTGGCAGGTTCTGACGATATCTACGTCTCCCCCGCCCAAATACGCCGCTTAGGCCTTCAGACGGGCGACCATGTTGTTGGGCCTATCCGCATGCCCAAAGAAGGTGAGCGCTATTTTGCTTTGCTCAAAGTGGATAAAGTCAATTTTGAGCCAGCTGAAAACTGCCGCAATAAAGTCTTATTTGAAAACCTTACCCCCCTCTTCCCCAATGAGCGTTTGCGCATGGAACGAGGCAATGGGTCTACCGAAGATATCACTTCCCGCATCATCGACTTGATTTCACCCTGTGGCAAAGGCCAGCGAGCTTTGATTGTTTCGCCGCCAAAAGCCGGTAAAACAATGATGCTGCAAAATATCGCCCAGTCGATTGCGCAAAATCATCCCGAATGCTATTTAATCGTATTGTTGATTGACGAACGCCCTGAAGAAGTGACCGAAATGGAGCGCTCTGTTCGCGGCGAAGTCATTGCCTCTACGTTCGATGAACCGCCTACCCGTCACGTTCAAATCGCCGAAATGGTGATTGAAAAGGCAAAACGCTTGGTAGAACATAAACACGACGTCGTCATTTTGTTGGATTCCATCACCCGTTTAGCCCGTGCCTACAATGCGGTAGCACCCTCTTCTGGTAAAGTCCTCACCGGTGGTGTGGATGCCAATGCCTTGCAACGTCCTAAACGCTTTTTTGGTGCTGCACGTAACGTGGAAGAAGGCGGCAGCTTGACGATCATCGCCACTTGCCTGGTCGACACAGGCTCGAAGATGGACGAAGTGATTTATGAAGAATTTAAAGGTACCGGTAATATGGAATTGCATTTAGAGCGCCGTATTGCTGAAAAAGGCGTATTCCCTGCCGCGAATTTACATTCCAGCAGCACACGCCGCGCCGATCTGATCACCAAACCTGAAGAACTCAAGAAAATGACCATTGTTCGCAAATTGCTGCACTCCATGGAAACTGCTGCAGCGGCTGAGTTCATGATCGAACGCTTGAAGAACACGAAGACGAATGAAGAGTTTTTTGAGTCGATGAAACGACAATAGAATAGGCAGCCTTCATATGTCTCTTCCCGGGCGCGCTTCCTTCTTCATTTCGTCTTCCAGGGCGCGATTCCTTCTTCATTTCGTCATCCCGGGTGCGCGCAGCGCGAACCCGGGATCCAGTTGGATCCCGGATAAACGCTTCGCGTTTTCCGGGATGACGCGATCAGAGAAGAAATATCACATCACCCGCGGATCCAATTTTCCCGTCGCATACAGCTCAGTCATTTTTTCCAAAGAAAGTACTTGAATCTTGGAGGCTTGACCGGCAGTGCCAAATGCTTCATAACGTGCTTTGCAAATATCGTACATCGCCTTCACGGATTCGCCCAAGTATTTGCGCGGATCAAATTCTTTGGGATTTTTGTGCAGATATCGACGGATCGCCCCAGTAGACGCCATGCGCAAATCCGTGTCAATGTTGATTTTACGCACGCCATGTTTAATACCTTCTTGAATCTCAGAGACAGGCACGCCGTAAGTTTGGCCCATGTCGCCACCAAACTCATTGATGATTTTGAGCCAATCTTGGGGCACAGAAGAAGAACCGTGCATGACCAAATGCGTATCAGGAATTCGGGCATGAATCGCTTTAATGCGATCAATCGCTAAAATATCCCCTGTCGGTGGACGCGTAAATTTATATGCACCATGGCTTGTGCCAATCGCAATAGCCAATGCATCCACTTTTGTATCACGCACAAAACGTGCCGCTTCTTCCGGATCTGTCAGCATTTGATCATGCGATAAAATGTCCATCAGCGCCAGAACCATCTTCTTCACCGGCACGGTTGGTTTCAAGTGAACCCAAACAGCCTAACTCACCTTCCACAGAAACGCCACATGCATGCGCCATGTCAACCACTGTACGCGTCACATGCACATTGTAGTCATAGTTTGCGGGGGTTTTACCATCTTCTTTGAGGGAACCATCCATCATCACAGAACTGAAACCGAATTGAATCGAACGTTGACACACTGCTGGTGAAAAACCATGATCTTGATGCATGCAAACGGGGATATGAGGCCATTCTTCTATCGCGGCTAAAATCAAATGACGCAAAAATGAAGCGCCCGGCATATTTGCGTGCACCTGCTGAAGCTTGGACAATCACGGGACTGTTGGTGTCGTGCGCAGCCATCATCATCGCGCGCATTTGTTCCAAATTATTGACATTGAATGCTGGAATACCATAACCGTGCTCTGCAGCGTGATCGAGAAGTTGTCTTAAAGATATGATCATGTTTATTCCCTTGTGTGAGAAAATTAAAACCCCGCGCCTACGGCGCACGGGCGGGAATACCCGCCCCTACAATGTATGTGGCAATGCATCATACCGCTCTTCCAAAACCTGTAAACTGGGCAGTATTTTACCTTCTAAAAACTCTAAGAAAGCACCGCCGCCTGTTGAGATGTAAGATATTTTATCTTGAATACCAAAAAGATCGATCGCGGCCACCGTATCTCCGCCACCTGCCAACGTGAATGCATGACTGTTCGCAATTGCTTGCGCCATCTCACGTGTGCCTTCTGAAAATTGCGGCATCTCGAACACACCCACGGCCGTTCCAAATAATTGTATTCGCTTGTTGGATGAAGGGCAAGTATGTTTTCATGGTCTCAGGCCCAATATCCAAAATCAATTCATGCTCACCCACAGCATTCACAGAACGCACACTGGCCACCGCTTCTGACGAAAAGCGATCGCCCACCCGCACATCGATGGGCAAGGGTAACGCCACACCGCGCTCTTGACACAATGCGATCACCGCTTTCGCTTCTGGTACAAAATCTAATTCATATAACGATTGCCCAACCGTGTGACCTTGTGCGACCAAAAAAGTATTGGCAATACCACCACCGACGATCAAGACATCCACCATGTCGCACAAATGTTTCAACACTGAAATTTTAGAAGACACTTTCGAGCCACCGACAATCGCAACCACTGGTTTCTTGGCATGTGCAACCGCACGGGAAAGTGCCCGAATTTCAGCTTCAACCAAGGGGCCGGCACAGGCAATGGGCGCATAACGCGCAACACCACACGTCGACGCATGCGCTCGGTGCGCACTGCCAAATGCATCCATCACAAACACATCGCACAGAGAAGCTAATTGCAGTGCAAGGATATCATCATTGGATTTTTCACCAAGATTAAAACGAATATTTTCAAGTAAAAAAATACGGCCGGGGTCGCAATCGAAACCTTCTTTCCAATCGACCAGCAAGGTCACCGGTTGCTCAAGCAATACACTAAGGCGTTTCGCAATCGGTGCTAATGAGAGAGCAGGATCTATCACGCCTTCTTTTGGACGCCCTAAATGGGACATCAACATCACACACGCACCCGCATCTAAGGCTTTTTGAATCGTCGGCAAGGTAGCACGAATCCGAGCATCGTTGCTAATATCACCATTTTCCATGGGCACATTAAAATCAGCGCGGATCAATACACGTTTTCCACACAGATCGACATCACGCATGAAAAGCATCGTCATGTTATCTCCTTGTTACTGAGCATCCATCATGGCCTTCGCCGTGTCTAACATGCGGTTTGAAAAACCCCATTCGTTATCATACCATGCCAGAACTTTGACCACATTGCCAATCACTTTTGTTTGTGTGGCATCAAAAATGGAAGAAGCTGGATTGTGATTGAAATCGACCGATACCAGGGGCAAGCGATTCACCGTCAATATATTTTTCAATGGACCCGACTCGGATGCTTTTGTCACAATATTATTCACCTCATCCACATTGGTATGACGTGATGCAGTAAAGGTTAAATCAACCACAGAAACGTTAATCACCGGGACTCGCATCGCAAAGCCATCCATTTTGCCTTTTAGTTCGGGCAACACTAAACCGATCGCTGCCGCTGCGCCTGTTTTGGTGGGGATCATGCTGTGCGTGGCAGCGCGTGCGCGATGCATGTCTGAATGATACGCATCAATCAATACTTGATCATTTGTATAAGCATGAATCGTCGTCATCAAGCCTTGCTCAATGCCAAGCCCTTCGTGCAACGCTTTTGCGAGCGGTGCTAAACAATTTGTGGTGCATGAAGCATTTGACACAATTTTATCAGAAGATTTTAAGGTATGGTGATTCACGCCGTACACAATCGTCGCATCAACAGGGCCTGATGCTGGTGAGGAAATCAATACTTTTTTTGCACCCGCATGCAAATGAGAGGACGCTTTTTCTTGGCTTGTGTAATGGCCTGTGCAATCCAACACCACATCAACATTGTGTGCGGCCCACGGCAATTTGCTTGCGTCGCGATCTGCAAAAACGGGAATGCGATCGCCATTCACGACAAGATGGTGTCCATCTACTTTAACATCCGCAGGAAAAAGGCCATGAACAGTATCGTGACGCGTGAGATGCGCCAACACTTCAATATTGCCTGTGTTATTGATAGCGACAATTTCAAAGGTATCACGCTGCTTGCTTTCATACAGTGCACGTAACACACTGCGTCCAATCCGTCCATATCCATTAATAGCAATGCGAATCGTCATGCTGACTCCTCAATGTTGTAATATCTGATGACACATTTTCAATAAGTTTGCCTGAGTTAAACCCATCGCTTGATACACATCAGCACCGGGCGCAGAATACCCAAATGTTTCCAGCCCAAGAATTGCGTCATACGGTGTAAAGCGAAGCCATGTTTCTTTAACACCCGCTTCAACAGCGACACGTTTAATGTCTGGCGGCAACACAGCATTTTGATAAGCAATAGGTTGCATTTTGAACCGTTCTACACAAGGCATGGAAATGACACGCACACCGATCTGCTCTGATTCCAATTCGGTTTGAGCTTGAATAGCCATTTGTACTTCTGAGCCGGTGGCGATAATCACCAATTGCAAAGGCGCAATATGATCTTTAAGGACATAACCGCCCTTTTGAATATCCACAACTTGTGCTGCTGTACGGGATTGTTGCGTCACATTTTGTCGGCTGCAGGCAAGCACGGTAGGTACCGTGATAATGCAACCCTTGTTGCCAAGCGACAGCAGTTTCTGTGCTGTCACATGGACGCCATAATTGTAATTGAGGAATCAAACGCAAACTGGCCAAATGTTCTATCGGTTGATGCGTGGGACCATCTTCTCCCACGCCGATCGAATCATGAGTGAACACATAAATCACTCGTTGACGCATCAATGCGGTCAAACGGATCGCGTTGCGCGCATAATCGGAGAATACCAAAAAGGTTGCGCAAAAAGGAATGATGCCGCCGTGCAGCGCAAGCCCATTGGCAATCGATGCCATACCAAACTCACGCACACCATATTCAATATAATTGCCGCCGGGGTTGGCTGGCGTGATATCACGCGTATCAGGGCCAATCGTTAAATTGCTCACAGATAGATCGGCTGAACCGCCAACGCATTCCGGTAATTTAGGCGTAATGAATTCAATACATTGTTGAGAGGATTTTCGCGTGGCGATTGCTTTTTGTTCTGTTTGACATTGGGTAATGAAGGACTCAAATGTTTTGTCAAAACCTTGAGGCAACTCGCCGGAGATGACGCGGCGAAACTCTTGTGCATCCGCAGGATAAGCGTCTCCATATGCGGCAAACATTGTTGCCCAGGCAGCTTCTGCTTTTGCACCGCTGTCCACACAACTCCACGCATCATACATCTCTTTCGGAATATCGAATGGAACATGATGCCAATTCAACTGCTCGCGGGCGCGTGCCACTTCTGCTTCACCTAATGCAGAACCGTGCGTTTTGGCTGTACCCTCAACGGTGGGAGCACCAAATCCGATGACAGTGCGTGCACAAATCAAGGTAGGTTTATGTTGTTGCGATTTTGCTTCCATGAATGCTTTTTCGAGTGCGGCAGGATCATGACCGTCAACAGAGATCACGTGCCATCCGTAAGATTCAAACCGTAACGGAATGTTCTCGCTGAACCAAGGCGCCACAGGCACCATCAATCGAAATGCCATTGTCATCCCACACGGCGATCAATTTACTCAAGCCCTGTGTTCCGGCGAGCGATGCCGCTTCATGCGACAACCCTTCCATCATGCAACCATCACCCATGAACACATAAGTATGGTGATCGACAATTTTGAAACCGGGACGATTAAAACGCGCCGCCAATTGGCGTTCAGCAATGGCCATACCCACCGCATTACAGATGCCTGCGCCGAGCGGCCCTGTGGTCGTTTCCACCCCGGGTGTGTGGCCAAATTCAGGGTGACCAGGGGTTCTGCTGTGCAATTGCCGAAAAGCTTTCAAATCGTCGATCGAGAGATCATACCCTGTCAGGTGCAGTAAACTGTATTGCAACATAGATCCGTGGCCATTCGACAACACAAAACGGTCGCGGTCGGGCCAGGCGGGGTTTCGAGGATTATGTTTGAGAAACTGAAGCCACAAGACTTCAGCAATATCAGCCATGCCCATGGGCATCCCTGGATGCCCAGAATCGGCTTGTTGAACAGCATCCATGCTCAATGCGCGAATGGCATTGGCACGTTGAATATGATTAAACATCATCATCCTTTAAAGACAATCTTCACCCTTGCTTTCACCGCTTAAGATACGGCAACGCCTCGTAAGCGCTTTGCAAACTCACGCAACGCGGCAATGCCAGTCGCTTCAGCCTCATGCGCCCATGCTTGGACAGCGTCCAATAACTCTTTTTGGGTCGCAGTGGTTTGATCCCACAAACTGTGCAAACGTTTTTTGAAGTCGTAGACCACGCGGATTTCGTGGTACTTTTCAAGCACACGATCCAACAGCTTTTTACCTTCTGCGTCGATCAAACATTCTTCGCGGATCAACAGGGCTTTGGTACGAGAACACAAAGATTGTACCGTGTCTTTGCTGGATGAACGCGCTTGTGCGAACACAGGCACAATCACTTCGCGGGCATAATCAGCCATCACAGCGAAACGGTTGGTGAACATTGCTTTCACCGTGTCCACATCAATCGTGGTTTTTTCGGCATGATATACCAAGGCGGGCGGCACCCGTTTAGGACGGGCTAAGCCGACTTTAGACATCAACGTGATGTACATCCAACCCAAATCAAATTCCCAAGGTTTCACTGAGAATTTCGCAGACGTACCAAAGGTATGATGATTGTTGTGAAGCTCTTCACCACACAGAATGATCCCTATCGGGACAATATTACGCGCTTCATCCGGGCATTCGAAGTTACGATAGCCCCAGAAGTGGCCAATACCGTTCACAATGCCAGCGGCCGCGACAGGCGACCACAACATTTGCACGCACCACACGGCAATGCCGGGCACACCCAACAACACCAAGTTGATGAAAAACATGATTTTAATACCCAAGGCGCTGTGCTTGCTGTAGACATTGCGCTCAATCCAGTCGTCCGGCGTGCCTTGACCATAACGCTCCATGGTTTCGGCATTGCGCGCTTCTTTGCGATACAGTTCAGAACCGTAGCACAGCACGGTACCCAAGCCCATGACTTGCGGGCTGTGAGGATCATCCTCGGTTTCACACTTGGCATGATGCTTGCGGTGAATCGCCGTCCACTGCTTCGTGACCATGCCAGTGGATAGCCACAAGACCAAACGGCAGACATGCATCACAGCGGGATGCAGATCCAAGGCCCGGTGCGCCATTGCCCGGTGCAGGAATAATGTGATGGAGACGTTCGTCACGTGAAGGAAAAGCGCCGTATAAAGCAGGTAACCCCACCAAGGAAGATCGAGAAGGCCATAGAACATGAGTTTACTCTCTTTGTAAGCCAGAATAGGTAGATTATATACAGATTAACGTGGCAATAGCAAGGTTTATTCCCCATCATTCGGCAACGTGCCTTTCTATAAAGCAAGCAGTTAGCGCCCATGCCCCCAGACAAAGCCCATAAAAAACAAGGATCAAGAGCGCCATCCCTACCACACCGGCCTCGTTAAATACCCCCATCAAAAAGGCGCCCACAAACCCCATCAACCCCATGTAAAAGGCAACCCACCCCGCCGCTGTTCCTGCTTTATCATCATGGGCTTCAAAAATGGCTGAAAACGCGAGTGGATATATGGCTCCATTGGAAAAAGCCGTCAAGGCATATGGAATGAGGATCTGCCAAATGCTGGTTAGAGGCGTGAATGCGACGACAGCCCATAATATCAAGCTGCCCAATATCGCGAGCCAGGTTACGTACCAAAGTGATCTTGATTTTCCGAAACGCCGCGACATCGCAGCACTCAACACCCCCGCGACCATGAATACGATGGTTTGAGGGATTAAAAGAGGTCCCATCATCGATTCAGACAACCTCAATTGATGTAATGCAAACGGGAATTCCGCTATAAATACAAAAAATGAAGCACTTGATAAACAAATCAAGCCCATGTTCCCCATGAACACGGGGCATGACATCAACTGAATCGCATGCAATGCGTAGGTTTTCAGGGATAACGGGTGGCGACGTGCGGTAGACAATGTTTCTCTGAACATATAAATGGTGGTGATCAACAACCCTAAACCCACCACCGCCGTGAATAGATACGTTGTTTGAAAACCGCAAACCTCCAACAACACAGCGCCTACTATGGGCATGATAATGGGTGACAGTGCCGTGATGGGGAAGATCCAAGCAAAGTAAAGATCACGTCGGCGGGATTCAAGACGATCAACCCATATTGTTTGCCACAGTGCTGCTGGCGCACTTACTCCCGCCCCCTGAATGAAACGCACAGCCCACAGCCATTTCACCGTGGGCACAAACATGCACATCAGAGAGGCTAGCGTGAACAAGGTGAGGCTGATGATCAGGATGGATCGACGACCCATCGTATCAGACAATGCCCCCCACACCACTTGACCCAGTGCCATGCCCAGCAAATAGGCGCTGGCGGTCTGTTGAATATCCCCTTGAGAAACATGGAAAAAAGATTGCAATGTCACAAAAATAGGCAGTGTGACATCGAGCGCGAGAAAGGGAAGCGTGGCAAGCAGGGCTGTGAAGACGAATAGATATCGTGTATTCATGCCCCCCCCTATTTATATCGTTCAAAGGTAGCGCCTTGATTTCGGGTCATATGATGCCAAACTCTGTTCGGCATCACCCAACCCGAAAGGCGCCACTGAGAGATTCACGGCTGATTCGCAAAAATATCCATCCTCACTTAGAAGGTACGGCTCCAAAATCAATTTTACCTTCTTCTGCCGTGAACGTTTCTTTATTGACCAAATAATTCACGACATTGATCAATTGTTCCATGCTGCCGGCCATGGTCACATCCACATAATATTTGCCGGCTACCACAAACGTGGGCAAGGATCGAATATTGTATGCTTTCGCCATCAGCTCTGCTTGCTTCATGCGACGACGAACATCGAATGAATTATAGGTGGCATCAAAATCTTTCGGCAACACACCCAATTCAGCATGGAAAAAAGCTTGCATGTTTTCACGCTTGGACAAATCCTTGCCTTCCACATGAAGTGCCGAAAATATTTTTTCATGTCCGACATGCATCACATCTTTGTAATTTTTATTTTTCGATTGGCTGAGTGCTTGCTCAATATAAAAAGCGCGGGCATACTCCATCCACTCAGGCTTTGACCAGGCCACAGGAATGTCTGTGAACGCGACCAGGTTCTGTTCTTTCTTGTCCTGATGCCACTTCGCCACGACGGGCTCCATGCGATTGCATGCGGCACATCCATAATTAAAGAATTGCCACACAGCCACTTTATTTTTAGGAACAGAGTCAAGCAATGCTTTGGCGGTAGGATCTTCCATCGCTAAAGCTTCCGGGGTGGATTGAATCCGTTTATATTGTTTACCCTCGACGTAAACAAGCGCTTGCGTTTGCATGTTCGCCACATTCTGTTGCTGCGCAAACACGAGTGGCATGAACAACCATACAGTGAAAATGACAACGATCTGTTTCATCATGAATCTCCTTATTCAACAAAATTTAATGTAAACCTGAAATGTAACTCGAAACGGCCTTCATGTCATCAGTTGTCATACCTTGGGAAACACCATGCATCATGCCATTATAACCGCCCCCGCGTTGACCTTCACGAAACGCTTCCAGTTGTTGTACCAGATAGTCAGCATTTTGGCCAGACAAGGCTGGGAAACCAGCGGCGGGCTGCCCTTCCCCTTTCGGCCCATGGCAACCCGAGCATGCAGGTACCTTGTCCTCAAAAATGCCGCCCACATAAATCCGACGGCCACGTTCCACCAAGGCAGAATCGGCTTCACCATGAGTGGCAGGCTGTGCGCTGTAGTAGGCAGCCAAATCGGCCATGTCTTGTTCGGTCAGCATGGCGACCATGCCAGCCATGATGCTGTTATTGCGCGGACCACTGGTGCCTTCTTTAAACGCACTCAATGATTGGTATAAATAGGCCTGCCCCTGGCCTGCAAGATTGGGATAAATGGGCATCACAGCTTTGCCATCTGCGCCATGACAGGCAACACATGTTTGCGTGAGGGTTTGCCCCCGTGTTGCATCACCCACAGGCATGTCGACTGCAAACGCAGACACGGCGAATGCGACAGAGATGGTGATGAAAAATGAACGAAAGTAAGTCAACTTATCCTCCAAATATCTTGCCATGAGCAAGCTCGTTACTGTAAACTCGCCGATTGTACCTTATTTTGGATAATTTTGGCTATGAGTATTCCACCCTATCATCAAGCCTCTTTTTTAAAGAGCGCCGCTGCCCTCAGCGATTTAATCCCAGACGAAGGGGCTGAAGTCGCCTTCATTGGCCGCTCCAACGCAGGTAAATCCAGTGCATTGAATTGGCTCTGCGGCCAAAAACAATTGGCGCGGGTATCGAACACGCCTGGACGCACACAACTCATCAATTTTTTCACGCTCGATCCCTCACGTCATTTGGTCGATTTGCCCGGTTACGGTTTTGCGAAAGCCTCAAAATCGGCGCAGGCCAAATGGCAAACGTTGATTGATGCATATTTACACACACGTCAATCATTAAAAGGATTGGTCTTGTTAATGGACATTCGCCATCCGCTTCAGCCCGGTGATGTCTATTTATTGAATTGGTGTCAAGAAATTCAAATGCCCGTACGCATTTTACTCTCGAAAGCCGACAAGCTCAGCTACAGTGCCTCCAAAAAAGCATTGCTCCAGGTTGAAAAAGAAATTGATCCGAATTTATGCGCAGCCCAACTCTTTTCAACGCTGAATAAAATTGGCCTCGATGAGCTCGTGGCGCAGCTGGATTATTGGTTAGGGATTGAGCGAGTACTGGCATAATATGCTACTCTTCGCAAAAGGGAGATTTTAAATGGAGAAAAGTCTGCGATACAAAACACACACCAAAGAAGGCTTTGAACCAGGATCAAATGACACCGTTTTGTTCAACAAATTAGGGATCAAAGCAGTATCAGAAATTGAAGATGCTGAGTCTATTGCGCTTCAACGTGTCCAGGAACAGTGTGTTAACCGCTTTCATGCAAACGACATATTGACTGCGCAAGATATTTGCATACTACATAAAGAATGGCTTGGTGAAATTTATGAATTTGCTGGAACATATAGAACAGTCAATATGTCAAAGGACGGCTTTCTTTTTGCTGCCGCGCATCTTATTCCAACGTTAAGGAACGTTATTAATTACAAATTGATTTCTGAAAAAAATGGACGGGAAGCCTATTTCCACGCTATTCAACGTGGCGTTATGGAAGATTATATACCAATGATTGAATTATTTGAAAAAATGCTCAATGATGATTTTTAATGTTTTCTGGTACCTGCGGAAGCACCTTGTCAAGACGATGAGGATCAATGCCTTCCACAGCGCTCGAATCAATCACTTGTTGCCTGAGGCGACGGCTACGCTCAGTAGCATCGCGCATATAGGGATTAGATTTAGATAAAGGTTTTTGTCTCATGCTTGCAGTATATATGACTTTTTCCCATCATTCAAGGTTAACCTCGTCAGGTGAATCCTTCAATTCATTTCTATAAAACTCAAATGGCGTAAATCCAGACAATCCATGAAATGTCTGAACAACCTCTGGCTAATAAAGAAATGTTTGCCGCATCTGAAACTTTATAACTTCCATAAAAATCAAGATGTTACTGTTCTCCAGCTTATCTCACAGCATCATGGAATACCCCCGTCCGCTAATATTTTTAACAACCACGGCATGGCTTCTTTAAGTGCCGGCTCGAGCGTCCAGGGAGGATTGACCACAAACACGCCCGAGCCTTGCATACCACGGCCGTCAGATGCGGGAGCCGAGGGCGATAATGTCACATTTAAAGAACCAGGAATGGCCTTTTCAAGACGACGCAACATGCCTTGCACTTTGTCTTGAAACACAACTGGATACCACAATAAATACACACCGGTTGAAAATTTTCGGTAAGCGGCAATCAATGCGTCTGGAATCGTCACATAATCTTCTTTTACTTCATACGACGGATCAATCACGATGAGTGCGCGGCGTTCTTTCGGGGGCAGCAACGCTTTTAAACTGATAAGCCCGTCTCCGTGCACGCAATGTGTACGTTTATCGCGCGCAAAATACGATTTTAAATATTCAATATCTGTGGAATGCCATTCATTGCACGTTAAACGATCGGTGGGGCGCAATAATGCAGCAGCAATCGCAGGCGAGCCTGGATATACTTCCAATGTCTTTCCCGGCTGAAAAGATCGAATACAATCCAGATAATGTTGCACAATATCAGGCGGATCATTCGCGTTCCATACTCGACCAATGCCGTCTTTGAATTCTGCATTTTTTTGCGCCTCAACACTCTTCAAATCATACATCCCCGCACCGGCATGTGTATCCAAATAAAAAAGTGGTTTATCTTTTTGCGTGAGTGCGCGCAAGCACGCAACCTCGACCATGTGTTTTAACACATCTGCATGATTGCCTGCATGATACGCGTGACGGTAACCAAACATTAATGCGCCTCATCCCAGTTTAACCCAACACCCATATGCGCTTCAATTGGGACATTTAACGTGATAGCACTTTCCATGAAATGCACGAGCTTGTGCGCATATTGTTCAATGTCTCCGCCCACTTCAAATACCAATTCATCGTGTACTTGCATGATCATGCACACATCAGGTTTTTCCATGAGGATCCATTCATCGATCGAAATCATCGCACGTTTGATAATATCTGCCGCCGTACCCTGCATGGGGGCATTGATCGCAGTGCGTTCTGCTGCGGTTCGCGTCGTAAAATTATTCGAATTGATATCAGGCAAATCCAATCGTCTTCCCCATAATGTTTCAACATATCCATGCGCTGATGCAAACGCACGTGTCCGATCCATATACGCTTTCACACCAGGATATCGCTTGAAATAAATATCGACATACAGTTGCGCTTCCTCACGTGTAGTGCCCAATTGCTTTGCCAAACCAAAGGCACTCATGCCATAAATCAAACCAAAATTAATTGCTTTTGCACGTCGACGCTGCTTCCTTAGTAACACCCTCGATCGGCATTTCAAAGACTTCTGCAGCCGTGGCTGTATGAATATCTACCTTATTATGAAACGCTTTGATTAAAGTAGGATCTTCCGACAAGTGCGCCATAATACGCAATTCAATTTGCGAATAATCGATCGCGACAATTTTTTTACCTTCTGGCGCAACAAATGCTTTTCGGATATCACGCCCCGCTTGCGTGCGAATGGGAATGTTTTGCAAGTTTGGATCCGACGAAGATAAACGCCCTGTTGCTGTCACGGCTTGATGATAAGAGGTATGCACACGCCCTGTGGCAGGATTAATTTGCAACGGTAATTTATCTGTGTATGTGGATTTCAATTTACTGATGCTACGGTATTCTAAAATCATGGCCGGCAAAGGGTACGTGACAGCCAATGCCTGCAACACACTTTCTGCTGTTGATGGCTGGCCAGTCGGTGTTTTTTCAATCACGGGATAACCCATTTTATCGAATAAAATCCATTGCAATTGTTTGGGAGATTCGACATTGAAAGATTCGCCACTCGCTTTGAAAATGTCACTCTCCAATGCAGACAACCGTTCCTCAAACGCTTTGCTTTGCAATTGTAACATCGCTTCATCGACATACACGCCCAAATACTCCATGCGCGCCAGCACTGTTAATAACGGCATTTCTAATTGTTCAAACAATGCGGCAGGTTTTTCTTTTTCCTGCAACAGGGGCCACAACACTTCATGCACGCGCAAAATCGTGTCAACATTCTCAGCAGGATTGTCTGTGGCCAACGTCCGATTACAATAATTTTCAGCCAGCGCAGCCAATGTGTGACGTCCGCCCACGCTGCTGTACATGTACGATTCTAACATCGTGTCGAATGTTAATCCTTGTATTTGAATATCATGATTCCACAACACGATTTGCGCATATTTTAAATGGTGGCCTATTTTATGAATGTGGGCATCTTCCAATACAGGTTTCAGCGCTGTTAATAACGCTGCATTAAAAGGAATATAACATGCATCTCCTGCTTTGCGCGCCAATGCGATCCCAATCAATTGAGCGGATCGTGGAGATGCTGCATCTCCGCGCACTTCCAAACACATTTTTTTTACATGACGAATGTCCTTGATCCAAGGCTCCAATTCTTTTAATGTCGTGATGGTTTGATAATGTGACTGCTCAACCGGTGTGGAAGCCCCGCCCAATTCATTCAACCACGATTTAAATTGAAAACGCTCGAATAATTGGCGCAATGTTTGAGTATCGGGCGCAGAGCAAGTGAGATCGTCTATCTCAATGGGAATGTCTAGATCACAACGCAATGTGACTAAATCTTTGGATAACGGTAAAATCCCTAAACTGTCTCGCAAATGCTCACCCACCTTGCCGGTAATTTCATTCGCATGCGCGACCAAATTATCGAGTGTGCCATATTCTGCCAACCATTTCGCTGCCGTTTTGGGGCCGACTTTGGGCACGCCCGGAATATTATCAGACGTATCGCCTATCAAGGCTAAATAATCCACAATTTGATCAGGACGCACGCCGAATTTATCGAACACACCTTGCGGATCCATCTTTTGATCCGTCATGGTGTTTTCAAGAATGATGTCTTTGGTGACAAGCTGAGCCATGTCTTTATCGCCCGTTGAAATCACCACAGGATAGCCAGCCTCGCGCCCCTTGCGGGTCAACACGCCAATGATGTCGTCCGCTTCAATGCCTTCCATCACTATCAAAGGCAGCCCCATGGCGCGAATGATGGCGTGGAGCGGCGCGATTTGTGGCACCAGGGTATCAGGCATGGGCGGGCGCTGGGCTTTGTAGTCAGGGAATAAGTGGTGACGAAAAGTTTTGCCTTTGGTGTCGAAAATGACTGCAATATGGCTGGGCGCCTCTTCCTTCATGAGCTTACGCAGCATATTGACGACCCCGTAAATAGCGCCCGTCGGCTCGCCTTGTTTATTGGTGAGGGCGGGCAGCGCGTGATAGGCGCGATAGAGGTATGAACTGCCGTCAATCAGGACGAAGGGTGTTGGCATGAGAAGCTCCTTGATAGGAGCATTCTACATTAATTTGGAGGTTTGGGCGTGGGGCTTATCTTCATTGCATTTGTCATAGAAAGACCTGCTGTCATTGGTGAACAGGGTCAATGCTATGCCCTTGAGCGCTGGTTTGGCCTCATATAAAGCCCACGCAGCCACTAATGCAGACCCCACTAGACATACCATGAACTCTATCCCAGTCTCTGATAACAGTTCATCGTGATGATTGTATACCCCTAATGCTGCCCATGCCGTTAAGCATGCCATCCCCATAAACCCGGCAAGAGGAGGAACGCCAACATCTCCTAAGGAAGCCAGATCATTGGGTCCATCCTTCTCCGACGACTTTGATTTACCATACCTGGCAAGTGCAGCTAAGGCAAGCGAAATAGAGAGTGCCAATCCCGCCACCGCAAACAGGATAGGGGCATACTCGTCATTGGAATAAAAAGCGTCCGGTTCCGAAAACCTAGCATCATCCTTGATCATCAAAGCAGCCACACCAGCCGACAAAAAAACAACGGAACCCAAAGAATAAGCACCTATAGCGATAAGGTGCTCTATACGAATATTTTTGAAGAAATTCAACATGACAAACTCCTCTCAAACTGCATAACCCACTCTAACACATCAAAAATAGTTTGTCAACAAACAGACTTAAGCTCCTCATCTGCCTTATTTTTCCTGTCTGTTGAATTTTCATCGGCTTTGGATAAAAACACCCCTGCCTGTTTCAGCAAAGGCCGTGCGCCCCAGAACATGTAGGCAGACAAACTCAACAAAACCACCAAACCAAGCATATGGGGCACAGAATCAACAGGATCTCCACCCATCTCCAAGTTCATGGCCCGGGCAGCGGCAAAAAAGGCAAGGCCTGCCCCTAAAGCGAGAAGGGTTGCATGATGGCGATAATCATTATTTTTAACATTATGACAAGCCGCGGTGACCTTTAAGCCGGCACCCATCGCAAAGAGCACATTTCCCACCCCAAGCACCATGGACTCATCATAAAGATCGCCTGTGAGGGACGCACCCTCGATGAGGGTTTCAGCCGCAATATAGGCCGCCATAACCGTCGCCAATGTCCAAAGACCTGCTTGTACGGGAAGTGGAATATTGAGTAAAGCCATTATAAAAGCTCCTGTGATATCGAACCCATGTGACCATGCTATTCTGTTTAGATGACAAAATCAAGTTAAAAAAATCATTATATTAGGGACGCTGAAACAGTGCTGCTTTGTTTTCTTGACGCGACATCCCTGTTGTGACTCAACCAACAGTTAACAGTCTATCCCAAAAGGGGAAAAAATCAAGGCTAAATAGCTCACTTAATGAAATAAATCATTAATGATTTTGTTATTGTTAAAAATCACTTGCTGGGAGGAAACGGAGGGCACGATTTTACACAAAATGATGTTTCTGGTCTGACGCATAGTTGCAATCCATTTAACATGGTATCCAGGAAGATACAACAGTCAAGAGACTTTGGCTATGATTTCATACTGAACAATTTGCCTATTGCTCAACACTAGGTTACACTTACTGTAACTTACTGTAGAGTTAAACGCCCATGCAACCCATCAGACGTTTCATGACCACGTTAAATGCGCTGGCAAGTCCTCAGCATTACCTTTTCACACCCAGTGATCTGCGTGTCTTGGCAAAAGATCTTTCAGACGATGCCTTTAAAACAATGCTCTCCCGGGCAACAAGTCAGGGATATTTAGAACGTATCTGTCGAGGATTATACATTCATCCTCAGGCCATGCGTCGAGATGGTTTACTCTTGTTTCATGCCGCTGCACGGCTACGGGCAGGCTGCTTGAATTATATTAGCCTTGAAACAGCTCTGAGCGATTCTGGCGTGATTTCACAAATTCCTATGAATTGGATCACAATGATGTCCTCTGGTCGAAGCAACCGTATTTCGTGCGGTCGATTTGGGACGATTGAATTTGTGCACACGCAAAAAAGGGCTGAAGATTTGGTGGGAAAATTAAGTTATGATGATCGCTGTGGTTTATGGCGAGCGCATACAGCATTGGCCATACAGGACATGAAAGCCGCGAAGCGGAATCTTGATTTAATAGATTGGAGTGTTGTGGATGAACTTATTTGATCAAATCGTCGAAGAAGCATTAACGAATAACAAAGGGTTGTCTGATCTGCGCATCGTGGTTGAAAAAGAATTATTACACCACGATATTTTCAGAACACTCAGTGAAGCAGAATTGTTGTCTGGTCTCACATTCATTGGAGGCACATGTTTGCGAGCATGTTATGGATCAGAACGGCTCAGTGAGGATTTGAACTTTACTGGCGGCGCAGATTTTGATCGCAAAACACTATCAAACATGACCCATATTCTCACTGAATCCTTGGCGAATAAATATGGATTAAAAGTAGAAATCAAAGAACCTATACGTGAACTGGGCAATGTCGATACATGGACATTGCGAGTCCAAACAAGACCTGGTCGAAAAGAGATGCCATCTCAACGGATAAATATTGATATTTGCGCGGTTCCCAGTTATCAGGTAAAACCTATGGTGCTATTAAATCCTTATGGTGTCGATATGGGCACAAGTGGTCTCATTGTTGATGCAGAGAGTCGTGAAGAAATATTTGCAGATAAATTTCTGGCATTTGCTTTTCGCCCCAATCGGATAAAATACCGTGATTTGTGGGACATAGTTTGGTTGCATCAACAAAATGTCGATCTTCCATTTGATTTAATTCCTTTGAAAATCGACAATCATCATAAAGAAATCAATGATTTTCTCACCTCATTACATGATCGATGTCAGCATTTAAACAATGAGCCAAAACTAAAACATGAATTTTATCAGGAAATGACTCGTTTTCTACCGCCCGAATTATATCGAAAAACATTAGAACAAGAAAACTTTTGGCCTTTTTTAACAGGGTTGATGAATGATTACGGTCAGAAAATTAATCAGAAGGTGAAGTAAGCAATGTTGACATCAACACCCTCCAACCGCTACCAAGATCAGCTCCATGCCAGAAACGTGGTGCTAGACCCTTCACAACAAACGTGTCTAGAAGCACTGGCTGCCCTCGCACAATCCCTGGAGCATTCAGGCATACGGCGCTGGTGGCAAACATGGCATCCCACTTCTTTAAAGGGGATGTATTTGTGGGGCGGCGTGGGGCGCGGTAAAACATTATTGATGGATTTATTTTTCAACACATTGAATATTCCCGATAAAAAAAGAATGCACTTTCATGATTTCATGCACACAATCCATCAGGCCATCAATCAGCACGCCGGACAAGCGGGCCCTCTCCGGATCATTGCAAAAAAATGGCGAAGTGGGTGTAGAGTCTTATGTTTAGATGAATGCACGGTCGATGATGTGGCAGATGCGCTGATCCTCGGCGAATTATTAAATACCTTTTTCAAATCGGGCATTGTATTGATCACTACCTCGAATACACATCCCAACGAACTCTACAAAAACGGCGTGCAACGACAATTATTTTTAAAAGCGATCGAAGCAATTCAAGCGCATTGCACAGTATTGCTGGTCGATCACGGTGAAGATTATCGTCAACGCACTTTGAAACACGAAGCCACCTGTTTACCTGATCAAGCACTCGCTGACATCGATGCGTTATTTAACCGTTTAGCCACTGGCAACATCGAACGCGAGACTGAGATCATCATAGATGAACGCCCCATTCGCACCCGCGCCCTTGCGCACCGCATGATTTGGTTTGAATTTGACGCGATTTGTAAAACGGCGCGTTCAACGCCAGATTATTTAACCTTGGTGAAACAATACGATACTTTTTTTATCACACATGTGCCAAGATTATCCGACAATGATGTCAATGCGACACGGCGATTTGTTCACCTGATTGATGTTTTATATGACAATCATGCCCATTTGGTATTCAGCGCATCTGTCGATGTTGATCGGCTTTATACAGGGGATCTATTGCGTGGGGAATTTTTAAGAACGGCAAGCAGATTGAGGGAGATGATGAAAAGTTTGTAACGGTTGTATGGGCGGGAGTACCCGCCTCTACAACGCTTTTTCCAATTTCGCATACCCCAGCACTAACCACTTCACCCCATTGGTTTTGAATTTGACCTGCACGCGGGCATGTTCGCCTTCGCCTTCAAATTGCGTGATGACGCCTTCACCAAATTTTGGATGTGTGACACGCGCGCCCAAGCGAAAAGGATAATCTGTCACAACAGGTTTCTTTAAAATTTGCTGCACAACCGATTGTGACCGCGTGACGCGTACTTCATTCAAACATGCTGGTGGCAATTCAGATAAAAAACGTGATGGACGACTGTACATTTGACGCCCGTGCAACATGCGTGATTGCGCATACACTAAAACCAATTTCTGCATCGCACGTGTCATGCCGACGTAACACAAGCGGCGCTCTTCTTCCAAACGACCAGGTTCGCTGTGCGACATTTCATGCGGGAATAAACCTTCTTCCATTCCGGTTAAAAAGACTAACGGAAATTCCAACCCTTTGGCGCTGTGCAATGTCATGAGTTGAACTGCGTCACTGAATGCAGCAGCTTGCGCATCACCGGATTCTAAGGCAGCTTGACTTAAAAAAGCCTGCAAAGGTGTCGCAGAGGCTTCTCCATCGGGCATTTCAAATTGTTGACCGGCTGTGATCAATTCTTCCAAGTTTTCCAATTTGGTTTGTGCTTTTTCACCTTTTTGTGAACGATAATGCTCTAATAATCCACTCGCTTCTAAGGTGATCGCAATTTGTTCAGCCAAAGGCAATTCTTCAATACTTTCTTTAATGCCTACAATCAAATCAATAAAATGTTGCAACGCAGCACCTGCACGTGCTGAAAAATGTGATATTTTCAATAGTTCAATCGCCGCATGCCATAAAGGCTTTTCACTCGTGCGCGCGAAACCGCGCAGTTCATCCAATGTGCGATCACCAATGCCACGCACGGGTAAATTCACCACGCGTTCGAAGGCAACATCATCTTCAGGGTGCTCGAGCAATCTTAAATAGGCCAATGCATCTTTGATTTCCGCACGTTCAAAAAATCGCAAACCACCAAATATGCGATAGGGGATGCCGGCGCGGATCAATGATTCTTCCAGCACACGAGATTGCGCATTGGAACGGTATAAAATCGCGGCATCTTGATAGCGCCCGTGATGACTGTACCATTGCTGAATACGTGAAACCACATAATGTGCTTCATCGATTTCACTGAAGGCACTGTACACATCAATCAAATCGCCACCTTTCGATTGTGTCCATAATTCTTTGCCCATGCGATTATCGTTGAAACGGATAAGGTGATTGGCTGCTTCTAATATTGTTTGTGTGGAACGATAATTTTGTTCCAAGCGCACAATCACTGCGTCAGGATAATCTTGTGTGAAGCGATGAATATTGTCCTTCGCGCCACGCCAGCCGTAAATGGACTGATCATCATCCCCCACGATCATCATGTGGTTATCTGACCCCATCAAGGCGCGCAACCAGGCGTATTGAATACTGTTGGTGTCTTGAAACTCATCCACCAATATATGAGCAAAACGCTGACGATAATGCGCCAGAATGTCAGGATGATTGCGCCACAATTCGTGTGAACGCAATAATAATTCAGCAAAATCCACAAGCCCCATGCGTTGGCACGCTTCTTCATAAGCGACATAAATGCTGTGCATCGTGCGGCTTTGCAAATCATAACCTGGTGCGACATGCGCCGCGCGCAAACCTTCATCTTTTTTTTGATTGATATAATGTTGCACTTGCCGAACGGGAAAGCGATCGTCCTCAATCTCAAGTTGTTTCATGATCCGCTTGATCAGACGCTGTTGATCATCACTATCCAACACGCCAAACCCCTGCGGCAATCCTGCTTCAGCCCAGTGTTGACGCAATAATCGGTGCGATAAGCCGTGGAAAGTGCCCACCCACATGCCCATCACCGACATGCCCAATAACGTTTCAATCCGTTCACGCATTTGTGCAGCGGCTTTATTGGTAAAGGTGACCGCCAATATTGCATGTGGCGACAAACCATATGTTTGAAGCACCCAAGCAATCCGGTGCACCAACACGCGCGTTTTGCCGCTGCCTGCCCCTGCCAGCACAACTAAATGCTGCGCGTCCGCGGTGACTGCGGCGCGTTGTTCTTCATTCAATGACGCGATAATGTCTGCTTTCATGGGCAACCTCTTTAAAAAAATCTGTGCTAGTATCCCTTTACCATTTCCAAACTTGTTGATGACCACACATGTCGACCGTCACAGCCGTTCGTAAAGGTAACCAAATTGCTATCGCTTGCGATACCCTCATCAAATGGGGAAACGAGAAGAACCCTGCGAAATACGTTGTGAACCACAACAAAATCCTTCAAGTGAATGACAGCTATTTAGCCGTCACAGGCCCTGCAGCAGGCATATTGGCACTGCGGCATCATTTTACCACAACACAAGAAACATTTTCGTTTGACAGCGTCGATGATATCTTTTTAACATTCCGCAACTTTCAACAACAACTGAAAGACTTCTACCATTTCGAAAGCAATGAAGAGGAAAGCGGTTTTGAACCCAGCAGCTTATATATTTTGATCGTCAATCCACGCGGTATTTTTGCAGTCGGCTCTTATCGAGATGTCCAAGAATTTGAACGCTTTTATTCCTATGGGTCGGGCAATGAATTTGCCCTCGGCGCCATGTTCCAATGTTATGAAGACAAAGCCCTGTCTGCTGAAGACGTCGCACGCGCGGGCATTGAAGCGGCATGTGAATTTGATGATGCCACCGCAGCACCCATTATTGCTTATATGGTTGAAGCGAAATGAGATTACCCCCACTGATTGCCCACCGAGGGGCGTCACGATACGCACCTGAAAATACGATCGCTGCCTTCCGAAAAGCCCGTGATTTGGGGGCCACTTGGGTGGAAACAGATGTCCGTTTAACCAAAGATTTTATCCCCGTGCTTCATCATGATGATTCCTTGCTGCGCACCACCGGGGTTGATGCGCTCGTCAATGAGTACACGATCGCACAAATTGAACAATGTGATGCAGGCAGTTTTTTCTCGCCTGCATTTCAAGGCGAAAGAATTCCACGATTAACGGATTTATTGGCTTTTCTGGCTGACAATCATATGGGTTTAAATCTCGAGTTGAAACCAGCCCCAGGGATGGAAACAGACACGGCGGTTATCTCCATGCAAACGGTGATAGAGACCGGCTTTCCCGCAGAAAATATTTTAATCTCCAGTTTTTCCATGCTCGCACTCGAAGCAGCCTATGCACAGGCGCCTCAATACCATTATGGATGGTTATGCGAGGATGAGCGCGGTCTGGACATCGGCCTGGCTAGCCGAATTCCCTTTGACACGATTCATATCAATCAAGCCTGGGCCAGCCAATCATTGATCGACACATTGAAGTCACGCGGCTACCAAGTATTGTGTTTCACGGTCAATGATGCCGCTCGAGCCGCCGCATTGCTGGCGATGGGTGTGGCAGGTGTTTTTTCAGATGAGCCTGGGTTGCTCTCAAAGTAGATCATTTCAAATCATTGGTGATATACTCACTATCATTGTTGTTTCTTTTTTCATTTGCGGATTTTATCATGGCACATTCGAAAACACTCAAAAAACCAGAACCCCAGGGGCTCGCGCGCAACCTGTCTCGCTTGATCCATGATCGCAGAACCAGCGAGGCAGATGTCGCTGCTGCGCTGGGCTTGCCTGTCCTCACCGTGCGCCGGCTCAGCTCTGGCGAAACGGCCGATCCACATATTTCAACCTTGAAACAACTGGCGGATCACTTCCAAGTCTCCATCGACGCACTCATTGATGATAACCCACAAGCTCCGGTGCAAATCATGAACATTCAAACCAAACCGCAATTTTTGCCTATTCTTGACTGGCAATCGGCTGCCCACGCGAATGCAGTGGCCTCGCTGGATCTGTCTGAATGGCGCGATTGGCACACCGTCCTGCTGAAGCATCCTGTCAGCGAGCAGGCGTTTGTGCTCAAAAGCAAGCCATCCATGCACCCCCGCTTTCCCCTCGGCACCCTCTTCACGGTCGACCCTGCCGCCAGTCCACTCGATGGGGATTTGGTGGTGATTAAAATGGTACAAGAGGGCTCGCTATCCTTACGTGAAATCTGCATTGATCCGCCCCGCTGGCAGCTCAAACCCACAAGCGCTGGATCAGATACCCTCTTTTACGACCCTGTGGCCCATCAGATTATCGGGCCAGTGGTCTTGTATGACGTGCAGGGACGGGGATGAAGACGGAGGACAGCGGATAAGCAGACCTTGCAACAAGAAGTTCGACAAAAACATAAACCCTCGGTAGGATATCGACGTGAATTTTTAGACGCTTATCAACCCAACATCACTTTTTATTTATCCGAATCAGAACGCAAACAATTGCGTGAGTGGGGTACGCCACCCCTGATGGCCAAAAAATCGGGTACCTTTGTCAAAAAAATCCTCAATCTGTTGATGATCGACTTATCCTGGAATTCCAGTAGACTCGAAGGGAATACCTATTCTTTATTAGAAACCGATCGATTATTAAATGCCGGAGAAATGGCAGAAGATAAAGACCCCATGGATGCCCAAATGTTATTGAATCATAAAGCGGCCATTGAATTTCTGGTTGATCAAGCCGACACATTGCGCATCAACACCTCTACACTACTCAACTTGCATGCATTGCTATCAGACAATTTGCTGGGAGACCCAGCAGCCTGCGGGAGATTGCGCAGCATTCCCGTTGGCATTGCAAAAGCCGCGTATTATCCCACGCATATTCCGCAGCTGATTCAAGAATGTTTTGAGCACATCATCACGAAAGCGCAATCCATCGAAGATCCTTATGAACAATCTTTTTTCATGATTGTGCATTTATCTTATTTGCAACCGTTTGAAGATGTGAATAAAAGAGTCTCCCGATTGGCCGCCAATATTCCTTTTATTCGCGACAATTTATGTCCATTGTCTTTTATCGATGTACCAGAATCTTATTACATTGAGGGTGTGCTGGCTGTCTACGAACACAACCGAATGGAATTGTTGAAAGAAGTATATTCGTGGGCGTATCAACGATCTTGTCAAAAATATTCAACAATTTTGCATGTGACCGGAGAACCCGACCCGGTGAGTTTTAAATACCGTGAACATGTCGCATCACTCGTCAACACCATTGTGCGTGAACGCATGGATAAAAAACAAGCGATTGCAAAGATTGCATTATTTACAGAATCCCACATTCCCAAAAACGATCAAACACGATTCATTGAAGTGATCGATAAAGAATTGATGGGACTTCATGCAGGCAATATCGCACGTTTTAAAATCACGCCAGCAGAATTAGAGCAATGGACTCCCCATTTTCACTAGGTAAAACCTAAGCCCGAGTCCAATTGAACGGCATGACTTCTTGTATATGTGTTTTCTTCAGCGCACACATTAATAATCGATCTACACCCATTGCAATGCCTGAACACCGGGGAAAGCCGTGCGTGAGTGCGGCGAGCAAATGCGGATCAATTGGTTTTTGCGGCAAACCCATGTCTGCACGAATGCGGTTATCTGCTTCAAATCGGGCATGTTGAAGGGCGGGATCTTGCAATTCATCATAACCGTTACCAATCTCAATGCCATTGATAAAGACTTCAACCCGCAAGGCTACACGGGGATCAGTGGGATCGAGACGCGATAAACTCGCTTGTGAGGCAGGATAATGCGTGACAAATGCCGGCGCATCAAAGCCCAGTGTCGGTTCAATCAACAGAGAAAATAAAAGTTGCAACCAAGTATCTAAGGGGGCATTCAGCAAAGAATCACTGACATCCAGCCCCTGTTCACGCGCCACAGACTGGCATTGTGCGGTATTGGCGGTGAGGGGATCGAGACCAAAAGGTTGAAACACAGATTGGTATGTCAACCGCTTCGCTGCGGGACAGCCCACGATTGTTTGACACAGCACATCGACTTCATCCATCAACCCATTTAAGTCAGCACGGAGTTGATACCATTCGAGCAAAGTGAATTCGGGATTGTGGTAACGGCCTGTTTCATCAACCCGAAACACTTTGCCCAGCTGATAAATTGACGGCATCCCAGCAGCCAATAATCGCTTCATGGCATACTCGGGAGAGGTTTGAAGGTAACCGCGCTCGTCACCTACCTGAACCGGAAAGCCTTCCAGGTGAGGATCTGTGACAGTGGCGTGAGACAGCAGGGGCGTATCGACTTCGATAAACCCCCGACCATCAAAGAATGCACGGATCTGCTTCAGCAACCCTGCCCGAGCCACCAAAGTTTCGACGGTGGCAGTAGGACGCCAGCATGAATCGCTCATCACTCTTCTTTGACCCTAGACACATATTCGGCATTTCTGGTGTCTACTCGGATCAATTCGCCTTGTTGAACGAACAAGGGCACACGTACGACGGCCCCGGTTTCAAGCGTGGCAGGTTTGCCGCCGCCGCCCGATGTATCGCCACGGATACCGGGATCTGTCTCAACAATCTTCAACACCACGAAATTGGGCGGCGCCACGGACAAGGGCACGCCGTTAAACAACATGACGGTACACATGTCTTGTTCTTTCAACCACTTCTGGGTGTCTGCCAAGATTTTTTCATCCACGGCGTATTGTTCGCAGGTTTCAGGCGCCATGAAATGCCAATGCTCCCCATCTGAATACAGATATTGCATGGGCAATTCGACCACATCAGCCCCGGGCAACGTGTCGCCAGACTTGAATGTCCGCTCAATCACGCGGCCACTCTTGAGGTAGCGCAGTTTCACGCGGTTGAAGGCTTGGCCCTTGCCAGGCTTCACAAATTCGTTCTCAAGGATGGCACAAGGCTCGCCATCCATCATCACTTTTAAACCTGGTTTGAATTGATTGGTTGCATACGTGGACATATTAGTTTACCCTTGCTGTCTGAATAATGAGCTGAACGAAACTGACGTATGATACAACAAAATAACCCGCCTTGGGGAACTCAAGATTGGCAAAAAATACTGAAAGAGGTGATTTGCACCCCTGACGATCTTATTTTGCTATTAAACTTACCCGAATCTATGCGTGAACAGCTCGTCGCGGCCCATCAACAATTCCCTTTGAAACTCCCCCGTAGTATGCTAAAACGCATCAAGCCAGGTGACCTAAGCGATCCCGTTCTGCAGCAGTTTTTGCCCACAGGCGCCGAATTAGAGAAGGTCGCAGGTTATGTGGCCTCGCCGTTAGAGGAACATGCGCATAACCCCCATCCAGGCTTGCTGCACAAATACGCCGGCCGGGTGTTGTTGATCATGACGCAGCAATGCGTGATCCATTGCCGTTATTGTTTTCGTCGACATTTTGATTACGATGCCAACACGCCCGGCAAAAAAGGATTGGAACCTGCGCTGGATTATATCCAACAAGATAATACCATTGAAGAAGTGATTTTAAGCGGCGGCGATCCTTTGAATTTAACAGATCATCACCTTGCATGGTTGCTCAACAAGTTGGCTGATATTCCCCATGTGAAAACCATTCGATTTCATACGCGCACAGCAGTGATGGTACCGCAACGGATCACGTCTGATTTTTTGAACATCCTCGATACGCAGCGTTTTCAATTTGTGTTTGTGTTGCATATGAATCATGCACAAGAAATTGATCACGATGTGACAATCGCCATGCACTGTTTGCGTATGAAAGCTTTGTTGTTGAATCAAGCTGTTTTGTTGCACGGCATCAATGATACAGTGGATGCGCAAATTGCCTTGTGCCGTCGTTTGATTGCTATCGGCGTTGTGCCCTATTATGTGCATTTATTGGACAAAGTCACCGGTGCACATCATTTTGATGTCAGCGAATCAGCCGCATGTTCGATGATACAATCCCTGCAAGCTGCCCTGCCCGGTTATGCCGTTCCCACATTGGTACGTGAAGTGCCCGGGTCAACGAGTAAGCAAGTGGTGGGGTGAAATTAATTGTGTTGACCGTTTATCATAAGTCGACATCATCTCGGCCGGAGGCCTATCAGTTTTCGAGCCCAGGGTTAGATGCGCGCTGCAAGACAATCCACAAGGCCAAAGGCCTTGAAGCATTTAGCCTAGGGTTAGATGCGTGCTGCAAGACAATCCACAAGGCCAAAGGCCTTGAAGCATTTAGCCTAGGGTTAGATGCGCGCTGCGAGACAATCCACAAGGCCAAAGGCCTTGAAGCATTTAGCCTAGGGTTAGATGCGCGCTGCAAGACAATCCACAAGGCCAAAGGCCTTGAAGCATTTAGCCTAGGGTTAGATGCGTGCTGCAAGACAATCCACAAGGCCAAAGGCCTTGAAGCATTTAGCCTAGGGTTAGATGCGTGCTGCAAGATTATCCACAAGGCCAAAGGCCTTGAAGCATTTAGCCTAGGGTTAGATGCGCGCAGCGCATCGTAACCCTAGGAAATGTATGAGAGAATGCATCGAGCACTGAAAGTGCGAAAGATCAATTACATATATCAATCAATCTACATAACCGTGTTGGTCACACCAGCTTTATTCTGCAATAAAGACGAGACGGTTGTGCTACTGCCGAATGAAACCATAGAACCGAAACCCACGCTTCCCATATTCTCCACTGTGGTTTTATGTTTCAAACCCAAACCTGCGGGCGTTGCGGACTGGGCTAATGCCCATTTTTGCTTCAGTGCTTGCTTTTGGTCGACATGATTGACAAATGTTTGCAATGCTATTTTTAATTTAGCATAAACTTCTCCGAATTTGACAAACAAAGCAGATGGGGATAGCTTATCTTCCCGAGCAGGTTCCGCACACAATGCCCTTGCCTGATCCACCTTCGCTGACTCACCAACAGCCTCATTCACCTTTTCCACCGCAGCCAATAAGGTTAACCGCTCAATTTGCATGTTGATTCGCTGTTTAGCAGCTTCATACAATGCTTTCTTTTTGGAATAACCCCATTGCCACCAGCGCAGGGCGGCACTCTTTTTATCTATTTCGCTTAAATGGGTGCTCAGTTTCTCAACGTTACTCAACGACTCTTTAACAGTCCTGTCGTCAGGTGTAGCATCTTCGCTCACATACACCATCATCGTCCATACGTTCACTTCGTGCTGGACTTGCTCACGCTCTACTTTTAACTTTTTAACTTCTTTGCTATCAAGGAACCAAGAGCAATCGATAAATCCAAAATAAACATGGTTAGGATAAGCCGCAATTTGCTGTTCAATATCCAACAATTTCGCTACGGCTTCTTGATGGCTTTTTGTCAACGTCTCAAGATAGGGTTTAGTATTGAAATCAGATGTTTTAAAATCAACCACGGCATACAACACTTTAATATTATCACCCTCGTTCAAAAATGCGATAAAACGTTCTAGCTTTTGTTTTTTTGCTTGATAATCATTGTCAAACTTTCTTTTATTGTCAGAATGAGTCAGATCAGTGTTACCTTCATCCAATTTCGCACATTCGTCATAATTAAAGGCCAGTAAACCCTTAATAGGGTCTCTGTATTTTGCCGGAACCAGTTTTGCATCAATTTTACCGACCAATTCGTTTAAATCGTGGCTCATTTGAGCGATCTCTTGTTGAACAGCCATTCGCTCAGTCGCTACTGCAATGATCGTTTCCAGCCTTCCACATGCACCGTCAATACTTTTACAATGTTTTTCACATGCATCAACAAATGTTTTTACGCCCTTTTTACTCTCGCATTGGAACGCTTTTGGGAGTTCCCCCTCTGCAATGATGAACGACTCTGCATCTGAAATAACCGTTTTATCTGAAGGGAGGATCGACTGGTTCACCTCCGTGGCGTTCTTAACCAGCTGATCCAGCTTCGCTTTAGCCTGTTTCAACAAATGCCATTTGGCCTTTGCATCGGCGTGCGCAAGTTCAAAATATTTCGTTCTCAGTTTTCCCCACTCTTTAAGACAGCGATCTGAATGTAGCTCAATACTTTCAAGAGGGAGTGTCAAGAGAACATCCTTACTATCCTTGCGTTCTCTGTGCACTGAGTCGATAAATGTAGCCAACGACAGCCCATCGTCATATTGATACTCATTGTCGAATGCAAGCACTTTGAGGTATAAGCGTTCTAACTTCTGCCAGCGCTTCAGCGCTATTGCTACTGCATCCTCTTTCTGCTTTTCCTCATCAACAGGAGAAGCCAGAGGGATGGGGGGCGCTTTCTCTTCAATCTCGAAGGGAACTGAAGCTGTAGCCGACACTTGGGGATCCATCTCGGAAGTCATCGTTTGACTAGATGAAGATGAGGACGAGGAGGAAGAGGAGGACGATGATGTAGCTGTCAGTCCCTCAATCGTTTTTTCTGGGACGCGTACCTGTTTTCTAGGCGTATTAGTCTTAGGTTTTTTTTGTTTTCCTGCCACAGGGGCAATAGCAATAGCGCGCATCGCTACCGCGGCATCATCACGCTGCTTCATAAAATCATCAATGGATGAAAATGCATAATCTTTTGTCTCGGGCTCTTGCGTGGGGTCGATGTGATGCGCAAGCACATGGAATACGACTTGCTCTAAACACTTACTCTCATTGACATCGCTGCGCGTCGTTAGGCCCGATTGGAAAAAGGCTTTTAATTTTTTAACCTCGTCGCTATCTCTCTTATCTCTCCCTAAATTATCGAGGTATTGTTTCACATAAGGCGGTAGGGATAGAGGAGGCACGTCATCGATGAGGGGTATCTCTGTTGCTTTGTGGGAATATATCAGATGGTGTGCTGTATATTTCTTATTATCTTCATTGTTATCACCCAATGCGTCATTCACCTTGAGTGCGGCACGCTGACTGCACTCTGTATAAAGCGCTGCTAGCAAATCCTTTTTATTCTGCTCAGACACCGTGATAGGCGGAATTTCTTCGGCCTTGAGCGTTTTTGGGACATATCTGTCAACTTTTTTAAGTGTCTCAGCGGTCAGCGAATTCTCAATCATGATATTGGCATAACGTCTGATGGCTTGATCCATATATTGAACAAATGTCGCTTCAGGAATGCCACTGGGGACGGCAGCGTCTAAGAACTCGGATACTTGCTTTTTGAAATCATTGAATGACTGCGTTTTTGAAAAATCTACACCCACCATCCATACTGACACCAACCATGCCGTATATTCAGCCAGGGATAATTGGGGTAAATTCGGGCAGAAGGTTTTCTCTTGGGAAAAGCCCTGCATTTGAGAGGCACCTGCTTTCTTATCCAGGCATTCACGAGCCGTGTTGACTTTGTGCCATTTCAACAGTCTGAAAAAAGTCGCTGAAGGCAGCCTCAAGCGAAAGCATTGCGTGTCATTCACGTCTTTTGAACCCCATGTGAGGGTCACTTCTTTCGTTAAACGCCCTTCTTCTTGAAAATAAATCCTGCCATCACTCATACGGAAGCGCTGATCCTGTATTTTAACCAGGGTTTCAAAATCGTGTAAAAAAGCCATCAGCCTGGCTCGGGGAATGTCGTAAGAAGATTCGTCCGCAAGAACATAGCTATTGAATTTTTGATAGGCGTCGTTTCCCGTGATGCACCGCACCATGTCGTCATCCAGGGTGTAATCAGCGACATCAACATCGCGACTGCAAACGGGAAATTTTTCTTCATAAACCCCCAATCGCGCCTTAATCACGGGCTGCAGGGCTGGGTACTGGCCTATAAATGCGTCTGAACGGCTCAGCTCTAACAGGAAGAGCTGCATCATGATGCCTTGTTTTAAATAAGGCGCATGCGCATCGAGAAAAGCTTTCAAGGGAGCATAGTGGTAATATTCTTCAGTGGCCTTCTTATATCCCTCAGACAGCCCGGCTGTCTTGCTCGCCGCAATTGAGATGGTGGCAACATCTTTTAGCATGGCAGTGTCAAATGCACTGAGGGTCTCTGTGCAAAATGCATCGGCCGTCGCCTCTTTCAGCATGATGTGCAGGGGTGAAGTCGGCGCAGCGAGATCGGATGGGAAAAGGGACTTAAGCGTTTCGTCAGTGAAAGTCATGGTAAATGGCTTAACCGGCTCAGCTGCAGGTGGTGGAGATGCAGGTTCAGTGACATTTGTATTGGATGGGGTTTTCAATTTATCAACCCAATTGTTCACGGCAGTAGCCAACGCCGATGTTGTGCTACTTGAAGTGGTAGTAGTTGTGGTGTTGGCGACTGGCGCGGGGGCAGCGGCAGGCAACACGACTGTAGCTGGCGCCTTATTCCACATGGCCAAAGCCGCAGATGCAGCCTCATTCAATAACCTAAGCGTGGCACTCGAATTAGCGACTGTGGCTGGCGGAGTCGCTAAGGAAACGGCTTCGGGAGCCGTTGATGATGTTGATGACGATGACTGCATCGACCCGGTCGATGGTTTCACAGGCTCTGCTGTGGTTGAATTAACAGTTGGATTAGCTTGAGCAGCAGAATTGGGCTTAAGCGGATCGCCAGTTATTCTCAATCTAAATTGAGAATACCATGAACCCCGCGCATCATTCATATCTGAGCTATTAGTTGCCATATGATTTCCCCTGCACTACCCTGTACGTCAAATCTTTCCTTGCTTTGTTATCTTATAAGAACCACGCCCTATCAACCACGTTTCTAGAGTATGGCATAAGGTCAGGGTCTGAGCAAGACAGGGAGCAAGAAATTTTTGGGGAGAGCCTTGCCGCGCAGACCGCGGGAACCAGCATATTCTTTCCAATCTGTTGGTTTTAATACCTTTTCTTTATCGCCTGCTTTGATGAACCAAGCTATCTTTGTCTGACAGAACGACCATGTGGGCTACCCCATCTTTGCCGCTGGCAATCAGGTCTTTGTCGATTTGAACCATTTTGTTGCCCCGCCCTTTGGCCATTTCAGGCAATTCTTTCAGGGGAAAGGCCAGGGCTTTGCCGGCGAAGGTCGTGATAAAGACCCAGGCTTTAGGGTCAGCTGCCAGGATAACAGGCACCTACCACGCCATGGTCAGCCTTCAGCACCTGTTTACCCGTCTTGTTTTTAGAAAACAATTCAGCGGCGGGAATCACAAAGCCATAGCCTTCGCGGGACTGCAACAACACTTTGTCAGATTCATTGGGCATGATCACGCCCACAAATGTCGCACCTGGTGGTGTGGTTAAACGCGTGGTGATAGGCTCGCCGAGGCTACGCGCAGAGGGCAATGCATTCGGCATGACCGAATATGCCCGGCCGGTTGAATCCATGAAAATGGCTGATTGATTAGAGCGACCCTGTGCACTCGATAAAAAGCTGTCACCGGGTTTGTAACTCAAACTCCCTGCATCAATCTCATGACCTTTGCCGACACGTGCCCATCCTTTTTCAGATAAAATCACGGTGACATTTTCAGTGGGCGTGCGCTCTTCCTCAGACAAGGCTTGTGCTTGTTCGCGCACAATACACGCGCACCGGCGTGCATCGCCAAAGCGTTTTTTAAGGGCTTCTAATTCTGTGCGGATCAGTGCCGTCATTTTGGTGCGCGAAGCCAAGATGGCTTCCAATTCGCCACGCTCAACAGACAATGCTTTTTGTTCGGTGGTGATCTTGATTTCTTCAAGCTTTGCCAATTGACGTAATTTTAATTCAAGGATGGCTTCTGCTTGTAAATCGGTGATCTTAAATCTTTTGATCAAAGCTTCTTTGGGTTTATCTTCTTTGCGAACAATCTTGATCACTTCATCAACGTTAAGATAAGCGATCAACAAACCATCCAACACTTCCAAACGTTCTGTCACTTTTTGCAAACGATACGTTAATCGCCGCTTGACAGTCTCGAATCGGTATTCAATCCATTCATTCAAAATGTTGAGCAAGCCTTTCACTTTCGGGCGACCATCTAAACCAATCATGTTCAAATTCACGCGGAATGATTTTTGCAGATCAGTGCTGGCAAATAAGTGGCTCATCAACTGTTCAATGTCGATACGGTTAGAACGCGGGACAATCACCATGCGCACGGGATTTTCATGATCGGATTCGTCGCGTAAATCTTCCACCATAGGCAATTTCTTGTCTTGCATTTGTTGCGCAATTTGTTCGAGCACTTTGGCAGGAGACACTTGATGTGGCAATGCAGTGACAACAATATTGCCGTCCTCCACACGGTACAACGCACGCGAACGCACACTGCCCATGCCGGTTCGATACATTTCTTTCAATTCTTCTGGCGTGGAATTGATTTCTGCGCCTGTCGGATAATCGGGCGCTTTGACGATGGCGCATACATCGTCTAACGTCGCTTTGGGATTTTTCAAAATCAGCAAGCATGCATCAACCACTTCCGTTAAATTGTGCGGGGGAATATCCGTGGCCATCCCAACGGCAATCCCTGATGCGCCGTTTAATAACACGGTCGGCAATTGTGCGGGCAACATTTTCGGTTCTTCCAAACTGCCATCAAAGTTTAATTGCCAATCAACGGTGCCCAAACCCAACTCACCTAAATAAACATCGGCGAAAGCACTGAGACGTGATTCAGTGTATCGCATCGCTGCAAAAGATTTTGGATCATCGACAGAACCAAAATTACCCTGCCCATCAATCAGCGGATAACGATATGAAAAAGATTGTGCCATCAACACCATGGCTTCATAACAAGCACTGTCTCCATGTGGATGGAATTTACCCAACACGTCACCGACGGTGCGCGCAGATTTTTTATGTTTACTGGATGCTTTCAATCCCAATTCAGACATAGCGTAAATGATGCGCCGTTGCACAGGTTTCAAACCATCGAGCAAACTCGGCAAAGCACGATCGAGGATCACATACATAGAATAATCCAAATAGGATTTTTCCACAAATGTTTTCAGCGGTTGCATTTCAAAATTTTGCGTCGCCACTGCGTTTGATATTTTCTTTGCCATAAAATATACCTCTTATACGTCTGCCAAATCACCTTTGGTTTCAAGCCATGTTTTGCGATCGCCCGCGCGTTTTTTAGACAACAACATGTCCATGAGTGTATCCGTTGCTTTTTCTTCTTCGATCGTCAATTGCAATAATCGACGTGTATCTGGGGCCATCGTGGTTTCGCGCAATTGCAAAGGATTCATTTCGCCCAACCCTTTGAAACGTGTCACGGTGGTTTTTCCTTGTTTTTTTTCAGCCTCTAAACGATCAAAGATACCTTGTTTTTCCGACTCATCCAATGCATAAAATACTTCTTTGGCATAATCGATGCGATAAAGCGGTGGCATCGCGACAAACACATGCCCCGCTTTCACCAATGATCTGAAATGTTTCAGAAATAATGCGCACAATAACGTGGCAATATGAGCACCATCGGAATCAGCATCAGCGAGGATACAAATTTTTCCGTACCGCAATCCTTCGAGCTTATCACTGCCTGGATCCACACCGATCGCCACAGAAATATCATGCACTTCTTGAGAAGACAATACATCTTGCCCGCTCACTTCCCATGTATTCAAGATTTTGCCGCGCAGTGGCATAACGGCTTGAATTTCTTTATCACGTGCTTGTTTCGCGGAACCACCAGCAGAATCCCCTTCGACTAGAAAAAGTTCTGTCAAACGCAAATCTTCACTTGTACAATCTGCCAATTTACCAGGCAATTGCTGGCCGCCGTGACTTTTTTACGTGCAACCGCTTTGCCCTGCCGCAAACGGGATTGTGCTGCCTCAATCACGAGAGACGCGATCAATTCGCCTTCTTGTACATGTTGATGCAAGAATAAGGTGAGCGCATCTTTCACCACGCCCGCGACAAAAGCAGCCGCTTGCCGTGAACTTAAACGTTCTTTGGTTTGCCCGACAAATTGCGGTTCATGCATTTTGTATGATAAAACATAACTGAGATTTCCCCACACATCTTCCGGCGAAATTTTAACGCCGCGTGGCAAAAGATTACGTAATTCGCAAAAATCCCTCACTGCGTCACATAATCCTGTCCGCAAACCGTTCACATGCGTGCCACCTTGCAGCGTGGGGATTAAATTGACATAACTCTCATTGATGGTTTCTGTGGGTTCCGTATGCCACACCACGGCCCAATCCACTGTTTCAGCCGCTGCTTTCAATTGCCCGACAAATAATTCTTTCGGCAAGAATTCCGTGGTGAGCGTGCTTTTCAAATAATCGCGTAAGCCATCTTCGTAATGCCATGTTTGATGTTCGTTATGCGCTTCATCGAAGAATTCAATCGTGAGGCCAGGGCATAATACCGCTTTGGCGCGCAAAATATGTTTTAAATGCGTCACCGAAAATTTGGGATGATCGAAATAAGACGCCTCAGGCCAAAAACGAACTGTTGTCCCGGTTTCTTTTTTGGGCACATTCCCGGACGATTTTAATTTTTGTGATACCTTTCCCTTTTTGAATACCATGGTATGGATTTTACCGTCCCGCTTGATCTCGACATCCAAACGATCTGACAGTGCATTCACGACGGAGACCCCTACCCCGTGCAAACCGCCTGAGAATTGATAACTTTTGTCAGAGAATTTACCGCCCGCATGCAAGCGAGTGAGGATCAGTTCCACACCGGGCACTTTTTCAGTCGGATGAATATCGACAGGCATGCCGCGGCCATTGTCTGCAACAGAAAGTGAGTTATCTTTATGAAGAATAACTGAGATGTGGTTGGCATGCCCTGAGCTGGCTTCATCGACGCTATTGTCTATCACTTCTTGCGCCAAATGGTTGGGGCTGGACGTATCGGTGAACATGCTGGGGCGCTTGCGCACTGGGTCAAGCCCGGAAAGCACCTCGATGGATTCTGCATTGTATTTAGACATGATGGCACCTTGATAAATAATGACGCGCTACATTGTACACTGAGTGTAGCGAAAAAATGAGAAGTTGCGAAAGATTTATGCTGAGTAGCTTGAAATCAGCCAAACAAAAGGCTTGCCAAGGCTTCAATGCGTTGGTGGCAATCAGCGTGGCGACAGAAGGGGATCACCTTCATGCTTTCGTAGCAGGGGAGCCCAAAGTCAAAGTAGTTGGACTAGTCACAGATTTTTTACGTGGTGAAATTGAAGTGCCGGATGATTTCGATCAGATGGGTCGTTCAGAGTAACACCCGGCCAACTTCTGAGCCAGGTCATTTGACGTTTGGCCAATTGACGTGTGGCCACGATACTTTGATAGCGGAATGTATCAAAATCAATCTCGTCCGATAAATACGCCCAAGCTTGCGCATAGCCAACAGATTTTAAAGCAGGTAAATCGCGGTGCAAATCCCCGCGCGCACGCAGTGCACGCACTTCATCAAGAAAACCAGCAGCAAGCATATCATCAAACCGCTTTTCTAACCTGGCATGCAAGACGGCGCGATCGTGCGGCATCAAACCAATCGCTTCAATCGGATACGGAAAAGCAGATGTGGTCGCGGATTGAAATGTAGATAAGGGTTGCCCTGTCATGCGATACACTTCTATCGCACGCGAAATGCGTTGTGCATCGTTCGATTTTAATCGTTCTGCAGTGATGGGATCAAATGTTGTCAAATCCGCATGCAATGCAGGCCAGCCGCGTTCATGGGCTTCTGATAAAATCGCGGCGCGAATGCTGGGATCAGCGTGAGGCAATTGTGATAATCCATTCATCAATGCGCGAAAATACATCATGGTGCCGCCGACCAGCAAAGGGGTTTTAGATTGATCAAATGCTGTTTCAATGGCTGCCATCGCATCGCGACAAAAATCAGCGACATTATAAGGAGTGGCGGGATCACAGATATCAATCAATGCATGCGGGTATTGTTGTAATAATGCAGGCGATAACTTCGCACTGCCAATATCCAGCCCACGATACACCTGTGTCGCGTCGACACTGATCAAAGCGACATTGCCTTCATCCGCCATTTTCAACGCCATTGCCGTTTTACCCGAACCGGTCAGGCCATGAGGAAGATCACTTTTTTCATTAATATGCTGCACCCCTATAGAAAATCACTCGGCGCATAATCGCGCGCAACAATGCCCTCGATGCCCAATATGGCTTCACAGCCGATTAATGTTTGTGTGATAGATTGATGGTCCATGGGATGTGAAACAGCCCAGGCTTTTGCAAAGGATGCGACGATATCCGTCATGTTTGCAAAATCAACTGTGCGACAATCCACTCCCTGGAAACATCGGGGTATTTCACGCAAGATATAATGTGATTTCGCAACACATTGGATCACAAAACCCAACGCTTGATCATGCTCAATCGTTTCATCGGAAAAAATGCCGGGCAAGGTAATCGGTTCTAATAAAGGAAATGTGGACACTCCACCTGAAGATTGATCTTGTTGAAAACGGGCCACAGCATATTTTATCAGCGTAGTTTGCCAATCGATTGCGATCAAGTGATCATTTTTTTGCAACACGACCACGGACTGAGACAACACAGCAACAATTTTACCCAATGTAAATTCTGCAGATTTCATCACATTGAAAACAGGGGATTGCACGAATGGACGTTGAGGAATCACAGGGATTCCTTGCGAAGGCACCGACATGGTATTTGGCGAAATTGATTGTTGTACAGTGCTCACAATAAAATCATGCACTAACCGCGCTTCTCGGAAACGCACTTCATGTTTAGTTGGATGCACATTCACATCCACACTGGCAGGGTCACACTCTAAAAATAACACATAGGATGGGTAGCGACCCACAAATAGCTGATCACCGTAGGCTGAACGCACGGCGTGCATCAATACTTTATCGCGCAAAGGCCTGCCATTCACATAAAAATGAGCTTGATCATGGCTGGAGCGCGCATCCTCACAAGCCCCCAGCCATCCATACAACCGCATTTGTGTGATAGAGGCATCGACGTAAAAAGATTTGTCAATGAATGCACGTGACAACACTTGTTGAATACGCGGCTTGAAATCCTGCGTTGGATCATAACGCTTGATACATTTGTGATCGTGATACATATGAAAGGACACGGCAGGATGCATCAGCACAATTCTTTTCAACACCTCTTCAATCGCGAGCAATTCACTGCGTTCACTTTTTAAAAATTTTTGGCGCGCAGGTGTGTTGAAAAACAAATGTTTCACTTCCACGCTCGTCCCTACCGGATGCGCAGCCGGTTTCACGACAGGACGCATCTCACGTCCTTCCACATGAACACTCAAAGCTTCATGTGGCGCGCGGCAAGAGGTCAGCGTTAATCGCGAGACAGATGCAATACTCGCCAATGCTTCGCCGCGAAACCCGAGTGTGCTGATTTGTGCCAAATCGGAGGGTGCCGCAATTTTACTCGTAGAATGCGCAGCCAATGCCAATAACATATCATCGGGATGAATGCCACGGCCATTGTCTTCAATGCGGATTAAAGTCGTACCGCCTTTTTCGAGGATTAATTTGATTTGCGTCGCCCCCGCATCCAAACTATTTTCAATCAATTCTTTCACGACAGAGGCAGGTCGTTCTACCACTTCACCGGCGGCAATTTGGTTTGACAAAAAAGGGGAAAGGAGTTGAATGCGATCATTCATTTCAATTTGTTCAACCTTTTGAAGTAACCATCTTTATTGCATTCCGCCGTCAGTGTGTAGGAAGAAACACACGTGGCGACCACGACCAATAATCCCAGGAATAATAAACCTTGGGTTTTAAAATCATCGATATTCTCTATGAGATCGTGCGGTTTTTCAAGCTGCCCTGTTGCTCGCATGGTTTCAAAAAAACCATATAAAGAAAAACAAATATCTCCCAACATATTGCCCGCACGTGCTGCGTTGAATCTGCTGAATATGATTGTAGTTGAATTTTTATCAGCACGCACTTGATCAGCGGCTTTGTTGCAATAGTATGGCATGCTGAATAAAACATACAGGGTCACCAATGCTATGGCGAAAGCATCCCCCATTTCTTCCAGCAAGCGAAAAACTGTCATGCCATAGAATGTCATCGCAAACAAACTGGCAAAACTATACACATAAAACGACCCGGATGCGCTTTCAGGAGGTTTCACCATGGCTTTCAGTTTGTTCCAATCAAAGACATCTTTGATATATTTGAATTGCTGAGCCCCTTCCGCGAAGAGGGACGCAGCACAAACAGCGATCACAAATCCAATCTGCGCGTTTTGATCACCCTCAAAAAACTCAAATACACCGAAACCTGTTAAAGACAGATCCATAGACACAGTGAACAACACGGCGAGGGCAAGGAGCACTAAACAAATAGGATATTTATTGCCACAGCTATTGTCTTGTTCTTGCTGAAGCTTGATCGATGAGAATGACAAAATAAAGGATTCCACGACATCCAGGCGGTACATATACCAACTGGCAGCAGATACCGCCATAAAGATGGCGGAAGGCAGCAGGAAATCCCCCTCTTCCCAAACTGGATTTTCCCACATGATGGAGAAGTACGCGGTTGAAGCTGCGCCTGCGGCCAATGCACCGATAATGGCGGCAAATTCGCCGGCATTGTTCCAGCGGCGGAGAGAATCCCATTCGCGTTGAGCTTTAGCTTTAGTATCTTCACTTTCTTGTATTTGTGCAAGCGCAGCTATCCTGCCACGAATCTGCTGTTGTCCGCCCGGTGGTTCGTTTTCTTCTTCGATAATTACTGCTGCCATACCACGCCCCCCAATGCATTGAGAAAGGTTTGAGCTACGCATCTTAGGACTAGGGGGGATCAATGTCAAGCATTTTTTTACCGCGTGACAGGCTGAGCAATCGGTAAGTCTTGATACTGGTGGGCATTGTCTTGAAGGTATTCATTCACACCGGCCAAAATGGCTTGAGCGACCTCACGCTGATAGGCTTTCGAGCGCAATTTCTGCTCAGAGGCAGGGTTTGAAATGAACTCGGTTTCCACCAAAATGGACGGAATATCAGGCGACTTCAACACTGCAAACCCAGCTTGCTGAACGCGATTGCCGTGCAAGTCTGTCACTCGACCGAGACGTTTCAACACGGCATTCCCCACGGTAAAAGATGATTCGCTGCTCATGGTTTGGGACAAGTCCAATAGCACTTTCGCCAGCACATCATCCTTGTCATTCAAGCTAACGCCACCGACCAAATCCGCCCGGTTTTCACTTTCTGCTAACCAACGCGCGGCTTCACTCGAGGCTCCACGCGAAGAAAGGGTATACACGGATGCGCCCTTCGCCTGTTTGCGGTGAAACGCATCGGCATGAATGGAAATGAATAAATCCGCTTGTGCTTGACGGGCCTTGGTGATACGTGTTCGCAGTGGGATAAAATAATCACCCGAACGCACCAGCACAGGCTTCAACCCCTTTTGTTTGGACATTTGTGCATGCAATTCTTTGGCAATTTGAAGCGCAACATCTTTCTCGCGGGTGCCTTTGGCAGCCGCGCCGGGATCTTCCCCGCCATGCCCCGCATCAATCGCCACAATAAAAGCGCGTTGGGGGGAACGGGCAGTCGTCGTAGGCTTGGCCGCGGGTGTCGCGGCAACAGGCGCTGCCTGGCCAATATCATTCATGTCAATCACCAAACGATGGCCGTAAGGCCCATTTGGCTTGAGTGTGAACGTGTCTTCTTTAATAGGGCGACGCAGATCAAACACAATGCGGATATCCCCATTCGCTTGCGGACTGGTGCGCACACCTTTAATAGGTGTTTGTGCCCAATCAAACCTCGGTTCGGTCATGACAGATTGGCTTTTTTGGATATCCAATACCAAGCGGTGAGGATTTTCAATCGTGAATGCTTTGTATTCTACAGGACCTGATAAATCGAACACGACACGCGTAGTACCTGGCTGCGGCCAAACGCGCATTTCTTTGATCTGTGAAGCCCAGGTAGCCAGCGGCCCAAGCAACACGCTGATCATCAACGCTACACATGTTTTTGTAAATACTCGCATGCCTTCATTCCTTGGTCGCTGCCAGCAAAGCAGTGTGCCACACGCCCCTCGCCTTTAAACTCAAACTGAATGGTGAGATCCGCCGCAGGAACATGGTCGCCCCCCAACTCCGGCCATTCAAACACACATAAATGTTTGTTACTCAAATAATCACGTATCCCCATGTATTCTAGCGCTTCTGGGTCATTTAAACGATATAAATCGAAATGATAAACAGGTTTTTTTGTGTCTAAGTAAGGTTCAACGAGTGTGAAGGTAGGACTTTTCACAAAACCTTCATGGCCCATGCCACGCAGCAGCCCTCTGGCGAATGTGGTTTTGCCCGCACCCAAAGATCCTTTCAAGTACAAAACCGAGATATGATCGACAACTTGCGCCACAATTTCACCAAAACGTAAAGTCTCTGCTTCATTTTTTAACACAAATTTCATACTTATCCCAATAATGAACGAATGAACGGCAACAAATCACTCGCAATCAACCCCCGCATCCCCGCTTTTGCAGCTTGATCACCGGCAGTGCCATGTAATGCCACACCCCATTGCGCAGCCAACGATGCGGTGCCCACTTGAGGCCACAACCCGGCAATCACGCCCGATAACACATCTCCCATCCCCGCCGTGGCCATCCCGGGATTGCCTGCGTGAGACACATACAAGTCATTGCCATCATCAATCAAGGTATCATGCCCCTTTAAAACAATCACACCCTGACACAGGGTCTGAAGACGACGTGCTGCAGCCGGTCTGTTTGCTTGGACATCTTCCACAGAGATACCCAGCAACCGAGCAGCCTCGCCAGGATGAGGCGTTAAGATACCATGCGGATAAGAAAATGGGTGAGTCGCCATGATGGCTAATGCCCCTGCGTCGATCACGCAGGGTTTCTGAGTGGCCAGTGTGGTTTGGAAGAGTTCAATGCCCGCAGCATCAGCCGCCAAACCCGGTTCCAGCACGATGTGGCTGGCTTGGGCGAGTAAGGGCGCGAGCGCTTCACCCGTTAATACGGGGTACACCATCAATTCAGGGCAATCCACGTTGAGGCAAGCGGCATGCTCAGGATGCGTGGCAATGATCACCCGGCCTGCCCCAGCCCGCAATGCCGCTTCGCCGGCCAAAAGCACCGCGCCGGACATCCCTGGCGAGCCGCCAATCACTAAAATTGTCCCGAAATCACCTTTATGAGCGGTTACGTTTCTCGCGGGCAGAGTTGATTTTAATGCTGATAAATCAATGGATTGAGGTCTGCTCATTTCATTCGGCCCTGTGATGGAATGCCTTAATTATAGAGTAATGTTAATGAATTGATTGCAATTATGTGGCGATTTCGGTAAGCTGGATTATTGGGTGGATGGGTTTGGGGGTAGTATGACAACGTCGCAGTGGTTCGCAGATACTAACTATGATGAATCATCAAAATATAAAAAACACGCACAAGCGCGTCTCTATCTCGCCTATCTTTTATCCATGATGGGTTACGGCCTGCTCCAAGCGGGGGGCACTGCAGGCTATATGCTACTCCTGTTGGGCAATGAAGTCCCGAACGACCCGAGTATGCCTGATGGGGATACGCACATCGACATCGACTGGTCTTACGCTGCACCCTTAGCAGGCATTGCATTTCTCAGCGTCTTGATTATCAACGGCATGTTGGTTCGTGAGGACATCATCAAGGGGCTGGTACATAAAGACAAAACAGAAGCCGCACAAGAACGACATAAAAATGCGCACCGTAGTGCTTGGATCGCCACCTTGCTGTCTGCATTTGTACTGGGTTTGATCACAGCTTATGGTTTGCAAGCGACTATCGACTCATTAATGGATGAATTTGGCTCTAGCAAGGATCTTGTTGAGGATGAAAATCCCGATCGCAATGGTAAAGCGTGGATTTCAATTGCCATCTTTACGTGTGTTGTAGGGTATGCCGAATTTCGCCTGATGCTCAAGCCCATGCGAGAAGCCTTTGAAAAAATCTCTGATAAAAAATCGATACAGGCGCTGTTACCTGATTTTGAGAATTCAAAACCAGGTGCAAAAATGGGATATTATTTCCTTCTGGGATCGATCGTGATAGGCGTGCTTGGCACTGCACTCATTTGCACGCCCACCCTCGCAAAATGGTTTACCTGGGTCGGTGGCGACCATACACCTTTAGACGACATTGAGACCTCCGCAGGCAGCGAATATGCCGCGCTCACATTATTGATCCTGATCACCCTCACCCAAGTGCCGCTTTACATGGATCGCGCAAAGGGTCTCATGAAATCTTATCTGGATTCGGAAAAAAATGGCTTTGATGAAAAAGATCAAGATGAAGAAAAACCAATTGAAGGATGGAAGAAAAACACATTTCTCACATTCTGGCCAATCAATGCAGCAGCTAATGCACCCTTGGCATTCTTGGGTGTGGCCAGTACTTTGGCCATGTTTAAAAAGGATGATATTTCTGGTCTGGCCTTCTTTGAAAGTGATGATTATGTCGCAAAAGTGATTATCTTTTTAGCTGCAGCATTTATCGCTTCCATCGTAGTGAACTCCAAGTTACCACCGCAAGCGCCGGATGTGAAGAAAGAGAAGAATAAGGCGTCAAATTAGGGTCACAGCAATTTATTTTGTGAACACGTCATCCCGGAAAACGCGTCAGCGTTTATCCGGGATCCAGCAAAACATGGCGGTTTTCCGCCCACTCTTCCCCAGAAATGCATAGCGAGACAATTGATCGCCCGCGCCTAAACAAGATTGTGTGATCTGCGCATCAATCAATATTTCAAAGCACAATGCCAAACATGATGCACCATAGCGATTCAATAAAGATAAAATAAAACTGCCTTCTTTTCAGAAGGCAACCATTGTTTTGCTTCGACGCAAGACAATGGTCAAATTTCAATCGCAATTGTCCTTGCTGTGATAAAACGCGTGCACCTAATATCGCATTGCTTGACAAGCTTGACAGTGAACCTAACAATGCTTGACCAACGGAAATATCACGGTAACAAGATTCGATGTACGCAGACACGGGCACAGGATGACAAACGCGATGCAATAAACTTCGCAAGCCGGCTATTGTAGGGGTATACTGGAAAAATGATGTTGCCAAAAAGGGGGATGGCGCAAGATGAGAGAAATACTCTCGATACATCCCACGATCCGATTGAAAATAATATGCATGGGTAGATTTCCATGCGGCATAGAATGCACGGTAAAAAATGCGATTCAATAAGTGAATGAATGAGTGATAAGCCTCTGATTCAATGTCAGTAGAAGATAAGTGATGCGGCAAGGGCGACATCGCGCCCAGTAAGGATAAAAAATTCACTTCAATGCACTGAACATTGTCGTTTGTAAACACTTTAAAATCCTGAACAGAAAAACCCAATGAATGAGTGGGCTTGATCATGTTAAAAATATCGCAGCCAGCATACTCTTCATGGATCCGAACCCACTGAAAAAAATGGCAAGCAGATGGCAATGCAGTTATAGCAAATGTTTTATCCCGCATTGCGGTTTCCATACAAATTCATACTCCTCAGGATAAGTGATGACAGTAAGTGCAATCATCTGACCAAGCGAGGTTTTCGCTTTAAAAAATGCATGCAACACATCGCCGAACAGATACATATCGCCAGCAGAAACAAAGCAGTCACTTTTCAGTTGTAATTGAATATCAATGACAATGCAAAATGCCCCTCGCATCACTCGAGATTTTAATTCAGACGTTATCGACAGAATCCCGTCAATACGTTTTTTGTGTTGCGCATCATTCGACCAATTCAATGCTCGAAGCAATGCCTTTAAAGGATCAGCTGATAGCACACTCTCTAAATTCAATGTAAAATATCGAATAAAATGTTTTGATACAAGACCTATTGGTGGAGACAACATCTGAGTTGGAGTCAGGATATTTGTCGCACTGCAGAGGTGACTCATCGATGAGGCTGAAAGCGATAAACTGTTGAGCGGCACAAAACGTTTTGGATAAAACCCTTGACACACTGTTGCCTTGATGGATAAAACTTGTGGTGACAATACTGTGTTAAAGCAGCTGACAGAATATTGAGCGCGATTACCCTGGTCGCGAGATACTGTGTACGATGGGCGTAAAACATCTTCAAGATGCGACAGTGGGCTGTATTCTGTGACAGATCCAGTGTTCCTATCTATTCCTTGGACTGATTCGATGGAACATATCCTTACCACGTCAGCATGATATCTATCAGCACAAACAGGATATTGATAATGAGCGTGATCATATTCTATCGGCTCGCAATCTATGGAAAATGTATTGACAATCAATGCAGTATTCAATGTGATTGATGTGTTGCCCATAGAATAGAAATTTGGAAATGGACGATCAAAGTGAAAGACGACCTCAAATTGCTTAGCATCCAATTTATCTGGCATCAATGAAAACCCAGAGAGTGACAATATAAAATATTGCTGTAAAAATGAAAAATAATCAAAAAGATATTGATACGAAATCAAATCTGATTCAGCACGGTTTTTTGTGTTTATTGGGAAATTAATTTTCAACTCTTGATGAATAACAGCCCCCTCTACACATAACTCAACCTTTATGCAATGTTGTCTCAAAAAATGATAAAATATGCAGGCGTTGACATGATCATCTGACAAATAAAAGAATAACTGATCGATGTTGTTCAACAAAAATGGCCTTTCAAAAGCAGCGTTGATGACAAAACTCACAGCTTTTTGATGATGTTTGATGGATACAGTGTGAATGTCAAATGGGTAGACTGACAGATCATTCACGGTTTCAAATCGACACGATATCTCTTCATCTCCCACTGGCTTGCTGACCAGCGGCGTTTTCGCAGGAACACGTTGCGAAGGCGCCATGCGCGATGTCATTTTAAATTGTGCGATCGAATATGAAGGCACATCCTGGAGAAGCTGCGGCCACAATTGCATCATTAATTGGGTAGGCATATCATCTGATGTTTTATCGATATGATGATGAATTTGTGCAGCGAGATACGTACAACCTTGAAGCAAATGATCAATATTGGGATCCCTGCCAAAAGGTGCATCCAAATGCAAATGACCGGCTTGCTCAGGATAAGCTTTAGAAAACACCTTGGCATCTGTTTGTAAACGCTTCCATTCACGATCATAATAGGTTTTCAGCGAATCAGAAACTGACATCAAATCTCCCCAACCAATCTGCTTTTATGTATAAATCAAATGATTCACTCGTCATCAGCATGATAGTCAAATGATAACAGGTGGCTCCTAAAGAGGCCGGTTCCGTCATTCGCTCGCAGGTGACACGTTCAATTCTGGAATCTGATTGTTTGATTTTATGCGTCAGCATATAGGAAAGTTTTTGAAAATAATCTCGAGACATTGAATCCAAGAAATCAGGTAACCCGAAATCATAAGGAACCCTACCCGACTTTGCATTCAGCAAGGCATCGATGGAAGACCGTATCGCTTCACGCCCACCATAAGGTGGGCGCGACGTCAATGATTGAAATAAATTTGTTTGCATGTTTATTCCTCTTTATATATTTCTATGCAATTCTTGCGACGCGCTCTTCCCATGCATCAGAATGGGTCAAATTTCCTTTCGTGAAATTAACTGTCATCCTTTTGTATCGGAATTCCACTTCTTCCAAATGCGGAAAACGTTCTGAGACAGGATCCTTGACATTGGGCAGAACTGTTTTAAACGAGGTGACTTTAACATCCTCATATGAAATGCGATAATACTCTTGCTCAATGCCCTCACGATTGATTTCGTAAAACCGTAAAACCACTTCTTTCAAATTGCGACCCGTTGTCACCGCTTGAAATAAATCGACAGAACTTTTGTCGACTGCTTTTTTAAGACACAATGCATCGTGTCGACGCATCCCCGTTAACGCTCCACTGTGTTTGTCTGTTGGGATAGCGATCACATGGTTAAGTTCGATGACCTCTATGCTGCCCATGCGATCGTCCGTCATTTTGACGCTCCCCTGAATCTGTGCACCTGATTCATCTTTTATCCACATATAGATAGGTGTTGGCATATTATTTCTCCTGTTGTTGGTTGATGTTGCATTATTTTCAAGTTACTTTTTCGTCGGCAATTGAGACACCAATGACAAAGTAATGTCCATTCCCTCTACTTGAAAATGTGGGACGACGTTTAACTCCACTCGATAATATCCTGGATTTTCAGGCACATCATGTACTGTGACTGAAGCACTGGATAAGGGATATCGAGCAATTGTTTCAGGGGATGGATTGGATTTTTCAGTCACCCAGCGTGACAACCACTGGTTCAATTCCCCCTGTAAATGTTCGCGTGATTTTTGCGTGCCGATATTTTCGCGTTGCAATACTTTCAAATAGTGTGCTAAACGTGAAATCAATAGCACATACGGAAGACGCGAATTGATGCGACTATTGGCTTGCGCATGATCATCATCATAGAGCGCAGGCATCTGTATAGAGTTTGCTGAAAAAAAGCAGGCAAAATCACTGTTTTTGTAATAGCTGAGCGGAATGAAACCCAGTTCAGCAAACGCAATTTCGCGTGTTTCAGGAATAGTTACCTCTGTGGGAATTTTAGTTTGAATCCCTTTACCGACATCGTAATGATGCATGGGAAGGTTTTCGACTTTACCACCCGACTCAGGCAGCTCGAATATTCAATGTCCAGCCGTGTTTTCGAAACGATCTGGCCATATTCGAAGCAAAGGCAAAACTGCCACATCCCCACAAATATTTCTGATGATTTTCATCGATGACATTTTCAGCATAACTGAAACTGCGCACACGCAATGTCTCATCTCCATAAGGAAGCCTGAGGAGAAATTTTGGCAATACCAGGCCAATATAGCGACTGTCATCTGTTTTTCTAAAACTTTGCCAGCGGATATATTCTGCTCGTTCAAAATAACTGGACAAATCTTTGATTTTCATGACTTCCTCGAAATCTGATTTGTCAAAAAATTGCGCATCAACATTCCCGATAAATGGACAATGGGCAGATGAACAAACACGAGCAATTTCCTTTAGTAACCCAATATCTTGTGGTGTTTTATCAAATGCATAGTCTGACACAATCGCACTGTAGGGTTCGCCACCTGGCATGTCATATTCTTGAGTATAGACATGATGATAGAGACCACTGGATGTCGAATCTGGTGCATCTTCAAAATCTGACAGTAGATCTTGTTTTGACACATCAAGAATATCCACTTTGACATTGGATCGGGCATCAGAATCCTGCACCAGATAAGCCAAGCTGCGCCATAGGGATTCTAAAGATTGAAATTCAGGATGGTGCAAAATATCATCTAATAGTGCACTCAGTTTTTCATCAATATTCGCAATGAGCAGGTCAATAAGTTGATTATCGATTGGTGTTTGCGTAGGCAAAGAAGCAGTGTTCAGACAATCGAGCAGTGCTGCCAACGAAACAGTTAAGCGTTCACTCGATGATGTATCCGCCAGTAAATGACGCTGACTATAATCATCAATGTTTACCCGACATTGCTCTCGCATGGGCACTACATTTGCGACCTGACATACTGATTCGTAAAAAGATAAATTCATCATAACTCCTATTCTCCCTGATGATCATTGACAAGACGTGCTACTTCTTCCTGGAACATTTTAAGGTTTTGAGAAGATTGCATGACGTTTTTCAGCAGTTCCTTCAATGCCTGATTGTCTGACATATGGGCTCGCAAATCCTTGAGCAAATGACGCATGGCAAGCAATCGCTTCATCTCCGGCACTTGAAGAGCAATAGATTCGGGATGAAAGTCTTTTAATGAGGAAAATTTCAATTTCGCATTAAGCTCATTTGAATTTTTTGATATTCTATTCGGCAATGACAAATCCAATGTCGGCGAAACATCCTTCATCACTGAATCTATATTGTCTCTTGTGACATTTTTCTTTTCGCGTTCCTGAACAGGCAATTGATTGTGGCCGGCTGAAAAATTTCCCAGTACCAATGTCTTATGTGGCAGTGCCACTGTTTTTGTTTTCCCATCGACATTAACGTCAATAGAAAGGTTAATTCTGCTTTTCGGAATTTCGTTATGAAATGCGTTCGTCATATCTTACCTCATGTTTTCTATATATACTTTCTTTCACGTATGAATGTATTTTCATCAATCACATCTTAATACCTCCTGCTTCCAAAGATACAGAGCGTCACATAAGGTGATATCTTTTTTCATTAAAACAGCTTCGAGCCGCTCACATTTATGAAGATTTTTTTTCAATGGTTGATTCATAAACATCCAATCATTCATTGTGAGCTTTAGAGGCTTCTCGAACCAAACATGCAGTTGAGCGAAATGATTGGTGTTGATGATGCAATAATGTAACGGCCAGCGTTTAGGTTGTAAAAGTGTCTCTATCCACTGAAGCCAAAATACCGCGGAAGTCAAGACATGATCTTTTGATAATCGAAATGAGAGAGGTTTATGTTCATCCTCCTTAAATGCCAAAATATCGCTTGCGTTATTTAGGATGCTCGAAGCAATCATTTCTAGTTTCTCATCTGGGTAGGCTGATTGGATGAAGGTACCTTGATCACAAGACTTTAATAGCTTTACTTCCGATTCAAGCAAGGATGCTTTAGTCTGTTCAAATAGGATATGCTTCGATGATTCACAGGCAGTCTCTAAAGATGACCTTGAATTGAGATGATCTTGTTCCTGCAAGCTTTTCATAAAAGAAACGACGGGCTCAGTGATCAATGGTGCAGCAGGCTGCCACAGAGTCATGAATTCGCTTTTCAAATGGCAAAAAGTAGTTAAGGGATAACACCTTCCGATTTTATCTCTGCTGTGTATCATCTGAATGAGGACATGATGATCCTTTTCCTCGAAAACACATTGCAAGCTAAACTCTCTATCAAGGCTGATTGATTTTTCATGCAATTCAGACCACAAATGCGCAACAGCCTCATTGATTTCAACAGCTTGCTCTGAATGCGCATTAATTTTTATAAAATCAGCCATACCCGGCAACTTGCCGAATATTGAAAATGAAGACAATAATCTTGGAGAGGTTTTTTGCTTTTTAAGGAATTGAAACATGACCATCCTCCGCCCGATGAGCAACCAGCAAAGATGCTTGCCCTGTAATGTCTGCAGGCAATACAAGTGTTTGCAACAACCCAGGCTCAAAAATATTATGCTGCTTATCTGCTTTTAATTTGAAACGAACATTCATCCATTTCCCACTGTCATCCTTCACCTGCCATTGAGATAAGTACTGAGCCCCGCCTTCACCTGTTAACTTTGCCGCATTTAACAAATGAAACAAACCCCACACACCTGGATGGTAGATTTCTGCCCATTGTGATTGTTCATTTTTAGATGCATATAAACGTGCACCCGTTTCAGCTGAATCACCTGGCCAAACAAACTGTCTCCATTCCTCAGGTTCATTACGGTAACGATACATTTGACCGTTGCTGTCAAAAATCACTTCTTCAATGTCTGGTGTAGGCACGGGCGACACATAAAAGGTGAGCTCAAGATGACCACTGCGTGATTTGAATAATCCTTCCGAAATCCTCTTTGCTGTGTTAAGTGAGTCAATGAATTCGGCAGAAAACTGTATGCCTTTGCCGAGCCATGTCTGCGGCTCATAACCCTGACGTGTCCAGGTCAAATAAGGTGACAGATATGTCTCTTGAAAACGACTTAAAATGCCATTGTTTGGGTTGAAAAAATTTGAGACGTCTTCTAATGAAGCATCAACATTCTTTTTCGAAAAGGGAAATTTGTATCGCAGTGTATCGTTATAGACATCGACAACTTGTGCATCCCACCCTTTTTGCAAGTGAACAGCCACATTCGCCAAAATGGATTCCCATGCATTCTCGATGACAGAAAATAATAAGGGTTCCATAGATTGACGGGTCCTCTCACCATATGACATCGCTTCAGGTGTATTGGTTGTAGAATCAAGCAAGAAAGACAAACTTGATACTGCTTTAGAAATCTCAGTCTCTGACCCCAGCAATACACTTCGCGCGTATACTTCTGCCTCTCTGGCAGCATCGCTGCTGTGCGTAATACGCAATAAGTCATTGTGCACACGTCCTATTAAATGCAAATATTGATTCATTGCTTCAGAGACATTCATTTTTTCAGCCGGCTGTGTCAAGCGCCGTAAAGCATAAAATGGTTTTTCCAATTCAGGAGCCCGCATCGGTGATGGCATCTTGTCTGAGATCTTTGTTGGAACGTCCAGGTGATCAGATACAAACACGTTATCTCTAATCACTCCCATGAATGTTGAGAAAGGGCCTGAAGGCTGCTGCAATAATGACAGCTTATTCGATGCATCACTCAATGACTGAAAGGGTTTGATCTTGACTGAAGCAATCAGGCTAAACCATGCATCTGCATATGCTAAAAAATATTGGCCACGAAGCTGTTCGGATAGTTTCTTTTTAAGTTGTTCATCTGCGCTCCCGTGTTGATTATTCAGCACCCAATCACCTTCCAATGCACGTGCCACAGATGCGTCGATAGCTGGCAATACATCACTGTTAATATATTGTTTCGTGAATGCCTTTGGCATACTCATTTCACTGGTGAACAATCCATACGATTTACCACCCATCAATTCATTGAGGGAGGTATATCCTAAACGATCATTCAAATCACTCATGAAATGTGCATAAATCGAATCAGCAGATGGATCAATGTTAAGGATACTTTGCGCCTGAGCAATAAGTGTCTGATCACTTCTCCAAGCATATTGCATCTGATGATTTGTCTTGATCACCTCAATGTAGGTGCCCACCATTGCATTGATCTTGTCGTGTGGAAGTGAAAAATCTCCATAACGATTTTGAAGTATATACTGCCAGATCGCTGATAACTTAGGTTGCGCATAAGCTTTATCCATGAACTTTTTGGGATCTGTGAGCATTAAATAGGTTTTCAAGTTATCATAGAAAGATCCATAAACAGCATTTTGCTGCTCGACGGTTAAATTAATCCAATCTAATGCATGATTTTCCAAATTTATTTCAAGATATTCCGCCACATCTTGTTGAAATAACGCCTGCATTTGAGCCATCCATTCTATGCGCAGTTTCTCTTGCGCACGTTCCAACTTGTTCATCATCAACAATGACAATGTTTTGTGATCAGTTAAGTGCATGATGTCTACATATTCTTCGTGTAGCTTCATCAGTGATTGCCATTTCTGCCGCGAAAACCCTGCGCCGATCGTCAACTGTCGATCAAGTATCGATTCAACCTTGGCATAAACCTTCTTGTGTATGCCATAACTTGACTGTAGCAGCACAATGGCTGTAATCAACATTAAACCCGATAAAACAGCCGAGCACGTGTGAAGAGAAAGGTTCATCTTTCTTGCGTACTCGCTACGGACAAGAAATTTGTCTTGGAAAATGATTTTTTTAAACAGATGTTTCACAAAAAAACTTGGATTTGTTTTTTGCCCCTGATATGCACTGGTAAGGTATACTCCTTTGAAATCAGCCTGTTCCTGATAAGGATTTTCCTTCAACAACAATTCAAGGAACGGTTTAAGCTTTTTCGTCATCTCATGGAATACCGTAGGAAAAGCCAATATCTCGATCCGTTCAGCAGATTGAGGCTGCAATGTGAGTTTATGCATTCGCATATCACATAATTTACTATAAAGAGATTGCAGGGCATCAACCACAGAAGCTTCATCATATCTGCGTGAGTTGAGTTGAAATCCCCACACCTGCTCACGTCCATCAATCCCCATATCCGCCATATAGGCTTGGAAACCATCCAGCAGATCACATTTAGTTAAAATGATATGAACTGGAAAAACCACACCTAGCCGATCAATCAATTCATCGAGTCGCGCACGAATGACTTGCACATGATCTTCAATTTCCTGCTCTGTCGAATGCAAGATATCGGATAGACTCAATGCAACAATGACTCCGTTAATAGGTGCGCGTCTTCTGAATTTCTTAAGCATGTCTAAAAATGCTAACCATTCGGGTTTATCATCTGCTTCTGTGGTATAACGACCCGCCGTGTCAAGAATGATCGCTTCATCTGCAAACCACCAGTCACAATTCCGTGTGCCAGCAAAACCTTTTATGTCAATATCCTTGTGACGTGAATAGGGAAAATGCAATCCAGAATGTCGCAGCAGTGTACTTTTTCCTGCAGCAGATGGGCCGATAATTATGAACCAGGGTAACGTGTACAGGGTTGACACTTTGACAGCAGCAATTGCTTCCTTTATTTTTTCGCGCAAGGCTGACACTTCTAATGCGTGTTCTTCAGTGTTCTGTTGTTGAATTGCTTCAAATAGCTGCTTTCCACGGGAAAATAGTCTCAATCGATAGCACAAGTAAACACTGATGCATATTCCCAAGATACATATCATAACAAACAATATTTTCCAAACAAATTCACTTGCATGAATGATGCACCACGTGACAAATCCTATCACTGTGGTGATGATCACATTAATCCCGATCATTTTCTTCATGATGACACCACGCTGTTTAAAACCATGCTATAGCCGATATAAAAAATCAGAATACACACGAAAGATCCTGCTGAATAACCCCACCACGGAAAATGACGCCTAGAATTTTCGGATGATTGACGAGACTCGAGCGGTCTAGACAAATAGGGATTGACAGAACCGAGACAAAGATCAATCGTGTGCTTCACATCCACATGAATGGCATTCAGTTTTTCTTGGCCTTCCACTGTGTACCGCCCCTGAAATCCCATTTTGAGGCACACATAATATACTTCTAGGACGGGCAGATATTCAGGACCGTTACTTTTAACACGGTCTAACCATTTAAAAAAATTCTCACCTGCCATATGCTCGCCGAATTGCTCCACTTGTATAAGCTGCGATATCCAATTATCTTTATCTGCGTGTGGAGATCTCAAGATTGTTTCATCGATCAATGCGGCAAGTGCGTATTTAGCGTCATGCACCTGATGACTGGGAATATGATGCTCGTAGGCTTTACATTCAAATTGATGTAGCAACGCACGTAATTGCGACCCACACGAATATTCCATTTGACCGAGCATCTTAAAGATGGGCATCGCGCAATCTAATAATGTATATGTCTTTTTCAAGCGCCTACTCCTTGATAATATCCAACGTCAACGATGCCATGTGAAATGGACGCGGAAGGTATATTTTCATATTTTGATGCGAGACCATCGATTGCCAATAGGCATCACCTTTTTTCATTCGAAAATATTCGTATCCGCTCTTAAGCACGATGGATGAGGGAGGACGTTGAACATGCTGTAATGATATGCCTGGCAACGCAGACATCAAAATACTGGGCAGCGTTTCCGCCGTACCCAATTTCACTTGTTGCACAAATTGCTGCACCCACTTCACATCATCCGCATGCATGTTCACACCCAAATACCACTCATAGGCATGAATCACATCGCCCGGAATGTGTCCTGTTGTCAAGTGATGCTCATCTATTTTCGTTAGAAAAATCTTGTCTTCTTCAGGCACTGCATCAATTAAGCACAATGTGTTCAATATATTTTCGATGCCAGAAAATGTCTCTGTCAAAGCTTCGTGACAGTATGTTGGCAGATTGCAGTCTTCTGTTTTAGCGATAAATAACTGCTGAATTGCGATTATCAAGACAAGATAAACATCATAAGGGTGCGCGATTTGGTGCGACTTTATTTGCATTAATGATATCAAACATTGTGACCAAACATTTGCCTCAATATGCGATCCTGCATCCCACTTTCTTGACAATTGTTGCTTGAGTGAAGATAGCTTATGCGTGATAACTGGAATCAAGCGTTCTAAAAACAAATTAAAAGATGGTACTGCTTTGAAACTCATGGCAGTGGGCATGTATGCTTTATCGAATTCATACTGATTCCCCACGTTGTGACGAACCCTTGCAATTGGCATGGAATACGTGCCTTCAGCAGCCATGGGGCTGTTGCTTAACTCGATACGATATCGCTTGAATGCCACTTCCTGAGCTCTTTGAGTATCATGCATATCCCTGATCAAGTGATATTCGACCTCGAATTGTGGCGCAGGCCCCATATTGTCATACCCGCTCAAGCCCCGACACAAATCATTCTGAGACCAGTGGAGATAAATCAATGCGGATGAATCATTGAGCAGACACTCAACCACTGGCATGTGTGTTGATTGATACACGATGTGGTGACCCGATCTTGTCAGCAATTGCAGCGATGTGAGACGACAAATGCCTTGCCGAATCGCGTCGTCATCGAATTCGCATTGCATCACGCCGTATGCATAAGGGACGAGGTGATTTATAACGCTCAGGTAGATCTGATCAATGGTTTTTCCCCAACACTGAAAATGCTGCTGTGTGAGGTATGTTCCTTCTGACCAAGCCAACGTATATCCTGCCTTCATTTTATAACCTTCTTATAGCGTCGATCTAATGGTATTATCTTTCATTCTCATTTTCAGCGTACTTGAAAAATGCTGCGTTAATAACGATTGACCCACTGGCTTAACGATCTGCCAATGATGCTGCTCGATATTTCTAAACAACGCAACGACACCGATATATTTCGCGCCGTCTACTTTTGGATATTTTAATGTGCTTTTTTTGCCAGGATGCACTAAATATTCTTCTTTAGCCAATAATTCAGCACCAAGAAATGCTGTATCCTGTTTCCATATTTGTTTAAAATCAGCTTGCTCAAATTTTGTTTTGGCACTGAGCTGGTAAACACGCAATACCACTGGCAATGAACGCTGCTGATTGTCTTGATTCAATGATTGATCTGCTGCAACATTCACCTTTACTTTTGGCGAACCACAACCGGCTATCATTGTGAGAATGCAGCATAAGATAAAAATTTTGGCGCAAAAAATCTCTAATCGCTCCATGATTGGCTCTCTTAAAAAAATGAATTAAAAATGGCTGTGTCGAAAACTAAATGTTGTTATTCATCATTAAAACTCCATCTGTATTTATTTTAACTTCAGTAATGCATTCTATAATTATTTTATTTTAATTGTCAATCATTTTTTTTATGGGATTAATACCATTTTGCTCTGACTCATGACTTAATATTGATGGCGTCTACATTGATCGTTATCAGTTGAGCAGATAATATTCCAATTCCATTGTTTTTCATACACATTGTGGAACCTCCTGCGATTATATTAATTTGATCTGATAGAAAACTCGTCGATTGACTTGATGACAACAGCATTTTTCCATGCTCAGCATTCATTCGGCTGTTTCCCTGACAGGATAAATAATATTCTTTTTTGATGTCCATCGCTACACTTTTATCGGCAGTGATTGATAAGTGATTGCCCATTTTAATGTTCACATTTTTTTGAGCAACCATTTTTTGATCATTCCCACAATGAAAAGTGATGTCATTGTCTGTCGCAATGCATTGCAAGGATTTTGCATTCATATCCATTTCACCCTCCACTGCAACATTCAAAGAAGCTTTTGTGCATAAAGCAATGTCTTGATCTGCTTCAAGCATGACACAGCCACGCTGACTATTCATGTTCACGCTGACTGCATTCGTCTCTGCTTCAAATGTAATAGACTGCTCTTGAAGTGCCGTTTCAATACACAAAGAAGGGCTGATCTTATCATCGTTCATCAACAACGAATTTTTTCCTTGCGTTTTTATCACATGCTGATCAGGATATATCTCTGTGATGGGATTAATGTGAACACTGTTATACCAAGCGCCCATGATGAATGGCTTATCCACATAACCGTCCATTCGTGCTATCAACACTTCCGTGTGTTCTGCGAGCGGAAAATGCATGCCGAAATCATTACCAACATAGGATCCAGACATGGGTACGGCATATTGTCTTTCATTCGGGAGTCGTTTTGACATTTCCAGTGGCTGAATATGATATTTACCCTGATCATTCAGCAATGTATGCGGATTACTTTGTACGACTGCCACAGATATATAAGGTACTTTATTGGTGGGATGCTGAACATGGTGACTGTTCACACTGTTGGCCGGCTCCACTGTTAAATGATGTTGGTACGCAATATCATTTTCTTGCCAAACATGTTCATTTTCCAATATTCGGTACTCACGGTTATATGTGATGGTAGGATGTCCTTCCAATGAGAAAACGCCATGTGGTTGCAGTGATAATATATTGGTCACGCAATAAAATGTGTGATCATCGCCTTCAATCGCATTGATTTTTAATGTCTGATCCGAAGCTGCTCGACCCGGTAAAAATGGAAAGGATGTGATATCACCCTTGTAATGCATTTTTTCAACATAAACTTTTGTAGAATATTCGTCGGATTTACAATAATAAACTAAATTCATTTGATAAATCAGACGTTGAAACAAATCCATATCCGAACATTGATGCTGCTCAACATATTCATGAATGTGATCGGATGATTCACCATTCCAATGAATATTTGTGACCAGCCTATTTATTAATTCACGTGTAGTGATATTTGAAAAGCTTCTTGACCGATAAGCGTGCTTAAGTCCACACATTGGCGACTCACCTTTCACTATGAATGAATGTGGATCACCCGCATAGGTCGTGACAGACGTGATGATCAGATGAAAATATCGCTTAATGTCAGCAACTTCTGAAAATAATAGGGCGCTTTTTCCCATGAGTGATTGAGGACCAGACCAACCCATCATGTCGCAGGTGACATTCGCCCCAGTAAGGTTGATTGATTTGCTCGTGAATGCGCGCAGAAATGATCTTAAATGGTTGATTGTCGATCGTAAATTGGATGTTATTTGACATATTTATCTTTCCGTTTTTATTATTCGACGGAAATTTAAACACATATTATATAAAATATCAAGGATATGTTGACGCTCTGGTAAGGACGCAGCATGCTGGATCCTCACGCCCACCTTAGAAAGAAAAGCCGAATGCCTGATAAATCAATTGCACCGACAACGCCGCCAAAATCAATCCCATCACGCGAATGATGATAGACGCACCACTGTTACCAATCACACGTAGCACGGTGGTTGCACTCAGCATTAACACAAACGTAATCGCCAACACTGCAATCAACATCAACGCGGTTCCTGCTTGAACGACGATAGGATACACATCATTATCTGTCAATATAATCGCTGCAGTAATGGCACCCGGACTGGCAATTGAGGGAATTGCCAATGGGAACACAGCAATATCATGTCCCTTCTCTGGCTCGACGGATAATTTATGCTCGAGATCACCAAAGACCATTTGCAGACCAAATAGAAATAAAATGATACCACCGCCGACTTGCAAGGCCTCAAGTTCAATACCCATGCCTTTTAAAATGATCTGCCCAACCACAATCGAACCCAGTAAAATCACTGCGGAATATAGGGTTGCCTTCAACGCCGTTTGATAACGTTTTTTGGCTGACATCTGAGCTGTCACACCTGCAAATAATGCCAACGTACCGATCGGATCAATCGTGGCCCACAATAACATGAAATCACCCACAAATTTTTCTGCTGCCATTTGTATCTCCTAGAAAAACCAATAACACAAAAGAATCGCTGTGACTATCCCCGCTACATCCGCCAGCAGTGCGCACCCAATTGCATGGCGACCCTGTGTGAGTCCCACACATCCGAAATACACTGCTAACACATAAAAAGTTGTTTCCGTGCTGCCTTGCACGACAGCAGCGACTAATCCCGGAAAACTGTCCACACCATAATGCTGCATGGTTTCAATCATCGTGGCGCGTGAACCTGATCCACTCAAGGGTCTCATGAATGCAGTACTCAACGCAGGAACAAAGGCATCATCCAAACCAATCCAACGCACCACCCATGCCATCCCATTCAAACAATGATCCATCACTTGGCTACTGCGCAATAATGCCACTGCCGCGAGCATGGCAACCAAATAAGGCAACACTCTAAGGCCTATCATGACACCTTGCTTTGCACCCTTAATAAAAGATGCGTAAATATCGACCTTTTTCCACATGCCAATACCTAAAAATAACATCACAATCGATATCACTGTGAAATTCGCAAACAATTGCGATCGATCAACCAACTGCTCTGGATTGAGCTGTGAAAAATAATATATCACCATGCTGATCAAAAAACAAAAAGACAGTAAATACGCCATCACAACCGGCTGCATGATTTTAATTTTTTGCATGAAGGCAACTGATAAAAGACCGACAAAAGTTGATGCCGACGTAGCCAATAAAATGGGCATAAACACCAATGCAGGATTGCTCGCGCCCAATTGTGCGCGATACATGAAAATAGAAACAGGGATCAGGGTGACCGCTGAACTGTTCAAGACGACAAATAAAATTTGTGCGTCACTTGCCGTATGTTGATGGGGATTGAGTGTTTGCAAATCTTTCATCGCTTGCAAACCAACTGGCGTTGCGGCATTATCAAGCCCCAGCATATTCGCTGCCAAATTCATGGTGATGCTGGCATGTGCAGGATGATTGGTCGGCACATCAGGCATGATCCGCCGAAATAAAGGCTGTAATCCCGCAGCCAATTTATCCACAATTTTCGCCTCTTTAGCCACTTCAAATATGCCGAGCCAAAAACACATCGTACCAATCAGACCTATAATAATGTCAACGGATTGTTTAGAACTGTCGAAAATAGAACTGACCATATCGCCAAAAATTGCACTTTGACCTTTTGTGATATACAATACACAAGCGCTCAAAAAGCTGATCACAAAAAAACCAAACCAAATCCGAGTTATCATATCTACCTCTGTCAGTGAGAATCATGCGAAGCATGATTCGAACGCATCCCGGAAGACCGCTAGGTCTATCCGGGCCCCAGTACATCAATCAAGTTTTCATGCAAAGCATGATTCGAACGCATCCCGGAAGACCGCTAGGTCTATCTGGGACCCAGTACATCAATCAACTTCTCCCGCAATCCATCAAACGACCCATTACTCATGATCAATACATGCTCGCCTGATTTAAGTGTTGGTATCAATTTTTTCAGGATCATTTGAACATCATCAAAACAAAACCAATTATGTTGATCACGCGTCAATGCATCAATCGCTTCAGCAGATTCCTTGGGTTTTAACACATATACTTCATCCGCATCTGACAAAGCATGAATCACCGCATCCCCGTGAATATTTGAACGCATGCTGTAAGATCGCATTTCGAGCAACACAATGATTTTCGATTTTCCTACCTTCATGCGCAAACCGTGCAATGTCTTTTCAATCGCCGTGGGATGATGTGCAAAGTCATCATAAACACATATGCCATTATGATCCACGATCAATTCCATCCGACGTTTTGGCGCTTGAAAACGACAGAGCGGTTCCAACGCAGCTGCTGGTGAAACATTCGCATTTTGTGCAGCGGTGATCGCCGCCAATGCGTTCAGCACATTATGCTCACCCGTTAATGCCCAGGTTACTTTACCGATGAGCTTATCATGATGAAATACATTGAATTCACTGCCATCCGGTTTCAATAATTCAGCCCGCATGGATGCGCGTGTTAATCCAAATGTTTCGCACGGTGTCCACACGCCCATGTTTAATGTCTCAGCGACCAAGGGATCGTCACTCGGATGCACAATCAATCCTTCTGAGGGAATCGTGCGAATCAAATGATGAAATTGTTTTTGAATCGCGGCAACATTTTCAAAAATATCCGCATGATCATATTCAATATTATTGATGATCGCCGTACGGGGACGGTAATGAATGAATTTTGAACGCTTATCAAAAAAAGCACTGTCATATTCATCGGCTTCAATGACGAAAAAGGGTGCTGTGCCTAAATAAGCCGATCCAGGCAGACAACGGGGAACACCCCCAATCAAATAGCCTGTGTCGATGTTGTTTTCATGTAGTATCCACGTGAGCAACGTACTCGTCGTGGTTTTGCCATGCGTGCCTGCGACCGCCATCACATGCCGCCCCTCCAAACAATGCTTCGCTAGCCATTCAGGGCCGCTGCTATAAGGAATATTTTGATTCAATACGGCTTCAATCTCAGGATTGCCGCGTTTGATGGCATTCCCCACGATCACATGATCAGGGCGCGGATTCAGATTCGCCGCCGCATAGGGCGCCATGAGTGCGATGCCATCTTGTTCCAGCTGTGTGCTCATCGGCGGATAGACTGCGGCTTGCTCAGAACCAGTCACGGTATATCCCATATTTTTAGCAAGGCGGGCAACACCTGCCATAAACGTTCCCGCAACACCCATGATGTGAATATGCATAAACAAATGTTTCCTATTTGAAGTTAAAGTATTCTATAATTCCACGTCGCATCAAAATTGAGGTTATCATGAAGCCTATCAACATTCTATACGCACAATCCGGCGGTGTCACGGCCGTTATCAATGCAACCGCGGCTGGTGTGATCGAAACTGCCCGTAACCTGCACGCCAAAGTCGGCCATGTGTACGCCGCCCGCAATGGCATCCTTGGTGTTTTGCAGGAAGATTTAATTGATACCTCACATGAATCTCCTGTCGCGATCAGCGCGCTGCGCTCCACACCAGGCGGTGCTTTTGGCTCTTGTCGCTATAAATTGAAGACACTCGAAACAGATCCTACTGAATATGAACGTTTGATGACCGTGTTCGCCGCACACAAGATTGATGTATTTTTGTACAATGGCGGTAACGACTCCGCCGATACTGCCTACAAAATCTCCCAACTTGGCAAAAAAATGGGTTATCCTATTCAATGCATCGGCATTCCCAAAACGATCGACAATGATTTGCCCCTCACGGACACTTGCCCCGGCTTTGGCTCTGTCGCCAAATATGTTGCGACCAGCATCCGTGAAGCCTCGTTTGACATTGCCTCGATGTGTTCTTCCTCCACGCAAGTCTTCATCATGGAAGTGATGGGCCGTCATGCCGGTTGGATCGCCGCTGCCGCGGGTCTTGCCAAGAATACCCCCAAAGAGGGGCCACACATTATTTTATTTCCTGAACGCACGTTCCATCCAGACATTTTTTTAGCAAAAGTATCTGATTGCGTGAAACAATTTGGTTTTTGTTCGATCGTGGTGTCAGAAGGTGTTAAAGATGCATCGGGCCGTTTCTTGAGTAACAATGGCTCGAAAGATGCCTTCGGTCATGCCCAACTCGGCGGCGTTGCACCCACCGTGGCATCATTGGTGAAAGAAAAACTCGGTTTGAAATACCATTGGGCTGTCTTAGATTATTTGCAACGCAGTGCGCGGCATTTGGCCTCTGCGGTGGATGCAGAACAAGCGTATGCGGTGGGCAAAGCGGCTGTTGAATATGCAGTAGCCGGTAAAAATGCGGTGATGCCCATCATTGTGCGGCAATCTAACATTCCCTACATGTGGACTGTGCAAGAAGCGCCCTTGGTCGATTTGGCCAATCAGGAAAAGAAAGTGCCTGATCATTACATCGATGCAGAAGGGTTTGGTATCACGCAAGCCTGCCGCGATTACCTAGAACCGTTGATCCAGGGCGAAGATTATCCGCCCTATCTCAACGGGTTGCCGGATTACCGTCATTTGAAGAATGTGGGGGTACGGAAGGTATTGTAGGGGCGCATATTTGCGCCCCTGCGTCGAGTCGCGCCTACGGCGCACGGGCGGGAATACCCGCCCCTACACCTTTATTCGGGTTTCGGCTTCTCAGAAGATCGGCACGCTGCATAAGCTTTCGCCCCACCATAGTAAAACAAGCATCCAACGCCTACTATCGCGGTCAAAGCCCCTGGGAATGCAAACCCACTGGCAGCATGCTTGCCGATATCACCGTCGAACCAATGATCATTGCGTCCGATCATTCATCAGGTTCGTGATCGGGTCGCCTCCAAACGTATCTGCGATGGCCAATACTGCTGAGCAAATGATCACACTCGCCAGACCATACCACAGAGCGGGAGGAACCGTGGCGAATGAGACATTTGAGAAGAAACTCGGCAACAAGGGAACAGTGCTGCTTGCAGAAACATCACTTCTCCCAGAACCCCCAGGCTCACTCTGCTTACTCTTATTTGTGCTCAACTGTGTACAGTTGGCTATTGCAGCACGCCAGTTATCCGACTGCATATGACCTGAGTGGTCTAACACTTGTGCTGCAACGGCTGCCAATGAACCTGAAAATTTAAAGTTTTCTTTTGTAAACCCGTTCAAATTCCAAGGGTTGTCTCGGCTTTCGCCCCCCACAACATCGGTGCAAGTCAATACTTTTGAATCCACGCCCAAAACTCCTACAATATGCTGACCGGCAAGAACCTGTTCATTGAATGTTGTGAAATCTTTTGCTGTGGACGCTGTACCATGTTGATGGTATTTTATTGTTTCGCCATCCTTTATATAACCTATACCTTTGAGATAAAACTTCGCAGTGCCCGTCACAAAACCAGAGAATTGTCTTTGATAACACGTCGAATCGGCAACATTTTGGACAGCACCTACAGAGAGATTAAACGATACTTCATTGGTACTTTCAATTTCCTTTTTTTGATTAAGTATCTCAAGAATAGCACTGTCTCGATTTGAATCAGGGTATTTGAAAGGTTGCCTGTATGCATGAGCCACCATAGGCAGAATAGACTCCCTCACATGCTTAGCAATCACTGCTGTGTCCCCTGTCAACCTCTCTATCAAAAGAATGCAGGGCGCACCACCAGGAAGCAAAATGCTCATGGCCAAATTGGTTGGCTCTCCTTCAGCATGGCCACGAACGACTAATTGAGAATGACTCAACACCCCGTCATGAGTAATGTTGTTAACAGCACCCTTATCATTAGAGTCCTGGATAATAAGAAATTGAACATCATCAACACTAGTAGCCATTTTCTTCTCCCAAAATTTAAAAGCCAAGCCCAAGTCTACCCCTATTGCATCATCCCGTCAAACCCCGTATCATCGCGGTGAGCCGATTAAACAATCGCTGTCATGCAAATGAGAGAGGAAAGTCCGGGCTCCTTAGGGCAGGGTGCCAGATAACGCCTGGGAGGCGCAAGCCTACGGAAAGTGCCACAGAAATGATACCGCCTTATTTTGCTTGCAAAATAGGGTAAGGGTGAAATGGTGCGGTAAGAGCGCACCGCGCATCTGGCAACAGATGTGGCAGGGTAAACCCCACCTGGAGCAAGACCAAATAGGGGCCTAATAGCATGGCCCAGTGCTGGCCGGGTTGGTCGCTTGAGCGTTATGGTGACGTAACGCCTAGACGAATGATTGTTCACGACAGAACCCGGCTTACCGATCGGCTCATTTTATTAATATTTATCAAGTAGTTAAAAATCCATATCATTATACTTGCATACCTTTGAAACAACCTACACAACTACACTTATATGGATTTGCATTTGGGGGTCACTCCAGGGATCTGCTCCCATCATTCATGATGGGATGACACCGACTCGGACACGATAAACCCCTACTACCTTTAATGATTGATATGAGGTATATTTCAGTGATGAAAATCAACATTCCTGGTAAATACTACCGCGTCGGCGGCGCCGTGCGCGACGAATTGCTCCATTACCCATCGAGTGAAATCGATTATGTCGTCGTTGGCACTACGCCCGAGGCGATGATCGCTGCAGGGTTCATGCCCGTCGGCAAATCCTTTCCCGTTTTTTTACATCCCCATTCCAAAGCCGAATATGCCCTCGCCCGTTCTGAGCGCAAAATCGGCAAAGGGTATCACGGGTTTGAATGCCACGCGGATCCTTCTGTCACCCTCGAAGAAGATTTAAAACGCCGCGATCTCACCATCAACGCAATGGCGATCGATGACACCGATGGCAAGCTGATCGACCCTTACGGTGGCAAGGACGATTTGTTGATCCACAAAACATTACGCCACGTGAGTGAAGCCTTTGCAGAAGATCCTGTCCGTATCTTGCGAGCAGCCCGGTTTGCCGCACGCTTTGCCCATCTCGGTTTCACCGTCGCACCGGATACCATGAAACTGATGCAACAAATGGTCGAAGCGGGCGAAGTCAATGCCCTGGTGGCTGAGCGCGTGTGGAAGGAAACGGAACGCGCTTTCAGCGAACAAAACCCGGAAGCCTACATTGCGGTATTGCGTGAATCGGGTGCGCTGAAAATCCTGTTTCCCGAATTAGATGCGACCCTGTCAGAGACACGCCTTGCCCACTTAAAAGCTGCATGCGCCCTCACGTCCAATCCCGCCATCCGCTTTGCAGCCCTGGCGAGCGGCCTGCGGCTGATCAACAAAAATATTCCCATCGATTGGCATGTCATTCCCGACTTACTCACTGATAATGCCCACGACCTCGAAGCCTTATACGATCTCCCCGCCATGGAGCTCGTGAACCTGCTCCAATGTTTTGATCCCTTCCGGCGTGAAAAACGTTTTCGAGATATTTTACTTGCGATAGAAGCTATTGATGGAAAAGAAAAAGCCGATTATCTCGATAAAGCCTATCATGCCGCCGCCCACATTGATGTCCGCGCTGTCAGCAAAGGACATGAAGGACTGGACATTAAAAATGCGATCCACAAGGCGCGAACACTGGCAGTCGACGCGTGGATGAAATCGCGGTAGAATGCTCGTTTAGTCGCCGAAAAGGTGAAGTGGTGCGCAGTGAAGGGTTGTGGACACCGAACTCGAGCCTACAGGGATGTATTCACGGCGTGTTTGGCAACACATGACCCGAACATCCACCAGAAGCAAACCCCGACAAAAGGGGCACATTACTTTGGGAATTTGACACAATGAAAGACACCGTCCTTGCCCTCCTCGCCCAAGCTTTGGCACACGTCAAACAAGATGGCCTGATTCCCGCTGATGCGAATGTACCCATTCACCTCGAGCGCACCAAAGACCCCGTGCATGGCGATTTTGCGACCAACCTCGCGATGATGCTGGCCAAGGCAGCCAAAAAACCGCCCATGGAGATTGCCAACGCCCTCGTCGCCACACTCCCCCATTCACCCATCATCAGCAAAGTTGTTGTAGCCGCACCTGGCTTTATCAACTTCTTCCTCGCCGCCGATTCTAATACGCATATCCTTCAAACCATTCTCGAACAACAAAACCGCTTCGGCGAGAATAACATGGGCAAGCACACGCGCGTCTTTTTAGAATATGTCTCCTCTAATCCTACCGGCCCGTTACATGTTGGGCATGGCCGCGGCGCAGCATTCGGCGCCTCGCTCGCACGTTTGCTGAAAGCAACCGGTTATGATGTGCACAGTGAATATTATGTGAATGATGCCGGCCGTCAAATGGATATTTTAGCCACCAGCCTTTGGCTGCGTTATCTCGAAGCGCAAGGCGTCGTATTTCCATTTCCGAGCAATGCTTATAAAGGCGATTATTTAAAAAACATGGTTGCTGTCTTGATCAAACAATACGGCAATGGTTTGATCAAAACAGCCGATGAATTATTTCAAAATGTGCCACCCGATGCCCATCCTGACAAACCCGATGAGGGTGACAAAGAAGCCCACATTGATGCCTTGATCGTGAATGCAAAAAAACTCTTGGGCACCACCCATTACAATGCTGTATTTAATTTAGCACTGAATACCGTATTGGATGATATTCGTGATGACCTTGCTGATTTCGGCGTGATATTTGAGGCATGGTTTTCCGAAAAATCCCTTGAAACATCCGGTGCGATTGCCCATGCATTTGATGTCTTAAAACGTCACGGACATTTATATGAAAAGGACGGTGGCATTTGGTTCAGATCGACCGCTTTCGGTGATGATAAAGATCGTTGTGTACAACGTGCGAATGGTCAAACCACTTATTTCGCTTCTGATATCGCTTACATGCTCAACAAATTTGATCGCGGCGCACAAAAACTCATTTACATTTTTGGATCGGATCACCACGGTTATGTGCCTCGTCTGCGCGCATGCATCGAAGCTTTCGGACACAAAAATGAAGATGTCGCTTTTGAAATTGTGCAATTCGCTGTCTTATATCGGGGGGAAGAACGTGTTCAAATGTCTACCCGCAGTGGTTCATTCGTGACATTGCGTGAATTACGTGAGGAAGTCGGCAATGATGCTGCCCGCTTTTTCTACGTGATGCGCAAAGCTGATCATCACATGGATTTTGATTTGGAATTGGCGAAATCACAGTCTAACGAAAATCCTGTCTATTATATTCAATATGCACATGCCCGTATTTGCGCGGTATTCAAACAATTACCTGAAAAGGGTTATCAATACCATCCGAACAAGGGTCTCGCCAACACGGCGCTGTTGAACACCCCTCATGAAGAAGCTTTATTGAAAGAACTCAACCGCTATCCAGAATTGATCGCACAAGCATCCACAGCCCTGGAACCCCATCGCATTGCGATTTATTTGCGAGAACTCGCACATGCGCTTCATAGCTACTACAATGCACATATATTCTTGGATAACAATGAAGCCTTGCGCGACGCGCGTTTGTGCTTGATTGCAGCCACCCGGCAAGTATTGAAAAACGGCTTGACGCTGTTGGGCGTCTCAGCCCCTGAGGCGATGTAACGATGCGACATAGAAAACGAGCAAACAAACGTGGCCATACGCCCAGCAGTGGGCATGGATGGGCCTGGCTATTATTCGGCGTAGCACTGGGCAGTGTGCTGGGCAGCATAGGCTACGTGAAGTGGCATGAAAGCCGCCCGCATCAACTGCCTCCGGTGATCGCAGCCAAAACAGTTGAAAAAATTCCCAAACCTACCTTCGATTTTTACACGATGCTGCCTGACGTGAAAGTCGAACAGCCCCGGAGCCCTTCTGCCGCGCCCATCCCTAAGCCTCAGCAACCGGCAACTGTCGCTAACATGTCAAAGCCTACCCATTCAGCCAATTATCGCTTGCAGCTGGCCTCATTCAAATCATTTCATGAAGCGGATGCCATGAAAGCCCGCCTGGCCTTGGCAGGCTTCACCGTTGAAATTCAATCAGCCAAGCTCGGCAATGGAACCACTTGGTATCGCGTTCAAACACCGCCGCTGGGTTCTCAACAAGCCGCCTTGAAGATGCAATCTACTCTCAAAGCAGAAGCCATCACCAGTGTCGTGGTGCCTACCAACGGTTAATGTTATAATGGCTCCAGCTCACCAAAGGGGACCTTATCATGGAACAATATCACGGTACTACCATTATCTGCGTTCGCAGGGATAACCTCATTGCCATTGGCGGAGACGGCCAAGTGACATTAGGCAACACGGTCGTGAAGGGTAATGCCAAGAAAGTTCGTCGTATCTATCAAAACAAGATCTTAGCCGGGTTTGCCGGTGGCACGGCCGATGCCTTTACACTCTTTGAACGCTTTGAAGCCAAGCTGGAAAAGCATCAGGGTCACCTGGTTCGAGCAGCGGTTGAGCTGGCCAAAGATTGGCGTAGCGATAAGATGCTCCGTCGGCTTGAAGCCTTGCTAGCGGTGGCTGATCATACTGCATCCCTGATCATCACCGGCAATGGGGATGTGATTGAACCTGAAGATCACTTGATCGCAATAGGCTCCGGCGGGGCTTTTGCCCAATCCGCCGCTCGGGCTTTATTACGTAACTCTGACCTGGATGCCAAAGAAATTGTGCAAGAGGCCTTGAAAATCGCCGGCGAAATCTGCATTTATACCAATAACAACGTCACCTTGGAAACACTCACATGTCCCACGAATTAACACCTCCCGAAATTGTTGCTGAACTTGATAAATACATCATCGGACAACACAATGCCAAACGTGCCGTGGCAATTGCCATGCGTAATCGCTGGCGTCGCAAAGAAGTCACAGACCCTCTTTTGCGCGATGAAATTTATCCCAAAAACATTTTGATGATTGGCCCCACCGGTTGCGGGAAGACCGAGATTGCACGTCGTTTGGCTGTATTAGCCAATGCACCTTTTATCAAAGTAGAAGCGACAAAATTCACGGAAATTGGTTTTGTCGGTCGCGATGTGGATTCTATCATCCGTGATTTGATCGACAGCGCTATCAAAATGGCCCGCGCCGCTGAAATGGAAAAAGTGCGAGAAAAGGCGATGGAAGGCGTTGAAAATCGCATACTAGATGCACTGATCCCTCCATCACGCGCCATGTTTGAAGATGAGCCCAGCGATCTGAAAGCCAGCGAAGACTCTGCTGCACGCCGACTATTCCGTGAGAAATTGCGACGCAATGAATTAGAAGATACCATGGTCGAGATTGAAGTCTCCACAAGCACTGCGTTTGAAATTGTCACACCTCCTGGCATGGAAGACATGACTTCTCAACTCACAGATCTTTTTCAAAACATGTCCAGCGACCGCAAGAAAAAACGCAAAATGACTGTGGCTGTTGCTAAAAAAACATTGCTTGATGAAGAAGCGTATAAATTATTGAATGAAGATGAGATCAAAGCCAAAGCAATTGAAAATGCCGAACAAAACGGCATTGTGTTTATCGATGAATTCGATAAAATCACTTCGCGCAGTGATGAGCGTTTTCACAGCACCACGCCACGTGAAGGTGTCCAGCGAGATTTATTGCCGTTGATTGAAGGCACGATCATCAACACGAAATACGGTTCGATCAACACAAAGCACATGTTATTCATTTGTTCTGGCGCATTTCATTTGTCACGTCCCTCAGATTTGATCCCAGAAATGCAAGGGCGCTTACCGATCCGTGTTGAACTGAATGCGCTGAGTACAGAAGATTTTAAATGCATTCTGACAGAACCCAAAGCATCCATCACAGATCAATGTAAAGCTCTATTGGCAACTGAAGGTGTCACGCTGGAGTTCACGCCCTCATCAATTCATCGTATTGCATCTGTTGCATTTTACGTGAATGAAAAAACTGAAAATATCGGTGCACGCCGTTTGCATACCGTGATTGAACGGTTACTTGAGGACATTTCATTCAATGCGACGATGCACAAAGGCAAAACGATCTCCATTGATGAAGCCTATGTAAATGAGCATCTGGGCGATTTGGCAATGAACGAAGATCTTTCACGATACATTTTATAGGCATCATCATGAACAAAGACACGACGCATTTTGGCTTTGAAAGAGTTCCCCTCACAGAAAAGGTGAAACGTGTCGCAGCAGTCTTTGATGGTGTTGCGCCCAGCTATGATGTGATGAATGATGCCATGTCATTTGGCATGCACCGGTTGTGGAAAAAAATCACGATCGATTTATTGAAAGCTGTACCCGGGGAACAAGTGCTCGATTTAGCAGCGGGAACAGGTGATTTGTCACGTGCCATCGCCAAACAAGTCGGACCTACAGGCAAAGTCATTGCATCAGATATCAACCCTAACATGCTTGAAAAAGCGCGAGAAAAATGCTTGAACTCAGGCATTTTTAATCAGATTGAATTTGTGGTGGCAGATGCACAATCTTTGCCTTTTCCAGACAACTATTTCGATGCGATCACCATGGGGTTCGGATTGCGCAATGTCACCGAACCTGAAAAAGCATTGAAAGAAATGGTTCGCGTACTAAAGCCAGGCGGTCGTGTATTGGTACTGGAATTTTCCAAACCTGCCCACACATGGCTTCAAAAAATTTATGATCAGTATTCATTTAAAATCATTCCAAAACTCGGCGCATGGATTGCCAACGATGAAGCAAGTTATCAATACTTGGTGGAATCCATCCGCATGCATCCTGATCAAGAAACACTCAAATCGTTATTCTTGTCAGCAGGTTTTGATCATGCTGATTATTTGAATATCACCGGTGGCGTTGTCGCCATCCATCGAGGCTACAAATGGTGAAGCCCTCTCTCGCTCTTGAATGGATATTATCGCGTGCCCAACGTTTTATCAATGCAATATTAGCCCACGCTGACACCACGGTGCTTGAACCACTAAACCAAAAACGCATAAGATTTGTGTTTGAGCCGATGAAAAGTGTGATTGAAATGAACTGCTCAAACAATGCCATCATGCTTAGCAGCGAAACAATCCTACCCGTTGCATTGACGCTGACAGCGACACCGGTTCAATTTTTTAAAACCATGACATCACATTCCGTCGCCAATTTGCACATTGCAGGTGACGGAAAAGTAGCCCAAGCATTGCAACGTGCAATTGGTAATCTAGACATCGATGTCGAAGCCTTCTTAGAAACTGTGATCGGCGGAACGATCGCACACAAAATGGTTCAAGGGTTTAGCATGGCGCTCGAAAAATCCACTGACATTAAGAATCATACCATTCAAGACATTGCAGATTATTGTCGCTATGAAACCAACACAGTGACATCAAAAGAAGAATTTGCTTCTTTCACTAAAGAAGTCAATGAGCTCCGTTATGCCACAGATCACCTGGCTGCGAGAATCACTCAACTGAAACGCCGCACGGAGTCCTACCATGTTCCATGATACACGACGTGCCTTCACAATTTTATTCACGCTTCAGAAATATAATCTTTTCAGAGACAGAACCAATGGCGAAGATATTTGTGCGGCCCTGCAAGCGCTTGGGCCACTGTTTATTAAACTCGGTCAGGCCATGTCCACACGACCGGATTTAATTCCGCCCAATGTTGCAGCATCCCTGATCTTACTACAAGACAAGGTCGCTCCGTTTTCAGGCGAAATCGCGATTCAATCGATCGAAACGGCTCTTCAAAAACCCATTAAAACACTGTTCGCTGAATTTGATGAACACCCTTTGGGCAGCGCATCGATTGCGCAAGTTCATGGGGCACGCTTGCACTCAGGGGAGTCGGTGGTGGTGAAAGTACTTCGACCAGACATCGAAAAGATTATTGCGCGAGACGTACGTTTACTCTATAAACTCTCACGTTTCATCAAAACGTTTGTACCCAGTTTGGCGATTTTGCGATTACATGAAGTGGTCGAAGAAGTGGATAAGACATTAAACAATGAATTGGATCTGATCCGCGAAACAGCAAACAGTTCTGTCTTGAAGCGCAATTTGGCAGATATGCCACATGTTAAAATTCCTTCAGTATATTGGGATTATACGGCTACTCGTGTCGCCACATTAGAAAGAATTCATGGAACATGTATTGGCGACAAGGAAGCTTTACTCGCGCAAGGCGTAGACTTAGCGTTACTGGCAAAAACCGGTATTGAACTTTTTTTTAGGCAAGTATTTGAACACCGATACTTTCATGCAGACATGCATCCGGGTAATGTCTTTATCAACACATGTAACCCTGAATCACCTCAGTTCATATTAGTCGATTTTGGAATCATGGGCACGTTAAGCAAAACTGACCAGAATTATCTTGCCCAAAATCTCATGGCATTCATTCACAGAGATTACAGACGGGTCGCTGAGTTACACATAGAATCTGGCTGGGTACCAAAAACAGTACGTGTTGATGAATTTGAGGCGGCTATTCGCACGGTCTGCGAACCCATGCTTGAACGCTCAATCCAAGATATATCATTTGGAAAATTGCTTCTGCGCTTATTTCAAACAGCACAGCAGTTTGAAATGCGTATACAACCTCAACTGATCTTGCTACAAAAAACCATCTTGAATGTAGAAGGCATCACGAGACATTTGTATCCAGAGCTAAATGTGTGGGATACAGCTCGACCCATTGTTGAATCATGGATGAAAAACACATTTGGTGTCAAAGGTTTTCTCAAATCAGTCAAACAGGACTGGCCTCTCCTGATGTCTTCTTTACCACAGCTTCCTGAGAGACTGATGAAGGCCCTGAAAGTTGCTGCCTCCCTTGAACAGTAGGCGCTGCAATCAGACTTGGCGCACCCGTTGCTCTCGCCTCATCATTGCGCATCGCCTCACCTGCTTTAAATGTCTTTCTTGAGTAAGTATGCAATGATCTAATTTTATCAAGATTTTCTTTCTTTTTCTCAGAGGAATAGTCATCACGCAAGACAAACTCATCTATTTTCATCAAATAAACAGCATAAATCAAATCAGCTTCCCAAAACATTTTTCGGTGATTTTGAAGATTTGGATCATGATTTGTTACAGCACCATATGAGCAAAACAAATTAAGAGTGATAAAATTAACATCGTCCTCTGTTATATTCTCAGACAATTCGAGCAGCTTATTAATTAACGGCATAGGCAGGATTTCATCTAACTCTTTTTTGCGATTTACCCTCATAAAGTATATAACGGACTTTATGACAAACGGTCTATTTTGAAGTGAACTGAACATATATGCTTTCAATCCATCAAATGAATTTTTTCTCGCAACACCTAGGTCATATAGCATTTGAATTTGTTTCTGGGTGGAGTTATCAATTTGCCAATTTGGATCCATACGTTTTAAATAGGCAGATAATATCTCTAACATTATTAAACGATCTATCGTCTGAATAACAGGTTCATGATTTTGCATAACAGATTCTAAGGATTCATATAGATTATCTGACAATTGATTCTGGAATGGTACATAGAAAGATATAACATCCAACAGATCTCCATTTGCCACTGCGCAAGCATTTACTTGTACAAATGTGATGGCGTAGGTGAACAAAAATGCCTTAAATTCAACCTTTTCAGATGGGCTACTTCCATTTTGACACTTTCTAGAATATAGCCCTGAGATTTGATCCAGTGGAAGTGTTAAATAAATCTTAAGCAATCTTCTAAAAGATTGATTATAAAGCTGACGAATTCGTATTACTTTTTTCAGAAAAGCATTAACGTCTGCGAGCTCAGGCTTGCCCTTATTAAATTTCTCACGATAAAAGTGATCAAGAGCAAAAGACTCTAAAGAACAAATCAGGTGGTTACTAAAAGTAGTAACAGTTCTAAAATCATTCCTGCAATCAAAGAGCATTAAAAGAGTTGAGTATGTGAATATAACATCGATAAATTTAATCAGTTCACCATCAGAAAAGTTATTTTGAGCAAAACCTCTAATATAAATGAAAGGGGAGAATTTCATGCCAACGCGTTCATATCCTTTGGCATAAATTTTAGCTGTCTTCTCAACAAAGATATCACTCTCTTGGATTAAAAACTTACCCTTCGCTTCGATCGCTGTAAACAGCCAACCTATTGAAACTAAACGGTGATTATTCTCTGGATCGGTGACTGGATATACTATGCTTGACTTTTCAATTATCTTGTTTTGTTCTAAATAGTGGATCATAGCTAAATCAAACCATACCCTCAGTTCTGGTGTCATGGTTTCATTCGTTTTAAGAAATATTCGAATTCTATTCATATCAAAGTGAACAAAATCACGTTGTATTCTATCAATCAAGTATTTAAATGCTTCTTTCCATTCACTAAAATTATCTGAATTTATTTTGGACATTTTGTCAGCAAGGTAATTATTAACGAGAGCAGAAACATTTTTATCATCCCTTCTAAATTCATTAATCTCGCTCGCCTTTGCAAGAACCGCGTAGTTTTTAATGGATATCTCAGAAACTAAAAAATAGAAATACTTGAACATATTCAGCAAACCATTCGATTTTCTTGGATCAATTGATTTATAATACAATCTCTCTGACATCAGTAGCGCACCTTTTAAATATGCCATCACATTATTATATTGACTAAGTGGGTCATTTGTCATAGGCAACACAGAGTTATTTGAAATGAACTCTGTCAAACTAAGTGAGATTACACTAGGATGTCCTACCATCTCTTCGTTTCGATCTTCGTCTTGGTAATAAAGACCTGTCCTAAAACACTCTGGAACTAACTGTTCAAATGTCTCCATAGTGTCTGATATTGTCACTGCTTCTTCAAAAATACCGCACATAATACGATCAGGTGACACTGTCCAACCTGACTCATGCTTAAATGACGCAACGATTGATTTAACAGATTCAACTCGTGGAATCTCTCCTTTTCCTGCTAAGGAAGTCGACATCACATTTTTAAAAAATTCTATTTCTTCATCTCTTTTAACTAAATATGGGTTGTTTTTCTCTCTGCGCATATATTCGACATACATATCGATGATTTCCGAATAATTCTTTTCATGAAACTCTAAATATGTGAAGAGTATTCGCATGTAAGCACGCATTTTTGTGAATACGTCGAATCCTTTCTTGTTAGCATAATCTTGAAATTCATCAACAATTTTTTTGTCTTTATTTTCGACATACTGCTTCAGAAAGCCTTCAAGCAATTCATTTGTTCTTTTCATGTCATTCATAACATTTTTGGGATTAGGCACATAGGAAATTGCATCAAGATGCAGTGAATTTTTAATAACAATTTTTAATGTTTTATATTTTTTTATGAAAAACCTGACAAGCTGTACTCGCATTGATGTTGATTTTCCTGATTCAACTTGAGCATGCTTATTAACAACTACTTCGAGATCATCTGCAAAACCCTTAATTATTTTATTAGCCTTCTGAGTCTCAGTTTCTTGATTAAAATATGCATCTGATATAGAGAATTTTTTATCATTTTTCTTGTTTTCAAAAGAGTCAACATTAAGTCTGATGTCATTCATCACTTCGTAAAAAAATTGATCCGGGATTTCATGTGAATCAAGAAGCTGCATATCGCTTTCATAAAAATCTGCTCTTTTCAATATTGCATTTAACATAACCAATACATTTCTATTTTCATCAAATGATTTTTTTATGCCTTCAATGGTAATTTTATCATCTGATTTCGATTTCCCCCTGAAGCTGGCGGCCACTGTTTTCTCATTAATTTCTTTTACATTGCTATCCCCAGCGAGTAGCAACTGAAACATCCTATCCCTTGCATTGCTTGCTATCTCCGCTTTTTTCTTCAAATATGCTGCGTTCGATGCCTGCGCTGATTGTAAAATCAGGTCAAATTCATCATCGCTGTTATTGCTGTTTTTATTGTTATTGTTATTGTTATTTTTCTTAGCATTTTCCTTCTTTTTATCGGGAGATTTCTTTTTATTTTCGGTCGGTTTTTTCTCAGGTGATTTGGATGAAGTTTTAGCTTTTACACTGTCTGATCCTGGCATTCTACTTGAAGATGTATCTGAATGCAGAGTGGATTGCTTATCTTCACTGATATCCACATGAGGTGATCTCTTTTCATTTTCTTCCGTAATTCTCACAGGTGATTCATCTGATGACGTTTCAGTTGTTGTATTTTTGGTGGATCCCGCGTTCTCACTTGATGAAGTATCTGAATGCCGTGGGGATAGTTCACCTTCACTGATATCCTCATGACTTGAAACGCTGGATGTTGAAACAGACATGCTTGGAGAGTTATTTTCCCCCTCTTTTAACTGTATTTTATTTTTCAGTATATTACTATAATATTCATACTGCGCCTCTGCTTCTTTTTGAGATTTTTTCAGCACTTCTATTTTTTCAAAAATAATCGTTACTTGTTCATCATATGAAACATTAGTGGGTCCTGGCCTTGTCGCTGCCATTATATCCGATGAAAATGGAGATTCTAATTTAGTCTTGCTTCTCTGATTCAGATCCTCTATGATGCTCATTGTTTTAAGGTAACTTAATCTCAACTTATCCCATTCTCTAGCCAGCACTTGTTGTCGACTCATCCTGCAAAGATCTGGATAACGACTTGCTTTCTCGATATGAACCAATGCTTCATCAATTTTCATTGCAACACGATTTTTTGTGAAATATTTATCATTATAAAATTTTCTCACATCTTTCCATAGATATGGATTGTCTTTATAATTCTTTAGCTGAGTGATCATATCATTTGTCACATAATACCCTGGTTCTTTGCTTGAACCGATATAAAACAAGGCCGACTTGATCGCATAAGCTATCACACGAACACTTTCCCAATATTTCACTGAAACAGACGCTGACGGTTTGTAATCAGTAAGGCCAGGCATGTGTATCTCTTGATGTGAGAGAAATCTTCGATGTCTTTCTTGATGCTCGTGCTTTTTCCCAAAAATTGGATTTCGATCTTTATCAAACATCACTGAAGCAGGGGACAAGGAATGATCATTGGAATCTTGACTCGCCATTTCCAAATCATATGGGGAGCCAGCATATACAAACTCAAATTTATAAAATTTGCCTGGTTCATTGACATTACCAAGATCAACACGACTCACCTGACATTGCTCTAATGCTTTCAATTTATTGAAGATAATCTTTTCATTTTCAAGCATCTTTTGTTTTGAAGACTGATCACCCGTTAAGTCATCGTCGAAAAGAATGATGATATCTACATCCCCTTTTTCTTTTAGATGCTTTTTGAAATAACACTCTTGTTCTTCAGATACAAAACCATCTTCCAATATCTTCGCAATCGCACACCAAGAACCATGGCCATATACTTTCATGTTGACGATCGGCTCAATCTGTTCTGCAACACATTGAATGGTCTTAAAATGTTCATCAAAATGTGATAGTTCGGGAGTGACAACCATAGCAGGTGTGCTGCTGCCAGATGAGGACGAGGATGACGAGGATGACGACTCAACCTTGGTTCGTTTCTGTATTGCCTTACCCTTGCCCTTACCTTTACCACTCATGCTCACACCTAATATGTATTATATAGCTAGTCTACTAAAGCTTATCAGCTATCTTATCACAGCTTTTTATCAATCGCCATAAAAATTGCTCCTGACATACCGACCTGGTAAAATACCCACTTTCATCAAGGAACTGTTATGACCGATTGTATTTTTTGCAAAATCATTGCCCGCCAAATACCCGCTGATATCGTCGATGAGGATGATAACATATTGGTTTTTAAGGATATTCATCCAAAAGCCTCCACGCACCTCTTGATCGTTCCCAAAGTACATATTGACAGTTTGGCCAGTTTGACACAAAAAGAGAGTGAGCTTGCTGCCCATTTAATGTTAAAATTGCCGGAAGTTGCCCGTAAAATGGGCTTGGAAGGCTTTAGAACCGTGATAAACACCGGGAGGGAAGGCGGCCAGGTGGTTTTCCATCTACATGCGCACCTGTTAGGCGGCACCTTCCATACTAAAACTTTAAACTTATGAGGATATGACCATGGGCTTAGGCGGAATCAGTATTTGGCAACTCTTGATTGTGTTGCTGATCATCGTATTATTGTTCGGCACGAAGAAATTGCGCAGCATAGGTGAAGATCTGGGCAAAGCACTGAAAAGTTTTCGTTCAGCCATCAAAGATGACGACAAGGCACCCTGATGCTATCGGTGGGCTTGTCAGAAATTGTGATGGTCGTCATTGTCTCAGTGCTTGCGCTCAAACCTGCGCAAATGATAGACGCCGTCAAAATGTGTCGCAGTTTATGGGTAGATTGGTGCCGCTGGCGTGCAGGCTTTGAAACCAAACAATTGCAAATGGAAAAGGAAGAGGCACTGGCAAAGCGAACGGCCTTGGCTGCCAGCGTAAGTGACGTATCCGATTTATTGGATAAAAATCATGAATGAAGACAGTGAGATACTCCATCACCTCAGTGCACTTCGCACAGGATTTATCCGTGCAATGCTCGGTTATGCAATTGTTGCACTGATGTGTGCCTTGTGCGCAAAATCTTTATTCACTGTTTTTGCAGCCCCCATCATATCATTATTGCCAGAAGGCTCATTGATTGCGACCGGGATTGCAACACCTTTCTTAGTCCCACTCACGTTCAGCTTGATGTTCGCATTGTGTATCAGTATGCCGTGGATTTTATACCAAATCTGGTTATTCATCGCACCGGGTTTATTTTCTCAGGAGAAAAGAAGACTCTTTTTATTAACCGCCTTAAGTTTTATTTTATTTTATGCGGGATTATGCATGGCGTATTTTTTGGTGATTCCATTGGCATTGCAATTTTTCGTCCATGCTGCCCCCGCTGGCGTCACCGTCCTCACTGACATTGATGCCTATTTTGGTTTTGCAATGAAATTAATGATTGCATTCGGCCTCGCGTTTCAAGTACCCTTGATTGTGATGGCTTTAATCAAGAGTGGCTGGGTGACACGTGAAACGTTGATCGCTAAAAGGCCTTACGTCATCATTGGCTGCTTTATATTGGGCATGCTATTAACACCGCCTGATGTTTTTTCGCAAACGCTATTGGCCTTGCCCATGTGGGGGTTATTTGAGCTCGGATTGAGGCTCGCTTAAGTATTTTCCAAGGATTGAATTAAGGATCTTAATTCCTTAAAAAAATCATCAAAACAACTCAACACATCATTCAATGTGTTAAGCTCATACGCCATGGTTCTAATCCTCTGCTGAAATGATACATTCTACGGGACACACTTCTTGACATTGCGGCGTATCAAATTGCCCAACGCATTCGGTACACAAATCAGGATTGATTTCATAAATAACTTTTCCCTGATAAATGGCATCATTTGGGCACTCAGGCTCACAAATATCACAATTAATACAGGCATCTGTGATTTTAAGCGCCATGTTGAAAACGCTCCATTAAAGCTTGAGCCACGAGTGGTGGCACAAAAGCAGACACATCCCCTTTCAACGACGCAATTTCCCGGACAAAACGAGAGGCCACGCAAATCAGTTCAGGTGGGGAGGCTAGGTAAACTGTCTCGAGAGAGGGTTGCAGGGTGTGATGTACCAAAGCAATTTGCCGCTCATACTCAAAATCCGGACTCCCGCGAACACCGCGAATAATGAGCGTGGCCTCCAACGTGTTAGCCATATCGACCAATAACCCATTGAAAGGCAAGACTTTCACATGCGCATGTTCGGCCAACAACGCATGGGCCATGCTCACGCGTTCATCAAGGCTAAACAAGCATTGTTTATGCACAGGTGCAGCGACCAGCACAATCAATTCATCGACCAGGCGAGCAGCCCGCTCAATCAAATTCAGGTGACCCAGGGTCATGGGGTCAAAGGTGCCTGGAAAAAGTGCGCGTTTCATACCGATTCCTCTTGTGTGACACCTGATTGTACGCTTCCCCGCCTGTATTTTCCACTCCCATGAGGGGAATAGGCATTGCACATGGCGTCAAAGTCCACTAGTATATCCAAATGATGAAAGGATTCGAACCGTTCTTATTCAGAGCCGTGAGGCTCAGCGACCTCGATGCCGTTTATGCGTTTGCACAAACTGCGGGGCTCACGAACTTGCCACCCGATAAGATTGTTCTTGCTGATTATATTCAACAATCTGTCACAACATTATCGACGTCGCATCAATGCCCCAAACCCTCTGATCTTTATTTTTTTGTGATGGAAGATCTCCGCACAGAAACATTGGCCGGATGTTGTGCCATCTATGCTGATATCGGCAATGATCCACCCTATTACCTTTTCAGGTATGACGATCAAAAACCTGATCCTACCCTGCTACTCTCGACTGACGTCAAGAGCGTCAGTGAAATTGCAGCGTTATATTTAGCACCCGAATACCGATCAAACCATTTAGGTTCTTTCTTATCACGAGCCCGTTTTGTATTCATGGCCTCTCACTTAAATTATTTTCATGACATCATCATCGCTGATATGAGAGGCAGAAGAGACAGAGACCAAATGTCTCCATTTTGGGAAGATTTTTCACACCGATATATCAAACACAAAAATTTTATTGAGGCTGATTTGGAAGTCGCAAGACACCATCCTGCATTCATCGATGAATCCCTTCCACACAAACCCATTCCTGTCCAGCAGCTCACAAAACGTGCTCGCGCCTGCATTGGAACGCCTGATCGCAAAACACGCCCTGCTTACGCAGTGTTGATTGAAGAACAATTTTATCCATCAAGGTATGTAAATGTGTTTGATGCCTTCAGCTGATTGCTCAGATGCGTGATATCAAAACCATTCAAAACAGTTTTGTGACATCTTTTGCAGGTACACAACAGCACGATCAGAAGACATTGTATTTGATCGGCACAACATCCAATGATTTTCGCGCTATGATATCAACAGCGCACATCGACAAGCATCAATGCTATTTGCCACCTGGCATTGCTGAACAATTAAAACTGTTACCGCAAGATAATATCCGTTTATCACCCTTTTAGGAGCCTATCATGAAATTTCATTCAACAAATCCCGCCGATGGGAAAATACTGTGGGAAGGTGAAGAAGCCACACATGAACAAGTGCATGATGCTGTGCAACGGGCTAAAAATGCTTTCACCACTTTTTCAAGATTGACGTTTGAAAAACGCGTTGCCTATGTGAAAGCATTCGAAGAGAAATTAATCACGCATCAGGAAACACTGGCGAATCTTATCAGTCAAGAAATGGGCAAGCCCCGTTGGGAAGCCATGCTCGAAGTGAAAACAGCCATTGCCAAAATTGACATCTCCATTCAAGCGTACCATGATAGAACACCTATCAGGAAATCCGCGATTCATGCAGGACACATGATCACTCGTCACCACCCCCAAGGCGTGATGGGTGTGATGAGTCCCTTTAATTTTCCCATTCATTTAGCACACGGTCACATTGTGCCCGCGTTATTGGCGGGCAACACAATTGTACTAAAGCCGAGTGAATTGGTTCCTTTGTGTGCCGAAAAATATGTACAATATTGGCATGATATAGGCTTACCAAAAGGCGTGATTGAATGTGTCCAAGGCGGCCCTGCCACCGGCGCTGCGCTTGTTGCACATCCTGACTTACGCGGATTATTATTCACAGGCAGCGAGTCTGTCGGCAAAAAAATTCACGCACAATTCGGGGGGCATCCCGAAAAAATATTGGCGCTTGAATTGGGCGGCAATAATCCTCTCGTGATTTTGGATGTGCCGAATGAAAAGGCAACCCTCAACGTCATTTTGCAATCTGCATTTTTCAATGCAGGTCAGCGTTGCACGTGTACACGGCGTTTAATTGTCAAACGCTCTGCAGAAACTGAGCAACTCATTCAATCTTTGATTCAGATCATTCCCACCATACGCATTGACGATCCTGCGAATTCACCAGAACCCTTCATGGGCCCTCTCGTGACAGACAAAGCAGCTGAAAAAATGATTGAAGCCGAATCTTTTTTAATCAATTCAGGTGCCACCTCACTTGTCGCCATGAAACGATTGCCGATCAGTAAAGCATTTGTGACGCCTGCGTTATTGGATTGCACGGGCATTGATCTACCTGATGATGAATATTTTGGCCCATTGATTAAACTCATCTGGGTGAACGATCGAGATGAAGCCATCGCGCATGCGAATGCCACACGTTATGGATTATCAGCAGCTGTGGTATGCAAAGATCGCGCTTTGTTCGAATATTGTTACACCCGCATGCACGCAGGATTATTACATTGGAACCGCCCTACCACGGGTTCTGTGAGCGAAGCACCTTTTGGTGGTGTGGGCATGAGTGGAAATTATCGTCCGACAGCTTATTATGCAGCAGATTATTGTGCCCATCCTGTGGTGAGCATGCAAAGCACTCCTGAAGAAATGTCTGTGCAGCCTTCTCCCGGAGTCACATTATGAATTCATCTATCATTGAAGTGAATTTTGATGGACTGCCTGGCCCCTCGCACCATTATGCAGGCCTTGCAGTGGGCAATGTGGCTTCCATGAAAAATGCGCATGCGGTATCGCATCCAAAAGCAGCGGCTCTAGAGAGTTTAGAAAAAATGCGATTGGCATTACGATTGGGCGCGCCACAAGGGATTTTTTTACCACATACCCGTCCAAATATGAACGCATTACGCCAGCTGGGTTTGAGTGGGACGGAGCAACAACAATTAGAAACATTATACAAAAAAGATTTAAAACTTTTCTGTGCGTTATTTTCATCTTCATTCATGTGGACCGCCAATGCTGCAACCATCACGACCAGTATCGATGCAGAGGATAATATCGTACACATCACGCCTGCAAATTTAAAAACACATTATCACCGTGCCATTGAAGTTGCTGATACGCAAGCGCAGCTCAAACACATTTTCAATTCTCCTTATTTTCACATTCATGAACCGTTGCCTGCTTTACCGCATTTATCAGATGAAGGTGCAGCAAATCACATGCGGATTGCATCATCGCATGAGGGGAAAGCTGTCAACGTGATGATTTATGATCAAAGCAATGCATCACTCCATCAACCCAAACATTATCCGGCGCGCCAGTCATCAGAAGCCTCTGCGATGATTTCACAAACGCATCGCATCAAAACACCTGTTCTTTTTTTTCAACAAAATCCAGATGCCATTGATGCAGGTGTGTTTCACAATGATGTCGCGGCCATCAACAATGAATATGTGTTGATTTATCATGAAAAAGCTTATGTTGATCACGATTTCCCCGAACGATTAGCCGCAGCGGCAGATTTTTCGATGGACATGATCAAAATCACCGACACTGAATTGAGTTTGAAAAAAGCTGTGGAGACTTATTTCTTCAACAGCCAGCTGATCACGATCAACCGAGATCATATGGTGCTGATCATGCCGATGGAATGCAAAAATGATCCTGATATCGATCGTATTGTATCGCGCTTGATCACTCCCGTACAGCCAATCCGTGCTGCGCATTATGTATCCTGCCGACAAAGCATGCAAAATGGCGGAGGACCTGCCTGTTTGCGTTTGCGCGTACCCATGTCACGTGAGGCGCTGGCATCAGTCAATCAAGCGTATATTTTAAATCATGAAAAAATTGATCGGCTCGAAGCCCATGTGAGCCAATACTATCGAGATAGGGTGTCGATTGAGGATTTCCTCGATCCTGAGTTTAGGGAGTCTTGCCGAGAGGCACGCATTGCGTTATGATCACCTCAACCAGGAGATAACCATGCCTCGCAGAAACCATCAAGATTCATTTATAGGTGATTTTATCCGCTTTGCAAGCCTGCCATGTCTAGGGTATTTTGCCTTTTCTTTGGTCACGTCATTCCTTATCAAGGGATATCAGGCCAATCATAACGGGCGAGATTTCAATTCGACTGATGCCTATGAAGCGGTGATCGGCGCAACCAAGACAACCATTTACATGGCCGTTGGGCCTGCGGCGATGGTCATCGCCAATAATAGACACACTCGCCGTCTAGATGATACCTAGAGCCTACATCCACCCCACCACTGTCGACACCAACTTATCTATCCCCGCCTTTGCCTCGGTGATGGATTTGGCTAACATGTAGGCAGGAACGGTCACGACTTTATGGGTCTCGTCAGTCACGCAATCGGTGACGGGGCATATCTTATGTACACTCCCCATGGCTTCCAGTGCTGCGGCAGTGCTTTTATCATTCCCGATCGTCACCTGCACGCCGGGACCATAAACATGGCTCACCAACATCGGGGCAATGCAGATAAACCCAACGGGCTTGCGAGCCTTGGCAAACGATTGGCAAAACGCCAACACTTCCGGATTGACGGCCATGTGCTCGCCTTTGAATGCAAAATCAGATAAATTCTTCGCTGCCCCAAATCCGCCAGGAATGATTAAAGCATCAAAATCGCTCGGTCTCACCTCTGACAACGATTTGATATTGCCACGCGCCAAGCGTGCAGCTTCCACCAGCACATTGCGTTTCTCACTCATGGGTTGACCCGTGAGGTGGTTGATCACGTGGTGTTGGGCGATGTCGGGCGCCACGCATTGATAAGCAACACCGGCCTTCTCCAAAGCAAGCAGCGTACAAACGGTTTCATAAATTTCTGAACCGTCGAAGACTCCACAGCCGCTTAACAACACTGCGCATTCCTTCATGACACACTCCTAGTCGATATGCTGCAAACCTAGCTCACTGAGCTGAGTGGGCGGTTTTGATGGATAATTGATGAGATAGTCTACTGTAACCACCCCTATTGTCAAGTAAATCATCATCTTAAAAAACATTTTCGTCACCATTTTATCAATCTCCCTGCTAATTATAGATATGGTATCTTCAGGTATGAGAGCTATAGCATAGCCTATTAGTTGCTTTTTTCAACCTAAGTTGGATACACTAAGCACCTTGCAGAGAGGTTCCAATATGCTGACACCAGACAGAAAATATCCCAACACCCGATTGCGTCGGTTGCGCGCGCACCCCTTTAGCCGTCAATTGGTCCGCGAACACCGCCTGACGGTCAATGATCTCATCTATCCTGTTTTTATTGTGCCAGGTCAAGGGGTTAGCGAACCTGTGGGGAGTATGCCGGGCGTGAACCGTTTATCACTGGATCTTCTGTTGAATGATTTAAAAGAAGTTGTTCAGCTAGGCATCCCGGCCATTGCGCTATTTCCCGTCATTCCAGCCGATCAAAAAACACCTGACGGAGAAGCAGCTTACGATGCGAATGGACTTATTCCTACAGCGATTTCAGCTATTAAAACAGCCTTTCCGGGATTAGGTGTCATCACAGACATTGCGCTAGATCCCTACACCACGCATGGGCAAGATGGGCTCATCAATGCAGCAGGCGAGATTTTAAATGATGAAACGATTGCCGCGCTCGTGCGACTCGCATTGTGCCATGCCAAAGCCGGCGCGGACATGGTCGCCCCGTCTGACATGATGGATGGGCGCATCGGCGCAATCCGCCAGGCGTTTGAGGCAGAAGGTTTTCATCACACCATGATTTTGGCCTACAGCGCAAAATATGCGTCGCATTTTTATGCGACGATTTCGGGATGCGGTGGGATCGACCAAAGCCTTGGCAGGCGCGAGTAAAGAAACATATCAAATGGATCCCGCCAATGCATTGGAAGCATTACATGAAGTCGCGCTGGATATTGCTGAAGGCGCAGATATCGTGATGGTCAAACCCGGGTTGCCTTATCTTGATATTATTTATCGTGTGAAAGAACAATTTGGCGTGCCCACATTTGCGTATCAAGTCAGTGGCGAATACAGCATGTTAAAATTGGCCGCGCAAGCCGGTTTATGCAATGAGCACCAAATGGTGATGGAAACACTCAGTGCCTTTAAACGCGCCGGGGCAGATGCGATTGTGACTTATTATGCGAAAAACGTAGCGAAGTGGATGAAACAAGCCCCCTTTTAAAGGGGGCGCGTAGGGGCGCATATTTGCGCCCATCGCTCAGGGGTTTTTCTGAATAACAATGTTGGTGGTATACAATGTTTCATATTATTTTATTTCAACCTGAAATCCCCCCCAACACGGGAAACGTCATTCGACTCTGCGCCAATACCGGCGCACATTTGCATCTCATTGAACCACTCGGTTTTAAAATGGAAGATGCAGCATTGAAACGCGCGGGATTGGATTATCATGAATGGGCGAACGTCAGCACATACCCTGATCTCAACAGTTGTTTATCAACACTTAACACGCGTGTTTTTGCGTTCAGCACGAAAGGCGCAAAGCGTTATGATACCGTTGCGTTTGAAAAAAATGATGCGTTTTTGTTTTGGCCCAGAAACACGTGGATTGCCCGAAGATATTCGCAGCCAATTCCCCTGCCTCACCTTGCCCATGCAACCCCATTCTCGCAGTTTGAATTTATCAAACAGCGTGGCCGTCGTGGTGTATGAAGCCTGGCGGCAGTCGGGATATTGCTTAAACAATGTTTGATTTCCTGCCATTTTAGTATTTCTATTACATTGCAAATGTAATACCATGAGATTAAACATGCGAATCACTACCCCTCCCCGACTTTTTCATCGGCGCACATGCAATGATATCATCACTCGAATTAATAACCCGTGATACAAAACGGTTTAAAACTTATTATCCCAAAATAAAACTCATTTCACCATAACATCCTTCTGCTGTCTGTTCTTAAAATAATAATACAACCGCCTTCTCGCTTTCACATGAAGATGCTTGCCATCGGTTTCAACGTTGATAAATCCCATCAAGTATAATACTGCAATCTATAGATGGCAATGCATCATTGTCATCTATAGATAGTAATGCTATACTCCCATCTATGGATAGGAGTAATAAGCACCATGAAAAAATATAACTGCTTGAAATGTAACAAAATTATTGAGCAAGAGAAGGCCATATATGGACTTCATCCTGAATGTTTTAGCAAATGGTTCTCAGCAAAAAGCACAGATGAATTCTTGGATGTGGCCAGGCAGCAGAGCAGCTCTGACGACAGCGCGCGTCCGCTGCCTTCTGATTGGTGGAATTCCAGCTTTTTTCAAGGGAAATTTTTAAAATATTCAGCTGAACTGGCAGGCAAGGCGTATATTATCAAACTGGAAGAAGACATAGCGCCTACAGGTAAGATTGCAACCAAAGAAACATTGGAACCAACAACCAAAGACTACGTTAGAGAATTTATCAGATTGAATTATCTTTCAGAGGTTTTATCATTTTTTGATCGTGTTAATTTGAAAAAAATTGAAAAATTGATTCAACAAAGCCATTGTAGTGAACTCATGAAAAATGCCATCCAAAAGCTTTTTTTAAAACGGTATCAGGAGATGAAAGATGCGCTACAAAGTTGACCCGACACGCGTTGAGTTTTATGCTGAAACGGGGCGACGACGCTACTTGGTCGGTATATTATCGTATCAATCTGATAAAGATAATTATGCATTTCAGTATGAAGACACTTATATGAAATTGCGATCGGGCATTCCCATGGGGCCTGATTTGCCTTACAAGCGGGGGCGGTCGAAAGCAAACCCGGCAGAATGTTTGAAACTTTGTTGGATCGCATCCCTTCTAAAGAAAATCCTGCTTATCCTGATTATTGTTATTCTCAAGGCATTTCACCAGATGAAAACAATATCATGATATTATTAGCGACGATTGGGAGAAAGCCTGCCCTTCATCGTTTATTTGTGAGCCGATTTATATTCCATTAGATAATACGGCAGAACAACTCAGACAATTTCGTCGTGATCTGCAGCTCACGCGGTGGGATTTTGCCATGGCCTTTGGTTTTTCAGAAATCACGATTGAAAAAGTGGAGAATGGCAAAACACGTGATCGTAATATTTTAAAATTAATCGATATTATGTTGCATAACCCGAAGATTGCATTGGATCAACTGGCAGTCAGCGGAAAACATGTTCATGCGAAGGTGAGAACACGGTTGTACTATTATTTTAAGAATATGGAATAAGAAAATTTTCGCGCCTTAAGCGTTTACCCTGCCCCCTGAACGCCCACGTTCTCGGGTATTAGGAAGGCTACAAAAGTTTGAAAAGCCCACGCAATATCACTCAACTGATGATATCGAGCGTAGGGATGTTTACAGGCTCCTTGGTTTTGCGCTCTCGGAATCAGTCTTCAAAGCTTTCAATTGCTGATACATTAATTCCTTTAAGATGTTTTAAACAATTTTTTCGCACCGTTGTATGCTTTTTTCATCCATGAATTAGGAATGAGGGCAGATGCGGCCAACAGTCCTGCACCGCCGTATAAAAGGGTGAAAAGTGCCACGGTGCCTGGGGATTTACACGTGGGTGGCTGCGCATGTCTAGTCCCAGCTGAACCGCCCCAAACGCAAGAAGACCCAACCCTGCTACGGTTTGAGCGATATAGGCATTTCTTGTCATTAGAAACTCATTTGACATTGCTTCAGCCTCCTCAGGTATAGGGTCATCATACCATCTTATCATACGTGGCTGTCAAGTATGTTATTCAACCACCCTATATCATGCTGTTATCGCCGTAATGACTTCTACATTCAGCCTAACGGGCGATGCATTCACTGCGTTGCTTGTTGCAAAAAGTGAACATCAGCATGATCATCGCCCAGTCGACTTCACAATCCGCCCCTGCTGGCGTTTCCAATCACGATCCTTATCGCTTTGGCGCTTATCATGCAGCTTCTTCCCCTTGCCCAGAGCGATTTCAAGCTTGACCCGATTATCCTTAAAATACAAGGCAGTACCGATAATACTATAACCTTCTCGCTCTTTGGCGCGGGCCAACTTGTTGATTTCTTTGGCGTGTAGCAGCAGCTTACGAGACCGGTCAGGCTCAGGCTTCAAATGGGCAGATACATGGGCAGCCACATGCTGAGAGACTGGGACGTGCATGTTCACGATATAGGGCTCGCCGCCTTTGAAAGCGACGAATGTATCGGTGATTTGGGCATGGCCTTCGCGCATGGCCTTCACTTCCCAGCCTTCGAGCACCAGCCCCGCCTCGAAACGTTCTTCGAGGAGGTATTCATGGGAAGCGCGTTTATTGAGCGCGATGGTTTTGGTGCCTTTGGTTTTCATGCGACAATTATAAGCGTTTCGGGGACATTTGGCTATGCTATGATAGAACCAGTCACGGAGAACTCACCATGAAAAAACTCGCTAAAACCGTTACCTTGCATTATAGCCCTGAAGCCATGTATCAATTGGTGGCGGATATTCCAAGTTATCATGAGTTTCTACCCTATTGCCAGGCTTCCCACATGAAAGATTTGGGCAACAATCTGGTGGATGGCACATTACAAGTCGGTTACCGCGGCTTGCATTACACCCTCGTCACGCGCAACCAAATGATTGCCCCCAAACAAATCAACGTGAAATTATTAGAATCTGCCATTCAAAACATTATTAGGCCGCTGGTCATTCAATCCATTACCCTCGGGCGGGTGTGAAATTGTCCTACAAATTCAATATGAATTTAAAAACTTTTTATTGTCGTTAACCCTCGAGCGGATCATGAACCCCGCGATTGACATCATTGTGAATGCTTTTGTGAACCGCGCCCGAGAATTGTATGGATCCCAACGCCAATGAAGATTGCTGTTGTCTACGCCACGCCTGAACAGCAAACGCAGGTCGATGTTGTATTATCGCCTGATGCGACTGTGATGGATGCCATTGCCGCCAGTGGATTACTCCATCAATTTCCCACGTTATCTTTAAACCATGTCGGTATTTTTAGCAAAAAAGTGTCGCTTGATACCGTCTTGAAAGACGGCGATCGTGTCGAGATTTATCGCCCTCTCCCCAAAGATCCCAAAGAGGCGCGGCGCGAGCGCTCCAAAGGTTAAAAAGGGTGTTTCATGGCCTGCAAAATAAATCGTGCAAATGGCCGGATATCGCCTCCGCAAGACGCTTTTTCTAGACATTCCATATACGCTTGACGCTCCTCGACACGCACAATAGTCCACGGATAACCTGAAACAGAAAATAATGTATTCATTAAAAAACGTGCCATACGGCCATTACCATCAGGATAGGGATGAATATACCCGAGCAAAAAATGCCCCATGACCGCACAAACAGCAGGAGACGATTCTTGTGCCAATTCAGTAAACAAAGCCTCCATCGCATCACGCATTGCATCATAAGGTAATGGGACATGTTTGGAACCACGAATGTAAACAGGGCGATTTCGATAACCAGCAATGTCTTCTGCGCGAACAATACCCGCTTGCACACAAGGTCCAAATAATGCTGAATACCAGCGTGACATCATCATCGGCAATAGTGTATTGTGATTGTTTTCATATAAATGAATCACCGTATTTTTGACTTCTTTAAAAGCCTGTGAATAACCTTTCGCCGCCAGCGCATCGATCTGCTCCTTATCCTGCCGATCAAGCGGGAGCCATTCTCCCGCACCTATTTTAGCGATCAGTTCCGGTGTCACACGGTATCCTTCAATAGACAAGGAATGATATGCATCATGCACGTATAAATCATCCATTTTTAATAAAATGTCATCAATGGATTTTCTAGGTTGCACCGCCGGAAAGATATCGATGATTTGCGCACGCATGCTTTGCCAAAGCGCATGAATTCGCCCAGCATACGGTGATTTGGGCAAATGATTGTGATTAAAATATCGTGTTGCGTCTTGAAAAGGATTCTTAATGTCAGATCTGATCTGCTCAAAACCGGCTTGTTCCAGAATATTTTTTAGATAATCTGCACGATCAAGCGCGCCCATGAATTGATAGGCACCAATGATTCTTTTGGCCGCTTCCATATTCGCAATCCTTAACGCGGAACGTGCGAGTGCTTGCACGTCTACCATCGACAAAGCCAACTCTGCTTCAAGTGGATTTTTGCGAAACCACTGTGGGCCTACCAACATCAACGCATCTGGCAACGGCAATACCCACAATCCTTTCATCTCGATAGGTTGACAAGACGCATATTTCGCGGTTCTTTGGAGCGTCTGCAGTACAAGTCCGCCAGGGAAGGGTTGATGACGGCGAGTATCCTCCTTCACATAGACCAATAGGTTTGTAGGTTGAGTCGGAACGCCTGTATGAATGTCTAGCGAATCTTCGGGAGAAAGGTGATAATCTGCATCAAAACAGCTTGCCAGGTACTGCCCCAAAAAGGCACGATAAGATTCTTGCCATAAAACGGATTCGCCCGTACTTTGAGCCACATGATCTGCATCCAACAAATACCAACCTCTTATTATTTTCTTTAAAAATCCGTGCGTTATTAGAGTTTTTCGCTCTTGCTCGGTTAAATGTGCAGACTGAATGATATGCTGTCTGGCCACTTCATGGGCATGTGTCAATGCATTTGCGAGCTGTTTATGGGTAGGAATAGCCATTGAAACTCCTCTATATATCTAGAATAATGATATAGAATAGTCTAGTTTATTGATTTATAAATGTCTAGCGAAAATGACAATCAATGGACTGGGAGCATGATGCGCGCAGTGAGCCCTAGAAAAAATTCGTCTATAAAAATGTCAATCAAGATATTCAAAGCATCCCAATCAAAAACGCACTCAATCATTTAACTTCGGCACGCATATGCCATTATATCTACAACATGGCCTATTGCCATTCGGTTTAATACGGATTGCCCCAGCGTTACCCCGGAGTTGGGGTTCTCAACAACACATACACTGCCCCTGTTCCCCCATCTTTTGAACGCGCAGAACAATAGCCTAATACCGCTGGGGATTGGGGGAGCCATTGATACACGGCATTTTTTAAGACAGGGGGAGCTTCCGTGCTGCCTTTGCCGTGAATGATTTTAATACAACGATACCGCTGCTGTTGAGCCTCATGCAAAAACAGGGAAAAAGCATCGCGCGCTGTTTCCAATGTCATACCGTGCAAATCAATACTGGCATCAATGTCCAGTTGCCCTTTTTTCAAGCGAGTTCGATCACGGTAGGGAAGGCTGTGGTGAAAATATTCAATGGCCGTACTGCCATCAACAGAAGGCGCATTGCGGCGATCATCGAATCGTTTGAGTGCACTTGCATTCAACACGACACTTTTGGGCGGAGGTGGCGGGCTCTTTTTGCGCGCGCGTGGGGTATTATCACCGGGCGCTTTGGAGCCCTTACCCAATGGTTTCACGCCTGCCATGGCTTGCCGAAATACGGCTGAATCGTCATCCCTGTCATTTTTTGCCATACCTCTACGCTTCTTCTTCCTCGTCATCTTCTTCGACGTCGAAAGCTTCGTAGAATGCATTCGCCCAAGTGTCCACGATTTCTAAAGGATCACATTCAACTTCTTCGGCCAATTCGAGCATGGCATTCATGCTTAACATTTGGCAGACAGAAGCAAAAGCAACGGTACGTTGATCTTTTGCAATCAAAGGATTTTTTGCAATTTCATCTTGGATCACTTTGGTGATATTGTCACCAATTTCCGCAAAAGCGTCGAGCAAAGGGCCCGCTGCTTCCATGTCCAGTTCGATGTCATCATCATTGTCGATCATTGTTGTCATTTCGAGTCCTCCTTAGGATTTAACGATTGTTCCCACTGCGACAAACATTCATCGAGTGACTTGGTCAAACGCTCACGTTCTTCCTGCAATGCGCGCACCTCTTGGGGTGTTGCATCAGCGTAGAAGTTCGGTGCAGCCATTTGTGCATCAAGAAGTGCTATATTTTGCTCAATCTCAGCCATTTGCTTTTCAATTTTATCGGCAGCTTTGCCTGATCCAGAACCAGATTTTTGAGATTTTTTAGAATTTGATTTACGTTCGTTACCAACAGAGACTGCTTTCACATCGCGTGTTAAATAATCTTGACCGCTCGCATCTAAGTATTCATCGTAACCTGCGGTGATATCTTGCAACCCATTCGGTGTGAGAATAATGATGCGCGAGGCAACTTGACGCACAAAATCGCGATCATGGCTCACAAATAATACGGTACCATCAAATTTTACCAAACTCTCGCCCAAGGCTTCCACGGATTCCAAATCCAGATGGTTGGTGGGTTCGTCCATGATGAGGACATTGGGTTCTTGCATCATCCAGTACGCAGCCAATAAACGGGCTGCTTCACCACCGGACAATTGAGAAATCTTTTTGTGGACATCATCACCGCTGAATAACATTTGACCCAAATAATTGCGTACACGGGGACGCAATAACGGCGGCGAACGTTCTGTTAACCATGCTAACAAGGTGGTATCTTCGTTCAGTTGTTCATGGTGATCTTGCGCAAAATAGCCGACATGTGTTTCATAACCCCAGCGATATTCACCTGAATCCGCCGGCAACAACCCCATGATGATTTTCAGCAAAGTCGATTTACCCAAACCGTTTGCACCAATGATCGCGACTTTTTCCCCGCGCAACAATTGGAAGGTGACTTTACGCAGCACGGCATGTTCGCCGTAACTCTTGAACACATTGTCCACCTCAAGCACGACTTTCCCAGAAGGACGTTGTGGATTGAAATGAAAATAAGGCGCCGTTCTATTCGACACTTTGACTTCCGTCAATTCGATTTTTTCAATTTGACGTTGCTTCGACTTTGCTTGTTTCGCCTTACTTGCTTTAGAACCAAAGCGATCCACAAATGATTGCAATTGGGCAACCTTTGCATCCTGATGTTTACGCTCATGCTCTTGTTGCAAACCCGTTTGCATTTTTGAAAACATGAATTGATCGTAGTTGCCATAATAATCTGTGATGGTGCCATAATCAATGTCGAGAATATGCGTTGACACGGAATTCAAAAAATGTTTGTCATGCGAGACAAATAATAAAATGCCTTTGAATTCATTTTTCAAATATTCTTCCAACCAATGAATTGAGGTGATGTCCAAATGGTTGGTCGGCTCATCGAGCAACAATACCTCAGGTTCTTGGAATAGGACTTGTGCGAGCAGCACGCGCAATTTAAAACCACCGGATAATGCGCTCATTTGGCCTTCATGTTTTTCAGCAGCCAAGCCCAAGCCGGATAATAATTTGTGCGCAAAGCTTTCAGCTTCATAGCCGCGATTCATGCCGATCACTTCTTCCAATTCGCCCAAACGAACCCCATCGGCTTCCGTGAAATCAGCATGAGCGAGCAAGGCATCTTTTTCTTTAAATGCTTCCCATAAATCGGCTTTACCCGCAATAACGACATCTAATAGACGCCAGTTTTCATACTGGAAATGATCTTGCTTCAGCATGCCCACCTGGGCATTTTGAGGGAGAAATACTTCACCTTCGCTCGGGGTTTCAACCCCGGCTATGACGCGCAGGGCACTGGACTTACCAGCGCCATTTTTGCCCGTGATACCATAACGCTCTTCAGCGTGGCAAAGCAACGTCGCATCAGTGAAAAGGCTTTGTGCACCGTAGCGCAAACCAAGATTTTGAGTGGATAACATCATGGGGGGCATTATACACATGGACAATGGGAAGTTCAATCTATATAATGCCCCCATGTCGAAACTCAACCCCCAACAACAAGAAGCCATCGTGTGCATCGATGCGCCCCTGCTGGTTCTGGCCGGCGCAGGAAGCGGTAAGACCCGTGTCATCACCCATAAAATCGCCCATCTCCTCGACAAGGGATTCAAACCCAATCAGATATACGCCGTAACCTTCACACACAAAGCTGCCCAAGAAATGAAATCCCGGCTGGGCAAAGTCCTGCAGGGCTCTCCCCGTGGCTTACAAGTCTCTACATTCCATCATCTGGGACTCACTTTTGTCCGAGAACATGCCGCACTGTTCCACCTTAATCCTCGCTTCAGCATTTTTGATCAAGAAGATGCACTCAACTTACTGAAAGAATTGGCGGTGCGCGGCACCAGCATCGATGATTTGGGTTATATACATCACCTGATCAGCCAGTGGAAGAATGGGCTCGTCACACCTACAGGCGCGCTTGATGTCGCTCAAAACGGGACGGAAACCTCCGCAGCCATCTTGTACGCGGCGTATGAACGCCATTTAAGGGCTTATAACGGGGTCGATTTCGACGATCTGATTAAACTCCCTGTCGAGCTGCTGCGCCAAGATGCAGATGTCCGGGCATCCTGGCAAAACCGTATTCGCTATTTATTGGTTGATGAATATCAAGACACCAACATCGCACAATACGAACTTGTAAAAGCCTTGGTGGGTCCCTTCAGGACGTTTAACCGTTGTGGGCGATGATGATCAATCGATTTATGCCTGGCGAGGCGCACGCCCTGATAATTTAAAAAAATTAGCAGAAGATTTTCACAACTTGAAAATCATTAAGCTCGAACAAAATTATCGTTCCACACAAAACATTTTAACGGCCGCCAACCAAGTCATCGCCAATAATCCGCATGTCTTTGAAAAGAAATTATGGAGCGCCATTGGCCAAGGCGACAAAATCCGCGTGATCGCCACGCGCGATGAAGAAGATGAAGCCCGACAAGTCGTGATGGATTTGATCCGCCATCGACTGCAAAAAGGCGAACGCTACGACAGTTATGCTATTTTGTATCGCGGGAATCACCAATCACGCCCTTTTGAAAAAATGCTCCGTGAATATCAAATCCCTTACAAAATATCAGGTGGCCAATCTTTTTTTGCGCGCTCTGAAATCAAAGACATCATGGCTTATTTAAAACTCATGGTCAATCCTCTCGATGACTGCGCTTATTTGCGTGTCGTCAATACCCCTAAACGTGAAATCGGTCCCCAAACACTTGAGAAATTGGCGCAATATGCCAAAATGCGCCAAAAAAGTTTATTACATGTGAGCCATGAAATGGGACTGAGCGAACATTTACCCGCACGCTCGATTGAAGCGGTGCAACGTTTTTCAAATTGGCTTATCTATACCGCAGACAACGCCACACGTGGCGACACGTTGGGTGTGATCAAAGACATGATCGCAGCGATCGATTATGAAACTTATTTATACGATACGCAGAATACGCCCAAAGCTGCTGAACAGCGCATGGAAAACGTCTGGGAATTGGTGAACTGGATTGGGCGCATGCTAGAAGATGAACCCGCACCTTCATTTGACGAGCTGGTCGCAAAACTATCACTCTATGATTTGCTGGAACGTCAAGACAAAGACAATGCAGAAGATCGCGTACAACTCATGACATTGCATGCCGCGAAAGGCCTTGAATTTCCAAGTGTCTATTTGGTCGGTGTCGAAGAAAATCTATTACCGCATCGCACCGCTTTGGAAGAAGATTCGCTCGATGAAGAACGACGTCTCGCTTATGTGGGTATCACACGCGCAAAATCCCGTTTGACGCTGTCATTCTGCAAAGAACGTCGGCGTCAGGGAGAAAACCAATGTATTGAACCAAGCCGCTTTTTAGATGAAATGGATGCGTCTTTGCTCGACTGGCCTGGTAAAGCAGGCAACAACAGCCGTAATGTTGAAGGCGCCCAAGATCACCTGCTCGCATTGCGTGCTTTATTGGGCAATGAATAATAGTCTACTTGTAGCTGCGCAGACAGGCACAAGTATGCGCCCCCGAACGGTTACATCTACTTAACTTGAGATAAAATATATTCCACTGCGCTCTTGACTTCATCGTCGCTACAGCTAGAACAACCGCCTTTGGCTGGCATAGACTTATAGCCGCCAATGGCATGCTTGACCAGGGTATCTTCACCTTCAGCGATACGAGGTACCCAAGCAGCCTTGACCTTAATGGAAGGCGCACCTGCCAAACCTTGCGCATGGCAAGTTGAGCAAGCCGCTTCATAGACTTGTTGACCAGTACGGGCCACGGCCGCAACCGCAGCAACAGGACCACCAACGTCCACAACGCCGACAGGCGCCGTATTCAATTCTATCAATGCTTCCCGGGTTAAGGGCGCTGCAGCATGCGATGCACAGACCGTTAGGATAAATAAGAACCCGCCAATAAAAGCCACTTTTAGCCAATCTACAAACATGCTCGCCTCCGTTTGCCCGGCATTATACGTCAAATCCGCCTATATGGGAATGGTGCGCCCGAGAGGAGTCGAACCTCCGACCTTTGGTTTCGGAAACCAACACTCTATCCAACTGAGCTACGGGCACACGCCGCCCAATGATACCCTGACTGGCTGAAAAAATACAGCGAAAGCCAGAGAAATGGTATAATGGCCTGTCATTTTTAACACCGGGAAACCTTATGGACAAGCATCCAAGACGCCACCGACTCAGTGCAGCCCTCTTGCTCGTGGCATTCACACAAATAGGGCACACACAAGATTTGCTCGCCACCTATATCCAAGCGCTCGACCAAGACGCATTGCTCAAACGCTCGCTCGCCCAACGCAATGCGAATCGCGAAGCAGCACCCGCGGCATTGGCAAATTTATTACCCTCTATTAATATCGTGGGGCAATCCAGCAGTAACAATCCCGCCGTCACGATGGCGCAAGATTTTGGGACATTCCCCAATGCCGATCAAATCGTGCGAGACCACGGTTATGTGATCAATGCCACCCAACCTTTGCTGGATGTCGGTAGCTGGTTTGGCATGAGTCAAGCCAACCGCATCGTCGACAAAGCGGATGCTACTTACACTTATGCTGAACAAACACTCATCCTACGCGTGGCAGAAGCTTATTTTGCTGTGTTAGATGCCACCGATAATGTCACTTTTGCGCAAGCGGAAAAAAAGGCGTTGGAAACGGAATTGAATCAAGTACAAGAAAAATTCAACGTGGGGTTGATAGCCATCACGGATCTCAATGATTTTCGTGCCCGCTACGATAATACCATTGCGCTTGAAATTCAAGCATTGAATAATTTGGAAAATGCAAAAGAACAATTGCGCGTGATCACAGGCAGCACGATTGAAGAGGTCACGCCGCTTCAGGCAACGATTCCACTCGAATCTCCCCAGCCTGCCGACATTGACACGTGGCAAAATTATGCGCAAGAAAATAATTCATTGCTGGCCGCCACACGCTTTGACATGGAGGCGCAACGCGCCAACGTGGAAGTACAACGCGCACAACATTATCCCACATTGAATGTGCAAGGCGCCTATGGTGCATCACGTGGAGGACTTGTCACCAGTCCTGAAGGCCTTTCCGATATTGGCTGGGAATTATTATTTCAAGCACAAATGAATTTATATGCGGGCGGCGGCATTCAAGCCAGTGTGAATCGTGCGCAATACACGTATGAAGATGCGCGCTATGCATTTGAAGAAGCGCGTCGCGAAACAATCAGCGACACACGCATTGCTTATCGCGGCGTATTAACTGCGATCAGCCAAGTGAATGCATTGCATCAAGCAGTGGTGTCTGCACAAACAGCGCTCGATGCAAATCAAGCTTCTTATGAAGTAGGTGCGAAAACATCGTTGGATGTATTGAACAGCATTTCAAATTTGTACAATCAACAACGCAATTTTGCCACAGCACGTTACGCTTATATCATCAATCTTTTACAACTAAAGCAAGCTGCGGGCAATTTAACGTTGGCAGATGTGGAGCGTGTCAATCACTGGCTCTCGTTGGAAGATAACACATGACAGCCATTTTATCGATTCAATCCCACGTCGCATACGGCTACGTCGGTAATCGTGCCGCTGTGTTCCCCCTGCAACGCATGGGGTTTGACGTGAGTTTCATCAATACCGTTCAATTTTCAAACCACTCGGGTTATGGCCATTTTAAAGGCGATATTTTTGGTGCAGATCAATTGCGGAAATTGGTTGATGGCATGCGAGATCTCGGCGTACTCTCTTCGTTTGCTGCTGTATTATCGGGTTATATGGGCGACCCAGCATTGGGCGCACTCATCATTGATGTCGTGAATGAATTAAAAGCGTTGAATCCGGCTTTAGTATATTGTTGTGATCCTGTGATCGGCGATGTGGATCGCGGTGTGTTTGTGCGTCCCGGCATTGGTGAATATTTTCGCGATCACGTGGTTCCGCACGCCGATGTGTTAACTCCCAACCAATTTGAATTGGCTTTTTTAACGGGAATATCCATTGAATCTCAAGCCGATGCACTGCGCGCCTGTGAGATGTTGCGTGCACGTGGCCCCAAAACCATTCTTGTCACCAGTTTGGTATTGCCCAACACACCCGCGCATACCATTCAAATGTTATTGAATACGGCCGATCACACCTGGCTTGTTGAAACACCGCGTTTTGAATTTAATCCACAACCAACTGGCGCAGGCGATATGACCGCAGCCCTATTTTTAGGGCATTTATTGCGCCATGAAGCGCCCGACGTTGCGCTCTCCAACATGGCCGCCTCTGTTTTCGGCGTATTTGAAAAAACATTTAACATGGGATCTCGAGAATTGCTATTGGTGGCGGCACAAGATGAGATTGTGAAGCCAGGTCACGATTTTAAAGTTAAATCATTGTTTAGTTAACTGGTGCTTGACATTGTGAAGCGTAACTGATAGCATCCTTTCAATATGTGGGGGTTATGATGGGATTGTCTGATCATAAAATGAATTATCTGTTTTCTCTGGGTACAATGACTGGATTATTTATTGCCCTCGCTGGTTTCTCGCGCTTTGTGGTGTTGGCAGGTATCAGTAACTTTGAGCAGGCAGAGAAATCAGGGAGACAACCTGATCCTGAAATGGCAGCCTATATGATTTCCCCGGACAACCTATTGTGTCCAAATAGTTTTTCACCAGATGCGGGCATAGGCCTCTCTTGGCGGTCATCATCGCTGGGATGACGCTTGTAGCTGCTTCAGTCTACCCCAAAAACTCAAATCCAGGTGTGAGGAATGCGATTGTGGCATCTTGCTCTTCTTTGTTATTCATGGCAGCAACTTTTGCTTTATTTTTGAGCCCGTCGTTGGATACGAGTAGAATTGTCGTGGGCACGGTGACGGCTTTCAGTGCCGCCCTCGCCGCGTCGCTTGCATATTTCTCCGTAAAGAAGGCTGTGCCCAATCAAGAATCATCACATTTTATAGCGAAATAAGCGCTGTATACTGACAAATGGCCTTAAGATCCATAGAAAGCCCTTGTTGGTGCAACCCTACCATTTTTTATGTCATTCATACCTGGGGCTTTCCCTTATAAAGCAAATGATCGTTGATTGTGTGACCGAACCGTTCAAAAATCCAATGCCACGGGAAGTAGATTTTCCAACCTTCATAGGGATGCGTCGTAGTGGCAAAACCTGGTGTATGTATCAAGAAATGCATCGACTATTGGCCGCAGGATTACATAAAGAGCAATTGCTCCGTTTAAATTTTGAAGACGATCGATTAAGCAATTTTAAAACCTCTGACTGGGCGGACTTACTACCTGCCTACATTGAAGCCTACCCAGATAATGGCTCAAAACAACTGGTGCTGTTTCTAGATGAAATCCAGGTTGCGCCTGAATGGGAAAAATTTGTATTACGATGGATCGAGCGAGAAAATGCTTTAGTTTATTTATCAGGCACGATTCATTGCGTGACACTACTCGATTGGCTGCTTTAAACATCGAAATGGCCAGCCGCATATTCGTGCAATACACTCGCGATGAACGTTTGATAGGGTAAACCTTTGAATGCTGCCTTTTCCTTAAGACGCGCTAAATCACTACTGGAAATGCGAATATTAATACGAGCATCTTTACGCATGTAATTCTCTGCAGCAGCTTTTGCAAATGCCGCCTGTTCCTCAAAATTTTCAACCGTTTTCCATTCACCCCTTTCAACGGAATCAAGTAAGTCCTGTTCATCAGGATCCAATTTAATCGGCTTTTTGCTCATGATTATCTCCTCAAATATCTTTTTGTCAATTTTCGAACTCCGCCCCTACAAGCACGTTTAAACCAATATCTTCTCGCCTTCGGTTTTAGCGACCAAGACGGCGCAGCAGCTGCCGCTGAAGACGCTGACAGTCGTTCGGCACATATCTAATACGCGATCAACCGCGATAAACAAGCCGATCCCTTCAGCAGGAATACCCAACGCATGCAAAATCGCAATGATAGAAACAAGCGATGCTGATGGGACTCCTGCTACACCGACGGATGTCACAAAAGCAATCAGCACAATCATCGCTTGCGTCATGAAAGATAAATCAACGTGATACGCTTGCGCGACAAACAAACTCGCCACACACACATACACTGCCGACCCTGACAAATTCAACGAGGTAGCCAATGGGACGACCAAACTGCAAATTTTATTGGAAACACCTGCGCGTTGTTCCACACAATCCATGGTCACGGGCAATGTCGCCGCAGAAGAGCTTGTCGAAAAGGCTGTGATGAGCGCGGAACCCATCGCAGCAAAATGGCGTCTGGGACTGATGCCGCCTATTTTCAATAATAAAGGCAACACGATCAGCATGAACACCAGTAAGGATACAACCACCGTGACGGTGAACCACCCCAGGGAAACCAAACTGCCTAAACCTGTTTCAGCGAATATTTTAGCCACCAGAAAAAATACACCAACAGGCAAAAACTTCATGATGAGATGCGTCAATTGAATCATGGCTTGAAAAATGCCTTGAACGAAATTGACTAACAACACAGAATTGATTTTGTCAATTTTGGAAATACAATATCCGAACAATAAACTGAAAAATATGATGCCTAACATTTGCCCCTGCGCCAATGTTGCCACAATGTTTGAGGGGATGATTTTTAATAAAATATCGCCGAGATTTAAGCCGGACGCTGAAGATACTGACGCGGTATTAGCAGCGCTCGACACCGCTTCTGGTGGAATAACTGACCCCGGCTGGAACAGATTCACAAAAAATAATCCGACTAAAATGCCCAATAAATTGGTCGTTAAATACAACCCAAATGTTTTTGCGCCCAAGCGCCCAAACGATTGTTCTCCGCCAATACGTGCAACCCCTGCCATGATGGATGATGCAACCAATGGCACAACTAATAACATAAGTGCATTGATAAATAATTGCCCGCCCAATGCATACACGGGATATAAATAAGCATACGGTTCAATACCCGCATACACATGGCCTTTTTGGGTCAACACACCGACCGTCATGCCGAACACAATCGCCCCAATGACGATCCACAATCCTTTATGCTGCTTCATCAGAATATCTCCTCAATTTATTGGCCAATATCTTTTCTATAGAAAGCGCCCTCAAAACCAATCCGGTTTAGCGCAGTATACACGATTGCGGCCGCTTCTTTCTTCGTGTTCCCCAATGCCGTGACACAGAGCACACGGCCACCATTTGAAAAAACGTTGCCGCCCTTCATGACAGTACCTGCATGAAACACATGCATATCTGGGGTATTATCAATCAATGAAATTGATTTCCCTGTTTCGTAAGTGGCTGGGTAACCTTTTGATGCTACAACGACACCGACAGCCGTGCGCGCGTCCCATTCAAATGTTTCCTGCGCCAATTTGCCTTCACATGCAGCCAAACAATGTTGTGCGAAATCAGACTTTAAACGCATGAGCAAGGGCTGTGTTTCAGGGTCACCCAAACGGCAATTGTACTCTAACACAAACGGTTTTCCCTCAGGAGATACCATGATCCCTGCATATAAAAATCCTGTATAAGGTGTGCCCGCTTCACGCAAGGCATTCAAGGTCGGATGGATCACCGTGCGCAGGATGTCATCATGCAGCGCATCACTGACGTTATCTGCCGGTGAAAAAGCGCCCATGCCTCCGGTATTACAGCCACGATCGCCGTCATCGCGACGCTTGTGATCTTGTGAAGTGGCCAATGGTACCACAGTGGTGCCATCACACATCACAATGAAACTTAATTCTCGACCTTGCAAAAAAGATTCAATCACAACTTTTTTCGACGCATCACCCAATGTGTTTTTTGATAAAAAATCAGTGAGCGTATTGCGCGCTTCTTCCATTGTTTGAGCAATCACCACACCCTTACCTGCGGCCAAGCCATCTGCTTTGATGACAATAGGCAGCGATTGCGTGTTTAAATAATCCAAAGCGGGTTGGAGTGATTCGAATGTTTCGTATGCCGCCGTAGGAATATGATGTTTTTTGAAAAACGCTTTACAATACGCTTTTGAACCTTCTAATTGTGCGCAGGCTTGTGTCGGGACCGAAACAACGCAAACCTTTTTCGCGGAAACGATCAACCACACCCAATACGAGAGGGGCTTCGGGGCCAACTATCGTGAGATCGATATTATTTTTAATCGCAAAATCAAGCAACCCATCCACATCTGTGACAGGAATATTCACATTTTGAATACGAGGCGCACCCATCGCCGTGCCGCCGTTGCCGGGCGCAACGAAAACTTGTGACACTTGGCTTGACGCTGCGACTTTTTCAGCCATGGCATGTTCACGTCCGCCGTTGCCGATGATCAATACTTTCATGATGTGCTCCGCGCCATTTGATAAATCCTCCGACAATTTTTTTGGGTGTAGGGGCGCAAATATGCACCCCTACAATTTAATGATAAAAATGACGGATGCCCGTGAATACCATCGTCATCCCGTGCGCATCTGCGGCCGCAATCACTTGCGCATCTTTCACAGAGCCACCAGGTTGAATGATTGCTTTAATCCCAGATTGTGCAGCCAGCACAATGCTGTCTGGAAAGGGAAAGAAGGCATCACTGGCCAATACGGCATCACGTGCTACAGGAAAGTGACTCGCTTTATGCAAGGCAATGTCCACCGCACCCACGCGCGAGGTTTGCCCGCCGCCGATGCCAAACGTTTGTCCATCTTTCGCAATCACAATCGCATTGGATTTCACGTATTTCACCACATGCCAAGCAAAACGCAAATCGATCCATTCTTGTTCCGTCGGTTGACGTGCCGTCACGACTTTCATATGCATGGTGATGTCATCCCTATCCGCGGTTTGCACCAGCAATCCCCCTTGAATAGAACGCATCACCCAAGGATCTTGCACAGTCTCCATCTCAACCACCATCACACGGACATTCGGTTTTGTTTCCAAATGAACAGCAGCACGCGGTTCAACGGCTGGACAAATAATCACTTCCACAAATTGCTGTTCAATCAGCCGGCGCGCTGTTAATTCATCAAGCGGACGATTCAATGCAATGATACCGCCAAACGCGGCTTGTGGATCGCTCTCGTAGGCTTTGGCATAAGCTGATTCTAATGTAGAAGCAATCGCGACGCCACAGGGGTTCGCATGTTTGATGATAGCGCAGGCAGGCGTGTCAAATGAACGAATGCAGGCCAATGCGGCATCGGCATCCACCCAATTATTGTAGGACAAGGGTTTGCCTTGTCGTAAAGTAGCCGCAGCGAGGCCTTGCAGGGGCCCCGCGGGCGCATAAAGCGCAGCAGATTGGTGCGGGTTTTCACCGTAACGTAAGCTGGATAAACGCTGTAAGGATAAATTGATTGAAGCCGGCAAGGTTTGCGCAGATGTGGGCTCTGTGAGGAACGCATGGATGGCTGCATCGTAACGGGCGGTTAACCCAAAAGCGAGCGCTGCCCATTCACGGCGCGTGTCGATCGTGATGTCGCCGGCGGCGATCGCGTCAAGACATTCATCGTATAAATCGGGTGAGGCCAATACGGCAATGTGTTCGTGATTTTTGGCAGCGGCACGCACCATTGCAGGACCGCCAATGTCAATGTTCTCGATACTGGGTTCACGTGTGAATGGATAAAAGTTAACGACCACCAAATCAATTTTGGGAATGCCATGGGTTTCCATGACAGCCTCATCAATACCTGTGCGGCCCAAAATGCCGCCATGCACACGCGGGTGCAATGTCTTCACGCGACCATCCATGATTTCAGGAAAGTCAGTGACATCTTCCACCAAAACGACTGGCAAGCCTGCATCACGCAATGCTGCGGCTGTGCCGCCGGTAGACAATAATTCAATGCCCGCTTCATGTAACGCACGGGCGAAAGGCACGAGCCCCGCCTTGTCTGAAACGCTGAGCAGGGCACGTTTTGGGATGAACTGCATATTAAGTACCTATTGAAACAACATTTAGGAGCAGCGTTGAGGGGCGGGAGTCCCCGCCCCCACAAGAGGCATTTACAATAAACCGAATTGCTCCAACTTCTTGCGAAGTGTACCACGGCTGAGGCCCAATAGGCGAGCAGCGAGAGATTGGTTATTGCCTGTGATCTTCATCACCGTTTGCAAGAGCGGCTCTTCCACTTCAGCAATCACGATGTCATACAGGTTAGTGACTTCTTGGCCGTCCAAGTGTGTGAAGTAACGTTCGATCGACACTTTCACGCTGTCGCGTAAAGGAGTGCCATGTTCGGTTGAAGTTGCCGTATCGGCGGACTTTCTGGGTAAAGACAGTAAAGAGTTGTGCATATTTCCATCACCTTGTTCAAAAATTGATCAATCCTTGTTCAAATTTTGACCACACTGCTAAAAAATGATCACCGTCAGCTCACGGTAAATACAAAGCGCTGAATCTACTTATTGTACTGCTTTTGGCTTGTGGCCTTTTCACTTGAGGTAAGAACTATCATAATCCACTTTTTGGAAACTGCCAAGGGGAAACTGGAAAAAAGGTGGGAGATTTTAACATACCCCGCGCCTGCGGCGCATGGGCGTAAATATGCGCCCCTACAGTTTGCACGCAAAACTGATACGCAACCAGTTTTCATCTTGTGCAATGTCCAACACCGTCATATCTGCATATCCGGCGAGCAGTGCTGCTTTCTGTTCCGCTAAAATCCCAGACAACACTAATACACCACCGGGTTTCAACAAAGACTTCAAGGTATCATGCAAACTCAGCAATGAGACCTAAAATAATATTCGCCAGCACAATATCCGCTTGAATGGGCGCATACTGGCCGGGCAACGAGACCGTGATCAACTCTTCACAATGATTTTTAAGTGCGTTGTCTGATGTCGCCATCAATGCTTGCGGATCGTAATCAACAGCCAGTACCCGCGCAGCCCCTTCCACTGATGCAGCCACCGATAAAATGCCTGAACCACAACCGTAATCGACAACTGTTTTTCCGGTGCAATCATACCCATCTAAAAATGTCAGCATGAGACGCGTGGTCGCATGGGTACCTGTGCCAAAAGCAAGCCCGGGATCTAACATGATGATCTGACCAGCAGGTTGTTCACCTTCCCAGTGACTCGGCACTACCCACAATGATTGACCGAAGCGCATCGGTACGACGTGAGCCAAGCAAACACGCTCCCACGCTTGATCCGGCACATGTTCAATGACAAGGGGAGCCTCAGGTAACAACGCGTGCAGGGCAGCTTTGGGACGGTCTAACACCAAATCGGCTTCAAACAATCCCGTGACAAATGCTTCTTGCCATAAAGGCAATTCATCGGCAAGGTTCAAGAAGAGGTTCATCTTGGGCGTCAGTGAGCGTGACGCTCACCGCACCCTCTTCAATCAGCAGATCTGACACGGTCTCGATTAACGCACGTGGTACTGCGACACGCAAGGACTGCCATGGCATATTACTTCTTCCCGAGCCCGAGTTTTTCCTCGAGATAATGAATATTGGTTCCGCCGATTTTGAATGCATGATCTTCCATCAAATGGCGGTGTAGCCCAATATTGGTTTTAATGCCTTCGATGTGTATTTCATCTAGCGCATTGCGCATGCGTGCAATGGCAATCTCACGGGTTTCCCCATAGGCAATCAACTTGGCGATCAAGGAATCATAAAAAGGGGGTACTTTGTAACCCGAATATGCATGCGAATCAAAGCGAATGCCTGGGCCACCTGGTGCGTGCAACATTTCAATCGTTCCTGGGCAAGGCAAAAATGTTTTGGCATCTTCTGCATTGATACGGCATTCAATGGCATGACCGCGTATCTGAATGTCCTTTTGAGAAACACTGAGCTTTTTCCCCGCGGCCACACAAATTTGTTCACGCACAATGTCAATGCCCGTGATCATTTCTGTCACAGGATGTTCCACTTGCACACGTGTGTTCATTTCGATGAAATAAAAACGACCGTCTTCAAATAAAAATTCAAATGTACCTGCGCCCACATAGCCCATTTCCTCACACGCTTTCACGCAGCGTTTACCGATGGTTTCTCTCTGTTTTTCAGTGATACCCGGGGCAGGCGCTTCTTCCAACACTTTTTGATGGCGACGTTGCATGGAACAATCACGTTCACCCAAATAAACAGCGTGACCGAAGCTATCTGCCAATACTTGAATTTCAATGTGACGAGGATTTTGCAAAAACTTTTCCATATACAATTTATCATTACCAAAGGCCGCTGCTGCTTCTTGACGCGTCATGGCAATGGAATTTAATAAATTAGGCTCAGAATGCACGACGCGCATCCCGCGCCCACCGCCGCCGCCGGCTGCTTTGATGATGATGGGATAACCAATTTTTTTCGCTAAAATCAGATTGTCAGCATCACTGATGCTAAGCGAACCGTCAGATCCTGGCACTGTTGGCACGCCTGCTTTTTTCATCATGTTGATTGCAGAAACTTTATCTCCCATCAAGCGAATATTTTCTGCGCTCGGGCCAATAAATTTAAATCCGCTGTCTTCAACACGCTCTGCAAAATCCGCATTTTCTGCGAGAAACCCATAGCCTGGATGAATGGCATCCGCGTCAGTGATTTCAGCAGCAGAAATGATCGCGGGGATATTCAAATAACTGTCACGCGGATTGGGTAGGCCAATGCACACAGATTCATCGGCTAATTTAACATGCATTAAATCGACATCAGCTTCGCTGTACACAGCCACTGTTTTGATATTCAATTCCCTGCACGCGCGCAGAATCCGCAAAGCAATTTCACCACGGTTGGCGATGACTATTTTTCTGAACATATATACCTACTATTGCTGAATGATAAACAGTGTTTGGCCGTACTCAACTGGCTGGCCACTGGTGATCAAGATATCGGCAATCACGCCACTTGTGTCGGCTTCGATGGGATTGAACATTTTCATGGCTTCGATCAAACACAATGTATCACCCGCTTTCACCGTGCTACCCACCTCCACAAAAGGCTTGGCCTCAGGCGAGGAGGAGCGGTAAGCCGTGCCTACCATGGGCGACTTGACTTCATGGCCTTTGATTTTGGGCTTTTCGACAGGAACAGGATCTGATGCTGCCGGCGCAGCGGCCAATGGCTGAGCAGCGGGAGCCGCAGCAACAGGCATGGCGATGGGCGCGGGGGCGTATTGGACTGGCGTGCCTGCACGAGAAATGCGAACGGTCTCTTCACCTTCGCGGATTTCGAGTTCAGTGCAATTGGATTCTTCGAGCAATTCGATGAGTTTTTTGACTTTGCGAATGTCCATTGTGTATCCTTCTTAAAGTTTAAGAACAATCCCCGCCCATGTCGGGGCACGGGGGTTGTGACATTATGCCCCATTCCATGCAGAAAGTCTAGGGAGATGGCATCGAATTCTCAGAAGATTGGCGAATATGCTCAAGATGGGTCAATAAAGCGTCTCTGCCTATCTCGCCATTTACTCGGGCGGCCTTCAGTTCCGTCCCCTGGGCATCAAAAAACAGAAAGGCAGGGGGGCCAAACAATTGCCAGGTTTTAAGCAACGTTTGGGTATCATCGTTCGAATGGGTTAAGTCAACTTGAATCAAAGCATAAGGCTCCAAAGCCTTTTGCACAGCCTCATCCATCAACACGGTGCTTTCCATATAGACACAAGCCACACACCAATCCGCGTAAAAATCAACGAAAGCGGGCTTGCCCGACATATGGGCGTCAGTCAAGGCCTTGACCAGTGCCCCAGGGGTTTTGACCACCGTATAAGGTAAGGCATGCTCCGTGCGGCTGGCTGCGCTTCTCAAGGGAGAGCGCCAATCACTGTTCCCCATGGCACCTCCGACAATCCATATCGCCCCCATCAATAGAGCCACCCAGGACAGGGCTTGCCATAAGCGTTGCATGCCACGGCGAGGGGAAAAAGGCTTCAGCCAAAAACCTACACCCACAGCCAATGCACCATATAGCATCAAGGCGACAGAGCCTGGTAAAAAGCGTGTCAGCAGATCAATCGCCATCATGACGAGGAGCACAGCCAAAATATGTTTGACTCGCTCCATCCAAGGGCCGCGTTTGGGCAAGACTGCTGTGCCAAGCCAGGTGACAGCCAATAAAGGCAAGCCCATACCCAATCCCAACATAAATAAGGCCAAGCTGCCAAACAACACATTGCCTTCCAGTGTGATGAAGGTGAGTGCACCGACCAGGGGTGGGGTGACGCAAGGTGAAATCACAATGCTGGCGAGCACGCCCATCAACGCCACACTGATGTATTCGCCGCGCGGCAATGCGTGTGACAATTGGTGGAAAGCGCCCGATAGCCGAGACAAAAAGGCTTGTGGCTTGTCATGAACCAACACGCCCGCAAACAATACCAACAAAGCTGCCGTGCTGCTCAGCACCCACGGGTTTTGAAATTGTGCTTGCACGCGAGCCCCCAAACTGCCCACCAATGCACCCAATGCAGCATAAGTCAGTGCCATCCCCGCCACATAAGATGCAGCGAGGCCAAACGCTTTGAGGGGATGATGTTTCTGTTGTTCACCTAAAATCAATGCGCTGAGAATAGGCACCATGGGCAACACGCACGGCGTGAATGACAATAAAATCCCGAAGCCCATGAAGGCCAATAAAGCCCAACCATTTTGTTTTGCCAGCACATCCAATGGCATGGATGCGGGCATGCCTGTCACCGTGGGTGCCACAGCGTTCGCCGTGGGTGCAGATTGGATACTAGGGGGAGGCATGATCGTCAGTGTTTGATTTTGTGGCGGATAACAAAAGCCCACATCATGACAACCCTGATACGTCACCGTCATCTCTATGGGTTTGGTGAGTGGCGGATCGATGGGCAATGTGATTTCAACTGACTGACGGTAAATATTCGTCGTGCCTAAAAAAGGATCTTTGATGCTTTTGGCTTTCGGAAAAACCGGTGGCCCCATGTCTGTTTGCGGTGAAATAAAACCAAACGCTTGTTGATACAAATATGTTTTAGGCGCAATCACAAAATCCAGTGTGATGGATTCAGGCGTGACCTTTCCCACACTGACTTGAAACGCTTTTTCAGGCGGCATAATATCCGAAGGCGGCGCACCAAACAGCGCAGAGGGTGCGGCAAAGACCGTGGTCACCCAACACAAGGCTAACATGCATAATGATTTAATGTTTGTCATCTTCCAATCGCTCGATCGTACGGGACTCGAGCTGCATAATATCACAGGTGAGGCGCGCATCGGCAAGTACCTCATCAAATTCATGCAGGGGTGCAAAATCAATATTTGCCAAAGGCGGTGAAGCGCGATCAATCACGTCCGCAAATTGGTAAAGTTTGCTGGCTGGACATGAAATCACGAGCGTGATATTCGGGCTGTTGATCTCCGCGAGTTTCGCGACAATCCATTCTTTCAATGCGTTGATCGCTTCTTGATCCGATTGAGCCATATCCGGTGAAGCAGCCACTAAAAAATATGAAATGCCTTTGAAGGCGATGGGATCGTAGTTCGTGTCCAACAAGAATGCTTTAACACCGCGGTATTTGTTGTAATGAAACATCAAAGCCTGCAGCACCGCAGGCGCATCCAGCGCATTCACCGCCACAGCACGTGATTGCGATAAGGCTTCAAGTGCCTGGTCGTTTAATGCGGTATCGTTCTGTGTCACGGGTTGTATGCTCCTTGATTTTATGTCGACTATGTATGTAACGTTATCGATCCAGAATCGTTATCTCGCCCTGACCCTGACCCTGACCCTGGGTCAGGAGCAGGAGCAGCTGTTGCAGGAGCAGCTGTTGCAGCAGCAACCGCAGCGGCAGCAGTTGATGATGGCGTAGGTACGGTACCTACAACCCCCGCGCTAGGGCCAACTGTGCTGGCAGCGGCTGCATTGATCGCCGCTGTATCCACAACACCCCCAGAAAGAGGTTCGTTAGAGCGAAACACAATACTATCGTCCAGCTTCGGTCGATCAAATAATTTCGCCATGATTTTTTTGCAAGTGATCGCGGCCTCATCTTTCGGCCAGATTTCATACATATCATTTCTACGTTCCCTGGCTGCTTTTAAATGTTCATCTTTAAATTTTGCCCAGCCTTGATCTTTATCGTTATCGAGATCATATGCCATCTGTCTTAAGTGATCACTGTTGGGTTGATTGTTCGCGATCTCACGCATATTCACGTTGTACGCAATCCCAAGCCCTTCCAACAGCACACACAAATCAGCTAACCCTGCCCATGTGGCTCTCAACCCCCCATTCATGGGGAAATTGTTGATGTTCATAACATTAATGGGCTGGCCATCTGCGCCCAAGTTTTGATTGTCTTGTAATATAGGATTCCCAGCCTTATCTTTCTCATCTCGCTTGGGAACTTGTTTGCCAGCAGCATATAAACGTTCAACCACATCCTGCGGGGTGCATTTATTCATGTCGGCAGTTGCATCAACCCACGCTTTAGCAAGGCGTGCCACATCGTACATGCGATCCTCTTGACCGCCCCACCCTAAACCGAAAATATCCAATGGGTGTGCCATGCGCATAAAGTACATGGCCACGCTGGCTACCTTCTCAAATTTAACACCATTTACCTCGAAAGGAGGGCCATTCTCATTACCTTTAATTTTTTTCAACAAATCTTGACGTTCCTTGCTGATCTCATTTGAGCCCGCATCCACATCATCCCCATATTTTGAACGGCCCGCGATGCACCCTGTATTCACGTAAACTTTGGGCACGTTTATGGTAATCATATTGTGTCGCTTGAGCCAGCAAGGAAACAGATTCACTGACGTTGGGAACCTGAGTGTCGTCAATCACAGCAGGGTGTTGTGTTGCAGTTGGAACCTTGGAATAGGTGAGAATGTCCTCTTGACAGACTTTGGCGACTTGCATGGCACCTGCACAGACCACCATATATTGTCTGGCCGTCTCTTCCCCATAAATTTGACTGAAACTGACCAATTGCCCGTTGTTGTTTCTCAAGATATTTTTATTCAAAAATGCATCGAGGCTCTCGCCGCCAGCAGCCTTCTGGGCACGCTGTAATTGATCATGGCTGATGATGCCTCTAAATTGTGCATATTCTGGTTTTGCTTTGCATGCTTCGATAGCCTTTTTGCGTTCTTCATCTGATGCACCTGACTTCACATTGGCCAACACGGCCCAATCAGCATTGCTCAACAGGGGCGGAATAGATTTTGCTTCCACCATGTCGGGAGGTAGCGCACATTCAACCAGGGCAAAATACTCGCGCTGGGCTTCATTGATCTTATCGAGTGCATCTTCGCGGTCATGGTTTCTGTCGGTTCCCACTTCGGATGTTTTATCTTGTACCTTCTCAAGATCTTTAATGGCTTTTTCCCAAGCGTCACGCTTGACTTTTAATGCAGTGACGAAGGCGCCATATTGCATGACATTGGCGGCACCCTTACCGCCCTTGCCGTCATCTTGGACCGCTTCAAGGTGAGCGATTTGGGCATCATTCAATAACTGCCCTTTGGCAGCCGCAACCGGGTTATAAGCAGCATCCACGACATTCTTTTTAGCACTGTTCGCCGCACCCGTGACGCTATCGATGGCGCCAGCGACTGCATCACCCACCCGTTGCCCTATTGATTTATCTTTTGGATCCGCCATCACAGCACCTCTACATGTTACAAAACTAAAACCTTCATCAGTATAGCCCCACTATACCCACGATTCATTTAATCACCCACAAAATATGGCTTTAGGGATAGGTCATGATAGAATGGTAACACATTTGAACCTAACCGAGCGGAAAGAGATTTTATCGATGAAAAACAACATATTGGCCGAAAGAGACCTCAATGTCCTCTGGCACCCTTGCACCCAAATGAAAGATCATGAAACCTATCCTCTCATTCCCATTCGTCGCGCGCAAGGGCTTTACCTCGAAGATTTTAACGGTAAGCAGTATATGGATGCCATTGGCTCTTGGTGGGTCAGCCTATTAGGGCACGGGCATCCGCGCGTCAACCAAGCCTTGCATGCCCAAATCGACACCTTGTCGCACGTGATGTTTGCTGGCTTCACGCATGAACCCGCGGTGGAACTGGCTGAACGGTTGGTAAAACTTGCCCCACCCGGTTTAACCCATGTGTTTTATGGCGACAATGGATCGTCTGCGATTGAAATTGCCTTGAAAATGAGTTGTCATGCCTGGCGCAATCAAGGGCGACATCATAAGAAAAAGTTCATGGCATTGAGCCACAGTTATCATGGTGAAACCTTGGGCGCATTGTCTGTCACACAAGTTGATCTGTTTAAACAACCGTATGAAGATTTTTTATTTGAACCCATCGACATTCCCTGTTCTTATTCACCCGAAACAGATGATCTCGTCCTTGAGCAAATTGATCACATCATGTCCCGCCATGCACATGAAACCTGTGCGTTGATTGTTGAGCCCCTAGTCCAATGTGCTGCTGGCATGCGCATGCACACACCCTATTTTTTGAAAAAATTATTTGAATTAACGCAGCAATATGATATCCATTTTATTGCAGATGAAATTGCAGTCGGATTCGGGCGAACAGGGACGATGTTTGCATGCGAACAAGCCAACATTACGCCCGATTTTATGTGCGTATCGAAAGGTTTAACGGGCGGTTACTTGCCGTTGTCCGCCGTACTGACGAATGATTTCATTTATCAATTGTTTTACGATGATTACCACACCGGAAAGGCGTTCCTGCATTCACACAGTTACACGGGGAATGCGCTAGCATGCGCAGCTGCGGTGGCCACGATTGACATTTTGCTTGATGAACATATTCTCGACCAAAACAAATTGAAGATTGCGCATTTTGATAAAAAATTAAATCCATTTCGAGAACATGCTCATGTGGCTGATGTGCGACAGAAAGGCATGATCATCGCGATAGAAATGGCGCGTGATCGGAAACAACCTTACCCATCTCACGAACGTCGAGGATTGAACGTCTATGCTCATGCCTTAGAAAAAGGTATATTTTTACGCCCGTTGGGTAACGTCGTTTATTTCATGCCTGCTTATTGCATCACGTTACCAGAGATTGATGAGTTATGTGAAGTGGCCTTATCCGCCATTGATGCTGCCACAGGAGAACGTTAATGCGCACTATTCGTGTTTATGCTGAATTCAACAACGGCATGGCTGGCCAAAAAATTGTTTTGACGGGGAATGCCCACCATCATTTGGTGCATGTGTTGCGTTTGACGTTTGGGCAAGAAATTGTATTATTTGATGGAAAAGGGCATGCATTCGCCGCCGTGATTGATCGTGTTGAAAAAAAGCATGCTTATGTGAATTTATTAAAAGCATTGCCGCAAAAAAGCGAATCCCCCTTATCATTGCATGTTGCACAAGGCATTTGCAAAGGGGAGCGCATGGATTTTGTGATTCAAAAAGCGACTGAACTGGGGGCCACTTCCATCACACCGATTTATTCTCAACGCGTTCATTTAAAACTTGACGCGGATCGCAGCGAAAAAAAATATGAACATTGGATGAACGTTATGATTGCTGCGTGCGAACAATGCCATCGCGATACCTTGCCGATATTACATCAGCCCATCAAACTGGATAATTGGTTATCCACCGTGACCACAGCGAAACGTTTTTTATTATCACCCGACGCATCACGCGGCTTTGATAAAACGGACGTTGCAGACAATGTCACTTTATTGATCGGCCCGGAAGGGGGATTAACGCCTGAAGAAGTGAACCTCGCGATAGAATGCGGAGATTTTCAAAGCATCCGCATGGGGCCGCGCGTGTTGCGCACCGAAACTGCTGCACTCACGGCGCTGAGTATATTGCAATATTTAGGCGGGGATTTATAGGGCAGTGACAATCTCACATGATGAAAGTCACAATATCGCCTCAAGCCCTTTCGCCTCTACAAGGTTCAGCAATTTCAGGGCGGAACCACTGGGTTTGCGCTCACCTCTTTCCCATTGTTTAATGGCTGCAGCGCTAACGTTGAGCACCTTGGCAAAAACAGCTTGGCTGACACCAGATGCCAGTCTAATTTTTTTAATTTTTGGCGCTGATAATTCATGTGTTTCAGTTAAACAAAGTGCATCGAATTCATTCAATGTTGAGAGCGTTATCATGCCGCTTTCATATAAGTCATTGGCCATTTGATGCGCTTCATGCATTAACCTCGATTTTGGGGATTTAGACTTTTTCATAGAATACCTCAATAAGTTTCCTTGTATTACACATATTTTCAATTTCAATTTCACTCATGCTCAAGTAAATCGTACACAATCTCTTGAAAACTATCTTTTCATCGGAAGCAATGTTTTCCATTTCATTTTTTGAAAATCCTGTTAAAAAAATGGCCCGATAATTATTTTTAAAAGCCAATAATGTCCTGTAGCTTCCGCGTTTTCCATGACCTGTCTTGCCCATCCGTTTCTTCACCAGTCCAGATCCTAAATCGGCATCAATAAGACCTTTATGCATTTCATCAACAACTTCACACAAAGCACTGTTTAGTATGTTTTCTTTTTTAGCCCACTTATCAAATACCTGAGTTTTATATACTTTCACTGTATTTTATCCTTATTTTTATTATATACACTGCATACGATGTATTATAATACATCGTATTATAATTGTCAATCATCTGTTTATAGTGTTGAATTTTTGTAATGAGATAATAATCATATCGTTACATTTTTACGTTCTCTTTCTACCACATATCGGTCAAAAGGCGCTAGGATGAAGTAACTCCCAAAAACCGAATATTCGTACACTGCGCCCACAGTTTCTGAACAGGCACACTGATTTTCAGCATATTGGGTTCTAACGCATTGAACAGGGTGCTCACACGGGTTAGTAATTTATCTTCACCCAATAACAACAATCCATCTGTCAATGATAAATAAAACGGCATGATCATATCTTTTTTAATTTTTTCTTCGGTATTTTTCACGCGCAACATGTCTGAGATTTTATCAGCAATATAATGCATGCGTTTATTCAAATCGATTTTATCTTCTGGAGCAACCAATAGCTCGCGACGTGCATAATACACAAGATCGGCCCATAAAAAATGAATGTCCATTTCATTATACTGACCCGGCTTGAGCAATCGATCAAAGCGTGCAAAACATTGTTGACAAGCGTGAGGGTAACGTTTCATCAAATTATCCTGCACAATCCCATCCAACAATAAAGCCATTTGTCCCAATAATGTTTCTGGCTGCTGACACAAATGCGACAAAGCACGACGTAACATGGCCGGCCCCGTGTCAACCCCTTTCAATGTTTGAAGTATGCCCAATTGCCATTGTGAGCGCGTATCGACCAGCAATTTTGCGGTTTGTGTGCAGATGGGCGGGGCAACTGGCAACATATCGGTACACAATGGCCACGATTGCATCGCGCGCCATTCATTGACGGCAGCAAACAACCCTTCTCCATCTTGTAGCGGCGGCGCACCTTGATCTTGCGCTTTCATCCATAATTTTTTGGATTCGCGGAAAAATAATGTGTCAGAATCTCTATCCATCGGGTATACTCTTTCATTGGTTCGATTAACAGGTGCCTCATGCTCAAGATTGCGATTGTCATGGATCCTATTGCCCACATCCACACTGATGAAGATAGCACACTTGCCATGATGAAAACATTGCAAGCCCGCGGCGTGTCCATTTTTTATGCACAAATAGAAGATTTGGTGTTAGATCACGGCAAAAGCTTCGGTTATTTTCGCCCCATCCAGGTGTTTGACGACCCAACCCAATTCTTTAAACTCGGTGAACCTCAGTATCAATCTCTAACGGCCTTCAATGCAGTGCTCATGCGCAAAAATCCGCCGTTTGACATGTCCTATATTTTCAGCACATATCTTCTTGAGCAAGCCGAACGTGAAGGGGTTTTGATCCGCAATAAACCACGCGGTTTGCGAGATTGTAACGAAAAATTTTACGCCACACAGTTTAACAAACTTTGTCCGCCCTCGCTCGTCAGTGCGCAAGCTGAACATATCAAAGCATTCATCCAGACTCACCAACATTGCGTGCTGAAGCCCTTGGACAGCATGGCCGGTTCACAGATTTTCCAAATCCAACAGGGTGACCCAAACACCAATGTCGTGATTGAAACACTCACCTCTAATGGCACACGCCCTTGCATGGTGCAACGTTATATTCCCGAGATCACCGAGGGGGACAAGCGCATTATGATGATTTATGGAGAACCTGCCTCCCATATGCTCGTGCGCATTCCCGCTCAAGGTGATTTTCGCGGTAACCTTGCCGCTGGGGCAAGTCATAAGGTGGTGCCGATAGGCGAGGTGGAAAGCAATATCGCCCGTGAACTCACCTCATCTTTGTTATCTCATGGCCATGTATTTGTGGGCATTGATATCATTGGGCACTACCTCACTGAAATCAATGTCACCAGTCCCACAGGTCCCGTGGTCATTGAGGGAGAATCAACCTGCAAAATCATTGAACCATTCATTGATCAACTGATCAATGAATGTCTGGAAAAAGTGTAACGGAGGAAACGATGAACATTAAACCCTGGACCATCTCCATGATCGGCGGTCTTTTCTTCACATTCTATTTCATGCAAATGACATTCCTCAACCCCATTGCGCAAGGCATGTCTATGGCATTCAACCTGAGTGCCGATCAGCTCGGCAGCCTCGGCTCCATTTATTTATTGGCAGTCGGCTTAATGTGCTTACCCGCCGGTATCCTGATTGATCTCTGTCGAGCCCGTCCACTGATGCTAACCGTGCTCGGCCTCAGCATTGTGAGCCTCGTCCTCATGCGCTTTGTGGGCAGTTATCCTGCATTGGTCGCTGTGCGCTTCGTGCAAGGGTTACTCCATGCATTCTGTTTGCTCGCAGCATTGCGTCTCGCGACACAATGGATCCCTTCCCGACAAATGGGCACTGCCAGCAGTTTCATCATCACGATTGGCTTATTAGGCGGCGCTGTCACGCAACCATTGTTTTTATGGTTTTATAACACACTGGGATTGGAAAATACTTTTTTAGCCTTCGCGTTGATGGGCGCACTGCTCTGGATCTTATTTTTTGTGGTTATTCATGATAACCCGCAAGCGCCTGCCCATCATGCCAACACGACGTGGCGCTCTTTCGCGCAGGGTCTGTGGGAAAGTGTACTGAGAATACAAAACAGTACAGCAGGCATTTATGTCTGCTTCCTCAACTTACCGATCATCATTTTTGGAACGGTATGGGGCGCCCTTTACATTGAGCATGCCTTTGGCATACATGGGGAGCAGGGCGCACTCGTGTTATCGATGGTGTTCTTTGGGATCATGGCAGGCTCGCCTGTGGCGGGGTTCATTTCGGACAAGTTTCACACCCGCAAACAAATGCTGGTGTGGGGCGCGTTTGCAACGTTTTTAATATTTGCTTGTTTATTTTTATTGAGCCAACCTTCTGTTGGATTATTATCCGCATTGTTTTTTGCGATTGGCTTTATTTCTGCTTGCCAAGTGGTGGCCTATCCGATGATTGCCGAAAGCAACCCACCGGCATTTGCAAGCACTTCTTTGTCCGTGCTCACGACCGTACTGATGCTTGGCAATGCATTGTGCCAATCATTGTTCAGCAAGGCCGTGTCTATGCATACGTTGCTGGATGCCGCCACACATGAGCCTCTCTATACCAGCACTTCATTTACAGTTGCCGTATGGGGATTGGCCGGATCGTTGATCATCGCTGGTTTCATTGCCATGACATTTAAAGAAAAAAAAGGGGCATGACGCACGCGAATAAATAGCATATAATAGGGCAGTTCATAAGGATGTGAGTCATGTGTAACAAATTAAAATTGTTATTGCTTGGGATGTGTTTCTTCCCATCCTTTGTCTTCGCGCTAGACTTTCTGCCCGCCACTGTCTCACCTGAACGCCAATCACCCTTACCGCAAACACCGCCCTCATTTGAGAAACCACAACCTACCATCGAACGCCAAGCGGCACCTCAACCGCCCGTCTCGGAATCAGCCAAAAGCATTAAATTTGTACTGAAAAAGGTGGTGATCAAAGGCAACACGATTTTCAGCGCGGAAGATTTGCAACCCTTTTATAGCAATCTGATTGGCAAAAAGGTCACACTGGTTGACATGCAGAATGTCGCTGAATCTATTGAGAAACATTACCTTGAAGCGGGTTATATGCTCACCCGCGTATATATCCCACCCCAAGAAATTGATGAAAAAGGGGTCGTCACCCTCGTTGTGGTTGAAGGCTTTGTCGATAAGTTTTTAATCAATGGCAACATGCGAGGGATTCAGACTGCCGTTGAACAATATTTGCAAGTTGTCCTCGAAGACAAACCACTCAATATCAAAACCCTCGAACGTGCGTTGTTACTTATCAATGATCTGCCAGGCGTTTCAGCCAAAGCGGTGCTTACCCCATCACTCACAGTAGAAGGCGCAAGCTCGTTGGTGGTGCTGCTCACAGAACATTATTTTGATGGATCTGTCACTTGGGATAATCGAGGCACCATATACTTAGGCCCTGAAGAATTCAGCATAAGTGCCTCACTCGATAATATTTTTGGCACCCCCGGGCAGGCCACTTTCAACGCCAAAGCAGCTGCACGCACCCAAGAATTTACGTCTTACATGTTAGACTATAAAGCATACATTGCACCAAGCGGTGCAAGCTTTGATTCCAGCTTCACGCAAAACCGCACACATCCCGGCAGCACTTTTTCTATATTGGATGTGTATGGCCTAAGCTCAACCATCATGTTTATTTATACCCACCCCATCATTCGAACACGCCGCATTAATTTAAACGCCACGCTTGACTATGATTACCTAGACAGCCGCACCGATACGCTTGGGGTGCTCGTCACACTCGATCGCCTCGATTCCCTGCGCGCAGGGCTTAACCTCAAAGCACAAGATGCATGGGACGGGGTGAATGCACTGGATCTGCAATTTTCGCAAGGTTTTCAGGGGATCTCAGGCCCGCCGCAGCCTTTGCTGCTGCGATCCCGTTTTGAAGGCAAAAAAGATTACACAAAGATTACCAGCACGTTCACCCGCGTTCAGTATTTTTCAGAAAATACCGTCTCCATTTACACTTCATTGAATGGGCAATATGCCTTCACTTCGTTGCTTTCCCCAGAACAATTAGGTTACGGCGGTGCCGTATACGGTTCTGCATATGACCCATCTGAAATCGTGGGCGATAGCGGGTTTGAAGGTAAAATTGAATTGCGTTACAACGACACACACAAAAGCACACTCTTTCCAAGTGTTCAATATTTCACCTCTTATGATTGGGGTGTGATGTGGTACAGGGTTGATGACCCACTCACGAATAAGCAAAGCGGCACATCTGCTGCAGTGGGCGTGCGACTGGGTGTTGGGTCACGCGTCAATGGGGAAATCGAGGTGGCCAAACCGCTGACAAAACCTGTTGCAGCCTTTGATGATCGTAATGGTCGTATTTTCTTTTCACTGAGCGTGGATTTAAGTGAACGTTAACAGCCGCCAACTGACCGCCAGCTGGATTTTTTCCATCATGGCGCATGCCTGCCTCTTTTTATCTCTGGGATTATTCCTCTCTGAGGTGGCGCCGGTTTCTACGCCAGCACACAGCCCGATGCTGGATGTCAGGTTATCCTCAGCAACCCCAGCGCCTGCCACCCCATCCCGCCTGGAAAAGACCTCAAATTCGACTGTTATACGCCAGCGCACCTTATCCGACACGGACTTTGAACCTCGTGATGCCGACTATATCACCGCCTGGCGGACACGGATTGAGTCAAGAGGAACGACAGCCTATCGGGCCGCTTTGAAACAACACCCAAATTTGGCGGGGCGGTTGATGCTGCGTGTCTCTATTGACGCCCAGGGGAGATTAAACAAGGTGATGATTGAAAAAAGTTCTGGCTCGGCAACATTAGACACATTGGCATTACAGATTGTTAAAAACGCTGCGCCATTTCCACCCCTGCCGGATGAGATGAAAAAAGACACGGATGTGTTGAATATACTCAGGACGTGGGATTTCTCACCCGAATAAACGGCTACAAACAATCATCATACCCCCTGACATGACATCGCAACTGCGTTTCAGACAAACTCGTCTGAGCACGCGTCCGTTTTCAACTTATTTCGAAAGTGATTTTTCTGGGATGACAGACAAAAAAAACCCCGGATATGTGTATCCGGGGTAAAAACTTGTACTGTTAAGTACAAGCATGCAGGAAATGCTATTGTACTCGAAGTCGAAATAAGAATACAAGGGGTTTTTCGAACATTTTTGAAATATTTTTCAAAATATTTGCATTTATTTTGCAAATCCAGTAGAACAGTTATATTAAAACAGCTTTCGCGCTGCAGCCAACTCTTCTGGCGTATTGATTTCAATTGTTTTATGCGGCGTAACGCACACGCGTATCGCATAACCATGTTCTAACGCACGCAATTGCTCAAGCTTTTCGCTGCGCTCTAACAATGTTTGCGGTAGCGCCCTGAACGTTTTCAAAAAATCACGCGTGAATGCATACATGCCTTGATGATGATACACGGGTAAATGCTCAATGATATCCCGTTGATAGGGAATAGGCGAACGTGAAAAATAAAGGGCATTGAAATGCTTATCCACAATCACTTTAACTGCATCAGGACTGTGATATTGCGTCTTAAAATCAAGGGGATTGGCGAGGGTGGTCATTAGGGGTGATTCACCATTTAAATAAGGCTGAACCAACGCCATCAACATTTCTGCGGTGACAAATGGCTCATCGCCTTGTAAATTCACGACCACATCCATGTCAGGATATTGCGATGAGACAAATGCAACACGATCTGTGCCCGTTTCTATCGCGGGGTCGGTCATGACAACAGTGCCGCCACATAAACGAATGACATCAGCAATCTCATCACTGTCTGTCGCAACCACTACTTGTGCAAATGCTGTGCAGGTTAACGCCGCTTCATATGTGCGTTGCACCATCGGCTTGCCACCCAAATCAGCCAAGGGTTTGCGTGGCAAACGTGTTGAACCGATACGGGCAGGGATGACGCAGAGGATATTGGGCACTTTTCAGATCGCTTAAGATGGGGCCCGGGTGCTCAAGCTGTGTCAATGCTGTCTCTTAACAAAATCTCGAACAGCTCTCATCCCGGGATGACAGTAAGTGGGATAAGCACGAGCTCATCGCTCACGCTTATCCATTTTTTGATTTTTCCTCATCAAACAACTCATGTTGTTTGGTGACGGGATCATACTTCTTGATCCCTTTCATTTTTTCTTTCGTCTGATGACGGGTTGTGACATACGTAGACCCTGTCTTCTTGTTGCGCAACAAAATGGTGATACGCTTACTCTTCGCCATTGACAACCTCCACAGGAACCACAGGCACATCTTCGCCACGTGCTTTTAATACACGCAGAACATTTTCAATGCCTTGTTTATCGATAATACGAATACCTTGCGTGGACACACGCAGGGTGACAAAACGCTTCAAGGCTTCAACCCAAAAACGACGTTTATGCAAATTCGGTCTGAATACGCGTTTGGTGCGGTTACGGGCATGCGACACATTTTGGCCGCTTTCTGTATGCTTCCCGGTTACCTGACAATATGCACCCATAATAGTTGCCTCCACTTCTCAAATAGGGTTATGATTATACCTCTCGTACCTGAAGATGCGAATCCTGGCTGCCTCGTGCAGACCTCTTTTGGGTTTTACTCAATCGAAAAGTCTAGCCGTGCAATAAGCACTGTCTGCAACTTTTCTCAATCGTAAAACCCAAAATAGGCCCACACGAAATTGCCAACCCCTCGCATCTTCAGGTACGAGAGGTATAGCCCTCGTTACAAAGACGCATTTATACCAGAAAATATTGCCAGGAGCAAGGTGTTTTAAGGAGATTCTTTATGTATTCTACAGTACCCTGCGATGCAGGCATATTTCGGGCTTATGATATCCGTGGCCGGGTTCCTGAAACCCTCAACCCGGATGTAGTCTATACCCTTGGCCGGGCCTATGCAACGTTCGCCCATGCCCGCCGCATCAACCAGGTCACCCTCGGTCGTGATGGCCGCTTGAGCGGGCCTATGCTATCAGAAGCCCTCGCAGCGGGGTTGATGGACGGTGGCATGCATGTGACGGACATCGGCCTTGCGCCCACGCCTGTGCTCTATTTCTCTTGCTACCACCTGAAGACTGGCTCTGGCATCATGCTAACAGGTAGCCATAATCCCAAACATGACAATGGATTGAAAATGATGTTAGGTGGGGATACCTTGTTTGGCGACGAAATTTTAGCGCTGAGGGAGGTGATTTTATCCGGCCAATTCAGCGAAGGGAAAGGATCGCTCACGCACGCGTCCATGCTAAATGCCTACTGCGATGCGATCCAAAGCCGCATTCAGCTGCGCCGTCCGCTTAAAGTTGCGCTGGATCATGGGAATGGCATTGCAGGCATTGTGGCTCCCCGGTTATTCAAAGCATTGGGTTGTGACATCGTCTCTTTGTATGAAGAAGTCGATGGCGACTTTCCCCATCACCACCCCGACCCCAGCAAACCTGCCAACCTGGCTGACTTGATTCAAGCTGTCCAGACCCATCATTGCGATGTAGGCCTTGCCTTCGACGGCGACGGCGACCGGTTGGGTGTGGTGGCGCCCAATGGGGACATCATCTGGCCCGATCGCCAAATGATATTATTTGCTCAAAACGTGCTGGCCCGTCATCCTCAGAGCCAAGTCATTTTCGACGTGAAATGCACGCAACAATTGCCGAAATCCATTCACGCATTGGGCGGCAAACCCCTGATGTGTCGCACCGGCCATTCTTTTGTGAAAAAAGCCTTGAAGGAGACCGGCGCGCCACTGGCCGGCGAAATGAGTGGGCATATTTTCTTCAACGACAATTGGTTTGGATTTGACGATGCATTATTTGCTGGCGCGAGACTGGTGGAAATATTGTCTCAGGTAACCGATATTCCCGCGACATTTGCCGCTATTCCCAACAGCTTCAACACCCCCGAGATCAATATCGCCATGAAAGATGCGGATAAATTTCATTTTATCGAACAGTTTGCGGCGCGCGCTGTGTTTGATGGCGGCATTGTTGATCTCACCGATGGAGTTCGCGTTGATTTTGAAGATGGTTTCGGACTGATCCGTGCCTCAAACACAACACCCAATTTGGTATTACGTTTTGAAGGCGTGTCTCAAGACAGTTTGGACAGAATTCAAGCGTTGTTTATGGCACAACTGGCATTACCATAGTTGAAAACGTTTCAGTTTGGGATATAAACGCACGAATGTCTTATCATCGTGATACAAATAAACTTCGTCGTACGTCATGTCCAATGTCTTGCCCACCATCACGGTTGAACATCTTGTTTTAGCAGGTTGTGATGCTTTAATACCAGGAATTTTTTCAGCCTCAAGACGATCAGTTTCCGCCATCGTCAATCCGAGCGGAATGGCTCGCAGCGTGGGAAGCAATTCTTTTGTCACTGTCGCGCGTCGAGTAGATTCTTTGCTTTGCTTTGATTCAATCACATTTTGCATAGGGATCATGACTGGAGCCGTTGCCACCGAAGCAGCAACACTGACAGGCAGCGCGAAAATAAGCACTGGAGACAAGATCGCCAATTCAACAGCATCGTTCGCTGTCAAGTTGTGCCCTTCTTTATCAGACAACCCTGCAATTTCTTGATAAATCTCTTCCTCGGAAGGAATAAATGATTGATCGGCCACTTTCAATGTGTGCTGTTGAATATTTGCAATCAGTTTTTCATAATAAGCAGGCGAGGTGTAGAGATCACATTTATCCTTATTTTTGTTCGTCACCAGTTGTTGGACGTGCAGCAAAATCATCTGTGGTGTATCAGGCTTGACGGCATACCACCGGGTAATCGCCGTCAACCGGTTATTTTTATAAAGCGCCAAATAAACTTCTGATCCATTGCCCCGATAGTAGGGAGCAACTTCAAAAGTTTCAATGGAATAAAAACCTGTCTCGGTCTGAACATCCAAATAGGGGGTAAATTGTTCAGATAATGCCTTGTGTACCGACTCTATGGTATCGCCATAACGGATCGTCCTAAGCTGTTCACGATTTTCTTGTCTATGTTGCACGGTATCGCGCGCTGCTTGCTGAGGGGACGGGGTTGTACCACAACCGACCAACAGGAATAAACACACGATCGCATAAACTCTCATCAGGGCACCTCTTTAGGAGTCAACGTTCCTCGATATTATCAGCTTTATTTTGACAACTCAATGGGATCTTGCCTCATCAGGCAGCAAAGGCACTAAAAGGATACGTGAAAAACACAAAATGGCACACATTCAACAGAAAATGGACCCTATCGCGGCTTCCAATCGTTTTGTTTTACGATAAGCATAACCATAAAATAGGCCTGCGATAATAACTGATAGGCCGTTGGTCTGCGTGTGCTAAAAGTTTGTGCAATTTTCTCGCATCAGATCAACACGATAGTATAAACCATATTTCGCCAGATTATCTTGTATGGATAATTTGATGAATTGATCGACAGAATAGCCCAGCATGTCTGCATACGCTGCTGCAGACTGGGGGCTGACAGACTTCCTGTCATTTTCAATATCACTCAGCTGTTGTTTTGACATATCGAGTTTAGCTGAAAACTCTTTTTGGGTTTCACCCTCACCCAAACGAATGGCCCTTAACATTTTGCCAAATGTTAAACGACCCAGTTTTTTCATGAGTATCTCTTTTGCTGGCTGACCTTTATTTCTTGTATTCATGTTTGTTAATCTCCAATATATACACGTCATGAAGCCCCTCCCTATATATGGCTCGATACGCTTTATTCAAACGAATAGAGCGCAAGCCTTTCAAATGACCTTTCAGGGGTTCATCATGAAACCCAGGGACTTTGCGTACTTCGCACAGCCCTCTCTCCTCAACATCATCAATCCAAATGAGTAGTTTGGTTGCGATATAGTCTGGTACTTTCAAAAGCGTTTTTTCTGCTATTGAAGAAAGATACACCCTTTTTTGGCTGTTCATATGATTATACACCTTTTTTGTGTACTTATCAAGAAAGATAAGTGTTTGTTTTTATAGGCAACGATTCATTTTTTATAAAGTTTATTTATCCGGGTCGATTTTACTGAACTGTCAATAGATCGTCAAGCCAGTGCCCATCAATTCTCAGCCCGCTGTATCGCATAAACCACCAATCCCGACATCAGCGCCACGAAAAAGCACCAAACGGAGGTGAGCGTGTAGTAATAAAAGCACATTGCGATCGATACAGACACCAAGGCCAATGCGCCGAAGAGTTTTAGTATTTTTTCAGATGTATAGAAAAACGGAAAAACAGTGATCATTAAATAAATGAATCCATACATCAAAGACAGACCCGCCATGTTTTTGAATTGATAGGCAATCGAATGATTGAAAATCGATACACTGAACGCATTATCTCCCATGAAAAAGGGAATAAAAATGGATAAACCATACAGCAAGCCCATCACAGGAAACCATCGCAAGATCTTTCGCCGTTGAACATCGCGTTCAATACAATATACACACAGGGGTAAATAAATCGGCCAAATGAAAAATGCAACGAATACAAATTCTAAACCGTTCTGATACATTGCACTGAGTGCGTGATGAGAAAACCCGAGCCACACCATGCCTTCTAACGCCTGTTGAATGGCAAACATCAGCGGGATGAGTGACAATAACAAAAAACGCCGTTGAGATTTTAAGGCTTTGAGAAATCCGTAAACGCCGAGAGGCGTGAGTACAACGGCGGTGATAAAACTTGCTTGAGCGGAAAAACACATAGATGAGCATCCTTGCTTCAATGATAAATAATCCCTTTTGTAGGGGTGCAGCATGCTGCATCCCTATAAATGCGCCCCTACAAAGAATAGTACATATCAAACTCCACCGGGTGCGGCACTTGGCGCAGCCGTTGGATTTCTGTCATTTTCAATGCAATATAGGTATTGATCGTGTCATCGGTCATGACGCCACCACGCGTTAAAAACGCACGATCTGCATCCAACGCACTCATTGCCTCTTCTAATGAAGCGCACACAGTGGGGATTTTAGCCGCATCAGCATGCGATAACTCATACAAATTGTGCTCAATCGCAGGGCCAGGATGGATACGATGTTGAATACCATCTACCCCCGCCATCATCAATGCCGTGAACAATAAATAAGGATTGCTCAGCGGATCAGGGAAACGAACTTCAATGCGACGCCCCGCATCATTCAAACTGTGTGGCACACGAATGGAAGCAGAACGATTACAGGAAGAATAAGCCAACATCACCGGCGCTTCGAAACCAGGCACCAAACGTTTGTAACTGTTCGTGGTTGAATTCGCAAACGCATTGATCGCACGCGCATGGTGAATAATGCCGCCGATAAAATACAATGCATCATCAGATAAATGCGCATACGTAGAACCCGCAAACACATTTTTACCCTTCAATGCCAGTGAAATATGGCAATGCATGCCATTGCCATTATCACCGACCAGTGGTTTCGGCATGAATGTCGCTGTTTTATCCCAAGCATGCGCCACGTTTTTAATCACGTATTTTTTCATCATCACTTCGTCTGCCTTGCGCAACAAGGTATTGAAGCGTGTCGAAATTTCATTTTGGTTCGCAGTGCCGACTTCATGGTGATGCGCTTCGACGGGGATGCCTAATTCTTCCAAAATAGTGCTCATGGCAGAACGAATATCTTGCGAAGAATCCACAGGAGTGACGGGGAAATAACCGCCCTTCACGCCGGGACGATGACCGCGGTTGCCGTCAGTATAGACCTTACCGGTATTCCAAGCGCCTTCCAGCGAATCCACCGAATAAGAAGCGCCCTGCATATTGGATTCCCAGCGCACATCATCAAAAATAAAAAATTCAGGTTCTGGTCCGTACGTAACACACATCTGCCAAACCGGTTGATTTCAAATATTGTTCTGCGTTTTTAGCAATTGATCGTGGGCAGCGCGTATAGGGCGTTTTTTGATTCGGTTCATACACATCGCAAATTAAAATCAATGTGGATTCTTCGGTGAAAGGATCGGGGTAGAAAATGGTGGGGTCGCAAATCAACACCATGTCTGATTCGTTGATGTCTCTCCAACCCACGATGGAAGAACCATCAATCATTTTGCCTTGTTCGAAAAAATGTTTGTCTATCGTATGTGCAGGAACACAAATATGGTGCCATTTCCCTAAAATATCGATGAAGCGTAAATCAACATATTTGACTTCTTCGTGTTTAATGAATTCCAAAATTTTTTCAACTGACATAACCTGCCCCCCCGAATAAATATATTTGACGCCAAACGGGTTTCTGTCTCAAAAGCGCTAGACCAGGACAGAACCCGGTCAAGTATACATCCACAAAGCGGTTAATATCAAGGTCGTATAAACGGGAACTTTAACCATTTTAAAACCAAATAGTTTGAATCCGATATTACAGAAAGCCAACACAATCAACAATGGGTAGCACAGTGCGATCAGCGGGAAAATCAGCAAAATGATTTGCATGAAACCGAGCAGCGACATGCCATACGCAATCAACGCGGTCATGACCACAAACGGTTTATACATTTTGTCAGGATCTTTGAAAAAATGTCGGCTCAAAAATTCTGAAAAAACAGCGATCAAAGACACTGCTGTGGTCAAGCAAGCAATTACCACAACACCATTCGCCATCAATCCACTTTCTTTGCCCAGCAAATGCAGGGCCAATGTGCCCAATAATTCATCGGCGGGCACACCTGCTAACACGCCCGCATGTTTGGCGGCAATGAAACAAAAACCGCCATACACGGTAAACAGCAATGCAGCTGCCACGGTCGAGGCCAGCAATAAGTGCCGCAAAATCTGTTGATTATTTTCAACCAAATCCTTGCGCTGCAATATCAGTTTTGCATGCAATCCTGCCAAGACGACTGTTGAAAAGAATAATCCCGCCAACATATCCATGGTGTTATACCCGGCCACAAATCCATCAAACAAGTACTGCATATTTGTTTTTGCCTCTACCACGGGCAACGCCGCTGGGGTCATCATGCCATCGATCACTGTCCAAGCCAAAAAGCTCAACAACGCGGGCGTGAGTATTTTCCCCAAAATGCCCAGTACTGCATCGCGACGGTATGCCAATACAAAAGCAACTGCGGTAAAGGCCAGGTTAAACCCCCAAGCGGGTAAATCCATCCAAGTCAGCGCCAGGGTAGAGTGGGAGAGGGTGATGGTACGCGGAATACCCGCAAAAGGACCAATCAAGGCCATGATCAAGAAGATGATGAACAAGCCAGGCCAGCGGCCGATCCGTTCAAAGAACGTGTAATAGTTGCCATTGAATAAGATCATCGCAATGAGCCCAGCCAATGGCAGTAAAATGCCCGTAAAAAACAGCCCTAACACGGCCCACGGCACCCCATGCCCCGATCCTTGCCCCAAAGCCAATGGGAACACCACATTGCCCGCCCCGAAAAACATGGAAAAAATGGCAAGACCTGTGAAAACAAAGGCATAGCGCGATAACGTCATGATACTACTCGCTTCTCAGTATGGAATTGTCCAGTCTATCAAATGACAGAGACAAGCGTCAATTCGAATTTTAGTTTAAGACTGGCTTCTGAGTGCCTGTAGCAGGCGGGGTACCCCGTAAACTTAAAAATTGCGGGCAAGCCCTTGAGGTATAGACATGGCCCATCCCAGCGATGATCAACATTGTCGCCGCAGATAGTCCTGGATGTTTATCATCACACGATCCATATCACCCAAAAGTGATTCTGACTGTTGCGACTCATACGCCAACAATGCCTCTTGTACTGGAAGGGTTTGCTTTCTTTTACTTGCAGCGAGAAGCGCCTTTTGAAACACGTCGGCTTTTTGAGCTGCAGGGCAACGCTCGAATAAAAGCGGAATGATCTTGGGCAATATCTTGTTGAAATTATTCACCTGGTATTCAGGAATTAATGCTGATTTGCCGATGAGATAAGACAGCCCTTGGTCTAGCGCAACCACAGGAGCATCATGATTTGCCAATACAGTTGAAAGCAGGGCGGTATCATTCTTCTCGGCTCACTCCCCAGCATAAAAGAGAGCTGTATCAAGAGCATAGGCTTGAGCCTCTTTTCGAGCACTGCCTTGTTCAGCAGACGCGAGCAGTTCGTTGAGCCGGGTATGATCACCCTCTTTCATAGCAACATTAATATCTTCATGAAGTTTAACTTTTTCTCTAGCCACCACATCCTCCCGAGCTACTCAGCTCATCAGTGGCCACAGTACCAAGAGCAGCCCCAAGCAGTCAAATGTTAACCAAGTTTGACCATGGCGATCAGGCTTGAAACAGGCATAAAATAATTGTTTTTTTGGAGAAATGTAGTTTTTTAATCGTTTTTTATGTGCTATAATCATTTTTATTGAAATAGCCCGTTTTTTAATCATAGGGAGCACGGCTGATGGACAGTGAACTTATCCCGGCAGGGTACCAATTCTTTGTAAACACCCTTCGGCAATCTGTGCTGCCTCATTTTCGCCAATCTTACATTTCTCTGAAAGGCATAGGCAGCATCGAGAAGCAGCATGGCATTGAAATACATATTTATCCTAAATCATTTTTACCACAAAAAACCCTCGCTTCGCAACTTGAGTTTGCACTCAAATATGATGGCGTCAATTTGGAAATATTAAGAGCAATTTTTGTTGAAACTTCCATAGATGAGATGGTAGAGCTGGCTCAATCTCAACCTACAGGTAAATATATTCGAAAAATATGGTTTCTTTATGAATTTTTATTAGAAAGGAGGTTACCTCTTGATGATTTAAAAATGGGCAACTACATTGACTTGTTACCAGAAGATGCATATTTTACCGCCGATGCTGTTAAATGCTCTAGACAAAGAATTAATAATAATCTATTAGGTAATACTCACTTTTGTCCACTGGCACGAAAAACAGATCGCATTAATCAGCTCATCAATTTGAAATTACATGAAAAAGCATCAGACATCATCGAAAAATATCCAAGCGATATCGTACATCGAGCAAGCCAATTCTTGTATCTTAAAGAAACAAAATCTTCTTTTGCGATTGAAAGGGAGCAGCCCACCTTAAAACGAACAGTCCGATTTGTACAAGCATTGCAAGAAATCGAACATTTAAGTGAAATCACAAAAGCCACATTAATTGAATTGCAAAATATCATCGTTGAAGAACGATTTGCAGACAAAGATTATCGACAGACACAAAATTATGTCGGTCAATCATTACCAGGATATCGTGAAATTATTCACTTCATTTCTCCTCAACCACAAGATCTCAACATGTTGATGAATGGTTTTTTGGAACTCACCCATCGCATGCAAACAAGCAATATTGACTCCATTGCCACTGCGGCAGTTTGCGCATTTGCTTTTGTATACCTTCATCCCTTTGAAGATGGCAATGGACGCTTACATCGATTACTGATTCATTATTTGCTGACACGCACTGGCTTCTCTCCTGCTGGTATTATTTTCCCAGTTTCGGCAGTCATGCTTGCACAACCAAAAGCATATGATGCCTGCCTGGAATCTTTTTCAAGACCTTTATTATCGCGAGTTCTCTATAAACTGAGTGATGAAGGGGTGCTCACTGTTCCGAATGAGACCGTTTGTTTTTATCAATACTTTGATGCCACGAGAATGGTGGAGTATTTATATGAAACATTGCAAAAAACAATTGAATGCGACCTGGTAGAAGAACTGGATTTCATATTAAAGTATGATCGTTCAAAAATAGCCATTCAAGATGTGGTCGACATGCCAGACAAAAAAATTGATTTGTTCATCAAAATATCTCTAGACAATAAAGGAAAGTTATCTAAAGCTAAAAAGGTGAAATTTTTTGACTTCCTTTCTAATGATGAGGTTTTAAAAATTGAGCAAATCATCACTGATATTTTTTTCAACGCCCCTTCCAATCAATCAAAAAATGAACAGGAACACTGACAGAGAATGTTCCTGTCACTGTTTATTTTGCATTAACATTTTTCGGGAAGGAATATCCTTCTGGACTACGCATATCAGGAAATGATGCATGCATATGCGCAATTTTAAGAGCTTGCCCAATTTTTTCAACAATCATGGTGATGCGCAAATTGTCAAAACTTTCAGTCTTCCCATCGGCAGTAATCACCGCCTTGCAAATCGCACTAGCCCAAAAGCCTTCTGTAGGGGCATGCAAAAAAGAAACAATATGTATTTGTGCTTTGGCTTGTTTAAGCTCACGCTCTAATTGTTCTTTCATTGCTTGAATACCAACCCGTATTTCATCCAGGGCTGTTCCAATGACAATCGACCCACGGACAAATAACTCAAGTATTGCATCTTTATCCTGCTCATTATAAGTATCGCAAAATTTTTGCAATAATGATTCAGCATTTTTCAGTTTGTGATTCATGATATTCTCCTAAAAACCAACTTATCATCAGTATATTCTTCTGTAAGTTATATGATGTCCGGGCTAATTACTGACAGCATGCAATAATTCTATCAACTCCTGCAGCGTATAAAAATCTGTTCTCAGTTTTATGCGGTAAATATAGGTTTCCACTGTACGGGGAGAAACATCCAATTGTTTGGCAATTTCTTTGTAACTGCGACCCAGGCTTAATAGGCGCAAACAAGCTAATTCTTGTACGGTAATATGTGTATACCCTCGACGCCCTTTGACTTTTAGTTTGGCGTTCCCTAAACATATCTTTTCACAATTCATATCACGTTGCCTTAGAGGAACCGTTATGGGATTTTGATGCATTGTCTGAACTAATTGTTGGTGATTCTTATCAAATTCATGAATGAAAAAATCAATTGATTTGAGCTTGTTCAAATAAAAAGAACTTGCATGCGCATGTGGCTTGGGCATCGCAACAGCGATCATATCGTAATAATCTCGAGAACGCCTGACAAACGTTAACCCATGGTAGATGCCAAACTTTTCTCGTGCCAATTGTACCGGGTGCTCAGGCAAGGCCTCGTCCCATAAAAACCAATACGAGGCTTGATTTTCATGCTGTGTTTCGAATGCGGAATAAACAAGGGGTATATCCCGCTGTTTTTGAAAATATTCCAACAGCTCTGTTTTATTGGTTAACAACCCAACGGAGCCATCGGCAAAACAGCGTAAATATTGAAAATAACTCAAACCCATTTGCTGGCAAAAATCTTGAGTAAGTGATTGAATTTTATGCCTAAGCAACAACGTGGGGTGACGGATATTAAAGAGTTCTGCCATAACGGCTATCCTGCGCCAAGATTATGCCATAAGAGGCAATCTCCCGTCCACGTTTAAACCAGATTCCCATATTCTTATATCCCCATTAATTTAACTCAAAACTGTCATCATTTGACAGTTTCATTCAAATAATAGAAATATTTTTAAAAACACTGTTAATATTTGCTTTTAAAGAGGATCATGGAAATGAGGCATGGAACACGCATAAAATAATCTTTTTTTTGGTGCTTTTTAGCGAAAATATGGCTAAATGACCATTGTATAATCACCAAAGTTTGGCTAAAAGCAAGGGATAAGCTATATACTGTCTTATTGTTACAACAGGAGTTCACATGGAAATACTTTGGTTTTTACTCGGCGCCATCGTCGCCAGCCTGGTCTGGTGGTTTTGGATCAAAGCCCGGGGCGAACAAAAAGATGCTTTTGCCTTGATGGCCCAGCAGATTTTTGAAGACAAATCAAAACTGCTGAGAGAATCTCACACACATGAATTATCGCACCTCCTCAATCCCCTCAAAGATCAAATCAAACAATTTGAGCAGCGCATTCAAGAATCTCATGAAAAAGAATCCCGCGATCGATTATCTCTTTTTCATGAAATCAAACATTTAAAAGATCTGAATCAAAGAATGTCGAATGAAGCGATTGCTCTCACACAAGCCCTGAAGGGCGATTCGAAAAAGCAAGGCAATTGGGGTGAAATGGTGCTTGAGCGCGTGCTGGAAATGTCCGGACTGCAAAAAGGGCGCGAATATGACGTACAAACCAGTTTAAAAGATGAAGCAGGTAAATTATTTCAACCGGATGTGATCATTCATTTGCCCGAGCAACGCGATATCATCGTTGACTCTAAAGTCTCGCTCAATGCGTATGAAAAATATCAACACACAGAGGACATCAATGAACAAGCGACTTATTTGCAAGCCCATTTACAATCACTGCGCACGCATATCCGTCAACTCAGCGACAAACAGTATCAAAAATTGCAAGGCATTCGCACGCTGGATTTTGTGTTGATGTTTATACCGATTGAACCTGCTTTGCACCTGGCCATGCAAGCCGATGATAGCCTGTTTGGCGAAGCATTATCGCGCAATATTGTCCTTGTCACCCCCACAACATTGCTCGCGACATTGCGCACCATTCACAATATTTGGCGCTTTGAATATCAAAATGAAAATGCATTGAAAATTGCAACCAAAGCAGGCGATTTGTATGACAAGTTCATTGCGTTTTTAGAAGATGTGCAGGACATTGGCAAACGCATCGAGAGTACGCAAAAAAGTTATGACGCTGCGATGAATAAATTAAAAGACGGGAAGGGCAATTTGATCCGCCGTGCAGAAGAAATGAAAAGCTTGGGTGTTGCCACGACGAAAAAGATGCCGGAGGAATTGAAGTTCGGGGCGGAGGACTGATATTAGCTGTCATCCCGGAAACAATCTGTCAAAGGACAGTTAAAAAGGCTGAAGCATCACAGATTGTTATCCAGGATCCAGGAAACGGTTCAGAATTGTGCGCCCTTTGACATTAAATTGTCACCGGTTCCCGCATAAGAATCTGTGAGCCCTCAAATTACTTTAACCGCTCGTTGACAGATTCTTTGCGAGATGACAGGTATAATATTAACCTTCTTTCTTTTTGCCATAACGTTGCTGGAAACGATCCACACGGCCAGCGGTATCCACGATACGCTGATTACCGGTGTAGAAAGGATGGCATTTAGAACAAATTTCTAAGGACAAATCACGGTCCAAGACAGCACGTGTTTTGTAGGTGTTCCCGCAGGCACAGCTGACGGTGATTTCTCTGTAATCAGGATGAATATCGGACTTCATGGCTCTCTCTCTCGTTTAAAGACTCGCGTAGGCCGGCATTATATACCCCCCTCCCACAAGAAACAAGAGGGGTATTTTAAAAATAACCCTCTTGTGTGATAAGCCAACTCGTCCTACAATAGCCATACCTTATTAGGAGCCAACCACCATGAAAAAACGCCTTCTTATCGGCCTCCTTGTGCTCACCTTCTTGGGCGCCTCCCCCTATTTGGCTGGTTGGGTGGTTCATTACCAATTATCCACCTTTTTCAACAACCTAAGCCTTCCCCATGGCATCTCGGTAGACATAGAACCCTACTCAGTCCGTTATGCCCGCTCTTGGGTTCGACTGAAAGTGGTCGCGGACGATCCCATCATGACCGAACCCCACACCAGCTACATTCGCCTTAAAATTTTCCACGGCCCTTCTTCCCGGCTGAGAATGGCGGCTTGTCTGTCGGCCTCGCCCGCGCAATACTCTTCGCAAAAGCGGATGATATCGCCCCGGACAATGCACTCCTGCAAGATTCCCTCGAAAACTTCTTTGAAAAGAATGAAATCCTCTCCGGCAACGTCCACTTTGGCCTGCTGGGCAATATCAACATGACATTCGCCAGCGCCCCGGCATATTATAAGAGTGAGGAAGGGTTACTGTCATTTGAAGGCATCAAAGGCTCGCTGAAGGTTTCCCACAACCTTAACCAAGCCACTTTCCACATGGATGTTTCCCCCCTCTTATTAGAAGGCAAAAATAAATCTATCCTTGATATGGCTGCCATGACCGTCGACTCTGATGGCAAACGATACAAAAACACCCCCTGGATTGGCACACAATCCTTGTCCTTGCCCAGTTTTTACTTGCGAGATGAAACGGGTCACACCATTCGCTTCAACGGATTCAAATTGAACACGCAAAGCAGCATGAAAGATCATTTGGTGAACATTCTGCTCAATGCCTCTGCCAACGATATCGATTTTTTCAATCAAAAAGCGTCCACTGCCTCTCTAACACTCTCACTGGATCGGCTGGGTCCCTCGGGCTTAATGGCTTTCAGCCGTCTCACGCAAACAGATGCTGCTGACGTGAATGATCTCGAATGGCAAACTGCGCGACGCGCAGCCCTGGTGGATATTTTGGAAAACGGCGCTACAGCTTCATTCATCCATACGATGACACCCGAGACAGGCAATGTCGCATTCGAAGCGAAAATGGCATTCCCTGATCTCAATAAAAACCATCAGGATGACACGGTAGATGAACTCACTCAGCAGCTTATTTTACATATGAAGGCCTCGGTCTCCTTACGTGCACCTTTGGTCTGGCTCGAAAATACCTTGTATGAATTAACATTACCTTATTTACCTGCAGATGCACCTCCTTACACAGATCCTCACACCAAAAAAACCATCCCAGCGAAAGAGGCCTTGCGTTTGGACATACTTGATCAATTCAAAGCGTTGAATGACACACATATTTTGATCACTGAAGACGGTCAATCCCGTTTTGATTTAAACTATGACAGTGGCAACCTTTTAATGAATGAGAAACCATTGACGCAAGAAGATGTGGCAAGAATCATGTCACTATTTGAACCCGAACAATAGCAGGTCATGTCGATGTATTTCACGATCATCATCCCTTGCTACAATTCAGCAAAAACATTACACCGTGCGCTGGACGCGGTGCTAGCTCAACAAGATCATGTCAAAGAAATCATTCTCGTTGATGATGGCAGCACTGATGAAACAGCTGAGATTGCAAAACAATACCTTCATCAACATCCCCACCTCATTCAATGCCATCAACAATCCAATCAAGGTTCGGCTATGGCTCGCAATAAAGGTATTGCATTGGCGAGGGGGCGATATACCCTTTTTCTAGATTCAGATGATGCGATACGCGACAATGCGCTCGCGACATTTCATGACGCCTTTCAGCAATCGCCAGATGTAAACCTCTTGATCGCAGGTTATTGCAACATTCATGGCACCCAAAAAACCATTCGCCTCATGAAGCCATGCGATAACAAAATGGACATGCTCAAAACATTTTGGTTCGGCAAATTCAGCACCGTCAGTGCAGTCATGCCCATGCGCACATCCGTGCTTCAGCATATCCAATACCCCAATATACGTCATGGTGAAGATGTCGTCTTTATCAGCCACCTCATTTCAGCGCATGAAGCCAGAGTGCTCGATTTTGTCTCCATGGATGTGTACCATTCGCCCACCAGCCTGCGACATCAAACACAGTCCATCATGCAACAGCAAGATGCCATCGTCCCTTTGCTGTTTAATCCAGCGTATTTAATACCGGAAGCCATGTCTTATCAACAACAATATCACGCCCGAAAATTGATATCCCTTGCGCGAACAGCCAATGAATCACAACAAAAAGACATGGCACGAACCCTATTAAAAAAAGCATTTCATATGTATCCCGCCAGTTTTTTAAGATGGAAAACATTGAAAATTTTATTCAGAACATGGGAACCAGCAAATGCCCGCACTGCTCATTGACAATCTACATAAAACATACCCCAATCATACGCATGCCCTCAAGGGTATTTCACTCACGATCGAAGAAGGGGATTTTTTTGCACTGCTTGGCCCCAATGGCGCAGGCAAATCCACCACTATCGGCATTTTGTGTTCCCTTGTTAAAAAAACCAGTGGACGGGTGCAAATCTTTGATAAAGATCTTGATCAACATCCGAATGATGCAAAAGCTTATATCGGCATTGTGCCACAAGAATTCAATTTCAATATCTTTGATAGGGTGAAAGACATTGTCACCAATCAAGCAGGATTTTATGGCATCCCACGCCCTCAAGCCGTGACAGCGGCAGAACATGCGCTGAAGCAAGTTGATTTGTGGGATAAACGCGATACCGTTGCCCGCACATTGTCAGGCGGGATGAAAAGACGCTTGATGATTGCCCGCGCGATTGTTCACAATCCCAGAATGCTGATCTTGGATGAACCCACAGCCGGTGTGGATATCGAAATCCGACGCACCATGTGGCATTTTCTTCAGAAAATCAATCAAGAGGGAACCACCATCATCCTCACCACCCATTATCTCGAAGAAGCAGAACAATTATGCAAAAATGTTGCCATCATCGATAAGGGCAACATCATTGAAAACACTTCCGTGCGCAAGTTATTGGCTTCGATTAAAACACAAAGTTTTATCATCGAATTGGCAAAACCCCTGGATGCCGCCCCGCATTTGCCTGGTTTTAAAACAACCTGGATCAATGCGGAAACATTAGAAATTGAAACACCCGAAGGATTGCTGCTCAATGAATTATTCAAAGCACTTTCGCAGGCCAATATTCCTGTCAGTGGGTTGCGAAATAAATCTAATCGACTGGAAGCATTATTTTTAACACTCACAGGTCATAAGGCATAACCATGGCAATCATCCGCGATCTGATCTGCTTAGAAACCATTGTTCGCAAAGAAATCTATCGATTTTTGCGGATCTGGGTTCAAACATTAATACCACCCGCCATCACAGCCAGCCTGTATTTGGTTATCTTTGGTGGATTCATTGGCTCGCAAATTCCCAGGACCAGTCCTTATACTTACATTGAATTTATTGTACCAGGCCTCATCATGATGGCCATCCTCAATAACGCCTACTCGAATGTTGTCTCTTCTTTTTTTGGATCAAAATTTGGTCGACACATTGAAGAACTCCTCGTCTCACCCACCCCCAACTGGGTGATTTTATTGGGCTATGTCTTCGGGGGCGTGTTGCGCGGATGCGTCGTCGGCGTGATCATCTGGCTCGTTGCCCGTTGTTTTACCCCAACCCCCATTGCCCACCCAGGACTCATGCTGGGCATCGTATTCCTCACGGCCTTATTGTTTTCGGTGGCTGGGTTGATCAACGCCATTTTTGCACGCACCTTTGATGACATCACCATCGTGCCTACCTTCATACTCACACCCCTCACTTATTTGGGCGGGGTATTTTACTCGATTGATAAGCTACCTCCCCTGTGGCAAAAAGTGTCTTTGGCCAATCCCATCCTCTATATCATCGATCTGTTTAGGTTCAGCTTTTTAGGTACCTCTGATGTGCCAATTCATATTGGGCTCAGTATTCTGGTCGGACTGACTTGCATCATGGGGGTCACTGCTTATGTCCTCCTCTCTAAAGGTGTTGGGCTAAAAAGCTGATCATTGATATCTCATTGATTTCAGAAGATTTTCTAGCTTATTAATCCTATCTATATGTTTTATTTGTATTTTATGATTAATTATTTTAATGTTAGTTTGCAATTTACCTATTGCGAGCTGCCTACCTTTATGCTATTTTATATTTAATTCACTTATGGCAAAAGGCGATTTAAATTATGAGCAATACTCCCCCACATACACCCAATCAAACTCCTCCTCACACGCCACCTACCACGGGTGCACCCAGTGCACCCCCTAAACTTCAGCGCAGAAGCGCAGTGCGACCGCGTGTTAATCCATCTCCTGCACGATCTACATCAGCACCACTGCTTCTGAGCGAAGCGAACAGGGTTTCGACTGATAATAGTGGGTCTAGCCCGGGGCCTCGACAAGCACCTGAAGCTGGAACGGCACCTACACCTAACACTGGAGCACGACGTGCCCTTATCTTCCCTGATGACACTATCACTGGGGCTGATATCGCACGCATTTTCAATGAACGACCTTCCGGTGGTCAAAACTGCGGCAGTGGCTCTAAACGCAAATTTTGGGAATTATAAAAACTTACGAATATCTGCGACTTCGTCTGCGCACACTGAGTGCCCCATGGGGTACTCGTGCCAGGCGACATGGTAGCCTAACTGGGTTAATTGTGTCGCATGCTGTTTGGCGAGCGTGCAAGGCAACATCTCATCCCAATTGCCATGCGCCATAAAGATCGGCGTGGTCTGATTTGCTGGATTACCCAACCCGGGCCATTGCGCTGCCAATGGTAAATAACACGATAACGCAATGATTGCCTTTAACGGCCGTTCATATGACAACCCTGCCAATAATGCCATCACCCCACCTTGTGAAAAACCTGCCAGCACAATATCTGTGCTCTTAAATCCTTCTGATTCCATCGACGCAATCAATGCATGAATTTGGTTGCGCGAAGCCATTAACCCTGCCTCATCTTCTTTCTGCATGCAATCCAGCGAATAAATATCATACCAAGCGCGCATCACGGCTCGATTGTTGATCGTGACAGGGCGCATCGGCGCATGAGGGAAAATAAAAGTGGAACGAAAACGCTTGAGCTCGGGCACCAGCGGCATAAAATCATGCCCATCTGCGCCGAGACCGTGCATCCAAATGATACACTCATTCGCTTCAGGGTGGGCAACACGTTCAAATGCTAGTTTATTTGTCATGATAGATATATACTCTCTCTGAATAGGTGAGGTATTCATGCTACGCTATTTTTGTCTTTTTTTCATCGCTTTTTGTCTCTTGGGCTGCGGACAAAAAGGCTCCCTTTATTTACCCGAGAAACCCAGTGAAAAATCTGACTGAAGCTAATAACACCCTGTGTTTTGAAGGTCTGCCCCTCGCCCAAATTGCTGCGCAATTTGGCACGCCCTGCTACGTCTATGGGGAGGCATCCATCAAAGCGCAATATCGTGCGATTGATGCCGTTTTCACAGTACCTCACAAAATCGCGTATGCGGTGAAAGCCAATGGGTCGTTGGCCATCCTCAACACACTGGCACAATTGTCTGCTGAATTCGATATCGTCTCTGGTGGCGAATTAGCCCGCGTGTTAAAAGCGGGCGGCTCTCCTGAGAATATATTTTTTTCTGGGGTGGGAAAATCCGCGGCAGAAATCCGGTTTGCGTTAACATCAGGCATTGCTTGTTTGAACATAGAATCCATGGAAGAATTAGAACGGGTTCACCACATCGCATCACAACTCGATATCATTGCCCCAATTGCCTTTCGCATCAATCCGCATATCAATGTCATCACCCATCGATACATTGCCACCGGGTTGAAGGGGCACAAATTTGGCATTCCCTATAAAGATGCGCCCGCATTGCTACAAACACTCTCATCGATGCCGCATGTGTCACTGACAGGGCTTGCCTGTCATTTAGGATCACAATTAACAGATATTGGCGCCTATGAAAGCAGCGCACAAACACTGTTTCAACTCGCCGATGCCTATTATGCACAAGGTGGGAAACCCTTACGTTTTTTGAGTTTAGGCGGGGGCATGAGTATTGCCTATCACAATGAATCCCCCATGGATATCGCATTATTAGGCCAAAAAATTTCAGCGCTATTTGAAAAACGCCAAGAAACATTGGTGGTTGAACCAGGGCGTTTTATTATCGCACCATCTGGATTATTATTGACACGCATTGAATATTTGAAACAAACCGATGACAAACATTTTGCGATTGTCGATGCAGGCATGAACGATTTGATCCGTCCTGCTTTATACGAAGCGTGGCACACGATTTGCCCCGTCGATCAAAAAAATATTCCTGCGCAAACCATGGATGTCGTCGGTCCAGTGTGTGAATCTGGCGATTTTTTCGGACATGATCGTTCACTCGCCGTCGAAGCCGGTGATCTACTGGCTGTCTTAAACGCAGGCGCATATTGCATGTCAATGTCCTCTCAATATAATGCACGGCCTCGCGCGTGTGAAGTGTTGATCCGAAACGGAAAGCCCGTTTTAATCCGCGAACGAGAAACTTATGAGGATCTCTGGCAACATGAGCACATTTAAATTCACAAAAATGCACGGGCTAGGCAATGATTTTGTGGTCATTGATGGCGTCAATCAAACGATTTCGCTCGGTCCCGCTGAAATACGCTCATTGTGTGATAGGCGTTTGGGTGTCGGCTGTGATCAAGTCTTGATTGTCAGTCCCGCCACGCGAGGTGGGGATTTTACGTATACCATTTTTAATGCAGATGGCAGTAGGGCAGGGCATTGCGGCAACGGCGCGCGATGTTTGGCCATATTTATTCATGAAAAAGGTTTGAGCCTCAAAAAAAAATTGATATTGGAAATTGATCAAAAAAATATTGACACGACAATGCATGACAATCACACCGTCACTGTGATGATGGGTCAAGCAGAGATATTCGATGATTTTTTAGTCGATAACTATTTGTTCACGCCGGTTGATATCGGCAATGCGCACGTGATCACACGTGAAGAGATCCCCCAAGATCTTTTTTTAACCATTGCGCAAAACTTTCAAACTGACACGCGTTTTCATGGAGTAAATGTCAGCATGATGCGTGGCGTAGGCGAGCACGATATTGATGTCAAAACGTTTGAACGTGGGGTAGGCCTAACCCCTGCGTGCGGATCTGCCGCAACCGCATGCGCTTTTTTAGCGATCTCCAAAAATTTTGCAAGATCACCCATCACTGTACACATGCAAGGCGGCGATGTGGTTGTTCATTGTCAAGATAATCAATTAACACTGACTGAACCCGCCATCACAGTGTACGAAGGTGTTTGGCATGCTGGATGAACTGTTGAACCAATACATCGATTATTGCCGATATGAGCGCGCATTTTCTCCCCTTACATGCCAACATTACGAGGCAGATTGTCGCCGTTTTTTTGCTTATTTAAAAAGTCGAAATATCAAGCAAAACGATTTGACGCCCACTGTGATTCAACAATGGTTAATGACCATACATGCGGAAGGTAAATCGCCACGCACTCTGGCGCGTGCGCTCGCGGCCTTGCGTGGGTTTTTCACGTATTGCGTAAACCACGCATTATTATCCGACAATCCCACCACGGGGATTAAAGTACCGAAAGCGAATAAAAAATTGCCAGACACACTCGATGTGGATCAAATTCAATCATTACTCGATGCACCCACAGAAGACGATTTAACCTTTAGAGATCATGTGATGTTGGAATTATTTTATTCATCTGGTTTGCGTCTCAGTGAATTGGTCCAATCCAACATTGCAGATCTGGATTTTCAATCAGGTTTATTACGCGTCACTGGCAAAGGCAACAAAACGCGCATTGTGCCTGTGGGCAGTAAAGCCATCACCGCATTACAACAATGGCTAACCATTCGCGCATCCTGGAAACCTCAAGATGATGCTGTGTTTATCACGCAACAGGGAAAACGTCTCACACCGCGCGCCATTCAAAAACGTGTCGCGTTATTTGGGCAAAAGCACGGGATCAATGTGCCGCTACATCCGCATCAAATGCGGCATTCAGTGGCGAGTCATTTATTAGAATCGAGCCAGGATTTACGATCTGTACAAGAATTTTTAGGCCATGCCAATTTAAGCACGACCCAAATTTACACGGCCCTTCGATTTTCAACACTTGGCCAATGTGTATGACCAATCGCATCCGAGGGCGAAGAAGAAATAAAATAAACTGGGCTATCTCCAATTTTCTAATTGAATGGTTGGCACCCACGAAAATTCACTTGTCTTTGATGTCACGAGAATTAAATCATGCGTTGTCGCTGTGGCAGCAATTAAAATATCATCACTACCGATGGGTGTTCCTTTTGGTGCATTCCCTTTGATAAAATCACTGACAACACAGGTATCGAGTAAACACTTCACGCCAAGGGGTCCTCTTTGGGTGGGATAAGTTCAGATCGAAATGCCTCAAATGCTGGGAATTCAGGCACCCCACGAAATGTCTGGACGGCATGAGGCCATTTCGAGGCCTTTTGATGGCCCAGAAACTCTCGTATTGCCAATCTAATCAATGCATTACGACTCTCTTCAAACAATAATGAAATGTCCTACTTCTTCTTAAACCGCTTGGTAATATGCTCACGGAACTCATACGCCGTCAGCACAATACCAACGAGCATGAGCACGATTAACACCATTGCCAAATTTAAAAACATACCTTCCATTTCACACCTCCTCATGATTGTGGCCATCAAAAATATCACTCAGTTGCCGAGGTTTCCACAAGTGTCCTCAGCGAATTCAAAATCACTAACACGTCAATCACCTCTTGCGTGATGGCTCCACCAACAGGCGGTAAATATCCTGCTGCGGCCACCATCATCCCAATCAGTGACAAGCCCATCCCCCACAGTGCACTTTGTAAGGCAATGTGGCGCATGCGACGACTGATGTGCAAAAATTCATCTACGTGTTCCAGTGAACTGTCCATGATCACTGCACCCGCCGCTTCGGATGTGACGTCACTGTTTTGTCCGAAACCAATACCGACATTCGCCGCCATCAATGCGGGCGCATCATTAATACCATCGCCCAAATAGGCAGTTTTTGCAAGTGACACTTCATGCTGAACAATCTTTAATTTCTCTTCTGGGCTTTTGCCGGCATAGACAAGCGGGATTTTCAGCATATCCGCCAAATAGCGTACTTCTTCTTCGCGATCGCCTGACACAATCATGATTTTTTCAAATTGGTGGCTAGGACGTAAATGCTCAATAAATGCGACCCCTTCAGCACGGGGCGTGTCGCGGAAACGGTAATACGCAGCAAGCTTTCCGTCAATGATCACCACACATTCCAATCCTGTACCCTGAGGTAAAAGAGATTCATGATCAGCCAAATTAAAATGCTTCAATTGCTTGCGACTGGTGATGATCACATCATGCTGTTGTACTGTTCCCCTCAAATATTCACCCTTCACTTCTTTGATGTGATCAGCCTTGATCAGATCACATTCTTCTTTTTTCGCAGCATCTAATAATGCTTTGGCAAGCGGATGTTTTGAATAACGTTCAAGGCTAGCGGCGAACTTTAATGTTTGTTTGGCATCATTTCCATTGAAGGGTAATTGATCAACCAACGTAGGTTTGCCATAGGTGAGCGTACCTGTTTTATCAAAAATAATGGTTTTACATTGATCAATTTGTTCTAGCACAATGGGGTTTTTAATGATGATGCCGCGGCTCGCGCACAGTGAAATCGATCCAATAATGGCCACTGGAATCGCGATCAATAAAGGACATGGCGTTGCAATCACGAGCACCGCTAAAAATCGCACAGGATCGCCTGTTAATGCCCAAGCAATGATCGCAATGATCAACGCGAGCGGTGTAAACCACGCCCCCAATGTATCCGCCAAACGCCGCATGTGTGGTCTTTTTGATTGTGAATCCACCATCACTTGCATGATTTTCGCATAACGAGAATCGACTGCCAATGCAGTCGCTTTAATCGTGAGTGATTCTTCGCCATTGATCGCACCAGACATGACCAACGATCCGGGCGCTTTTGAAATGAGGAAAGGTTCACCGGTGAGGTAAGATTCATCCATCACGCCATTACCTTCCATCACTTCACCATCGACGGGACAGGTTTCATGCGGAAATATAACCACTTGATCATTGATTTTTATGTCACCAACGCGAACATCCTTGATCTCATTTCCCTGTTTAAAATGTGCAATTGTTGGCGCTCGTTTGGCAAGGGCGTCCAATACTTTGGATGCCGTTTTGATGCTGTAATTTTCAATGGCTTCGCCACCCGACAACATTAACACAACAATAGCGCCTGCAAGGTATTGATCGAGCAACGCCGCTGTGACAATGGACATGCCGGCCAATAAATCAGCACCAAAATTGCCTTTCACAATTTTACGGATAATATCCCAAACAAGCGGGGTTCCACCTATGACCAAAATAAAGTATAAGGGGTATAAATGGTATGAATAGAGTGACGGTGCAAAAGCATACTGGCACAGCAAGCTGATACCGATGCTGAGCGCTGCGAGGATGGCTATAACTTGTTGAATATCAAATAGCTTTTTCATAACAACCGCTTATGTTTAGGCAACTACGTTATATTGTTATGCTAAGTATAGCCTGTCTATCAAAATTCGCCTTATTTGTAAGGGTGCAGCATGCTGCATCCCTACAAGAGCAAAAACTTTTTTATCCATCATTTTGTCCATAAAACATCTTCCCTCGCTCAATCCGCTCCCGACCGTTTTGCAGCCGCCACCGATTGGTATCGCGCAAGGAATACACACATCCGCAATATTCTTGTTGGTAAAAATGTTCTTCTTTTGACAGTTCCAGCATGCGCGCAGATCCCCCATCTTTGCGCCAATCCACTGTCCAATAAATCATGCCGGGATAACGTGAAGCGGCACGCACGCCGGATTCATCAATTTGAAATTTATTTTTCCAGCGTGAAATCGATAAAGAACTGGTATACACGGGAAAACCGTGGAGTTTTGCATACGCCGCGGAAACTTCAAAACGCATGTCAAAACATGCCGTGCAACGAATACCACGCTCAGGTTCATGTTCCATGCCTTGCGCTTTCGCAAACCAATCTTCTGTGTTGTAATCACCATCCACAAAAGGCACGCCCAATTTTTCTGCAAAACGAATGTTCTCATTTTTGCGTAATTCATATTCATCGCGGGGATGAATATTGGGATTATAAAAAAAGACCGTATATTCGACACCAGCATCTTTCAGCCGTTGCATCATATCCCCACAGCATGGCGCGCAGCAGGAATGCATGAGGAGGGGCCGTCATTAGGCAATGTTAAATCAACGCTATTTGGCATGGCAAAACCCGTCTAAAAGGGTTAAGATTACCACATTGAGAGGATATTTGACCATGAAAAATTTACTGATGATTTCCCTGCTAACCCTGTTATTGGGTTGTGCCAGCCAGCCTAAGCAAGAAGACCCTATGGAAATGGCCCAAACCGCCTTTCAGGCGGGTGATTATGAGCGTTCGGCCACACTCTTAATGCCCCTCGCTCAGCACGGGGATGCCGAAGCCCAATACACCATCGGGTACCAATTCTTTTATGGATTAGGTGTGAAGCGGGATAGAACTCAAGGCTACTTCTGGATGCAAAAATCTGCCGTTCAAGGTTATGCACCCGCCCGTGAAGCCTTATCAAGACTCACGAACGACACGCGCTCACGGATTTGATGATCCCCATCACCACTGAAAACCCCAGCAGCATGGCCAAGACTGCCCATACATACGTCTGCGTGAAACCGTAGACGAGAAACCCGAATGACACCAACAAAGCAGCCAATAATGCATAAGGCATTTGCGTGACGACGTGATCCATCAAATGACAACCCGCGCCCGTTGCCGATAAAATCGTCGTATCTGATATGGGCGAGGCGTGATCACCAAACAATGCACCCGATAACACTGCACCCATCATCGGCATTAAAAATGCCGGCTCAACCGCTAATGCAATATTCGCCGCGATCGGCAGCATGATCCCAAATGTTCCCCAGCTGGTGCCTGTTGAGAACGCCATGACTCCCGATAGCAAAAACAATAACATGGGCAATAATGCGATGGGTAAATTGCGATGGATAAAATGCGCTAGATATTCGCCCGTGCCCATTGCACCAATCACGTCGATGATCATCCATGCAAATAATAAAATATAAATCGCGGGCATCATGGAACGAAAACCGGATAAAAATACTTGCCCATAATCCTTCAATGAAAACCGGTGGGCAACAGACAATACCAAACAACTCCCCAGTGCAATGATCGCCGCCAACAATAGAGCTGTGCCGACATCTGTGTATTCTAAAACTCGCATCACTGAAAAAGGCTGGCCATTGGCATGAATGCCATTCCAACCCAATGCAAAGATCAACACCATTGCACACACAATCAACATGATAATCGGCACCAATAAATCACGTACACGTCCCCGATCATCAATCACAATCTTGGTGATTTCACCCGGCACCGATCCTTTTCCCGTTGGAAATAATTCACCCAAACTCGCGCGGATTAAATGACCTTTCATAGGGCCGATACCCCATCCTGTGTATGCAATCACAAATACAAACATCAATGCCATGAAAGGATAAAAATTGTAAGGAATCAATTCAAAAAAAACGGACAATGCAGAATATTGTTCAATCTGATGAGTTGTCAGGATCAACGTTAAAATGCCCATGATATAGGCACCCCAGCTGGATAATGGAGATAATACGCACACAGGGGCAGACGTTGAATCAATTAAATAGGCTAATTTGGCACGTGCAATTTTGTGTTGATCCGTCACCGGGCGTGCAACTTGCCCAACAGCTAAACTGCTGAAATAATCATCGATAAAAATCATCATCCCCAGCGACACCGTGAATAAACGCGCGCCTCGCTGCGTGTGGATGTGTGTGAGCGCCCAAACGCCAAACGCTTTTGTGCCGCCCATGCGCGTGATGAATGCCGTCAATATACCCAACAATAACAAAAATGAAATCAACGACAAATTCCAGACATTCAATGCACCTTCTTTCCACACCAAACCAAGGGCACTGATGCCAATATATTGCGCTGCATGGAGCACATTGAAATCCGTCAACAATAATGCGCCTGTTAACACTGCGATGGCCAACGACAATAGCACGCGACGGGTGAGCATGGATAAACTGATCGCTAACACAGCTGGAACTAAAGACAGTACCGAGTCATTGAATACATGCAAATCTATCAATTATGATTTTCCTTTAAAATTTTTTGATATCGCTTGATTAAGCGGTCTCTTTTGAGATGAGATAACAAGTGATAATAAAGTTTTCCTTGCAAATGATCGTATTCATGCTGCACACATTCTGCGAGCAGACCTTCGGCTTCACGCTCATAGCGCACACCACGGTGATCTTGCGCGGCAAATCGAATCCAATTCGCGCGTTCCACTTTATCGTCCACAAAGGGAACCGATAAACAACCTTCTTTAAAATAAATCATGTCACGCCGTTCTAAAATTTCAGGGTTCACCAAGACCAAAGGTTCATTGCGCTGTGGCGAGACATCAATCACTGCCACACACACATCTTCCCCAATTTGCGTGGCGGCCAGGCCCACGCCATTCTCGGTCGCGTACATCGTCTCAAACATATCCTGAATAAGGGTTTCTAATGACAAATCGAAGCTGGTCACGCGACGCGTGACCACAAACAGCCGAGGATCGGGTGATGTTAAGATTTTACGAACAGTCATGGTAGAATCAGTATAGCGCTTTTTGACTTCAGGAAACACCCCCATGCCCAAGAAACCCACGCTTTTATCCGTCACCCCAACCGCCAAATCCCGTTTATTTGAGATTGAAACCGTCCATTTGCGTTTCAGTAATGGGGAAGAACGTCATTATGAACGCCTTAAAAGCCGCGTCCCCGAAGCTGTGATGGTCGTAGCCATTGATCATCATGAATTGATTTTGGTCAGGGAATATGGGGTTGGGATTGAAGCCTATACTCTGGGCTTCCCCAAGGGTCTGATTGACCCGGGCGAAACGCCCGAACACGCCGCCCACCGTGAATTACAAGAAGAAGCAGGGCTGGGGGCCAGGCAGTGCCCGCACCCTCACCACTTTCACCATGAACCCAGGCTACAGCAGCATGAAAACGCATGTGGTCTTGGCAGAAGACCTGTATCCCTCGACATTACCCGGCGACGAACCAGAGCCCTTAGAGGTCGTCCGTTCGCCCATTAAAGACCTGGATGGCTTGCTAGGTCACCCTGACTTCCAGGAATCCCGTTCTGTGGCGGCCCTGATGTGGGTGGAGCGCTTAAAAGGCTTGCATTCCCCATGATAAGGTGTCAAACTCATATCTGCATGAGAGGTATAGATGGCAGTTGATAAATATACCGTTATAGAGCGAGCCCTTCAATCGCGAATCGAGGCATTTCTGAAGGCGCCGATGGACCAGTCTGCCCTCCAATGTCAAGGCATCTACGATTACTTACGTGAACATGACGCCATCCCTGACACCATGAGCCTTGTCGACTTGAAAAGACTGCTGGACAGCTTCAAGGTCGAAAACCTCATTGATAATTATGGGACAACATTCGCTGTCACCGGCTATCTGCTTGGGATGAAGCTTGTCAGCACAGGTCAATCGCTCAGCAACAGCACCTATGGCATCATCACCAACATTGGTCTTGCATTCAGTTTCGGTTGCGCGCTCAGTTTCACCGCCAGTGCCTGGGACCAAGTTGAAATGTTCCGTCGCGCACATGCTCGCCTTAAAAATATTCAACATAATCAGACTATCATTGAATTGTCACTCAGATCCTGGATCTACAAACAGCATCAGGCATTGTACAACACTGGCACAACAAATAAAAACATTATCAGCACATTGAATGCACTGAAAATAGCAGCCAATGATCAGCTAGCAGCACTGCGTCAAGAACATGGGGCATTAACGTTACTCCAACAACATCATATGTCTAAAAAGGATTTTGTTCATAAAGAATCTCAAGAGATTGAAAGGATCGATGAAGCAATCGATCACATCGAAAAATTGATTGTCAGCATTGGACAAGAGAATATCGCGATGATCGATCGTCTCATTCAAAGAGAACAAAAATCGATCTTTTGTGCCGAGCATCATGATCACGACAGAACAGAAGAACCCCAAAAAAATGCAAAGTTTTTATATATTAACAGCGAATCTGCCCAGATAAAAAAACATATTCGCGAATATGAGCAACGCCTTATCGATGTGCTACACCGTCCTCTTTACAATGGGAAAACAGATTATCGAGACAAAGGAAAACACAACTCCCATCAAGATTCGATAGAGATGATGTCTACATCGCTCTACAGCAAAAGAGCACAGATTTTGCGTGAAATGGCGATTTATTATCCCTTCACTAAAAAAATAAATTTCAAGCCAAATGATTCAGTAGCACTGGCTAATTATTTTATCTTCTATACACAGTTTGACGAAAAGTATCGCATTAAAGCAACAGATAACAATTTTAATCATACTGCGGACACGTATGCTGCTCTCGAACAAAAACTCAGCCAGTATAATCAATATACATACACAGAAGATGACGGGGAAAAGGAAATTGAAAGACGCGTACGCATTTTTCAAATCCATTATTTGCACCTATTAGACGAGCTAAATACCCTCGATGCACAAATCAATAATCATGAACAACGATTGGACAGCATGGAGGTGTTAAAAGCACAATTCGACATGCAATATAATCCCCAAGAGCCTCAAAAAACGGTCAGTCCAATAACCGTGCCCAGAGAAAATCCTAATCATATTCCTGAGACAGAAACTGCTGACGCTGCATCTATCTTCTTCGATACCAAATCCCCTGATAGCCAAACCTGGATAAAATGGGAGCGGCTTGCCAAGGAATTTCGTGGGTTTTTCACCACCTGGGGCAGGGGCATAGGGACAGGCATAAAAAAATTACTGACGCCTGACGAGAAAAAATATCTGTACCTCACTCAACAGAAAAAAGTATCGACATTTCACCCTCGCTTATGGGGATACCATTGTAAAACGTTTATCAAATGGCTCGACAAAAAATCGACAACGCTGGCATATATTGCCACAGCATTTTATTTGATCTTCAATATTCCCTACTTCTTATATTATGGCCTCAAACGTCTGGGCAGGTTATGGGATAACCTTGCCAAAGTCGTGAATGCCCTTCATAAAGGTGTGCGTGATATTGACCAGGCATTGAGCTATGCACACGGCGACAATCTTTTTTTTGCACCCTGTCGATATATTGCACGCCTTGTCTTTAGTGTGATCACAGCCATTCCCATGATGTTGGGTGGTGGCGCATATTGGATGCTCTCATTATTTGGCGATCTTTTCCTTAAAACGAATAACAATATTGCACAAACTGCGCGCGAAATAATGCATGATGACCATGCCGATTATATTCAACGCATGTATCGATATGCACGTGAAGTCTACAAAGAAGATGGATCAACATCAAAATATGTTGCAAAGATTGCGCTGCTTTATTTGGCTACCGCGTTTGGCTTTGTATACAATATTGTTTGGAATATATTGAATAAATTGCCACTGTGGACAAGTGACCTCAAAGACATTCAACATAGCCGAACACAACTCTCCACCACCGGTAATATACTGTTGTTCCAGATCAAAACAGGCATATACCTTTTATTTTTGGAACCTGTCACTTCCCTCTGGAAACAAACATTGGCAGACATTGAGTTGGTTCAAGCCAGACATCATACCGCGCCGATATGGCGATATGCATCCTATGGATGGCTTTGGGTAAAGTTTATTTCATTCGTGCTGCTGAATTCAATCACATTAGGTTTACTCAAAACAGTGTTAAACATTTTAAAAACAGCTCCTGTGGTCACGGCTGGGGTGATCACAACCAGCACATTATTCGCTGGCTTCACCATCCCAGGTCTCGCTGTCATCTCTTTCACAGGCACCCCGCAAATGGCACTGGGTATCGCCGCATTGGCCGGCGATTTCTTGAATGGCTTTATGCATGATACCTATAACCTTGCCAACACCCTCAATCAAACGGAAAGAATGAAGGTGATTGAGAAAGCGGCACATGAAAAAACATTTGGCAAAGGAGAGGACGTTTTTGTAAAATCATTCGATGAAGCATCCCTGATAACATTCAATGAGTGGAAGGAAATATTTGCTCGTGTGGAAGATGGGAAGCTGATGAGCCAGAGTATTGATGATAAATACAAAAATGTTAAGAAGGGAAATTATACGTATTCTTATGCGGATAAGAGCAAGGATGCTCTCAATGCACTCAGCCATAACCACGATGAAAATGCAAGAAGAATCATTGCACTGCATTTGGCTTATTTTCTGATCAACACAGCAGACAGGGATAAGGATGACAGACAGAAAATAACAGATGAACAATTCATGTCACTATACGATAATCTCAATTGTCATAGCACCCTCTCCCATATCACTCAATCCATTGTTTGCTCTCAAAAATATAAAAACCTGATACCCAAGGAAAAACAACACTATCTCCTTGGGATGGCTGCCCACATCGGTCATCTCTTCGCAAAACAATTGGTTAAACAAGTGCATCAACAATATCGTGCTACATTGAGCTATTCCCTTTATTTGGTGGATAACACGGGGAAATCAATCCGAGGCGAAAGAGATCAAACTAATCCTCAACAATTCAATTTTGCTGATGGTATCACGGCAATTAAAATGACCCTGTGGGAACAATTTTGCTACTTATTTAAAAAAATAGATCGAAACATCATGGACGGCTACAAATTCACAAACCTTGAGAGAGAGAAAAAATATTATACAGCCTGGATGAGCCCTGTTCATCAAGTTGATTTAACAAAAGGCTTGAAAAATGTGGCGAAAGAAATGGGGGTTCAAACTTCGATGCCTGTTGTTAATAATGTTGGAGTGGTTAACGCGACAAATAATGACAATAGCAATCAGCACTCATCGAGCACGTCTGTCGGGGCCAAAACATACTTACTTTCAGTCATATTATAAGCGGCAATAATACGAACCCAAATCTTTCTCATACAACGCAAAGCAGTTTGTAACAATAATACACAAGGCCGTTGGCGTGACCCCTTTGTGCAAGACTGAGTGATTTTTTGAATACACCGACTATTAAAAAACGTTGATGATTCATTTATGCTGACTTTTTACCACGGTTAACACCTTAAAAAATTCCCCCATTTCCTGCGGCTCTAACAACGTACGCAGAGCCTGGGAAACCAGACGTTGCTCAGCTATGTTCTCGGAAAAACACTTCTGAGCCAATGTTAATATACCGTGCTCAATCAAATATTCAGCCTGGGTATACAATGTCACATTAACCTGCTTGGCTTGTGCAATCTCGATCAAATCGCTGAAATTCACATGCGCAGTGATATCTTGTTCGCCGACATGCTCCAAAGGATTATCATGCGCGGTATGTTGTGTGTGACACATCAAAGTGCCGCGCGAACGTTCAGGGTGATAATATTCATGTCGCAGAAAACCATAATCAATGATGATGATTTTGCCCGCACGCAATATCTTCAACCAATCACGCATTAAGTCATCAGCGAACACCTGTTTTTCAGAAATATAATCTTGTCGATATTCATCACTCAAATCTGTATTCAAAATACCTGGCCAAACAGGAAGCCGATCGATAAAATCAAACTGATGATCCACACAGGTCACGGCGCGCTCAAACAATTGACCCTCTCGATAATGAAACAGATCAACCGGCAATGCATCCAACACTTCATTGGCAATGATCACGCCTTCGAAAGTTTCTGGAGGCATATCCAACCAGGTCACTTGGTCACCAAATGCTTGTAGTGTTTCGCGCTGCATGGAACGACATGCAGGGCTAATATCATAAATCATATATTGAGGATGCAAACCTTCAGCATTGAGATACGTGAGCATGTCTTTCGCCAATTGGCCATTCCCGGCGCCCCATTCTAAAATAAACGGGTGTGCTTTCAGTTCCTCCACCATACTGTTTGCCAATGCTTGCGCAAATAACGGCGTCATGAGTGGCGCAGTGATAAAGTCTCCACGGGGACCAAATTTTTCATGCGGGCGCATGTAGTAACCGAATTCGGGATGATACAAAGCAAGATACATAAAACGCGAGAAGGGGATCGCTCCCCCTGCTCGCGCAATGTCAGCTTCAATGATATGCGATAAATTAATCGCTGCTGCGGCCGGCGGATTTACGTTCATTTTCTTTCAGGAAACGTTTGCGCATGCGCAGTGATTTCGGCGTGATTTCTAGCAGTTCATCATCTTCGATAAAGCTGAGCATTTGTTCCAACGAATATTTTAACGGTGGCGTTAAAATAATGTTTTCGTCAGTGCCAGATGCACGCATGTTCGTCAATTGCTTGCCTTTGATCACATTCACGACAAGATCGTTGTCGCGGGAATGAATACCAATGATCATGCCTTCATACACATCGGTTTGAGGGCCAATGAACATGCGGCCACGATCTTGCAGATTATAGAGCGAAAAGCCGGTTGAAGCGCCTTGTGCATTCGAAATCAGCACACCGTTGCGACGCTTTGCTGCCGCCCCTTTTTGAACAGGGCCGTATTTTTCGAATACATGATACATCAAACCGCTACCGGATGTCATGGTCAAGAAATCTGTGTGGAAACCGATCAAACCCCGTGCAGGAATAATATAATCCAAACGAACACGGCCTTTACCATCCACAACCATATCACGCAACTCGCCTTTCCGTGAGCCTAGGATTTCCATCAAACTGCCTTGATGGGCTTCTTCCACATCGAGCGTCAACGTTTCATAAGGTTCTTGCATTTCACCATTGATTTCTTTCAAAATCACTTCAGGTTTTGACACAGCCAGTTCAAAGCCTTCGCGGCGCATGGTTTCGATCAAAATCGACAAGTGCAATTCACCGCGGCCAGATACCAAGAAGCGATCTCCGCTGTCAGTGTCTTCCACACGCAATGCAACGTTGTGGATCAATTCTTTATCCAGGCGGTCACGGATTTGACGGCTCGTGACAAATTGCCCTTCACGACCCGCAAATGGCGAGGTGTTCACTTGGAACATCATACTCACGGTCGGTTCATCCACGCTCAGAGCGGGCAAGGCTTCAACATTGTTCACATCGCAAATAGTGTCGGAGATGCGAATACCTTCGATACCCGTGATAGCCACAATGTCGCCTGCCTCGGCAGTAGGCACTTCTTGACGGTCCAAACCATGGTAACCCAAAATCTGCAGCACACGGCCAGAGCGGATCGCCCCTTCACGGTCAATGATTTTGACCTGGGTATTAGACTTGATCTTACCGCGTTTGATGCGCCCAATCCCGATGGCGCCAGAAACTGGAGTAGTCGAGAGAGCTGAGCTGCATTTGGAAGGGACCCTCCAAATCCACTTGAGGTGGAGGGACGTGATCCACGATGGCCTGGAACAGCGGTTCCATGTCTTTGGCTTCATCCACATGAGCCAAATCCAGCGTGGCAAAACCTTTCAGTGCAGATGCATAGATGATGGGGAAATCGAGTTGTTCATCCGTCGCGCCCAAACGATCGAAGAGGTCAAAGACCTGATCAATGGCCCAATGGGGGCGAGCACCTTCACGGTCAACCTTGTTGATAACCACAATCGGGCGTAACCCGTGTGCAAAGGCCTTTTGAGTCACAAAACGGGTTTGAGGCATGGGGCCGTCCACCGCATCGACCAGCAACAGGACGGAATCCACCATGGACAACACCCGCTCGACTTCTCCGCCGAAATCCGCATGGCCAGGGGTATCGACGATATTAATGCGATAACCTTTCCAATTTAAAGACGTGTTTTTGGCCAGGATCGTGATACCACGCTCTTGTTCCAAAGGATTACTGTCCATGACCCGTACGCCTGCAGGGCCGCGGTTTGACAGGGTTCCGCTCTGACCGAGCAGTTTATCAACCAGGGTCGTTTTACCGTGGTCGACGTGGGCGATAATCGCCACGTTACGAATGTTCATTGATTTGGCACCTCATGATGAAGTAGCGATGTTAGCAGAAAGTGAGCAGAATGTCACTTATTCTGTGCTAATGGTGGGATGTTAGCATTTAAGCCGCTTTACATCAGAAGCCTCCGTTTCCCCGTACTTCGCTTTCCAATTGCGCTCTCCTTTTAGGTCATTAATATTTTCCCCGGAGAACGCTAACTTTGCTTGGAACCATTATAAGGGGGGATGACAATAGGATTTGGAGTGGGTTACCCTATAATTTGATACACTGCACTATATCAAGATTGATGTGTTCCGCACATCAAGTGCGCCATAACCTTTATAGGGGATGATCACATGCCAGAAGACATCATCAAAGCCCTTATGGACTGGAATCCTTGGCTGGAAGGGGGATTCCCAGTGGATGAAATTCAATTATGTCCAGAATGAGTCTCTTATATTCGCAAAATATATGATCGGCGCGAAATGAAGCAAATATGGTTGAGCGGTTCCAACTCATCGCTTATCAAACAAGAATATGCCACACTATTAACTGGTCGAAATTTTGCAATTGATGTTTACACATTGTCATTTAAAGAATATTTATCGTTTCATGATTGCTCCATCAGCACATGGCCTGTCAGCAGTCAAAAGGAAATTGACATTAAACGCCATTTTAAAAGCTACACTGAATGGGGCGGTTTTCCCGCTGTCGCTTTGCGCAACATTTATCAGAAAGAATTGGGGATTTACCTTGCAGCCAATGCATCAAAATTATTCAGCTACTGAAATGCATCCAAAGCACTGAACTTACACCCCAATACGGTGATGGATTATTGCCATTATTTCACGGAAATCTTTTTGTTTAAAGAGTTATATAAATTTGACTTTTCACTCAAAGCTCAATTGATTCATGATAAAAAATATATGCCATGGATGTCGGTTTGTCTTCAGCAGTATCTTTTCGATTTTCAGAAGACACTGGGCGCATATTAGAAAACATAGTGTATATTGAATTCCTGCGACGAAAAAAGGAATGTGATTTCTTAATTAAGCAAGATCTCAGCATTATTTAAGCGATTCAAGTCACGAAAACATTATCTGATCCGGACAAAAATGCACGTGAAATCGCTGGCTTATTAGAGGCGATGTCAACCGCGCATTTAACCGAGGGTCTCATATTAACCCTCGCAGAAGAAGGGACAAAACTGATTATCGATAATGAGATCAGTTATCACATCACCGTGATGCCTGTTTGGAAATGGTTAATAACAGATCATCGAGTACTGTAAACAGCGCACGCCGGGTATATGATTGATATTCAGGCATCACCGTTACACCCAACTCATCCCAGGATTTGTCGAAACGGGTGAAGCGCAACCACTGCAGCACCCAGGTGGCTGGGGAATGGTCGGGACGATAGCGAATGGATTGATCATCGAGCGCACTCGCCAATTTTTCGGGTGCTACAATGGTGAAAAATTGCGACACAATGTGCTCAGCGTGTTCATTCAACCGATCGTACACAGCCGATTTTTGTTCAGGCGTGAAACGGTTCCAATCAATCACTTCATCGTAAGTGCGTTTGCAACCACGGCAAATCTCGTCGCCATACACGGTGGAACAGATGCCCACGCAGGGCGTATCTATCGTCAGTGGTTTTACACTCATTGAAAATCCCCCGCAAGCGCCAGGATTTCTAAAGTACATAGACAAAAATAAACAACCCAAGCCAAACAACATCAACAAAGTGCCAATACCAGGCCACCCCTTCGAAGGCAAAATGGTGTTCAGGTGAAAAATGGCCTTTCAAGCAACGCAGCAAAATCACGAGCAACATCACCGTGCCCAAGGTCACATGCATGCCGTGGAAACCTGTTAACATGAAAAATGTTGAACCATATACACCGGAATTCAAAGTTAAACCCAACTCATGGTACGCCAATTCATATTCATGGACTTGGAAAACCAAAAACACGATACCCAGTATCACTGTCAGCAACAACCCGATATTCAACTGAATACGCTTTTTCGCTTTCAATGCCCAATGCGCCCACGTCACGGTCACACCACTGGTGAGTAGGATTGCGGTATTCAATAAAGGAATGCCGTCCCAACCAATCACTTCTTTAGGCGCTTTAAATTTTTCTGGATCGGGATTATCCAATAGTGGCCACATGGCTTCAAAATGGGGCCACAATGTTTTCGCAATACCCTTGACACCGTTGCCACCTAACCATTCCACAGAAAACTCGCGGATATAAAAGAGGGCACCGAAAAAAGCCGCAAAAAACATCACTTCTGAGAAAATAAACCACATCATGCCATAACGAAATGAATGATCCATCTGCGGAGAATACAGCCCTTGCATGCTTTCTTTGATCACATGATTAAACCAGCCAAACACCATGAATAAAATAACACCTACACCGGCGACGAAAAACATCAACGCCTGATCGAGCGGTGCTGCGATATTCGGATTATGGACATGCATCAGTTTTGCCGCACCGATGGCAAACAGGAACAACCCCACTGCGCCAACGATAGGCCAGGGGCTTTGTGCGGGGACATAATAATGCTCATATTTGTTCGTCATGGTTAGCTCCGTTTTTCTCTGATGCGGTGCGAGGGGTAATATCAAACAACGTATAAGACAACGTCATTTGCGAAATATCGTCTGGTAATGCTGGGTCGATGTAAAACACGAGAGGCATGTCCTCTTCAGCATGAGCCTTCAACGGCTGGTTGTTGAAACAAAAACACTCCGTCTTCTTGAGATACGGCGCAGACTGCGCAGGCGTCACACTTGGAATCGATTGCCCAACCATGTCTTCTCCTGTCACATTCTTAGCATAGAACATGACCCGTACAATTTCACCGGGATGAACATCCACATAAGTCTGTCTACCATAAAATGCCCAAGGCATGTCTTGGTTATTTTGAGTGACAAAATCTACGCGGATGGTACGAGAATAGTCGACACTCGTATCGGCCATGCGCACACGTCCACCTGTTTTACCATTAATCCCTGTCACGCGACAAAATGTATCATACAAAGGCACCATCGCATACGTGAACACAAACATGCACGCAGCGCCAGCAACCAATTTCATGATCAATGATGTGTGACGTGACATGGCCATCAATGATGCTCTTCAATTTCTTTCAATGTGGGCGGCGTGCTGAAAGTATGGTATGCCGGTGGGGAATGAAGAATAAACTCCAATCCACGTGGGTGATCCCATACCATGTCTGTGGCTTTGCGTCCTTTACCGCGAATGCATTGAATCACGATATACAGGAACAAGAATTGCGACAAACCAAAGATAAACCCACCGATTGAACTCCACATATTGAAGTCCGCAAACTGCAGCGCGTAATCAGGGATACGGCGTGGCATGCCTGCAAGACCCACGAAATGCATGGGAAAGAAAGTGAGGTTGACCGAAATCACTGAAATCCAAAAATGGAACTTACCCAGAGTTTCGTTATACATGGTACCTGTCCATTTTGGTAACCAATAATAGGCGCCGGCATAAATCGAAAAGACCGCGCCACTCACCAACACATAATGGAAATGAGCAACCACGAAATAGGTATCGTGATAACGGAAATCTGCAGGAATCAACGCCAACATCAGGCCCGAAAAGCCACCAATGGTGAAGAGAAAAATGAACGCCAATGAAAATAGCATGGGTGTTTCAAACGTCAGTGCACCTTTGAAAATGGTCGCTGTCCAATTAAATATCTTGACCCCCGTAGGCACTGAAATCAACATCGTCGCATACATAAAGAACAACCCAGCAACAATCGGCAAGCCTGTCGTGAACATATGGTGAGCCCACACGATGAACGACAAGCCGGCAATGGCCGCAATCGCATAAATCATGGAGGTGCGACCGAATAATTTTTTACGGGCGAAAGTGGGAACGATTTCGGATATGACACCGAATGCAGGCAAAATCATGATGTACACTTCAGGATGCCCGAAGAACCAGAATAAATGCTGGAACAGCACGGGGTCACCGCCGCCCGCAGCGCTGAAAAAGCTGGTGCCGAAGTTACGGTCTGTCAATAACATGGTGACAGCACCCGCCAACACGGGCATCACCGCGATCAACAGGAACGCTGTGATCAACCAGGACCAACAGAAAATGGGCATGCGCATCCACGTCATGCCAGGTGCACGCAGATTAAAAATCGTCACGATCACGTTAATCGCACCCATGATCGATGAAATACCCATCAAATGGACAGAAAAAATGAAAAAGTCAGTGCTTGGCGGACCTTGAACGGATAAAGGCGCATAAAATGTCCAACCGAAGTTGGGGGCGCCGCCATCCATGAACCAGGACATGATCAAGATTGAGAAGGTAAACGGGAGAATCCAGAAGCTCCAGTTATTCATCCGTGGCAATGCCATATCAGGTGCGCCGATCATCATGGGGATCATCCAGTTGGCAAGCCCCGTGAAAGCAGGCATCACCCCTCCGAACACCATGATCAACCCATGCATGGTTGTTAATTGGTTGAATGTATTAGGATCAACGAGTTGTAACCCAGGCATGAACAGTTCAGCCCGTATCACCATTGCCATGGCGCCACCCACCAAAAACATGATGAAGCTGAACCATAAATACATCGAACCGATGTCTTTATGGTTGGTGGTGAAAAACCAACGCATGATGCCCTTTGCGGGGCCATGCACGTGGTCGTCGGTGTGATGGGTGTGATCGTGTGTACTCATGATTTTTCCTTCGCGCTTTTTTGACTGCTTAGCCAAACTTGATACTCTTCAGGCGATTTCGCCTCTACCACAATCGGCATAAAACCGTGATGAATGCCACAAAGCTCGGCACATTGACCGCGATAAACGCCGGGAGTTTCAATATAAGCCCACGACTCATTGATGAAGCCGGGAATCGTGTCTTTTTTGATACCTAAATCAGGCATCCACCAAGCATGCAAGACGTCATTCGCGGTGAAAGTGAAACGGATTTTCGTGTGCGTGGGCACAACCAAGACATTGTCTACTTCCAACAGGTAATGTTCAGATTTGGGTAATAACCCATTGATTTGCTCTTGAGTTGTGGTGGAGTGAGAGGTGAAAGACACATCTTCACCCATATACTCGTATTTCCAATACCACTGGTAACCCGTCACAGCAATGGTCAGGTCAGCTTTACGGGTATCGTAACCCATGATCAGCGCTCGGGTGGCAGGAATAGCCAATACAATGAGAATGACAAATGGAATGACCGTCCAAATCACCTCGATATGTATGTTTTCATGAAATTCAGCCGGTTTCACGCCGCGGGCTTTGCGGTGCATGACTATTGAATAAATGAGTATACCGAATACTACTACCCCGATGGCAGTGACGACAGCCAACATGATCATGTGAAGATCATATTGGGAGAGACTGACAGGCGTCACGCCTTTGACCATATTCAACTGCATGGCAGCAAACGCAGCGCTTGAATAGAAAGCGCTCATGCATCCGGCCACAATAGCTAGAAACTTGGATAACAATGACATATTTTTTCTCCACGATGCCGCTCACGCGCGGCTGGGCTATTTTCTCAGGATCATGACAAGAAGACAAGACATCCACAGCATCTTTTTAATGCAATACAACAGGATCTGCCAAACCAAAGGCCGGGATGGGGGCAACAAAGGTCTCCGTTGTCTCAAGAACCATGAAACGATAGCTGCCCTCCATGCTCCCCACAGGGGTTTTCAACAGTGCGCAACTGGTGTATCGGAAGGCCCCTGGGGCTTGATCACCGGCTGCTCACCGACCACGCCTGAACCTTCAATCACTTGCTCCATCCCATGGGCATCTGTCACAACCCAGCGCCGAGAGAGTAATTTTACTGTCTGCTCGCTCAAGTTGCTGATTTCTATCGTGTACGAAAAGAAGTAACGATCATCCTCTGGACTTGACTGAGACATAATATATTCTGAGCGTGCTTTGATATGAATATGAGGATTATTTTTGACCAACATGATAAAATACTCCCTTCCATTGTTTTGGTGACTCATTCCATGAACCACGATTTAGATCATTATCCGCGAAAAAGATTTGGACAACATTTCCTACACGACAATCGCATTATACAGCAAATCATTGACGCAATCGACCCAACACCTGAAAATTTTTGCATTGAAATTGGCCCAGGATTAGGAGCATTAACGATCCCTTTATTAAGTAAAACGAAAAAATTAATAGCGATCGAATTAGATCGTGATGTGATCCCATTGTTGATTGAAAAAACAAAAAATGTTGGGGCATTAACAATCATTGAAAAAGACGTATTAAAAGTTGATTTCAGACAACTAGGGCAGGGCGCACAAAAAATTCGCGTCGTCGGCAATTTACCTTACAACATTTCTTCACCGATTTTATTTCACTGTTTCGAATATATCGATTTGATTGAAGACATGCATTTCATGCTTCAAAAAGAGGTGGTCGATCGCATGGCTGCCAACGTCGGAGATTCCGAATACAGCCGTTTATCCGTGATGGTCCAATTTTATTGTCACGTTGAAAAATGTTTTGATGTTGATCGTGATGCATTCACACCGCCACCGAAAGTCACTTCCGGCATTGTGCGATTGATTCCGCATCCTGCTGCATTATATGCACATGTTGATAAAATCAAATTTGAAAAATTTGTTCAACAAGCCTTCAGCCAGCGACGCAAAACAATTCGCAATAATTTGAAAAATATTATTTCAGATGATATCTTTGCACAACTAGGCATTGATCCCAATGCACGGCCACAGAATTTGAGTGTGGCGGATTATGTGAGATTGGTGGAGTTATTTTAAATATTAGGTTTAATTATGCTACAATATTCACCTCATCTATTATTATGGTTGGCCGCTCGATGAACAATCCTCAAAACGAAGATTCCGCATTATTTCCTGTCTGCGAATATCGGGCACGGTTTGGTGAGTACCACAATATGGCAGATGCTAAACATTGGAATTCGTATATGCGAAGCGTTGACAAACGTCATCCCAACGATGTAACGCAATATCAATTCACATTTTTATCCAACCGGAAGCAAACTACCCAGCTCGCCAAAACAGGTGCTTTTTTCAGTCCATTTCATTATGATGAATATAAGGATGCCGTACAACCAATCAGGGGTCCCGCTCACCCAATCCTACCGAACATATATGACATGAACATCATATACCAACGCATGATGGCACAATATATTGTGACCAAGATACGTGAAGATAAATCCGATGGCCATAAAGCGCTGAAAGTAAATTGTGATAACGGCTATACGTGCATACTATTAGATTTCGGCATGCGAGAAAGCATAGACAAGAAACGTGGTTGGGTCAATTTTTTATCCATATTCTTTGTTGCCATCATGAATGAATTATCGTGCGAAACAGGAATAAACATTGAAATGGTAAGGCGTTCCAGTTTCGGTAGCCTTCGCCCGGCAGTCTCTGACTGCGAGCCAAGTATGCGCATTAATCCTGGTCTTATCCCTAAAGCCTACGCCGATCTCATTGTCAGAGGCATTTTAATTTTAAACAAAATCGTGAATACAGGACACTATTTAGATCATTTTGATGAAGAAATTGATCTGCTCTCTTTTAAAGAAGACATTGAATCTTATTTTGACAAGAAGAATAAAGCAAAAAAACGAGGCAATGCCAAAAAAACTCTTGAGGTCGCCGACACAGTTTGGGAAGCACTCTGGAATGGCTGTGATTTTCAAAATAAGTCAGGCATGACTCAGCTGAGTAGAAATGAAAAAACCCTGGAATCTATTATTGATCAGATGTTGAGTGCACTTTTTTCAACACCTGAACCACTATCCAATATTTTGGAGAATAAAAAGCTTTTCGTTAAATGTTTTGTCAAACCGTTTTCAGATGCCTTAGAAACATTGACCATTCAAAATAGTACGGTCAAAATTACTTACGCCGAAGAGCCCGAAACGTTTGAATGGAGTCATACGGGGTCTCATTTGCCCATGGATGATGAATTCCGCAATTTTCTGTCTCAATATTTGCGTTTTTTCAACCAAACTGAAGCTCAAATCACACGCTTCATTGCAGAAACCCCGCGAGAAGATTTTTACTATCAACTCGAAAAAATATCCACTGCTCATGTGTTTCATCCTCGTAAAAATATTGAGGCAACAGATGGCTATGGCTCGGATTCTGACGTGGAAGCTGACCTGGACGTTGGCAAAAATAAAACTGTATCAGTTAAATCAAAGAAACTCATTTGCGCAACAGGCATGCGAGCTATTCAATTAGCGTTCTACGCCATTAAATTTGTCAAATCTGAAGAAACCGGCAGAAGTTACTTTGCAAGCAGAGCCTCAACTGAATATATGTATTATGAAACAGAAGAGGCACTCGAAGGGAAACACAACCTTCAACCTTCTTTCAACGTGAGAGATAAATACCAAAATAAATTTGGAAAAATCAACATTCCTTTTTTCGATCTTAATTATGCTAACGTTGCCCAAACCCACAAAACGCTCAGCCTGCCGAGCAACAATGAATTTGTTGTGTTGGATGTGACTTCTAGCACTGTCGCTGAAATGAGGCAGGCACTCAAAGATTTGTTTAAAGATCCGGAAACACGCGCAGTGATATTTGTCAGCAGTGGATTGAAGCATGAACAAATGATGACCGACAGAAACCCTTATGGGACTGTGCGCATTTTTGCTAAAACCCGTGCATTGCGTGAAGCATTATACAACGCAGTGCTCAGCAAAGAAGATGATTGCTATCTCAAAACACATGGTCAAAATAAAACAAAACCTGTCTTATTTGCATATCAGCATCCTAAACCCAGCCATCTATTGAGAAAAAGCATGAAGGAACAAGGCGCAACACCAACGAACCGAAATATTTTAACAGAAGATAACAACTCCGGCTATCAAGCCGATAATGAGAGCCCGGCAAAACCGAAAAACAAAAGCAAACAACGCACTACTGGGACTGAATAACAACTCTGAATGGGATCGCTAACAGCCATTCAAAAATGCCTTCGCTCCCTCTCAAGGGGGCAAGGCAAATCTAAGAGATTGAAGCACTTGCCAGCAACAAGATCAAGCAAAAGAGATGTGGAGGCGAACGAACTTGAAAACTTATAACTCCTTCAAATATTCCGTTGCATTCATAATGTGCACATCAACATGCGGCATGGATTTTCCCTGGTATAACAAATAAGCTGTGTCTTTTTCTTGGCGGTATTTACGCAAATTGTCTATCATGGCAGACTTGAATGTTTGGCTTGATTTAATTTCAATTAGATCGCGCGTATCACCTCTATCGACGATCAAATCAATTTCATCCCCATGTGATGTTCTGAAAAAATAAAATGATGCATGTGTTTTTAAGTGAAAATGTTTTTTCATGATATCGGCAATCACATAATTTTCGTATAAAAAACCTGCTAATGGTCCAAAACGATATTGATCTTCTGTCTGAATGCCTGTTAAAAATGACACAATGCCCGTGTCATAAAAATAAACTTTGGGGCTTTTGATGATCCGTTTCCCAAAATTTTCATAAAAGGGCGGGAGCAAAAATATCACATACGATGCTTCTAAAATACTCATCCAGCGTTTGAGTGTTTTAACATCAATTCCAATGTCTTTGGCAATGTCTGACATATTTAATACACTCCCCACGCGGGAGGCCAATACCTGCATGAGCCGTTGAAAATCGCGCAAATCGTTGACATGAGCCAGCGTGCGTACATCCCGATTCAAATACGTATCTAAATAGGATCCATACCAATCATGCCATGATGCATACTCTTTCATCACCAATTCAGGATAACTTCCTTTAAACTGTGCTTGAGTATACAACTTCGATGGCATTTCGGCATATTGAAAGGGTAACAACGATAACATCCCAATGCGCCCCGCCAGTGTCTCTGTGATACGCTCAATCAACGTGAATTGGCTTGAACCTGAAACGACAAATTTGCCTGGTGACTCTCGATCAGCATCCACGGCTCGTTTAATGTATGAAAATAAGTCGGGTACAAGCTGTGCTTCATCAAAAATAACCTTATCACGATAGGTTGACATAAAGGCCTCAGGGTCATCAAGAAAAAATGACCGTAACCCTAAATCATCAAAATTCACATATTGATAATCCGGTAATAAATGACGCAAAAGGGTAGATTTGCCGGATTGACGTGGGCCAGACAGCGCAACCACCGAGAAAAATGTCATATATTCCAATAGCTTAGACTCTGACACACGTTTAAGGTAGGACATGAATTTGATTCCTGTGCAATTCTGGTGATCATATACCAGAATTGCACGGATTTCAAGTCATTCGAGTGTGAAATGATCATCACTGAGATGCCAATGACGTCTATAATTCAATTATTCACTCACAAGGAGCATACCATGTTAGGATGGGTTATCACGTTCTTGGTTGTTGCATTGATTGCAGGTTTATTGGGTTTTACTGGCGTTTCTGCCGAAGCTGCTGGCATTGCAAAAATTCTGTTTTTCGTCTTTTTAATACTTTTTGTGATATCACTTGTGATGCACTTATTTAATCAATGATTGTTAAAAGGAACTCTTATGAAATATCCTGTGACGCTCGTTTTTGGCATATTGTTAATTCTCGGTGGTGTATTGGCCTTATCCTACCACACGTTCACGTATCCTAAAGAAGAGAAGATCATGCAAATCGGCGATATGCATATCACCGCGGATACGAATAAAACCGTCGACATTCCACCCTATATAGGTGGATTTGCTGTAGTTGCGGGGATCGTGTTGGTTGTGGTCGGGCGTAAGAAGTAGCCAGTATTGAAAAAATACCGCCATTTGGAAAAGCTGACCGTCACCTTAAGTCGGAAAGATTTAAATAATCTACAAGGCCGATAGGCCTTAAAGCTTGTTCCGGCTTTATGGAGACGAACAGCTTTGAATCACGTTAACGTGATGCCGCGTATTTTAAATCGCTACACAAGCCACATCAGAGATATGTTTGTACCTGCGCTTGATCCCGCAACTGCGTGTACCAGTTTTGTAAAGCTTCATTCATTTTGCGTTGATACAATTTTTCTTGAATATCTGCACGCAACATTTCATGTGTCACTTCACGTTTTTTGACTTCAACCACTTCGAGTACGTGCCAACCAAATGGGGTAAGCACGGGTTCGCTCAATTCGCCGACTTTGAGTGATTTCATTGTTTCTGCAAATTTGGGTGTCAACGATTTGGCTTGAACAAAACCCAAATCTCCGCCTGCCAATTTCGAGCCTGGATCATCCGAATAGACTTTGGCCAATGCAGCAAAATCTTCACCCGATTTCAATTTCTGAACAACTTCATTGATCCGCTCGCGCGCCTTTTGTTCATCACGCACTTGATTGGTCGCAACCAATATGTGACGAACATGCGTTTCTTCTACCCATTGTTTTGGCAAATCACGTTCTTTCAAATCCAATAGTTGTACAATGTGAAGCCCGCTACCATCACGTATCGGACCTTTTAAATCACCCTTATCTAGCTTGGGCGCAATATCACTCAGCAGTGTGGGCAACTCATGCGCATAACGCCACCCTAAATCCGTTTTTTCCAATACATCGCTGCTGTCAGAGTGGGCCAGGGCGACTTGATGAAAATCATTTTTTTGATTCAATTTTTGCATGACCAGTTCAGCTTGCTTGTTTGCTTCAGCCAATTGCTCTGGCGTGGGATCTTTCGGCAACGCAATCAAGATATGTCCGAATAAATATTGCCGTTGAGCCGCCATTTGATTTTCGGCTTGTGCAACCCAATGATCAATCTCCGCATCACTCAATTTAATGGTTGACCCGACCAAACGCTGTTGCGCACGGGATGCCATCACCTGATTACGCAAATCATCTTCAAATTTATCATATTCAATGCCGTCTTGCGCCAAGGTATTTTTCAATTGCTCGACCGTCATTTTATTTTGTCTGGCCACAGTCTCCAAGGCTTGACGGACATCAACGTCGCTGATCACCACGCCACTCTTTTCTGCGGCTTGCTTGATCAGCCTTTGTTCGATCATCCTATCCAGCACTTGGTGTGACAGAACATCGTCTCCTGGCAATACCGGTGCAACATCTTGAGGGGCAGATTTCATCTGCTCTTTCACCAACGCCATTCTGAAAGCCAACTCATTTTCAGTGATCACATCGTTGTTCACAATGGCCACGATTTTATCCAAGCTTTGAGGCGCTGCAAGAGCAACCAAGCCAGAAAATGACAAAAACATTGTTAATAATAATTGACGCATCAGTAATTTACCTCAAAACGATCTTGATACCCAGGGATGTTGGTCGTGAAATATTCAACGGGTGAACGACCCAACGAGCCCAGCCCTTTGAACACCCACTGCAAATAATATTCCGTGTTAAACGTTCCAGCACTGATTTCGCCTGTATTCAGCTGCAGATAACGTCGCCCGCCGGCTCGCACCGCCCAACAACAATTTTCATATTCTACACCACCAAAGGCGTCAATGGTTAATCCGTGTTTAATATCATAATACCAACGACCTAACAAATTAACACTCTCAATGACATTCCATGAAAAACCTATGTCGGATTGTAGCAAATCTGCCAAACTATCTCCAAGGGTCGCACCAGAAACCAAGTTGCCTGACTCCTCGTAGCGAAAACCCACATGCATGAGGCTGCGCAAGCTGGGTTGATAATGGAACCTCAATGCGACCAAATCACTCTGTGTATTATAAGTGTCAAACCGCCCATCACCTGTTAAGTACCATTCTGAATTAAACCGATACAACACATCCGCCACAAAAGGGGACGTATTGGCCTTTGCACCCGGGTCTTCCGCGTGAAAGCAATCTGGGGTGGAATCCGTATCACACAACAGCACGCGGCGATCTTCAAAATAAAAAATATCACCGATCGTTGCCTTGAAACGTTCCGCGCCCATGTGTTCATCATAAAAACGTGAAGTGAGTGCAAGACTGATTTGATTGGCATCACCAATACGATCAATCCCTGAAAAACGATTTTGTCGAAACAATTGTGCGGTCGTGAATTCATAGCGCGCAGTGTCGAATAGGGGTAAATCATTTTGATTGACATAAGGAATGTATACATAATAGGCACGAGGCTCCAGTGTTTGTTGGTATTTATTCTTAAAAACGTTGACGTCACGTTCAAATATCAAACCCATATCAACACTGGCAGCGGGAATGGCGCTGTTAGGAGAAACAGGATCACCCAATGATTCATCCGTTTCAGACAACGTTAAATCGTAAAATGTTTCATAAAGTGTGGTGGAGGGTGTGATAAAACCATACATGGTGCGCTGGGGAAAAGCGATGGTGGGTTCCACGTGAAAACGATTGCCATAGGTGGGTGTTTCACCCACTAGAGGATCATATTCATGATCGAAAAAAGTGAATTGCCCGAGCCCGGTAAACCGGAAGGGTGCATCTTTCCAATAAGGCATGTAAGCAGCACTTAAATTAGGCAAGATGCGATAAGGAGGATTGACAAGGCTGGCTTCAAAAGGTTGGATGGTTTGATAATCCTGTACAAAAAATTGTGCCGTCCACTCTTCACTTAAATAATCTGCTTGCGCACGCCGACGTAATAAACGTTCATCTTCACTGAAATCGTTCGGACCAAAATCAATTAAATATTCATCATCTGATATTTGATTGTATTCAATTTCACTACGCCAATGCACACCATAATGGCCATTCAAGATCGCATTCACCAACCATCGATTGCATTCTTCCTCTAAGTTTTTGCGTCGAGGATCGTTGGGATCAGGCACCTCATCACTCGCTAGGTTCTCTTCACGAAACTGAACGAATTTGCGATCATGATGCAAATATTCAAAGTAACCTACGCCGAATTGGTATTTATCCAGGTAGCGTCCCTCTGCACCCCATTGAAACCCGCGATCAGACATCCAGTTTGAGCTCAGCGTGGCATCATAATTGGGCGCGATATTGAAATAATAGGGCACTTTAATGGAGAAACCATTTTGCTGAGAAGAACGGTACTCAGGCGATAAAAACCCGCTCTGCCGACGTTCATCAATCGGAAAATTAAAATAAGGCACATAAAAGACAGGCACATCTTCCACATATAACGTCGAATGCCATGCATCCCCACGACCCTTTGCATTATCTAACTTCACCTCTTTGGCTTTTAAGGTCCCAAAAATTGTCATCGGGGGCACAAGTTGTATAGGTGGCATCATAGAAATACATGGGTCCATTTTTGGACGTTTCCGCACGTTCAGCAGTTCCACGTGCGTGACGAGGGTAATAGCGATACTGTGCTTTCCAAAGGGTCGTTTCATTATTGGCAAATATGACTGACGCTTTGTCAGCGTACACACGGAATGAAGGTTCCTCAAGCATCACGCCGCCTTCAGCAGTGATATCAACGTACTCACCCTTCTCATTGCGGATCAACGTGACTTTATCGGCAAACAAACGTCGATCAGGCTCCACAAGTTGGACATGCCCCGTCAAGACAGAGGTCCCTCATTTAGCAATAGCCCGCCCGAATCTGCCTCAATCACACTTTCAGCTTGTTGTTCTGGAGTGAAATGCGGCAACACATAATGCCCTTGACACACACTTTGACCCGGGGGTTCAGGCACCCAATCTACAAAAACTTGTCTGTCATCTGACAAAATTTCATCTTTCGCGGTCGCTTCACAGATGGGTATCAAGAACCCAGTGATTATGTATACTATGATGAGGATGAAATGTCTTGCCATGACAGCATGAGTCCTTGGTATGATGCGATTATACAGTATAAGGGAGTTTTTGTGACACGACATGACCAATTTGAATCCTGGCTACAAGCCAATTTACCGCATGAAAAAATCAAGCTGTTGCCCTTGCCGGGAGATGCCAGCTTTCGCCATTATTATAGAATAGAAGGACATCCCGGCTGGCTGGCCGTCGATGCCCCGCCTGCACATGAAAAAACAGTTGAGTTTGTGCGCGTCGCACAGGCTTACGCGCGAGCAGGAGTGCACGTTCCCGAAGTATTAGCGTATCATGAGGGACAGGGATTTTTGATCGTCAAAGACCTGGGCGGCACCTCATACCTGCAAGCACTGACCGCGGAACCCACCCAAGCGAACAGCCTTTATCGTGACGCACTCAGCAGCTTGGTTCGTATCACGCAATGCCAACCTTCTGATGCCTTACCCCTCGAACACTTTGATGCCGCGTTCATGAATACAGAACTACAATCCTTCACACAATGGTTTTTGAAAGATTATCTCAAAATCAATGTCACACGCACCATCCAAACATTATTGGACAAAACGTATGTCAAATTGATTGAACGCGCAGAAAATCAACAACAGGTATGCATTCATCGCGATTACCATTCTCGCAATCTCATTGTGTGTGATGCGGGGAAAAACCCAGGCGTGATAGATTTTCAAGATGCGATGATAGGTCCTATCACCTACGATTGCGTATCATTGTTGCGAGATGCCTACATCAGCTGGCCTGTTGAACAAGTGGAATCCCTGTCACGCTATTTCTATGATCATTTGCGCGATGCGTATCCCGGATATGAAGGCAGCTTCGATCGTTTTTACCATGATTTTGAATGGATGGGCATGCAACGTCACCTCAAAGCTATTTTTATTTTTGCGCGTAAATCCTTGCGCGATCATAATACAAATTATTTGGGCGATATCCCTCGCACCTTACATTACGTACGCACAGTTGCTCAAAATGACAGCGCGTTCCGAGAATTCAGCCATTTTATCGAAACAGACGTTGTTGAACACATGGGAGCGACGGCATGAAAGCCATGATTTTAGCAGCAGGTCTGGGTGAACGCATGCGGCCTCTCACCGATCACACTCCGAAGCCCCTGCTGATGCTGGCAGGAAAACCGCTGATTGTGCACGCTATTTTGCGCTGCAAACAGGCCGGGATCACCGATATTGTGATCAATGTCTCTTATCTTGGCAATCAAATTGAATCTGCTTTACAACAGGGTCAAAGTTTGGGTGTGACAATTCAATATTCTGAGGAACCCAAACCCTTAGGCATGGCTGGCGGTGCAATTCATGCCCTACCATTGCTTGGCGATGCGCCCTTTATCATGCTGAGCAGTGATGTGGTGACCGATTATGATTTGTCTCATTTGGTGAAGAAAGCATCGCAGGTGTCTCACGCCCATTTGGTGATGGTCGATAATCCACCCTTTCACCCAAAAGGAGATTTTCATTTGTCGAGTGATGGGATCGTTGATCTTCAAGGTGAACCTAAATTAAATTATGCAGGTTTTGGGATTTTTCATCCTGAGATTTTTCAACACCACCCAGATCAGTTTATGGACATGACAACACTGATCAATCCCTACATATCATCGCATCAAGTCACGGGTGAATATTTCAAAGGAGAATGGCATAACCTCGGTACCCCTGCAGAATACCACGCACTTTGCGCACACATGGCTGCCACATCATGAACTATCTCGGCCGCATCATCGGTGTTTTACTCGGTTACCTAATGGCACGCATTCCTGGTGCCTTGATTGGCTTTTGCATTGGCTATCTTTTTGATAAAGCCATGAAGCAACACATGATCATCGGCAGCATATTCAGTGGCACTCAACAGCGCGAAAAAATTCAATCTGTTTTTTTAAAAGCGACGTTTCAAATCATTGGCCACGTGGCAAAATCTGATGGCGTGATCAGTGAACATGAAATTCAAGAAGTAGAACGCATCATGAAACAATTGAAGCTTCACGGCGATGCGCGAAAAATGGCGATTGACTATTTCAAACAGGGAAAAGTTGCTGATTTTAATTTGGACAACGCTATTAACGAGCTGCTTACAGTCATTAAAAACCAAAGTTTACTCATCACCATGTTCATTGAAATTCAGTTGCAAGCCGCGTATGCAGATGGCTATTTAACAGATGTCAAACGTACCAAATTGATTTACGTGTCAGAACGATTAGGGTTTGATCGGGTGGCTTTCGCGCGAATCAACAGCATGTATCAAGCGGAAGAAAAATTCAAAAACTATCAACGCTCACATTTTCATCAACAATATCAAAAAATGCATAAGGGATCAGCGCTGCTCGAAGCCTATAAATTACTCGATATTGATCGTAGCGCCAGTGATGCTGATGTTAAAAAAGCCTATCGAAAACTGATGAGCATGCACCATCCCGATAAATTGATCGCGAAAGGATTACCCCAAGAAATGATTCGGCTTGCGACAGAAAAAACACAAGAAATCAAAGCTGCTTATGAATTGATCATGAATACACGCGCCAAATAACCACGAGGAAACCACCATGTTATTTTCGAAACACAAACAACCCACCGTGATTGCTCCTTCCATTTTATCTGCACGATTTGGCAGACTGGCGGAAGAAGTCAATGCTGTCATGCAAGCGGGTGCAGATTGGGTTCACTTTGATGTGATGGACAACCATTATGTCCCTAATTTAACTGTCGGCCCGATGGTGTGCAAAGCGTTGCGCAATGAAGGCATCACCGCACCGATTGATGTGCATTTAATGGTCACGCCGGTTGATTCGCTGATTGCACCCTTTGTTGAAGCGGGCGCAACCATCATCACCTTTCATCCAGAGGCCACTTTTCATGTGCATCGCACAATTCAACTCATCCATTCCCTCGGCTGCCAAGCGGGCGTTGCGCTTAATCCTGCCACACCGGTTGAAGTGCTCACGGATATTTTAGATGATCTCGATATGGTATTATTGATGTCAGTCAACCCCGGTTTTGGCGGGCAAGCATTTATTCCGCAAGTATTGCATAAAATCAAGCGCGTGCGAAAAATGATCGACGCCAGCGGGAAGCCGATCCGACTGGAAGTGGATGGTGGCGTGAATTTAGACAATATCCGCCAAATTTGTGATGCGGGTGCAGACACATTGGTGATGGGTACCGCCATTTTTGGCAGTCCCTCTGGTTATGAGGCCACACTGGCTGAGATCCGCCAAAGGCTGACGTAAAGGAGGCTGCTTCACATATCAATTGATAATTGAGGTTTTATGATATAAACCACAATCCTCAATTGAGGAATACCTATCATTATGATTTCTAGAGAAATTATCAAACAAATTATCCTTGACCAACGCAGTAGGCGTATAGAAAGCCTGGTCATTCGAGAGGCACTGCCAAGGATCCAGCCATGGCTTTACAACCCACAAATTATCAGCGTCACAGGGCTTAGACGCTGCGGTAAATCAACACTCATGAAACAAATCCGCGAATTACTGAAAGAGGTAGATTTTTGGAAAATGCTGTTTTCCTTGAACTCAAACGCAGGAATATCGGTGAAATATATTACCATCAAGGCAACAACGAATGTGATTTCCTGATTCGCCAAGGGCTGAAAATTGTTCAAGCGATACAGGTGTGCCAAAGTCTGCAAGATAAAAAAACCCAAACACGTGAATATGCCGGCTTGCTAGAAGCCATGCAAGCACACAACTTGGATTCTGGATTAATCCTTGTCGAAGATAACGAGGGGACAGATACCCTTATCGTTGAGAATAAAAAATTTCATGTCATCATTCAACCCATTTGGAAATGGATGATCGAGCTCAAATAGTGTTTACGATAGTATACATTAGACGGTATAATGCCTACTATGGTATACATTAAGGACGAAACCCATGCACACATACTCCCTCATCATCATCAGCATCCTTCTCAATGCTGTCGGACAACTATTCCTGAAGGGCGGCACTGAGAAAGTCGGCGTCATTCACCTCGATAACGTCCTTAGCCTGCTATGGGACATTGTGTTCAACCCCATGATTTTGACGGGCATCATTTGCTATACCGTCAGCCTAGGGCTTTGGATCATGGCCTTGTCACGTGTGGAGGTCAGTTTTGCCTATCCCATGCTCAGCCTTGGGTATGTGGTCACGGCGATTGCAGCTTATTTCCTCTTTGATGAACCTCTTTCACTGATGCGCATGGCAGGCATTGCCGTCATCATCGTGGGTGTTTATATGATTTCACGCACCGCATAAGGACTGTCATGACGCAACCCTTCATTCCCTTTGCCAAGCCATGCTTGGACGATGCGACTATTGCTGAAGTGGTGAACACGCTCAACAGCGGGTGGCTCACAACGGGCCCGCGTGTCGCCGCCTTTGAGACGGCACTTCAAGAATACACGGGCGCCCCTTTTGCACAAACTGTCACGAGCGGCACGGCCGGGCTTCATCTTGCCCTATTAGCGTGTGATATTGGCCCGGGGGATGAAGTGATCACCACACCTTTTACCTTTGCGGCCACGGCGAATACCATTGCCCTGGTTGGCGCAAAACCTGTGTTTGTTGATATTGATGACAGTTTGAATATGGATCTGTCAAAAGTAGCAGCCGCCATCACGCCACGCACCAAAGCAATCATGCCCGTACATTTTGCAGGGCAACCAATGGATTGCCACACATTGTACGCCATAGCGAATCATCACGGCCTGCGCGTGATTGAAGATGGTGCACATGCATTGGGCGCTACGTGTGGCGATCAACGCCTGGGGAGTTTTGGTGACATTCAAATGTTCAGCTTTCATCCGAATAAAAACATGACCACCGGGGAAGGCGGGCTGATCACATCGCGCGATCCCGCATTTGCCGCACGCATTGCACGACTGCGTTTTCATGGGATTGATCGTGAAGTGTGGAATCGCTTTTCAGCAAAGGGTTCACAGCATTACGATGTCACTGAACCCGGTTTCAAATATAACATGATGGATTTACAAGCCGCGATTGGTTTGCATCAACTGCCGAAACTCGACGGCTTTATTGATGCACGCACGACGTGGGTGAAACGTTATCAAGCAGCCCTGAAAGACACGCCGGGTATTGCCTGGCCAACCCATCAGCAACAGGGTAAACACGCCTGGCATTTGTGCATTGCGTTTATCACGGCTGAACATGTAGACCGTGATGGGTTCATGCAACAATTAAAAGATCAAGGCATTGGAACCGGTTTACATTATCAAGCGCTGCATCGCTTCACGTATTTTCAACAAGCATTCGGTTATAAACCGGGAGATTTTCCCAACGCAGAATGGGCAGCTGATCATGTTGTCAGTTTGCCCTTGTATCCTCATCTTGATGAAGCGACATTCCAACGCATCATCAACACCATTCAAACAGCACTCAAAAAGGATTAAAGATGTCCCACGTGAATGTCAGTATTGTGATTCCTGTCCACAATGAAGCCGAAGTATTACCATCTCTGTTTAAGCGATTATTGCCGGTGATGGACAGCTTGAGTCAATCCTATGAAATTATTTTGGTGAATGATGGTTCCAAAGATAACAGTGCAGCAATTCTTGATGATTATCAAAATCGCTATCCCGAACATATTCGTATCATTCATTTCAACGGTAATTATGGTCAACACATGGCGATCATGGCGGGCTTCGAACATGTCAGTGGCGAGATCGTGATCACACTTGATGCTGATCTTCAAAATCCTCCCGAAGAAATCCCGAAACTATTAACATTGGCACAAGCCGGGCACGATGTGGTGGGAGGTTATCGCATGGATCGTCAAGACAGCGCTTGGCGTTTGTGGGTGTCAAAATGGCACAATATTCTGCGTGAAAAAATTGCACCAAGTTTGAAAATGAAAGATGAAGGTTGCATGTTGCGTGCGTATCACCGTGACATTGTCAAAGCAATGACAGAAACGGATGAAAAGTGCACATTTATTCCAGCGCTCGCGATGATTTTCGCGCACAATCCTGCCGAAATCGGGGTGAAACATGAAGCACGCACGGAAGGCACCTCGAGTTACAATCTCTATAAACTGATCCGATACAACTTCGATCTCATCACTAATTTTTCTTTGGTTCCCTTGCAAATCTTCACTTTCATCGGCATCATCGTCTCCGCATTGTCAGGCGCTTTCGTCATATTCTTATTCGTGAGACGGTTGATGATAGGTCCAGAAGCAGAGGGATTATTCACGTTATTTGCGATTCTGTTTTTCTTAATGGGCATTGTATTGATGGGACTGGGCATTGTGGGTGAATATATTGGCCGCATTTACCAACAAGTCGGTGGCCGTCCGCGTTTCTTGATTCAACGTTTTGTGGGATTTAAATGATGTCGAAAAACGTATTGATTTTGGGCGTGAATGGCTTTATTGGCTCCCATTTATTATCAGCGATTTTGAATAAAACGGATTGGGAGGTATGGGGATTAGATCTCTCGACGCATAAAATCACCCCACATTTAAATCATCCCCGTTTTCATTTTAAGCAAGCCGATCTGCGTTCATCCCACGATTGGATTGAAGAAACCATTCAATCCGTCGACACCGTTTTACCGCTTGTCGCCATTGCCAACCCACAAGTGTACGTGACTGATCCGCTCAGTGTGTATGAACTCGATTTTGAAGCAAATATACCTATTATACGTTGGTGCGCACGCTATCAAAAACATTTGGTGTTCCCTTCCACATCTGAAGTGTATGGCATGTCGCCAGATGCGCAATTTGATGAATATTCTTCGCATTTGGTATTGGGTCCCACCACCACACCACGCTGGATTTATTCATGTTCAAAACAATTATTGGATCGGGTGATTTTGGCATTGAATCAACGCAACCCTTTTCCCTTCACATTATTTCGCCCCTTCAATTGGTTTAGCGGGTTGGATGAAATTGGTGCACACGTCAAAACACATACGCGCGTGGTCACCCAATTCATGAACCAGATTTTGCGGGGAGAGAATCTTGTTTTGGTAGATGGCGGTCAGCAACGCCGCAGTTTTACCTATATCGACGATGGGATTGATGCATTGTTTCGAATTGTTGACAATAAAAATCATTGCGCAACACATCAGATTTTTAATATTGGCAATCCGAATAATCAGGCATCCATCGCTGAATTGGCGAACATGATGCTGACCATAGCCCGCTCTCTGCCGCATCTTGCGCCGCTTGCCCATCAAGTCAACATTGTGAGCGATCGCGCCGAATCGGTATATGGCGCTGGGTATCAAGATATTCCCGCCCGCGTCCCGAGTATTGAGCAGGCTCGCAGCAAATTGGGGTTTAATCCTAGCACTGGATTGGAAGAGGGATTACGCAAAATTTGGGATAGCTTGTAACCCTTTTGCATACATCTCTTTCGCTTGTGATGCATCTCCCATTTGTTCATACACGTTCCCTAACACGTAACAAGTTTCGGGATCCATTTTAATGCGGAGACTGTGCATCAATAAATCTTTTGCTTGACCAAAAATACCTTTCAAAGCATATAAGCGTCCTAACGTTAACAATAGCGTGGGATCATCGGCATGTTTTTTCAACCAATGTTCTGCGACTTTGATCTGTCTGTCAATCTCTAATGTATGCATGCGGCCATATTCACGAACCAAACGATCATCCCACCCATGGTTTAAACTATCACGTATCAATGACTCAGCGACAGACATATCGTGCATCTCAGTCAACGCGGGCAAGTAGGAAGACAATACATCTGCATCCATGCGAAAAACAGCTGGAATCTGCGACCAAGCTTCTTTTTTAGCCTCAATAGTGTTTGCTTGTAATAATAAGCCACTGTACGCTTTGCGGCATAATAATGCATATTGTGCATCAGACAAAATCTTTTTCTTTTTCAACGTCGGCAATAGTAACAAAATACCGTTCCAATCCTTGAGCTGGATCAACACTTGCTGCAACAATTCTAAAATGAAATCATGATCAGGGGATAACTGATGCAAGCGCTGCAAGGTCGCCAAACTTTGTTCCCACTGCCCACTGTCCATTTGTAACCGCGCTTGTGTGATGCCAATGGCCAATTCAGCACGGTTGTCAATTTGATGTGCCTTTCGCAAATATTCATCACGCTCATTCATTTTGCCCTGTTTTTCAGCAGCTGTTGCGGCACATAAATAATTGATGACCGCCGTATTCCATTGATCACTGGTCTTCACCAACAAACGCTCAGCTTCACGCCAATTACCCTCCAATAATGCGATGTATCCTCGCACCATGCGTCGACGCATACGATGCATTCGCGAATGTTCAAACCAATGATGCACACCACTGGGAATCGCCAGTACATGCCGAATGACGTACACTAAAAAATATATTGTATAAAGCCCAAGAAATGCGCCCAAGATCCCCAACCACAAGGGCATTTCAACACTGGTGTGACGATATACAATCAACAAATACCCCGGATCTTGTGCGACAGCAACACCCGCTATCACGGATACAATGAGCAGCATGATAAAGAGCAATAATCTCATGATGATTTTCCATTCTGTTGGCTAAAGGCACTCCACGCATCCACACTTTTTAATCGCGTAGGCGGCACAAAATTCACGGGGACGGTGGATAATTGATTCAACATATTCAGTGTTTGTTCAACTTTCGGTGATGTTACATCGTAATAGCGCATGATCCATTCTTTTGCTTGTGTGACTTCGTGCGCATACAGATCTTGATTGCCCCGCATGGCATTGAAACTTGCTTGCATCAATATCAATGACACGTTTTGATCAATCATGGACTTTTCATCGGCTGAAAAATAGGGAACTACTTCGCTGTTCACTGTGCGAATACGCACCAACGATTTTAATTCATGCCAACCTGATTTCAAGGCAGTCTGCCAATCATCTGATGGGGTTGCAGCAGGATTTGGTTCATCATCTGTTGGCATTCTTTCGATCGCTTGCTTATGGGGTAATGTCTGAATCGTATCTGCCAACAATGACAAACTCACCATCGCTTGGGACATCGCATTGCCTCCTTTTTGAGACAAATCTTGAATATCACTTTGAATTGCTTCTTGAACAGGCAATAAATTCGGTTGATTCAAACTCACTGTGCTTTGTAATGCAGCCTGAAGCCAGCTCTTCGCCAACACAGGATCTTTCATCACATATGTTTCTTGAGCTGCACGTTCTAAATAAAATTGAACTTGTGCATAACGCCATTGAGGATTACCCTCTCTCATGGAGCGATCCAACATTTTCACAGCGTCTGTCAGCTGATTGCTGTGATCCGCCAATGTTTGAAATTGTGTCTCATGACGTTTCACCGTCTCTGTCAACGCAGCGATTTGTTTTTCATCGGTTTGTACTGCTTGCGCTAAATTTTCACGATCATGTTCAGTTTGGATCTTGTACTGCTGCCATGAAACCCACCCCAAACCGGCTGCCAACATCACGATGGCAATCCACTTCAACATATCATTCATCTTATTGCTCCTTGTTGCTCAACCCACGCGCTGATCGTTTCAATGATCGCACGATCATCTGCGCCCTTCGAATTTAAAATATTATCGAAACCCATTTTTTTTGCGACACCACCAATACGATCGCTCGCGACCACCAAAGGTAACCGAGAAAACGTATTGATTAAATCTTGCGGCACCCATGCGTGTAATGCCCGTAAACTGTCAGCACTCGTCACAACTGCGATATGAATGTGCTTGTGCTTGAGCGCTTGAATAAACGGCGTAGGATCTGCTTGTGTGTGCTCGCGTTGATAACAGACGCAGCTGCGCACCATCGCCCCCCGTTCTGTCAACCCCGCCTCAAGAACATTATTGCCACTGTCGCCTTTAAAAATAAATATTTTTTTATCTTGCAAATCCGACGGCAAGATGCTTAATAATGCTTCAGAACCCACGTCCGCTTCCGGAAAAATCACATTTTGCACACCGTATGTCTTGAGGATATCTGCCGTGCCTTCCCCGACCGCAGCAAAATGTGGTTTAAAATGATCAAGGTGAAAATGAGATAACACATAGGGCATGCCATGCATGACAGCATTAGGGCTGATGAAGATTAAATAATCGTATCCGCCCAGTGTTAATAATGTTTCCTTGTTTGCTTGATTCAAAGGGGCGGGATGAATGGTGAGGGCAGGGAACGAGAGCACTGTGGCCCCGCGATCAGCGAGTGCGGCGACCAACCCTTCTGCTTGATGCGCAGGGCGTGTCACCAACACATGGATGCCTTCCCAATCTGCCATTTTTCACCCTAACATTGCCTGCTTGATCACATCCAACGCACCTTTATCAATAAGCGCTGCTGCCACCGTTTTTCCCAAGGCATCCGCTTCATTCAAAGGCCGACTTGCCTCAGCACGCAAGATACATGTACCGTCCAAACTACCCACCAAACCTTCCAGAATCAATTCATCGCCTTCCACCCGTGCATAGCCACCAATGGGTATCTCACAACTGCTACCCAATTCTAGTCCCAGGCTGCGTTCTGCAATGGCCTGCGCATGCGTGATGGGATCATGCAGTGATTGCACATGCGACAAAAAAGGACTCGCATCATGACATTGCACTGTCACGATGCCCTGACCAATCGCAGGCAGCATCTCTGCAGCAGAAAACAAGCCCCGAATATGCCCTTGTAAGTTTAGACGCTCTAACCCACATGCGGCCAAAATGATCGCATCATATTCACCTGATAACAGTTTTTTTACGCGTGTATCCACATTCCCGCGCAACATCAGTGTGTCAACATCAGGACGCAACGCTTTGACCTGGCTTTGCCGACGCAAGCTGGATGTTCCCACCCGTGCGCCTTGCGGCAGTGATTGAAGTGAATTCGCCGAGGCAGATAAAAAAGCATCCCAGGGTGTCGCTCGGGGTAAAAAGGCGCCGAGGGTAAGGCCAGGCGTGTTTTTGACCGGACAATCTTTGAGAGAATGCACAGCAATGTCCGCGCGACCCTCCAGCAAAGCCGCTTCTAATTCCTTTAAGAACAGACCCTTACCGCCAATTTTGGCAAGAGAGACATCGAGAATGAGATCCCCTTGCGTATTCAATAAGACAAATTCAATGTTTAACGCTGGATAGCGCGCACGCAACAAATCGCCAATCCAATGGGCTTGCCATAGGGCCAGTGCGCTTTTTCGGGTTGCAATACGTATGGTTTCCATGGGTCAAGTTTACCATGGCAAACGCTGGTTAGGCGACCTATACTATGGTACTATATTTTCTTTTTTAAAAAGGGCTAACAGCATGTCTTCCGAAACACCTCCCAAAAGTAATGTCTCTTTTTTACGGGACCGAACATAAAACCTCAAAAAACCCACAGGGCTTACAAAGTCAAACCGGCAGTGCGATGGTCAGCCAAATCTTTCAACAAGTCATGGCCATCTTCAAAAACCTTATTTTGCCGAACAAACCTCAAGCCAGCAACCGCTCGAGCGCGAGCCCACTGTCAGGTGGCCCATTCAATTCTGCCAGAAGTGGCCCTACGCCACCTCCCGGCGCTGTTCGTCATTTGCACAAAGATGATGAGGATGATCGTTGAGCGAAGCGTTCTTCAAACAAGCCGTTGCCTCTGAAAAAAAGGGTCAGGTTGATTTGGCGGCCACATTGTATGAACGCATTCTAGAACAATTTCCCACTCATCCTGCCACTCTGTACAATTTGGCTACACTGAATGCCAAGCGAAATGATTATGCACGTGCGATTGATTTGTATGAGCGTTTTTTTCAAGTGGAACCCGATTTTACAAAAGCCTATTATAACGCTGCACTTTGCTACATGAAAAAGGGCGATATAGATCGCGCAACCCTCTTGCTAACAACTGCTGTGACATTAGTACCGGAGTATGCTGATGCCCAACATTTATTAGGGGGGATTTATTTACGCCAAAATGATTTTGATAAAGCAAAAATTCATTTGCAAGCGGCAATAAATGCACGACATGATGATGCCCATGCGCATTGCCATATGGGCATGTTATATTTTCATTTATCATGTTTCGATGAATCTCAACATCATTTAACACACTCTATTGCGCTCGATTCAATGCTGCCTGAAGCCCATTATCATCTAGGCTTGATTGCCTTAAAAAAAGGCGATTTCGATGAAGCCGACATGCATTTTCAATCCGCTGTCGCACGGGATGTTACGCATTTTTCGGCTTTGTATAATTTGGCCTTGATCAAAAAGAAACAGAGGCAATTTAATCTCGCCCGACATTATATTGAGAAAGCATATGCATTATCTCCTCGTCATCCATTTATCGCTTACTTATATGCAGTTTTAAAAAGTGAGACTGGTTTAGACACAACACCCACAGATTTTGTAGCAAGCTTATTCGATCATTACGCCGATGATTATGACGCACATTTAACAGAAGTGCTGAAATCCGATTTGCCAGCAAAATGCAGATCCATTTTTAATAGCATCCTTCCACAACTGTCTGGCAAAAGATGGGGCGTTGTAACCGATCTCGGCTGCGGAACCGGACTCTGCGGCCTTGCATTCCGAGACATCGCAGATCAATTGATTGGTACAGATTTATCTGAAAAAATGCTTGAGAAAGCACGCGAGAAAACTATTTACGATATTTTATATCACGAAAATATGTTAGATACACTGAAACGGTTCGATCACCATGTCGATTTAATCTTGTGTTGTGATACGTTAGTGTATGTCGGCGCGTTAGAACCATTTTTCGAAGCGGTGTCGAATGCATTGCGTCCTAATGGTTATGTATTATTCACTTGTGAAGCTTATGAAGGCGACATGTTCACATTATCACTCGATGGACGATTTGCGCATTCGCAAGCTTATTTGAAAAAATGTGCCGCAGTATATGGATTTGAAATGGTGGCGTTTGAAGAAACATCATTGAGGGATCAACAGGGGGAAGGGGTGAGGGGGTATGTTGTCATATTGAGGAGCGCAATACCTTACCAGTACATCCATCATAAATAGGCGTAGGCTGGGCAAGTGAACCCAATTCGCCAGCAACAATGGGCGGACACACATCAAACGCCTGTAATAATCCATCAATGCTGCGTGCCGGTGGTTCTCCTTCGCGATTTGCACTGGTTGACACCAATGCGGAACCACATGCATCGCACAATCTTTTCATCACTGGGTGAGCAGTCACGCGCACAGCCAATGTCGCATGCTTGCCGCGCAACAATGTGGACACACTGGGTTTCGCAGGGACAACCCAGGTGCAAGGGCCAAGTAGGCAGAATACGGGTAGCCATATCGGGCGTGAACGGTTCAATCCAATCGTTCAATGCCTCGATAGTGCTTGCCACGAGAATAAATCCTTTGGAGGGATCACGCGCTTTCAATGCCAATAATGCACGCAGCGCGTTTTCCTGGGTCGGATCGGCCGTCAATCCATACACCGATTCTGTCGGCACCGCCACCACATGCCCAGCATGCAGTTCGGCGGCGGCTTCATCCAATGTGAGGGTGACAGGCACTGTTAATCCCCTTGTGCTTTCGAGAACATGTCTTGCCCATCAAAACGGTACAACTGTTCCATTTTGATGAAGTCAACATTGTTCTGAACCAGTTTTTCCAGCAATTTGACAATGGCTTCATTTTGAATGGCTGATTTTGCTTCAAAACGTGCACGCCAATGCGTGGTACAAAATGTTTCAGCCATGCCACCAGGCCAGACATTGCTACCGCGATTACCAATGCTCAACAATGATAAACCAGCTGTTTCTGATGCTTGCAAAGCCTTTGCAAGACCTTTCACATCGTCTGCTTTCCAGTACACAAAAACATCGACACCGACCAATTCGCGCACTGTCACTTCAGGGTTAATCGTCAACGTATGTGATTTTTTCACTTCATGGTTTTCATAATGCGCAGGTTTTAATATTTTAGGCGTTTGGCCCAAGCGGGCAATCACAGCATCCGCAAATGCTTTTGTGCCGACTTTTTCTTTGCTCTGACCTTCTGTGTAAATATCATATGTGTGAATGCCTTGTTCTAAGGTCGACAACCATGCATTTTGTACCCGTGTGGCAACATCAGCTTGGCCAATGTGTACCAACATCATGATGGCGCCTTGCAACAAACCTGAAGGATTCGCCATGTCTTGACCCGCACGGCGCGGGGCTGAACCATGAATGGCTTCAAACATGGAACATGAATCGCCAATATTCGCAGAGCCAGCCAACCCTACGGAACCCGCAATTTCTGCAGCCACGTCAGATAAAATATCGCCGTATAAATTGGGCATCACGATCACATCGAATTGCTCGGGTTTGTCAGCCAATTTCGCAGCACCAATATCGACAATCCAATGTTCGCTCTCAATCGTGGGATATTCTTTCGCAATCGTGTCGAATATTTTATGGAAAAGACCGTCAGTCATTTTCATGATATTGTCTTTTGAAAAACACGTCACTTTTTTGCGATGGTTATTGATCGCATATTCAAACGCATAACGCACAATCTTTTCTGTGCCGGGCACGCTGATCAATTTCAAGCATTGCACGACATCCGGGGTTTGTTGATGCTCAATACCGGCATATAAATCTTCTTCGTTTTCACGTACAATCACCACATCCATCGATGGGTGCAAGGTGTGAACAAATGGCGCGTATGATACACAAGGGCGCACATTGGCATACATGCCAAAGGCTTTGCGCACAGTCACATTCAGGCTCTTGAACCCGCCACCCTGAGGGGTTGTGATAGGCGCTTTTAGAAACACTTTAGTCCGAAGCAAGGACTCCCAAGCTTCAGGGCGGATACCACCCTTGATGCCATCTTTATAAACCTTCTCGCCAATCTCAATCGTTTCAATGGCAAGCCGAGCACCCGCTGCTTCTAGAATGCGGAGGGTGGCGTCCATGATTTCTGGGCCAATGCCATCGCCATGGGCTACTGTGATAGGCGTAAGGGTACGGTTCATATAATGCTCCTCGGAGGTTGAAAACAGGCGCTATTGTAGCATTATCTAGGCGTTTAGAGGCATATATACCCTAAGCTGGATAATGGTTTGTAGGTTAATCAATCACAACCCCGAGTTCAAAGGGGGTTTACTTTTTTTCGATAAAGATTCAAGCATTCCACCAACAACGAAAAACCCATGGCAAAATAAATATAGCCGCGCGGAACGTGGAAATGCATGCCATCTGCGACTAGGACTGTACCGACCAATACCAAAAATGCCAGTGCGAGCATTTTTATCGTGGGATGACGCTCGATAAAGGCTGTTAGTGGTTCGCTCGCGAATATCATGGCAATGATCGCCACCGTGATCGCTGCTGCCATGATACCAAATTGTTGCGTCAAGCCAACGGCTGTCAACACGCTGTCCAGCGAAAAAATAATGTCCAATAATGCAATTTGAATGATCACAATGCCAAACAGTTTGGATTTTCGCACAGATTTCTCAACCGCCTTGGGCTCAATGAGGTTGCGAATTTCTTCAACGGCTTTATAAAGCAAAAACAGTCCCCCAATCAACAAAAATAAATCTCTGCCTGAAAATGCAATGTTGAAAACAGTCAAAAAGGGCTCGGTCAGTGTGGTCAACCAAACAGCGGACGCCAACAACATCAAGCGCGTCATCCACGCCAACATTAATCCAAATCGACGCGCCGATTTGCGTTGCTCGTTCGGCAAACGTTCCGTCATGATCGCGAGGAATACTAAATTATCTATCCCTAATACAATTTCTAACAGGGTCAAGGCCACTAACGCCAAACCCATGTCAAATAAATATTCCATGTCTACTTTCCCTTTCCATAAGCTTCATAAACAGCTGTTAATTCGGTGGTTAATGTAGCCGAATCATGCGGCGCTGTGAAAATCGCCTGTATGGCGCCGCGTGGATTCACTAAAATGATACTCGTTGAGTGCTCAACAGCATAATTGCTGGGATCAGCTTCATCTAATACAATTTTATCAAACACAATGCCTGATTGACGGGTGAGACCACGCAATGCATCTTCGCTACCAGTGGCTGCTGTAAAATTGGGATTGAAATAAGTGACATATTTTTTCAACATGTCGATTTTATCGCGATCAGGATCTACTGATACGAAAACCACTTTGGGTTCTTTTAATTTGGGTGACGCTTTTTTAAAATCCGTGATGGCAGTGTTCAGCATGGCCAACGTCGTTGGGCAAATATCGGGACAATGTGTGAACCCAAAAAACATCAACGTCCAGTGCCCTTGCAAATCTTGATCAGTGAACGTCGTTCTTTTGCTGGTGCTTTTCAATTGAAAAGGATTTAAATAATTAGGTTCAGTGAAATAAATCCCATGCACTGGCACAATTTTTCCTAAACCCTCACTCGAGGTGCTCGGCAATAACATGTAACCCAACACAGCCAATAATATCCCAAGAATGGCAAAGGGAATCGCCCGTCTTCCTAATTTTTTATCGTACATAATGATCCACCAGTAATAACGTAAATAAAACACATAAATAAATGTTCGAAAAATGGAAGGTATATATCGCCATGAAAGGCTCATTCCTCCTTAATAAGCGTAGCGCAAAACCCAGGAACAGCGCGTCTAATATGACGGTGCCAATCAAATAAATCCAGTGGCTCATACCCACGACAAAAGGCAATATACTCACGGCACACAGCAATACGGTATACAGAACAATGCAACGCTTCGTGAATGGCACGCCGTGCGTGACGGGCAGCATAGGGATATTTGCTTTTCGATAATCTTCCAAGCGGTGCAGGGCAAGTGACCAGAAATGGGGCGGCGTCCACACAAAAATGATCAACACGAGTAACAACGCATGGGGAGAAATCGTGTCAGTCACGGCAGCCCAACCCAATAACGGCGGCGTGGCACCGGCCAGTCCGCCAATCACAATATTTTGTGGCGTCAAATGTTTTAATATCCCTGTGTAAATGCCTGCGTAACCAATTAAACTCGCAAAACTTAATACAGCGGTTAATGGATTCACAAACACAGTGAGGATCGTCATGCTGAGCACGGTCAAGACGATTGCAAAAATGATCGCTTGCGTTTGCGTCACCTGTTGCATGGGCAGCGGACGTTTTTGCGTGCGACGCATGAGCAGATCTGCTTTTTGATCGGCAATGTGATTTAACACGGCAGCCGCCGCAGCAGCGAGCCCAATCCCAACAGTGCCCAACAATAATATCGACGCAGGTGGCAAAGTATTTGTTGATAAAAACATCCCAACCAACGCGGTAATCAACATCAAGATCACCACTTTGGGTTTTGTCAGACCAACATAATAACGGGCTTTATCCCACATGTGGCCCCCGCGGGTGACTGTAGCGGAAACACAATGCGACGGTAGCAGCTAATAATAATGCTGCCACACCATTATGTAATACAGCCACAGGCAAGGGAAGTAAGAATAGAACATTGCTGATCCCCAATGCAATTTGAACACCCAGCAATACCCCTACCATCAACGCCGCGGGGCGTAATGAGGCTATTCGCATCGCAATAACTGTCATCAATAACAACACAGCCGTGACGCACAATGCGCCCAATCGATGGATAAATTGAATCGTGACGCGTACGTCATGTGAAAAAACACCGCCTTCATAATCGGCACCAATGGGATGGACTAATTGGAATGCTTCTTTCAAATGTGACACCGGCCACCAGCTGCCCTCACAAGTGGGAAAATCAAGGCAGGCCATCGCTGCATAATTAGCGGATGTCCAACCGCCCAACGCGATTTGAGCGAACACGAACACAACCCCTAATCGCAATAGAAATTTAAACCCACACGACGCATCGTGCTGTTTTCCAAGAGAACCTGATTTTAAAAATGCCAACCACAATAAACTGAATATCAACATCCCGCCCAATAAATGCCCCATCACCACTGTGGGATGTAATTTCCAAGTGACTGTCCACATCCCGAGTGCAGCTTGAAAAATAACGAGCAATGAAATCATGATCATTAAACCGGCAATTGATTTTTTCTGAACAATACTACTGATCGTTAAACCCGCGATGAACAAACCCAAAATGCCCGCAAAATAACGGTGAATCATTTCGGTCGCACGCTTTCGTACTGTCAATAACTGTGCTTTCCACTACCATGTGGCCGTAACATCCCGGCCAATCGGGGCACCCTAACCCAGCATCCGTTAAACGCGTGTATGCACCCAGCATCACTACAAATAATGCGAATACACAGGACAGTAATAATAAGCGTCGAAAAAGTGGCATCATATGACCCATTACCCAATTTGAGAAACTTTTAATAAGTGGCGTAAATCCAATAATAATCGGTTATCTAGCGCAACCGGATCGTAATTTAAAATAATATTACCCAGCGGGTCGACCATCCATATCGCACGCCCTTCTTCTATCGGCAAACCTGCTGGAAGGGGTTGCTGATTTTGTATGATCACGACATGTTTCACGGACACATGCTCGACTTTCTCTTTCGTGATGAGGATCACCCCCAATCGTTTGCTGTCTTCAAGCAATGACTCCCGAATGGTATTAAAATGATTGAGTGCTTTGTCGCACGCTGCATCACACCCTGCATTGCTGTAATACACCATCCACCAGCGCCGTTCAGCAGGCAGTGTACCCACGAGATCAAATGAAACACTGGGACGAATCAAGCTCCCCGCATTGTTTGTCATGAAATGAAAACCATCGCGCGCTTGGTATAAAAACAGTGCGGCGAAAAAAGGGGCTAAAAACACCAATAGTAGTAAGGTTAATTTTAATGCTGTCTTATTTTTTTTCATCTTTGCCCCGCTTTTTAAACATCAATATCAAATAGATCACCGCCAAACACAGCGCCATCGCAAACCACTGCACGGCGTAGCCCACATGTTTTTCGGGCGGCATCACGACAATTTCCCAGTCTCGAGTCAACCCATCCTGTACATCTGTTTCAAGCAACACCGTGATGGGTAATGCTGGTTTTCCCATTAGCTTTTCAAGCTCATCCACATCAACACGCTGCATTTCCAGCGGGCGTTGGGAGGGAAACAGCACGTTCTCACCCAGAATAAACCGGTCGGGCTCAGGGAGGTCTATTATGCCACGGATCAGTAAGGGCTGGGTAGGGGGCGAAGGGATTTCATTTTTGTGTCTGACTGATAAAAATCCACGATCCACCCAGACCGGCTTCCCGCCTGTCTCTGGCTGAAAAAGGGTCAGGACATGGTACCCAACATCTTGCGCTTGCATTTGATGCATCAACAAGGCATCTGTGTTGGGCAGGAAATGGCCTTGAATGGCAATGCCATAATAATGGTATCGTTCGGGATGCTGCAAAGCCTGAGTTAGACTGAGGGGGGTATGATGGGTGCTATCCTGCAAGGCCGCCAGAATGGCCTCTTTCTCATGCGCCCGGGACAACTGCCAAAAACCGAGCGATATCAGGAAGGGCAGCATCACCAGGAATGCCAGCGTGGGGAGCCATTTTAATAGATATTGCTTCATTCAAACCTCGGGATACGCGGGGGCATTATACCCCCCACGCCCGAGTATTCACAAGCCATTGCCTAGTAACATTGACCATTTGACATCCTGAATGTCCATTGCGGCGGTGCCTTTTGGGAATAATAATGTTCTGCATAATAACAACTGGCGCTCACCCCTAATTTTGCACTGCTGCCAACGTAATAGATGGTTCGTGGATTCTGATTGGCGATAGAATCATTGAGGTCATTCACTGCAGTATTCAGGGCTGCTTTAGCCGCCTGAATGTCTTGCGCTGACTGGGTAAAGTCATAGTTGGCAGGGTACCCCGAGAACTGGGTGATGCGCGTCTCTGCTACGAGGGGATCTCTGCAACCATTTTCTCCTTTCGTGCATGACCACAGAGTGATTTCGCAATACGGACAAGAACCGGTATTATTACATTCTGCCTCAGACGTAAGACCATTATCCCTTATGACTTTGCTGTCACATGCGGCAAAAAAGGCTTCCGTCTTGACGTTCAATGCCCTGATCATGCTAAGCAGATCATCCACAGTGGGAGCGGACGGTGGTGACGGCGGGATCAGCGTCGACATGAACTGACATTCTGGCCAGCGCATTGAACCAGGGTATACACACCAATATATTGAGGCTTCGTATGACAGTTCGAAGTTGAGCATGTCGCCGTATTGTGATTCAACACCTCAAGGATCATCGTGATATATTTAATATCGTTGTCTATTGCCTTCTTATGCGAAGACAAACCGTCCAACGCCACGTTGTCTGGTTTCAAAACAATAGGCTGATAAGCGCAGCTAGTACCCGCACAATATTGTAGCGTGTAATAAGGCATGTATTGTTGATCTTGTTGTGCGCAGCTGTTGGCTTTTGTGCAAGTTTTGAGGAAAGAAGTGGTATGGGTGTTCAAATACCCTAATTTTGACTGCAAAGTCTTTAAATTTTCATCAATTTGTTTGGGCAGCGATTCGGCACTGGCCACAAAAAACCCGGCTGTTACCAGCAGAATCGCGAGTGCCCGTGCTATCGGTGATAAAGATTGTCCCACTGTCATGGCGTTGTCTCCTGATACAATTCATAAGAGGAAGTATAGATAGGATCACAAGGAAGATCTCCTAATGTGCCTGGGTTATTAGCAGGATCACATGATTTCTGATTGACCAGGGCATCCTTATTCAATTGGATAAGCAGTTGATGGATCTTCGAGTGGTTAACAAGCGCTTGGTCGATGGCTGTTTTAACCCCTGAGATGGATGAACCCAAGATAAATCGTTTCTTCACATCCAAAACACCCCCTGCATATTTCAACATATAGGGCTGTGTGTATTTGGGTTTCGTCATGACATCTTCACAAGTCCGGGTGTCTGCAGGTGTTTGAGGATCATTGCATAACGCAACCAAGGCCACTTGCAACCCATTCACCAGGCTTATCTCATCAGTCAAGGATTTAAACGTATGATTCATTTTGCCGAGAGATTTATCAAAAACCCAATGCTCAGGGATAGAGGGTGGCTGAGGACATATAGCCCCCGGCGGGCAAGGGGTAGGATCAGGGACAGAGCCCGCGCTTGAGAGGCTCAGCCACAGTATCATGAGCATGGCCACTATGATTTTGGTTGAATTCATCGTACTATCCCCATGTATGGTGAATTGAAACACCTTAAGTATATGCCAATTTTGACAAAAGGAACCGAAATGAAACTCATCTTATTGATCTTAATGGCCACCATCCTCATTGCCCTGTTTGCGAGCCTGTTTTTTTTGATGAAAGAAACTGGCACGTCCCAAAAAGCCTTGAGATCGCTCTTCGTGCGTGTGGGGCTCAGCTTGCTGCTGATCTTGGTGCTGATCCTGTCATTTTATATGGGGTGGATAGTGCCGCATGCGGTGGGAGGGGTGTAGGCAACCCCTTCGCGTTTTTATTGCATCACTAATCTGTTTCCTATCCAATGCCGCAGTTTCTGATCAGCGGGCAATGTATTGCACTCAACCCGCCACTATTCAATGATAAATATATTGATAAATGACTGTTGCCGTTATCGCCAAGACAAAAATAATGCCGACAATCTGAATGATGCTCAACCCAAAAATGCCATACTTTTTACGCAAGGCTTCTGTATCGTAAGGCTTCTTTTCCACGCTATTCTCCTCGTTCACTCAGGTTTGATCGTCTTAACGCCCGTCTCACTGCCCACCAATATCACATCCGCAGGGCGCTTTGCAAAAATACCGTTGCAAACAACGCCGGGGATTTGATTAATCGTGGCTTCCATCTCGATCGGATTTACTATCTTAAAGTTGTACAAGTCAATGATCACATTCCCATGATCCGTCACAAAATGTTCACGCAAAGCAGGGTCGGCACCGAGACGCACCAAATGACGGGCTACACTGCTGCGAGCCATGGGCAATACTTCGACCGGTAATGGGAAATTCCCCAGGACATCCACCCATTTGGTTTCATCGATGATACACACAAAGGTTCGGCAAAAACTCGCGACAATTTTTTCGCCGGTAAGGGCTCCGCCGCCGCCTTTGATCAAATAACCATAACGGTTGGCTTCATCGGCGCCATCGACGTACAACAGCAAGTCGCCCGCAGCATTTGGATCTATCACGCGGATACCGGCAGCCTTGAGGCGTGCAGCGGTTTCTTTTGAACTGGCCACCGCACCCGCCACTTCAAAAGGCAACGTTTTCAGCAAATCGATAAACATATTCACGGTTGAACCCGCCCCAACACCAATCACCATGCCTTCTTCGACATATTTGAGGGCTGCTTGCGCGGCGGCTTTTTTGTCATCATTGATGCTCATTGAGACGATTCCTTGATCAAATGGGTGTTAGCCAGTAAATATCGATCGACAATTTTCCCGCCGATAAGATGGCTTTGAATGATTTCCTCCAGCACCTCCGGCGTACAACCATGATACCAAACTCCTTCAGGATATACCACCGCAATAGGCACCTTGTACACAAACACGCAAACAATTGGCTTTGGTACGAAAAATGCCCCCTTGCTCACTCAAGCCTAATGCCTTCAGACGATTTTTGAGATAATCCCATGCGATCAAACTCGTTGCTTTGTCACAACATTTGGGATTGGTTTGATCACAGCACAAAAATATATGACGCTTAATCTGGGGAATGCCAAGGGCTTGAATGATGTCGTTGATCATGTCAGAAAATCCTTCAATCGTCGTAACGCATCTTCAATCTTATCTTTATTCTTGGGATCACGCTTAGGCGGTGTTCCTGCCTTAAACAATGGCACCTCTGGCTCATCTGGTAGGGTCGCACCGAGTTGCAATAAACGCGCTTGCCGAGATGATATGGCTGTTCCCTTCACTTTGCGCGCGTGTTGCGTGAGTTGAAGCGCTTCGCGCACATCAAACATCAGGCGATCCAACTCTGGCAGAAAGACATTTTCCAGAAGCTGGTCGAGCAGGGTATCTCCCATGCTCATGACTGCTTTTTCCACATGATGACGCAATGCACTCGCACGGGCAGGCAAAGCGGATGATTCCGGCAAGCGCGCAACCAACCGTGCCTCTAACGCTTGCAACCGTTGCAAGAATTGATGCAAATAAAAACCATCAGAATGAGCAGCGGCCATCTATCTTACAACCTTAAAATTGGTAACGTAAGCCAATATACGCTTCCTGTGTTTTCATGTCTACGCCGATAGGATCGGTGACATGGAGAGAACCCGCCATGGAGGAAGCGGTAATGGTATCCCCAAATAGCGCTTCTCCCGCATCCGTATATGCATATGAAACATCCACTAAAAGGCCTTTATACACTTCTACTGCCAGCCCCGCGACACCTCGCCATACAAATTGCCAATGGGTGTTTGCGCTAACATAGGAATAACAATCACATGCTTCTGGCAACTTCAGATATAACCCGTGAGCATTTTGATAAGCACCGCCTATCCCAAAGCCCAGGTAAGGCTGCCAACGTGATTTTTCGAGGCTCCATAGAGAAGCCAGCTCATAATATACATTCAATAGAAAAAGGGAGCTGTCGACTTTGCCGGACCCTTTTGTACCAGGCTGACATGTGGACAGATTGTTCGCACAGGTCACATCATATTCGCGTCCGCCAGTTATCGCCGCAGTAATATCCGCACGTGCATACGGTGCAGCAAAATAGCCGTAACCAAACTGACCAAGCGGCACCGCTTTAGGCGAAAGCTCGAAAAGGGCTTCGCTGGGAGGGGGCGTGGCCACATCTTGTGCACTTTCCTGCTCCCATGACCAAGAGTAAGCGAAATCTGCGCGCACGTAATAACCTTCCGCGGACGCGATGCCACTCAAGCAAAGTATGGAAAATGCAGATACTATATATTGATGAATTGTCATGATTCCCTTCCCTGGCCTTGTCTATCAAACTTTTGAATAAAAATAATTAACCCGATCCATCTCTCGGATTTCAACACTGACAGTATAGGCCAGTTGTGCGGGTAAATGTGTCAAATGGGCAGTTAACACTGCCACCAAAGCTTCTCCGATTTGTGTACGCAGGGCTTGAGGCCTACCCTGGTACATGAGAATACTCACATGCATGAATGCGCCTTCCCGGCCCTTGTCCCCGACTTCATAGTGCGCATAGGCTTTTGCGCGCGTGATGATGTCCGATAAAATAATGGTATCAAACGAGGCGAATGTTTGTTGCAACGCAGGCAACAATGTTTCGATCGCAAAATAAGGGGTGAGGTTATCTGAATATTCAACGGTAACATGTGGCATAAGTGGCTCCTTTCATGACTATTGCACCTCTTTAAACAAATCATCCAACGTGACAACACCTTGCACGATCTCTTCTGAATACATCGTATCTTTCAAACCACTCGCTGCAATCATTGCCATAAAAATATTTTTCCGTGTCCGTGTTTGTTTTTTAAAAACTTCCATTTTTTGAAGCAATATTTGCGCATATTGCTTATCTATCCCATAAGGTTTATCCGTATATTTTATTTCACACAACGTGATTGAATCATCATTTCTGTCAAATAGCAAATCAATTTGAGCGCCTTGCTCGGGTGCATCCTTCCCAGGCACGTGTCGCCATGTGTAGGGCAACGCTGTGGGGGTAATATGCAATGCATTACTAATTTGAGGAATATGTTTATAACACACCAGTTCAAAAGCATATCCCACCCAACTGTGCCACGCTGGAGAATGCTGGATATGCTCCCAGTATCCTTTGCGCTTCATGTTTATAGCGCCCCATTGGATCTGTTTCGATGGGGCGGGATAAAATCATCTGAAAGAATGTCTAATTTTTTCAATATCTTGAGAACTTACGCCGCATGCCCTAAAATGGGTCTCCCATTTTTTCACCTGTGTTGCAATTGTTTTGCAAACCCCTTTTGCTTGATCTATGGTCAAGCCAAAATACCCTGCCGATGACAGTGCATTTTCAAGGCTGGCTTCCTTGCCCCGTTCACCGATAATCATCACCAACATATAGGTTTCGCCGCTCAATACGCCGGGGACTACATCATAGAGTGGTGACAAGCGCCATTTTTGCTCACCCACATATATAAATCCATGATTGCGCATGTGATCATCATTATTAAATACCAAAATATTGAATACCATACGCTTAAATAATTCAATTTTATCTGCAACAGGATCTTGACTGAAGCGATTGATAGCATCGCACAGAGACAAATAGCTCCATTGTTGATAATCCTGCTCATGAAATCCTGTGGCCGTGAGACCTGACATAAATGGAATAGGATGTTCCCCCATAGCATCTGTTTTTCGATCAAACCGTTCAATTAAAAAAATATCACGACCTGAAACCTGTGTTTTGTCCAGCAGTGGCACATTCATTCCGCATATTTTTGCCAATGACATGGTGGCGTACTCAATCAAAGCTTCATTTTTTTTATCCATTGATACCGTGAATTTCGCAACATAAGGTTTATTATTCCATGTCACCGTTGCTTTGGGTCGAGCACCACCCAATGATGGCCCATAATTTAAAAAAGCTTCCAATTCAGGGGTATTTTTTCCAGAAAGGGCTTGTTCTGCTGCGTCGATACATATTTTTAAATCCAGTCTTTTGGAAATAGGTTTAACCATACCTTGCGCATGATCTGCAAAACCCAACGCACCACTTCGATCATGCCCAAGCAATGTAATATAATCTAATTCATCCAATCCTCGAGTATATTTTTTATCAAGCAAATATCTACCCCAGCGATCAGGGCCAGCATCTCTGATGCCATTAAACATATCAAAACCCTGTTCTGTAACAAATTCTTTTCCAACAAGTGGCAGTTGTACAGGATCAATACTCATCGCATCTTTTCGTTTTAGATATTCTTCGCCATAGCGAAAATATGCCCTAGAAAAACGACCAGCAGGCTCAAATGCTAAACGTCCCGCAGGAACAAATGCATTATTTAAATATACATAAACAATTTCTTCTTTCATTAAAAGTTCATATCCTCATCTTTAAAAACGGGTTTTCTCTTTTGGTCAGTGACTACCGATATATAATCTCCCAAAATGCGCTCAGAAACATTGCGGGCCAAACCCAAAATATTAATGTATTCAATGAATGTGCCCAGCGACACTGTCGGGTCTCCCTTTTCGATTTTGCTGACAGTCCGTGGGTTTTTAACACCAATACGTACACACATCTCCTCAATGGTGATTTTTCGCTTCTTTCGAAGCGTGCGCAGCCATTGGCCTAAATCCAATAACTCTTTGGCTAACATGGGATTGAGCGGATGTGTGTTCATACTTGCATTATAGTACATTATTTATAACGATGTAAATCGCCATATTTTATAAATAATGTATTTTAATACGTTTTTTAGATTAAATTGGGTATTTTAATACATTCAGGAACCGGCCGTATAAGCCCTGATATCATCCAAAAGGGATGAAGTAAGCGGCTCATAGGCTTGATGATCTTCTGCATACCTGAAAATCTGCCCAGAATGAATGTCAAAAAACCAAAGGTGAATCATCAGTTTTTTCTGTGCCAATTTTTCTTGAATCCAGGGGAATGCCAGGCAATTTTGGTAAGATTGATTCAACATGCGTTTGGCGCAATCATCGACATTGTGGTTGGGCAAATCATCTGTTTTCAGGATGGAGACCCAATTGCTGATAAAGTCATTTTGATGCGCCATGGCATGATCCAGCGCCGCTTGAACACCCCCACATTGGCTGTGGCCCAGCAAAATCAAATGGTTCACTTCCAAAAATCGTATGCCAAACTCTAGCGCCGCGCTGGTACCGTGGTGACCCGTATCATGCTCGTAGGGAGGCACGATATTGGCGACGTTGCGGGTGATGAATAAATCGCCCGGGTCACACTGCAGAATCAAGGCAGGGTCCACGCGAGAGTCACAGCAAGCCACAATCATGACCTTCGGCTGTTGGCCATAGGCAGAGAGGTAGCGCATGACAGAACTATCCCCATGGGCGTATTTGTCTCGAAAGGCTTCATAACCCTCGAGAATTTTGAGAAAGCTTTTTTCCATGGCGTCATTTTGACGGAATGAGACCATTTTTGCAAGCATCTTCCGAGTAATAAGCCAAATCCGGTGATTATTCGGCTCATACAGGGGTTATAACATATGTATTTCAATGAATGACAGTGGATTTGTCAACAGGCTGATTGGCCTCACTTTTATTGGCAAGAAGAAACCATTCAGCCCTTGATTCGAAGCGCACGCCTGAAAGAGGGCGAACTGAGTGCAATATGTATCTGACCCTATGCATCTTGAAATTTGCTTTCCTTTTTACATCAAATACAGTATGCTACGCGCTCAGGAGAGATGGCCGAGCGGCTGAAGGCGCACGCCTGGAAAGTGTGTGTACGGTAACCCCGTACCGAGGGTTCGAATCCCTCTCTCTCCGCCAAAAATATTAGGTGACCCAAAGGGGTTCGCGCCATGAATGGCGCGAATCAATCCCTCTCTCGCCCCTACAATCGCATTATTCCAACGCGTAATCTATTGTCGACACCACGCGTACTTTCTTATACACACTGCTGGTATCTTCCATGCCGAAGTCACCTTCAGCCCCATCGCGCGGTAAAATCCTGAACACGCCCTGATTCGCCTGGCGAATCTGCCCAACCTCGCTACCGGAATCCTTCGCAAACTGTTCCGCCAATGTGCGCGCGCTTTGCGTCGCAAGGGCCAACATGTCCGGGCGAATGGCATTCAATTGCGTGTAAAAATAACGGATGCTGTTTAAATCTTCCAACAACACACCTTCTTTCACCAATTGATTACTGGCTTGTAATGCATGTTCAATTTTATCCACATCAACCGTGCGAACAATCACTTTATTACGCAAAATATAACGGTACTCAGGTTTAACATCTGACGTGCCATATTCACGCGCCATTAAATCGGTGACCTGTATGCCACCCAATGACATTTCATTCGCAGCAAACCCATTGGCAGTCAAGAAGGCTTCTATTTTATCTTGCGCAGCAGATATACCCACATAACTGGTTTCTAAATCATTGCCAACGGTTTTAAACGTGATATTCCAGACACCCAAATCTGATTTGACTTCTTTTTCAGCCAGGCCTTTGACGCTGACAACCCTATCAGCGGATCGAAATTTCACCATGCCTTGCTCAATATAGTGACCAGACACCGACAAACCCAGACCAATCGCTACGCCCAGAATAGTGGCAGACACCACTTGATGCAATTTGAATTCCATAAAAACCTCCTTGTGAACCTTTTTAAAATTACGCCACCATCATCCAAACCATGACAGCGACAGCAATCGGCGCAAAATAACGCACAGAAAAACGCCAAATATTGTAAACCCACACTGGCATGGCCAACTCTTCAAATGAGATGCGGCGAGAAACAAACCAACCGCCGAACACTGCCAACATTAACCCACCTGCAGGTAATAATATCATGGTGACAAGAATATCGAGCAAATCATAATAATTGAAACGGCCAAACAATCGGTAATCTGCCCACACATTGAATGATAACGCCGCACCCAATCCAACAAACCAAGCAGAACCTGCCGCCCACACTGTCGCCCACACACGCTTGATATTAAAACGTTGTGTGATCCATGCCACCATAGGCTCTACCATTGATATTGCCGATGTCAGTGCAGCGAACACTAATAACGTGAAAAACAATCCCCCAAAAAAAGTGCCATAAGGCATTTCACCAAACGCAATCGGCAATGTTTTGAATACCAGGCCAGGCCCTTCAGTCGGTGTTAAACCATAACTGAACACAATCGGGAAAATCGCGATGCCCGCCAACAAGGCAGCCAATGTATCAAGGCCGGCAATGCACAGTGACGCTTTGAAAATCGATGCGTCTTTCGGCAAATAAGCGCCATAAATTAACATGCTGGCTGTCGCGATACTGAGTGTGAAAAATGCTTGACCCAATGCCGTTAAAAAACTTTTCGCCGTGATCGCCTCAAAATTTGGCATCAACAGAAATGAAATCCCTTCTTTAAAGCCGGGCGTGGTGATCGCATAACCGATCAAAATGAGCAGAATAATAAAGAGACCAGGCACCAAGATTTCAATCGCTTTCTCGAGCCCTTCACGCAAACCTCGCGCGACGACCGCACCCGTCGCCACAATGAAGACCGTGTGCCAAAACACGAGCGCCCCAGGACTGGCAATGAATGCATCGTAAGAAGCAGCAACTTCCAGCGGACTTAACCCATGAAAACTGCCCGAAAATGTGCGGATGACATACGCTGCACTCCAACCGGCAACGACGCTATAAATAGATAATAAGAAAAAAGAAGTGAGAATACCCGCAAAACCCAACCAGCCCCAACGCGATGACAAGCCTGATTCCACGGCCACATTGGCAACACTTTGCACGGGATTTTGTGCACCACGACGACCAATCATGATTTCTGCCATCAGCACGGGCATGCCAATCAAGAGGACTAAGCCAATGTACATCAAGACAAATGCACCACCGCCATTTTGACCTGTGATATAAGGAAATCGCCAGACATTCCCCAAGCCTACGGCCGAACCCGTCGCGGCCAAGATAAATAACCAGCGAGATGACCATTGGGCAATACGGGAGGTTTGCATTCCGGGGCTCCAAACATTGATAAGGCCGCGGGCCTTATCAAGGACGCAGCATGCTGCGCCCCTACAAGGGGGCGTGTGTGAGAAAACTGGTGGCCAGAAGTGGAATCGAACCACCGACACAAGGATTTTCAGTCCTCTGCTCTACCGACTGAGCTATCTGGCCAGAGCGGGTATTAAACCGCATTTAATCCTGAGCGTCAAGGGGTTTATAACCCGCAGGTTTCTCGCTACCTTCTCCAAATAAAAATTTTTCCATTTCTCTTTCAAGAAACACGCGCGCCTGTGGATCCAATAAGCTTAACCGATTCTCATTGATCAACATGGTTTGATGTGCAATCCAATCTTGCCACGCTTTCGCTGAAATATTATTCAAAATCCGCTGACCCAGGGGGCCAGGATAGGGTGGGCGTTCCAGAGCCGGCAATTCTTGTTGGTATTTTTGGCAAAACACTGTTCCTTCCATCTGAGTATCCTTGAGCAAGTTTGGTGACTATTGCGGCCAAACCTACTGGCTCGCTGTCGTGAGTATACCAGAGATGATTTGCCGGCAGGGAAAGAGGTTCTTCTGCCAAAAAAAACCACTCCACTTCGACATGCCAACGATAATGCGTGAATGTATGAGAAGATACGCCACCATATTCACGCCGCGCCAGAGGCAATGCGCTCAGACAAGTTTCATCATATAATGGGAAACACCACAAACCACCCCAAATGCCTGGGCTCGGCCGCTGCTCCAATAATAACGCGCCATCCTGCCGTACGATACACATCATTTTCGCATGACGCTCTGGCAACGCGCGACGCTTTTTCCCCACAGGCAAACGCGATTGCAACCCTTGTGCATAAGCCAAACAATGTAAGGTGAGCGGGCATGCATCGCATCGCGGTTTTGTGCGCGTGCAAATCATCGCGCCCAAATCCATCATGGCTTGATTGTATGCGCGAACATTTTTTATCGGCGTGCATTGCTGCGCGGTTTCCCATAACCTGGCCAATGCCGCAGGTTCACCGGGCCAATCAGGGAGGGCGAGCACACGCGCAAGTACGCGCTTCACATTGCCGTCTAAAATCACAGCGCGTTGTTGAAAAGATAAAGACAAAATCGCGCCAGCAGTGGATGCGCCCACACCAGGCAACGCCATCAACCCTTCTAATGTGCTCGGAAATTCACCCCCGGATGTGACAATCATCTGTGCCGCTTTATGCAAGTTGCGACCACGGGCATAATATCCCAACCCTGCCCAGAGATTTAACACAGCATCGAGCGGTGCTGCAGCAAGCGCCTGCACATCTGGAAAACGTGCCATGAAACGCGCGTAATAATCGATCACGGTCGAGACCTGCGTTTGCTGCAGCATGATTTCAGATACCCACACGCGATACGGTGTGGGATCTTGTTGCCACGGCAAATCTTTACGCCCGAAACGTTTGTACCATTTTAAAACGGCGGAGGAGAAGGAAGAGGGGTTTATGGTTGATTTAGACATTTCAACGCCTACGATAACTCTTCAAAAAAACATGTATACATATGAGCATAATAACACATGATGCAGACCATTCCAATCCTTCACCATTGTGTGAAAAAATGCGATAGCATTCAAACAAAAATTAACCTTAAAATATTAAATGAAATTCGCAGGCAGCTGAATGATGTTCTCCCTAAGAAAAACTTTTTTTTCAGCATTATTAATCACAAAACCTAGTAATGTTGATTCTCCAACCTGTCTAGCACCAATAACAGCCACACAGGGGAAGTGCTTTAGCATGTATTGTATTGATTCATAAGTACTTCCTTTCTTATCTGTCATTTTCAAACCCCGGGTTTATCATTTACACATATAAATTAAAGCCCCCGGGCTTGCTTTGAGCAATATGTCTTGAGGTTAATCACCTGCTCCCGCCTCCAAACACATTCAGGATCTGCCCAGCCACGCCGCCCACACCTTGTTGACCCTTCTGAGGCGCAGGATTCAACCCCTGCAATACGCCTTGCTTTACGCCCTCCAGCAAAGAGGCGGGGATATCTAAACCGATGGTAGGATTACTGGTCGTACCTGAAATTTGCAAGGGGATTGCAGTGCCCACAGGTTCAATACCGTTGGCGCCTTGCTTTGCGCCTTGAATACGAAAACGATAGCTTATCTGATCACTCACCAAATTGATTGTACCTGCGCCGGAACCATATATGCCGGTGTTGTAAATCACAAAGTCGGAATTACTCAACACGCCCTTGTTAAAAGTAAAATGCGCCGTACTGGTGGTAAAATCAGTTTGTCCATTGTTGGGGCGCGATGCAATCAAATTTTTAGGATTGATCAAATTTGATCCCATCGCGTAAAAATAAGCAAGTGCCCACACCCTTCAATACGCCATTTTTGACTTCCATTTGGCCTTGACCATCCAACGTTCTCATGGTTTGTTTTTTATCCGCTGATGTGTTAAACGACACATTGCCCTTCATCGTCAACGTGCCCGTAATGGTATCCTTGCTGCCGGTGTCCTTCAACATGGGGCCCATTTGCACGCCTTTCAAATTGTAATCCACGGATACTTTGGTAGGCACGCTGCTCGAATCAATCGTCGCATTCCCGCCCAAGCTACCGCCGTAAAATGACGCCGTCATGCCATTCAACTTCAGCACCCGATTCGCCACTTTAACAGGCGCTTTCAAAGAAGAAATTTTAATCCCTTGCAGGTTGATAGAAGGGATATCAACGGTACCCTCTAAGGTAACGCCACTCTTATCCACAGCACCATTTTTCATGGGAACCTTTAAAGATGCTTTAGCGCTGATTTTGCCAGTCACCGCTGGTGAAGAGCTCGATAATCCAAAGCTCATCGACACAGGGAATGCTTTATCCGTGCTGATGTTTTCGCCTTGAAAGTTCAATTCTGTTATTTTATACGTCGATTTGGCGCGATCATCAACATAATTAAATTCACCATTTTGAATCTCAATTTTTTCAATGTTGAAACTCAAATCGCTGATGGACAATCCCTTTCCGCCACTGGCTTGTGCCTTTTCAGCAGAATCCGCTTTGGTATCACTGGTGGGGGATGTCGCCAAATCATCCCAACTGTTGACACCCGCTGCAGTGGTTTTTAAATTCGCTTTCACATCGACGAATTCAACCGTTTTCACGTTCACGTGACCCGCCAACAAACTCAAGGTGTCCACAAACACGCTCACCGATTTCATCGCCGCAAAATTAGCGTTCCCAAAAGCCGGCGTGTCGCTCAATGTCACATTATCCAACGATAAGCCCAATTTGGGAAAAACACGCCATGAAATATCACCGACAGACAATGTACGCTGAAATTTATCTTGTACGTATTGGATTGCGTAGGGCTTGAGGCGCTCGGGATTCGCAAAAAAACTCAGAGCGAGCAGAGCGATGCCGAAGAAAACCACAAGGGCAAGGACGGATTTGATGAGGATACCGAGTAAGCTTTTCATATATGTTCCTTTGATTAGCTGTGAAAGACCTTCTTGTCAATCGTAGCACAATTAGGTTAAACTGGACGGCCTTGGAGTGTATTAAATGAATGTCTTGATTACAACTTTCTCAGTCTACTCACTTTGCATATTATGCATCACCTTGCTCGCCTACCGCCGCACGCACACCCATGCTGATTATATCTTGGGCAGCCGCAGCTTCAATGCGACCATCACCGCGATGGGGGTTGCCGCCTCCGACATGAGCGCGTGGTTGATGCAAAGCCTGCCGGCGATTGTCTACGTCACAGGGCTTGGAGAAGCATGGTTGCCCATCAGTTTATTGGTGGGCAGTTACCTCAACTGGTTATTCGTTGCCCCCCGCTTGCGCATGTACACAGAAGTGGCGTCCAATTCATTGACGTTACCAGCCTATCTGGAAAATCGTTTTGCCATTCGTGCGGGATATTTGCGTTATATCGCCGCCTTCTGCTTCCTGATCTTCTTCACCGTGTATGCCGCTTCAGGTTTTGTCGGCGCGGCAAAACTGCTCGTCACCGCTGCGGACATGGATTACCATCAAGCGCTGTGGGTGAGTGCCCATCATTATCGCCTATTGCGTGGTGGGGGGTTATTTTGCGGTGAACTGGGTCGATTTATTTCAAGGCACGTTGATGCTGGTCGCGCTGGTCATGGTGCCTGTCGCGGCCATATGGGGATTTGAAGGCGGATGGAGCAACTTGTATGCGCATATCATTGCCGTTGCGCCTGAGAAAACTTCACTGTGGAATGTCGCTTTGGATATTTCTTTCTTCACATCGATTGCGTGGGGATTGGGTTATTTTGGTCAGCCCCATATTTTGGTGCGATTCATGTCTGCGCGGAATGAAGAAACGATCACGTATGGCCGCCGCATTTGCACGACGTGGATGGTCATTGCGCTGGGCTCTGCCGTGCTAAGTGGTTTTGTCGGCATCGCTTATTTCTCGATAGGCACGCTGCCTACATCGGAAGCCGTGTTGCCTGCGCTCGTCAAATTGTTATTGAACCCCTGGGCGTCAGCGATCATCATGGCCGCAATTATTTCGGCGATCATCAGCACAGTGGCTGCGGTCATGATGGCAGCAGGCTCTGCCTTGGTGAATGATTTTTACAAACATGCTTTCCGCCCCGCAGCATCGCAAAAAGAATTGGTGTGGATGGGACGCTTGTCTGTGTTGTTGATCGCGAGTGTCGCCTTTTTAATGGCAGATCATCCCAATCCCAGCGTCTTCGTGTTAGTCTCTCACGCCTGGGGCGGGTTAGGCGCAACCTTCGGCCCTGTTGTGCTTGTTTCACTTTTTTACCGCAACATGTCACGCACCGGAGCCTTATATGGCATGCTGATGGGCGCTGGCACCGCCATGGTATGGGCGATATTGGGTCACACAGTCGGCGGCATTTTCACACTATACGAACTATTGCCGGGCTTTATCATGGGGTTGATTGGCGCAACGTGGGGTTGCCGTTTCAGCCATCCCAATCAAAAATCACTCGAATTATTTGATCGCATGAAAGAGTTAATGCAGAAAAAATGACCGTACCCTTTCCCCGTCGCATCCGCAGTTTCGTCAAACGTGAAACCCGTTTGACGGATGCGCAGGCACGCGCGCTGGAAAACTTACTGCCCTTGTATGAAATCCCGCGCGGTGATGACAACATTGATTTGAAAACCTTGTTGCCGTTCGACGACATTATTTTAGAAATCGGGATTGGAAAGGGTGAATCGTTATTCGCGCAAGCGTCACAACATCCGCATCAAGGGTTTATCGGTGTCGAAGTGCACCGTCCCGGTATTGGGCAGTTTTTAAATCATCTGCATGAAGCAAGTTTGAAAAATGTGCGTGTATGTCATCAAGATGTGATGGATGTATTGAAACGCTTGCCGTCGCAATCTTTATCAGGCATTCAAATTTTCTTTCCCGACCCTTGGCCGAAAATTCGCCACCATAAACGACGTTTGATTCAACCTGAATTTTTAAACACTGTTTATCCATTATTGAAACCCGGCGCGTTTATTCATTGTGCAACCGATTGGGAAGATTATGCCATGCACATGCTTGCTGTGTTCAATGCTGATCCGCGTTTTGTGAATGCATCACCCGATGGCAGCGGGTTTATTCCGCGCCCCAATCGCGTGGTGTCTGCGTTTGAAGCACGCGGGTTGAATTTGGGGCATCAAGTGTGGGATTTGTGGGTGGAGAAGATTATCTAAATCGAATACATTCAGCTGAACAAATGCTCGTTTTGGCTCGCATCCTATATCTTCCTGCTATTCTAGGCCCACCACTGGATTCAGTATAAATTTCACAATATCCACCTGAAGAACGTATACGAACCTCAGTCAAGTAGCAGGTGCTGACATCGTCATAAGAATCTCCAAATTGATCAGACAGTGGTCTATTAACCTCTGTTGTATCCGCTTCAAAACTGCTCTTCTTTTTACCCCCAATTCCCCTAAAATCCCCACCCTGGTTGAACGCTACCTTATCCACCCCATGAATATTTTTTCCGCCCACATTAATATCCCCTCGCATCTGGCTCGTGCCGTCCAGACGCAAAAATGCATCGCTCGTGCCAGGTGAACCCAGTTTAGCGACAATCGGCAAGCTTGAACCATCCGTCGCACTCAATCCACCCACATAGGTGAATGAAGAGGGACCGACTTGGGGATCGTACATCGTAGTCGCTTTCTGTGCCGCATTGGCAGAAATCGCATGCTCAATTTGCGCATTCTCGGGATCTTGCAAATCATACAACAAACCATAATCAATCGTGATATTCGGGCCACTCATCCTCACCACGATCGCCGCATCATCAACCTGTTGCCCATCCAGGCTGCGCAGTTCCAGTGGCGCCAAATTATCAAAAGTAAAATCCGCATTTAAATAAATCGGCAACTGAGTATTAGGATCAACCAAAGAGGTGAGCCACGTCACCCCAGTAAAATCATACGAACCATCTGCATTTTTTTGACAGGTAGAACCCGCAACAGGCGTTGGACAAACAAACGTGCCCGCTTCAATGCCCGGATGATCACTCTGGAATGCGCGCACCGCTTGTGAAAAGAAATACATTCTTTGAGCCAACACATCTGCGACATTATTTTGTTTGGTTTGTTGCGCATATTTCATGGCACTGACAGCAATGATGCTTGTCACCACCAGTACCAATAAAATTTCAAACAGTGAAAAAGCGGCATATTTTTTCAAGGAACGCAACATAAAAAACCCCTTGGATGACTGTTCAGATTCGATTCAGTATAGACTACGGCGGCGCAAATTTAAAACAAATGACGCTACATTGGTTCATCGCTGTCATCTTCACAGTATAATTTCCGCTGCTATCCACTAACAATTGGCACCCTTTTGCCGTTGAAGCAGGAACGCCATCAATGAACTGCGCCGTTGATAAGCCGCAGAAATAATTCGCCGTGTTAGCCACTGCCCCACCGGGCCAAGAAACAGGCGTATGACCGCCCGATGCGGATGATCCCACATCCTGTGCAAATAAAGAAAAGGGTTGCTGAATCGCAATGCCACTGAATACTTGCGCTGGCCCTCCACTGGCAGGGGTGAAGCTGATGCTGGCCAAACCGTCGATGGTTCCCCCAGAAGCCATATTCATGGTTTGAAGATTGGTCACATTGCCACCCGTGGCAAAATTCACGGTCTCAATATTGTTGATCACCGTCGGCGTAGTGCCTGGTGTCTCCGGCGCAAAATTCAGTGTACCCAAATTGTCAATTTCCCCGGGTGTCCCAAGCGTACTGCCGCCACTCTGTACGGCTCCACCTGCGGCACCCGTTTGTCCACCGGTTTGTGCAGCCTGCCCACTGGCTGTTGAATATCCAAAAGTCATGTTTTCCAACCCCGAAATTTCATTGTTATTATTTGCGGGGTTAAATTGAATACTCTGCACATTTTGAATACTGCCCGTATTCTGGCTTGTTGCGGGTGTCGTTGTTGTGGCCGCACCTGTTGTGGCAGTGCCTCCTTGTGTCCCTGTCGTCCCTGTTGTCCCTGTTGTCTCTGTCCCTGTCCCTGTCTCTGTCGATGTACCCTCTGTTGTGGATCCCGCTGATGCAGCATTATTACCTGCAAAAACAATATTGCCACTCAGGGGTTGGCCCACCTGTATATCATTGTCTGGCGCAAGTGATTCACTTAACGTCGCTACAATGGGCACCAATGCGCCTTGAGGATCCAAACCGCCTGTATAGGAAAAAGAAGAAGCGCCAAGCAAGGGATCAAAAATACCTTCTGCGCGTTTCGCCGCATTGCCTGCAACGGCTGCTTGCGGCTCAGGATTCTTGCTTCCCACAGCAGGCACATACAACATGCCATAGGTGATCACAATGTTGGCACCAGAAATCGAGACAGTGACTGCTTCATCTCCGATCAGCTTTCCATCGATACTGCCTAATTCTAAAGGCGAAAGATTATTGAAGGAAATAGGGCTTGAAGCACTCACGTAAGGCTGTCCAGTGCTTGGGCGCACAAGGCTTTGATTGTTAATCCAACTTACCCCTGTGAAAACATAGGTCTGTTTTGCGCCGCTGCCAGTGGTTTGAAAAGAAGAGGGTTGCACCACAGGAGGAGTAGGCACAAACGTGCCTGCCATGATCGCAGCCTGATTATCGCTCACATACTCTCGAACGGTTTGTGAAAATAAATACATCCTATTTGCCAACACATTGGCAACAGCATTGACTTTTTGTTGTTGCTGGTATTTAAAAGTAGCCACTGCAATGCTTCCTGACACCAACAATACCAACAGCATTTCAAAAAGGGTTACCCCTCTCACCTTTTTACGTAGTAACATGATTTCCCCTTATCCCCCGGAACAACTCGCCACGCCATTGTTCTCCTGACATGGTGTTCCTATCGAGGGCATGATTGGTTGAGCCTTCTGCACAGGCACAAAGCTGATACAACTCACTGTGCACAGCGCCATTTGGTTGAACAACAAATTGTATGCCCCATTTTCACCAATGGTGAGACTACAGCCTTTGATTCCCTGTGGATTTGAGTCCAGAAAAATATATTGATACAAAAGGCATAGGTGTGAACTGGTGTTGGGCATACTCTGATCAGAAAATGTCACTGGAGTATTCACTTGGGGGCCTGCTACTCCCAGCATATGCCCCAAATCGTTCAAAGACACACTCCCTAATACAGACCAATCGGATATTGAGACAATGGAAAACTGTTGTCTGGGACCAAACCCTGTAAAAGTAGATGCCCCATTAGCAAAATTCACGCTGGCAAGACCGGTGATAGCACTGGATGATGTGCCATCGAAATGAAGTGTTTGCAGGTTATTTACCGCACTGTTCGCCGTAAAATTAATCTGCTGTATTTGGTTGATGGTTCCAATATTCCCTTCCGTCGTGAAATTCAGCGTGCCGAGATTATCCATTTCCCCTCCAGCAGCAGGGGCGGTGGGAGTATTGTTATTCGACGAAGTACCGCCACGACTGCCCGTCAGCACTTCAGATTTGACTGTTGTTTCTGGTGAAAATTGAATCACGTTGAGCCCACCGATCGCTGAGCCAGGTTGCGCTGTATTGAAATCAATCTGCTGCACATTTTGAATTTGTGCACTCCCTTGAGGGGCATCAGACCGAAAACTAATGTCTCCCGATGCGATGGGTTGATCTGGATGCACATACACATCCAACCCGCTGGGTGTTGTCAACGTGGCAATCACAGGCGCTGAATTACCCGCAACATCCATGCCTCCAGTATAAGAATAGGCAGAGGCGCCTAATTTTGGATCAAACATGCCCGCTGCCTTCGTGGCGGCAGCGGCCGTCACCGCAGCACGAGGCACTGCTGATACGTTAGGATTGCTGACATCGTACAATAACCCATAATTGATCTGTATCGAAGGCCCGGTGATCGTCACCGTCACTGCATCGTCCCCAACAACCGCCTCTCGCCCTGTGCTGGTACGCAACTGAAGTGGATTAAGATCATTGAAGGTGAAAGGACTTGAAAAGTAGGGAATTTTGCTATTCGGACGCAACAGGTTGGGATTCGTGAGCCAGCTCACGCCTTTGAAAATATAAGTTGTCTGTCCATTGTTCACCGACTGTGAAAAACTGGATGGCGACGTAACAGGCGGCGAGGGGACAAAAGTACCTGCTTCGATCGCAGCCTGGTTGTCCCTCACATACTCACGCACGGTTTGAGAAAAAATGTACATCTTGGCGGCAAAGTTGCCTGCCACGGTACGTTGATGCTGATCATGTTCGTATTTAAAGGCAGCGACACCAATGACACCGGACATGATCAGTACCAGCAGCATTTCAAACAGCGTCACCGCCCTAAACGGCTTGATCAGTAGATACATTTAACGCACTGTCACGGTAATATCTTGCGTTGGGGCAGCACCACACAATGCGACGACATCTGATGATGGGGAGGCGCTTGTATTACCAATCGTTAATGACCCACCATTGCTGATCTGGGTCAACGATTGGTACATCCCTGAACAGACTGCTGAGGGAATAGCCTTCAATGTCACAGAAAATGTGCTTGTGTTACCTGTCACACTCCAGCCATCTGTCGCTTGAAATGGGGTGATGGGGCCATTTGAGTACATCTCAGCAGGCACCAACCCTGCGTTATATAACGTATCTGCGGCCATTGCACCGCTCGGATATTGACCATTATACGCAGCAGCAATATTGGCTGTCATCGTTTGTATGCCAGATTGCAATTGGTTTTGCTTGAAGGTAAGGCTAACCTTGGCATAAATGGTGGCCACAGCAGCGGCGATAAAAGCGGCAATGAATAGCACGAGTAAAACTTCGAAAAGTGTGACACCGGCAACGCGTTTTTGACGAACATGAAACATGAGAGTTCTCCTTAACAATAATAATCCCCATACATGTTGAGTCTAACAGAGATTCCTTATATATCAAGGAACACCATCATCCTGTCATGGAGGATTCCAATGCGATCAATCCCATGTAGTTCCAAGCAATGAAGCCAACCACTAATAATAATATGGCGTTCCCCAGAATCTTGGCCGACAAGGCCAGTTTGACGATCTGCGCCTCAAGTTGCTCTTGAGCCAAAACTTGAATTCCCTCTTCTAGTTTATCCGCATCCGCATAAACCTCTAGGTTAATCTTGGTTTCCGTGTCAAATAATTCTGATTGAATGGCTTCACCAGCAGGGCGGCCGGCTTGCAACTTGGCTTGCATGACAATGATCAAGCTAGAAACATAGGGCGAGGAACCTGCGCGGATCATGTCCAAGGATTGTCCAATCGAACTGCCCGCACGTAACAAACTCGCCAAACTCAATAAAAAAATACTCCCATGAAACTGCTTGTAAATAGACCAAGGAGGAATACGGTTGAATGCGGTACGTATGATGCCAGGACGCAGCGCCGATAAACTGTGTACAATCAGGCCAATCATAAATACTAAACATAGGATAATCAGCACGATGTGGTGCGTGAAAGTCGTCGTAAAGGTATATAAACTTTTCGTCACAGGCGGCCACTTATCCGGCGAGAGAAATGTCGATAAACTGGGGATCACGTAATACGCAAACACATACATCAATCCGAACAACATGAATAATGCAAATACCGGGTATCGAATCGCACCCACCACACCCGATTTCAAGCGAATAATATTATTCGACAACTCAGCCACGTGGCTGAACATCGCTGACATTTGCGATGTACCCCCCGCCCGCAACAACAACATTTCCCAGCCAGGTGCCCAAGGAGCCAACGCATTCACAAAAGGCATACCCATTGCCATTGACTTTAACCATTCATCCATGATGAGCGGCATGAAAGAGTGAGGCATGTATTTTCGGTATTTACGAGATAGGAGTCGGATGGTTTCATTCAATGAAACACCTGAACCAGTGATCATTTCCAAATTTCGGTATAAATTAACGCGTCTTTCATGGGTAAAAACAAACTGACGCAGCAGGACGTTGCGAAATGAGATCCAATATTTATACAACTCTTTCTTTGTGATCATGCCTACCCCGTCAAGTAGCCTACTTTATCTTCAGCATAATGAGGATCCAATTCACCCGATTTGACTTTATCTAGCACATTCGAGAAGACAGGAATAATACCCACTTCTTTACAATGCGCTTGTGCGCCCTGATAATCTTCCTTCGCAATAAAAGCCAATAATTTATCATCTGGTTCAATATATTCAGCAACAGCGGATCGACCAAGAAATCCAGAATGGTTACACTGATCACAGCCCTCTACGCGACGAAACCTGAGTTTGTTCAATTCATCCGCTGACAAGACTGCCTTAACACGAACAATCAATTCTTTATCCAAGATATCTACGGCTGTCTTCTCAAAATCAGACAATGTCATGGCGCAATGCGGACAATTAATGGGCACCAACACTTGATACATGAGCAAACTTAAAAATCCAGGCGATGTGAGCACATTTCTCTCGAAACCCAATCCCACCAATCGCTCGAAAATACCAAGTGCAGATTGTGCATGAACAGTGGTAAATACTTGGTGACCTGATTGAACAGAATCTTGCAATAATTTAGCAGTTCTATCATCGCGGACTTCCCCGATCATCAATACATCGGGATCCATACGCATGGCGACTTTAATGGCATCTGCAAATGTCGCATGTGCTTCATCACTGGTGTCATTGATATTAACTTGTAATGCACCATTGATCACGTACTCAGGGGGATTTTCAATGGTGATGACTTTGCGAACACCTTTCGTTTTATTGATTTTATCTGCAATCAAATTCGCCAATGTGGTTGATTTACCACTACCTGTTGTCCCCGCAAAAATCAGCGCGCCAGTGGGCTTCATGCCTGCTCGCTGCAATACCTTAACTTGATCTGCGGTATAGCCCAGCGATTCAATCGCGCCACTGCTGCGTGTTTCAAGTGGTAATAGACGCAGTGCAATGGAATAACCGTAGGGATAGCGCGGCGCTGTTTGTAAACGTACACGGTATGATTTTCCCAATATGGTTTTTTCAACAATGGCAGATTGCATTTTGTGTTCATCAAATTGAATATCCTTTGAACCTTCAACAGCTAACACGTTATACAAAATGCGCACCAATTCATGGGAATATTCTTGAGCAAACTCAAGCACCTTAACCAACATGCCATTGACACGAAATTTGACATCTGTTCTTCTTTCATAAGCTTCGATATGGATATCAGAAGCATTCATTTCCACTGCGCGTGTGAACATATCGTTGATGGAATTATACAACTCTGTTTCATTCACTGGAATTTTTTCTTCATGAGATTCATCCAGCATGATGTGATCTTCTACCAGCTTGAGAATATCACGGGATGTGCCAATAACCTTGATGGTGTGGGTGCGGCGCAACAATTGCGCAAATGTTTTTGCACGTTGGTTCATCTGGCTTGGAATATTTTGACTCACGAGCAAGTAAGCGACCTTTCGCTCACCTTCTGAAAGAGCGCCCTCCGCCAGCAAAAACCAGGACAACTCTTCATCTGTCAAATGTATAGCCTCTTTTTCAGTGAACAACAATTTTGAAAAGCGAGGCATATCCTCAATCGAGTTGACGTAATTGATACCTGGAGACACTTGTGTTTTCGGTGCATTAATCATGTTGTTGATCCACTATTTGCCGTTAATGCTGTTGTTACTCAACCACAAAATGCTGTCTTTTCCGGTTTTTGTGTCTGTTAATGTAACATAGGTGTCTGTTACATTTTTAAGATCCACATTGGGTAAAACTTTTTGCCCGCTCTCTGCGGATAAACGGAAACCGTTATACAAAAAAATGGCTTTGGGTTTGCTGGCCAATCCAACGACTTTGATCAAGTGCAACGAAGAGGATTGTAAATCTTCTGTGGCAACTACTGGGCTGACATTGCTCTTGCCTTCTGATTCATTCAATTCTCCTTGTAATTTACTGACTTCAAGCTGTTTTTCCAAAACCACACGTTGCCGTTCCAAATTATCCAATTGATCCACCGTGGTATCTTCTGCTGATGCCATCAATGAACACCATAAACCCAATAATAATCCGTATTTATTAACCATAAATCACCCCCCGAAGGCTCCAATCATATTCACCCTTATTTGGTTTCATGATGACCGATGTAATACCGATAGTGGTCATGTCATGAAACAAATCGTTAAAAGCCTCTAGACCCCATAAGCCTTTGCCTGCATATGTAAAACTTCTCATGCTAAATCCGCCTACGTCCGTTGAATTATCTATTTTGATAATGATGTTATTGGCTTGAAATTCACTCATAAATAATTGCTGAAACTGCAATTTCTTAGCTGTTTTAATCGGTGCCAATGCTTCTCGTGTCAACATAGGCATATGTTCGATATTACCAGTCCAATTGGCTGTGGCCTCTTCGCCATTCAAATTCAGTTTCAAATCACTGATCAAACCTGATGCTTCCACTGTTTTTATATCTTCCATGGTTGAATAGGGCGTACGTACCAGTGTCACAGAAAAAGTAGTCGTATCACCGAGATGAATAGCAATGTCTCTCACATCCCATCCCGCCATGCGCAATGGAATTTGCTTGATCACTTGAACAATATAAGGCAAACCCGCTGTTGTGATCGTCGAATGAAATTCCACTTTGTTCAAAAACTGCGTGAAGGGGTCTACAGGTGGCGGTGCCGGTGCATGTACAACAGGCGGAGGTGGTGGTGGGGCTTTGAAAAACCAACCGTAACCCAAATAGCATAAACCCACAAAACCAATACCCAATAGTACAAAAGAAAGTTTTGATGGACCGCCTTTACGTAGTTCTTTAATGAGGCATTGACTTTCAAACCGCTGAATAGATGTGATGATTTGGCTTTCATCAATAGGCTGAGCGCTTTCAAAATGATCTTCGACACGCGTGCCCAAACATTCAATGCTGTCAGCTGGCAAATCATTGCGGAAATCCATTAAGTTTTGTGTGTAAAGCGATAAAATCGTTTCACCATCCGCCATGGTATCCCCATCAACGGTGACAATCCCGCGCTTCACGCAGCATAAATAGTAGAGAGGACGCCCAGCCTCATCTTTATATTCTGTTTTACACACATACAATAAATTCTCATGCGCATACGACAATGCAGCAGCGAGGGATACTTGATTGCTATATTCTGTCGGTGCGAGGGCGATAGCAGATGGCATTCCCTCTATTTTTGATTGTTTAAAAACGCCATGCGTTAATTGCATTTCGCGTTTGAATTGTTCAATTTCATCGGTCGAGGAGATCGAAAACCAGCTAAGGCCTACTGCATATTCTTTCCCACCGAATAAAATGATCACGTTTACCTTCCTACCACGTAGGGAGTAATGACAGTCACAGTGGTCGCCTTCTGTGTATTGGTTGCTTTCGAACCGCCGAACATCCAGAAGGATGGCGCGGCAACGCTTTCTACGCCAACATCATTATCCAGCTCTTGGAAGCCAGATAAAATCACAGACTGCCCTGGGTTCAATGTCACACTTTCCATGAAGTTTTTACTTTTCACTTCAGGCAGGGTAATGGATGGGCAAGGCGTTGTCGCTGTTTGCGTGGTACCTGGAGCACAAATCACCGCTGTTCTGCTAGGGCCTGTGGTATCCGCCGTGGATAATGATAAGGATAAATTCAATAAAATTTGATTATCCGATAAAATCGTGGGTGTCACGACCATGAAGAAACCCGTTACCACTGTACCCGGTGTCACAGCCACCTGTGTTGACTGCGCATCAACCGTTAACGCAGAAAAGGTGATTTCCTTAATGTAGTCGGTACGCGTCACCACTTGTACAGGAGCGGGTTCACCATTGACAGTGTAAACTGTTGTTCCTGTTACCGTACTGGTATCACCCTGTTGGGACAATGCACTGAAAATTGCATTCGATGTGCTTAATGCGCCACCGCCCGTATGCGTATACACCAGGGTATCAATCGGCGTGGCAAAGTTTGACAACGGTGAATTGCCCCCAATCAACGAATTGATCGTTACTTCACTGCCCAATGCATCAACAACGAGATCCCAGTTAATACCATAGTCTGTTTTATTTGAAAGGAGTACGTCGAACACATCCACTTTCACCGCAATTTTACGACGAGCCTTGTCATTAATCTTGTTAATAAAATCTTCAATCCTAGCAAGTCGCTCAGGAATATCCGTCACTGTCACAAACCCTGCACGCGGATTCGGTGTCACACGCCCTTCGCGAGATAGCATATTTTGCACCGTTGTGACCGTGTCTTTCCAAGTATTGTATTCCGTCTGTTCGTATTTAACATCCATCACGGCACCACTATTTAAATTGGCACTTGTTGATCCAGCACCAGACCCACCAATTTCCGAGGAAGAAGTCATTTCATTCGTGAAGGTTGTTTGGCCTGGCAAAACATCGAGCGCCAGCACTTTGGTTTGTGTACGGAAAAATTGAACCGTTTTTTTGTCTTCATCATATTCCCAATAGATATTGAAGCCAGATGCAAATCGTTCGATCAATGATTTCAACGTGCCCGTGAATTGCAAATTCAATTGCACTTTATTAAGCACACCCACGCTGGAAACGATTTCACTGCCCCCAATTTCAATCGCAGCTGTTTCCAATCCTGTTGCCCCGGTGCCTTTCTCCGTCGACCCGCCGGCATTCCCAGATTGGGTCTGCGGTGCGAAACCACCAGAAGTATCGCCACTCATATAGGCAATGGCATCGGGAGAAAACTTGAATTTGACGCCAGTTTGCGCATAAAGATCAGACAGGATAGTGGGCAGGGCTTCTTCACTTGCAGAGGAATAAATCATTTTTTGGTTAAACACAGGAGGCAATACATTGGGTTTGGCAATATGAAATGATTCGTTAGCCACCTTGTAACTATCCGTGTGCTCAATGAGTGAGTGCTTACTGTCGATTTCCTTGGTCTTGTTATAAATCTCTTGAGACTTATTCGAGTTTTGTGTTAACTCTTCTTGCGTATTGATAAAATTTGAATCGCATGCCGCCAGGATACAAACAATCGCAACGGTTGCACTGAGGCGTAGCGCAGTAAAAAATCTTTTCATGTTGCATTCCCTTGTTTAAGGCATCACGGCCATAATGCTCGAGTTATACGTATTCTCACGGATCACGACCAATTTATTCCGCGTAAACTGCGCTTTGAGCGGTTGATCGAGATGACGTAAGGTGCCCAGCAGCTGATCCAACGAGCCACCTTGGGTACTAAATTCGCCAAATATCGTGGCAGGTGCCACCATTGTATAATCCCTTTTCAAATCCCATTCCATCGTCCAATCGGATTGTTTAGCCCAACGGTTGATGGTGTGCTTCAGCGTTTGACCTTTTAACACGTAGAAAACGCGAGGGCTTTTCTGGGCGAGGGCTTGCGCTTCCAATGAATCGAGGGCCACCGCAATGACTTTATCCTCTTTGTTTAACGCAACCACCGCATGGGGATGTTGATCCTTGATTTCTTCGACACGGAATCGCAACCCAAATGCACTTTCCTTCACGTAACCATCTTTCATGTCATGATCCATGCGTATATTATCAGCGATGCGGATATCGTAATGCTTGTAAGCGGGGTTATCCAGTTCTTCCATGTTGTGCACAAAGCGGACATTCGATGCAATCACGGTGTTGGTTTGATCTGGGCTGCCCAGCATGGTCGCGAGCGTGTCAATCACATCGTCAGTGTCTAGAGCCTCTTGCGTGTCTAAGACAGCACGATTGTCATCCGTCGCTGCGGTGTAATCACTGATGTAACTAACAGAGGGTGAGCTATTGCATCCCAGCAAGAGTGCAAGTGCCATTGTCATGAGAATTTGTTTGATCATTGTGCTTTCCCTTGTGTCAATCTAACCACGGTTCCCTGAAAACAACACACAGTACCATACCTAAGACTATACTGCTCAACAGGTTTTTTCAAGGAAGCGGGAGAACTATTTATTCCTCGAGTATGGTATCATGCGTTCCCAGGAGGGTATTCATGGGCAATCCAATACTGCATGCGATCGAATTTTTAGTCGATACGCTGTTTACACTCTACATCACCACATTCTTGTTGCGTTTTTTGTTGCAGTGGGTGCGGGCGGATTTTTACAATCCCGTCTGTCAATCAATTATAAAAATAACTAACCCCATTTTACTGCCTGTTCGTCGTATCGTGCCCGGCTGGAATGGGATTGATTGGGCATCCATCCTGATCGTGCTCGTCTTTTGCTTCATCAACCAATATTTCTTGATTGGCCTGCGCATGATGATGTTCCCTAATCCCCTTGGGATCGCGGTGTTTGCATTTGCCGATGCGCTGGGCTTGTGCTTGAATATCTATATCTTTTCAACGTTGATTTGGGTTGTCACCAGTTGGCTCACTCCCCACGCCATCAACCCGGTCTTACAAGCGATTTATCCGCTGATAGCGCCACTGTTGCAACGCATACAACGCTACATGCCACGCGTGGCTGGGCTGGATCTGTCTCCGATTGCCCTGATGATTGGCTTATCTCTGCTGAACATTTTATGCGTCATGCCCCTCAAGGCCTTTGCCATTGACTTGATGGTGTTCTGAGTATTGGGGTGCGAGTTCGGCAATTAGAATTGTTATATCTGAGACAAAGCGCAGCATAGTATTCCTATGTGAGCATTTCGACGAGAAATTTGCGCGCGAGATTGGCCAAATAGAACCGTTCTAATAGTTGCGGGATAACGACATGACCAGCGTCGGCTTCTTCGTATCCAACGAATAATCCACTGACGAAATCGCAATATTGGGTTTCAAATACGCTTTCACCTGTAAAAAATCCCCATCTTGAATTTTTTCAACTTTATCGGCAAACTCATTTTCAAGCAGAATAAGGGGTTTATCCCCGCCGAATACTGTATGAGGGAATGTCAAGGTGACAATATTTTTCTTATCATCAACCACGACTTCATAATTGATTTTTGCAGGTAACCGAAAACGCATCGCCATCGCCTGTTTATTGATTTTCCAATCAATTGCTTCCATCACTAATGGCGGATTTTTGGGCGCAACCAAGGGTATAGGCTCATCAGCGGGTGGTTGTTGCTCTGCTGTGACCATGGGTTGCGCCACGACATCAGCCAAAGGCACAATCTCTTTGACAGGAGTAACTTCAGCCACGGGGGTGACAGGAGCCACGGGCACAGGCATTGATGCAACCACGTTGGGTGCCTTAGACTCAGATGCCTCCATCCTGGCAGAGAGTGTCTGGGAAACATCCATATCCCTGGCAACCCAAAAACCACCGGTTAACAATGCGCCCACCGACAGAATGCTAAATGCTCGAAAAGTATGCCGGCCAGCGGGTTTGCGCTGCACAACGTCACCTGTTGCATTGAGCCCTTTTGCTGCATTATCAGGAGAACGTTTTTTCTGCTGCTCTAAATCCCTCAGCATTTGATTAATCAAAGTCATGTTGAGTGCCCTTAAAAAAATTGGTTAAAGTAGGCATACACAAAAAACAACAACACCAGAACACCTGACAACCCCAAGGTCACAATGCCGCCTCGGTACGAGCTGACAACGGCAGGTTCCGTGATAGAATCATTGTCTTGAATAGCAGCCTTCACCGCCTTATGATCGACTTCTTTGCGTCCTTGTCCATAAGAAACCAGCATGGCCTTATGCGACAACGTATTGATCACACGCGGAATACCTTGGCTGTGCTCATATAACATGCTTCGCGCTTTCTTCGTGAAAAGGTTGCCGCCACAAGCGTGGCCCGCCACCATAAGACGATGTGACAAATACCCCTCCAAATCTCTTGGGGAAATGGCTGAAATTCTGCAAGCGAATGAAATCCGCTGCTTTAATTGGCGGAATTTATAACTGCCCAAACGCACGTCCAGCTCAGGCTGGCCAAACAGTACGATTTGCAGCAATTTCTCAGATTCTGTTTCCAGATTCGTCATCAAACGAATGGCTTCTAAACTTTCATCAGGCAATGATTGGGCTTCATCTATCAGCAACACGACCCGTTTGCCCTCTTGATGCAGATCAATCAGTTTATCTGTGATCAGTTCCAGCACAAAATGGTCTGGAACACTTTCAGACACTTCAAGCCCCAATTCCAATGCCAATGCAATGCGAATACCGGAAGAAGAGAGGTCTGGATTGGGGATATAGGCGATCACATATTGCTCATTGAGCAAGGCATTGATCAAACGGCGACACATCAATGTTTTGCCAGACCCGACTTCGCCGGTCACTTTGATCAAGCTTTCTCCGCTGCGCAAAGAAAACATGATGACATTGAAAGCCTCTTGATGGCCTGGCAAGTTGCAAAAATATTGGGTGTTAGGGGACAGCGAAAATGGGACTTCCTTCAATCCAAAGTGATCAAGATACATATTATCCCTCCGCGTCAGTATGTGGCGTGATCTTGTCTACCCTAGAGTATAGACAAGATCATCGAAATGACGAGAAGAATATATTACTGATCTTTGAAGCGCTGACTGTGACAACGGCTAATGATCCAATAGCCGAGCACGCCCGATATGAGGGAACCGATAAAAATACCCAAACGATCCGCCGCAAAACCATCCATGGTGCCCGGCACAAATGACAATGACGCGATGAACAAGCTCATGGTGAACCCAATACCACACAAAATACATCCGCCGTACATCGCTGGCCAATTGGTATGGCGCGGCAGGCTTGCAAAACCCAGCTGAATCGCTATCCAGACAAAAGCCGCGATCCCTAATTGCTTGCCCAAGAACAATCCGAGTGTGACACCATAAGTCACTGTGTTGTGGAAATCATTCACGGTCAAGTGACTCAAGGAAACGCCGGCATTGGCGAATGCAAATAAAGGCACAATAAAGTAGACTACATAAGGATGCAGCGCGTACTCTAACTGCTTCAAGGGTGATAATCCCTCGGGGCCTTTTGCCCCTTTATGGGGGATCATCAAACCCAACGCAACACCCGTCAGTGTGGCATGCACACCCGACTTCAGTACAAATAACCACATCACCAGGCCAACCAACATATATGGCGTGAGCTTCCGCACACCCAATCGATTGAAAGCAAATAATATCGCTAGGCAGATCAGTGAACTGATCAGCATGGTGACAGATAAATCATGAGAGTAGAAGAGTGCAATCACTATAATGGCGCCAATATCGTCGAAAATCGCCAAAGAAAGCAGGAACATCCTCAAACCTGCAGGGACACGAGGCCCCAACAATGCCAGCACACCCAAGACAAAGGCAATGTCTGTCGCCGTTGGAATGGCCCAACCATGACTGTAAAGAGGGTTTCCATAATTGAAAAAAGTGTAAATCAGTGCCGGCACAATCATGCCCCCCAAGGCACCAATCGCAGGTAGAGCAACTTGGGAAGGGGTCGACAACTCGCCTTCCAAACATTCACGCTTGACTTCAAGGGCAATCATCAGGAAAAAAATGACCATCAAGCCGTCATTGATCCACATCAAAACCGGTTTCACGAGAGATTGCTCACCCCAAAAAACACCAAAAGAGGTCGACAGCAAAAGGCCGTAAGCCGCTTTGAGCGGTGAGTTAGCCACCATAAGAGCCAGCACGGCTGCCGCGAACAGCATCATGCCGCCGAGGAGTTCACGCGTTAATAGGTTTCTTAAGACTTTGATCATGGCTCATGCCCCGTGTTGTTTGTCTATACTTTTCGTACTTGAAGATACCATAAGAGGCCATCAAGCGTCCATCATTTTACGGTACTCGGCAACCGTCAGCTCCATATCGTGGATGAGAGTCGCATAAAGCTCGCGGTAGTCACCGTTGCCTGCTATGACTCGCTTCTCAAACTGGCTAGCCACCGATTTCAGCCGCATCGCGCCCGTGTAACACAGGCTGCCATGTAAACGATGAAGATGGTGACGAAGCTGTTGCCAGTCCTTCTGAACATATGCATCAGTGATATGTTGCTGCGCATTGGGCAAATCATTGATGAAGATAGCCATCATTTCATGGGCGAACTCGACGTTGCCGCCCACCAAATCGACGAGAAAAGCCAAGTCGATGATAGGCAATTCATTATCCGCTGCATAGATTACTTTTTTCATGTTGTTTCCTTATTATTAGTGCCTGCATTTCAATGTCGGCTTAACATTATACACCGAGCAAGGCAGGTATGCACGCAAAGGTTACTTGGGTCTTGTTTATTTGTCTTTCTTGGTTTTCTGGCTCCGATTTGTTGAACGTTTCAAGATAGGGGCTATTCAAGGGCTCAGGCATCGCTTTGCGGAGGATCAAATAGCTGGCGATGTTGGCTTTTTGCCGGAAGGAGTCGTGTAGACCCTGCATAGATCATCATTTTCACCATAAGCAACATAAAGGTTATCATAAAAGTGGGCGCGGTCATGCTCATTTATGACAACATACTACGCGTAGTTTATGTGGGTTTGCTCACAAATTCAATAGTATTTGAACTACCACTAATGAGGCATTGGCCTTCCTGGCAGGGGAGGTATATAATGTGGACATTAATTCAATGGAGAGTTCCCTGTGTCATTCCTAAAAAAACCCTATATATTACTGATGGCTGCACTTGTATTGGGTGTTCTCACCGGGCTATATCCCATTCCATTTATCATGGCTGTTGCAAATACCGTGGCGACCATTTTCGTTAATCTCTTAAAACTCATCAGCTTACCGCTGATTTTCCTTGCAGTAGTCGGCACGCTCACGCAGATGCAAAGCATCACAGAGTTAAGGTCGCTCGGCGGGAAAGTTCTCAAATATACCCTGCTGACCACGGTGACTGCAGCCAGCATCGGATTGGCACTTTTCTTAACCCTCAATCCCGTCAACATGGGGATTGACTTGAGCAATGTTGTCCCGGCCTACACGCCAGAAACAACCTACTGGGATTTTTTGCTGAGCAGCATCCCTTCCAATTTAATCACGCCATTCAGTGAGGGCAATGTGGTTGCCGTGTTGATTTTGGCATTATTGATGAGTTTTGCGATTTTACCACTGCCCTCTCGTCAGAAAAATTTATTAAGCGATTTGTTCACCAGTTTATTTGCAGCCATGTTATCCATTGCAAAAATCATTTTGAACTTTATTCCCATTGCCATTTGGGCTTTCATCGCACAATTCATTGTTGAAATGGATTCCATGAAAGAACTGACCCATGTTGCCGTTTATTTGATTTGCGTGGTGGGTGCGAATTTAATTCAAGCCTTTATCATATTGCCCCTGATGTTGAAAATGAAAGGCATTTCGCCACTCTTTGCGGCAAAATCCATGTTCCCAGCACTGAACATTGCCTTTTGGTCAAAATCTTCTGCGGCAACGTTACCTGTTACATTGCAGTGTGCAAAAGAACGGATGGGCATTTCTGAAAAAACCGCTGGTTTTTCCTTGCCCATTTGCACAACGATCAACATGAATGGATGCGCAGCATTTATTTTAATCACGGTGTTATTTGTGGCGATGAGCAATGGTATTCATTTTTCTGTGGCAGAACTGATTGCATGGATTTTCATTGCCACACTGGCCGCATTCGGTAATGCTGGTGTCCCCATGGGTTGCTACTTTTTATCAATGGCTTTATTGACCACGATGGATGTCCCACTCGATCTCATGTTCGTGATTTTGCCTTTCTATATGTTCCTCGACATGATTGAAACTGCGATCAATGTCTGGTCTGATGCTTGTGTGACGGCGGTGGTAGATAAGGAAGAGAGTCAATAAAGTGCAAAATGATATAGCCTCCCACCGTTGAAAAGGTTTTGTTGCATAAAAATCGAGTATGCTTCAGCCTCGTCAGAGGCGACCTGACAGCACTATTCCCCCAGCGGCTCCGCATGCCCACAATTCTTAATCGGGCATACTTTCTCTTTGCCTTTGCGTTTCGTTTCTTTTTTCGTCATCATCAAGAAACCGCACTTAGGACAGGGTTCATCTAATGGTTCATTCCAGACTGCAAATTTACAATCTGGATAACGACTACAAGAATAAAATATTTTGCCATACCGAGATTTACGCGAGACCATTTGGCCTTGAGAACACTCTGGGCAACGCACGCCCGTGTCTGCTGGTTTTTCGAGTGATTCAATGTGTTTGCATGTGGGATAACCCGTACAACCAATGAATTTCCCAAAACGCCCGTGTCGGATCTGCAATTTTTTACCGCAATCAGGACAGTCCCGATCCAAAATTTCGGGTTGAGAGGTTTCTTCGCCATCCATGCTGCGCGTGTAATCACATTCAGGATACGCAACGCAACCAATGAAACGTCCCCGGCGCCCAAGACGGATGGATAAATCTTTCCCGCATTTCGGGCATTTTTCATCCAATTTTTCTTGCGTCACATCACTGCGCTTCACATTGACTTCAGTATCATCCACCAATGCTTTAAAGGGACCCCAGAATTTTTCGAGCAACGGCACCCATTGTGCTTCACCGCGTGACACCGCATCGAGCTCATCTTCAAGGTGCGCTGTAAAATCATAATCCACATAATTCGTGAAATATTCAGTTAAAAATTTATTGACAACTTTCCCCACATCCGTTGGAAAAAAACGCTTTTTGTCCATCTCCACATATTCGCGCGCTTGCAAAGTATGAATAATGGATGCATATGTAGAAGGGCGGCCAATGCCGTGCTCTTCAAGTGCTTTCACCAAACTCGCTTCCGTATATGCAGGTGGTGGCTCCGTAAAATGTTGCGTAGGTTCAATGCTATTTAAAGGAACGATTTGCCCTTCTTTAAATTCAGGCAATATTTTTTCTTCGTCCTCGCCAGGTTTTTGATCATCAACGCCTTCTTGATAAACAGCAATAAAACCAGGCTCCACAATCGTCGACCCGGTCGCACGGAAAATATTTTTATCATCAGCGGCCAAATCAACACCCACCGTGTCAATGGTTGCATGCACCATTTGACACGCAACGGCGCGCTTCCAAATCAACTGATACAATTTGAATTGATCCGCTGATAAATGCGTTTTGATGGATTCTGGCACATTGTTAACATGGGTAGGACGTATCGCTTCATGCGCTTCCTGCGCATTTTTGGATTTTGATTTGTAAATACGCGGCTCATCAGGCACACTGTTTTTGCCGTAACGTGTTTCAATAAATGTACGAATCTCTGCCACCGCTTCTGGTGCCAAATGCGTGGCGTCTGTACGCATGTAGGTGATCAAACCTTCAACGCCATTGCCCACATCAACCCCTTCATACAATTGCTGCGCGGTACGCATGGTGCGTTGTGCGGTGAAGCCTAATTTGCGGGCAGCTTCTTGTTGCAAGGTGGATGTGATAAAAGGAGCCGCAGGATTGCGTTTGCGTTGTTTTTTCTCAATACCAACAACAGTCAGCTGACCTTTGGCGAGCGCGTCTAATTTTTTGTGCGCTTTTTTGGCAGTCGCTTCATCAGTGATCGTGAATTGTTCAAATTTTTTCCCATCCAACAAGGTGAGTTTTGCTTCGAAGGCTTGTTTGTCAGCTTGACAGTGTGCGGTGATCGACCAATATTCTTGAGGCACAAATGCATCAATCAAAGCTTGCCGCTCGACAATCATGCGCAAGGCAGGACTTTGCACGCGACCGGCGGATAAACCGCGGCGAATTTTTTTCCACAACAAGGGGGATAAATTGAAGCCCACCAGATAATCCAGCGCACGACGGGCTTGTTGGGAGTGAACCAAATCCATCGACAACTCACGGGGATGTTCTATGGCATCTAACACGGCTGCTTTGGTGATTTGGTTGAAGACAATCCGTTGAACAGTTTTACCTTTCAACGCCCCCTGTTCTTTGGCCACTTCATAGAGATGCCAGGAAATCGCTTCCCCTTCACGATCCGGGTCAGTGGCGAGCAGGAGGGTGTCGGCGTCTTTGAGAGCCTTCAAAAAAACATCCACATGCTTTTTATTCTTTTCTATCAACTCATAGCGCATGGCAAAATCGTGAGCAGGATCGACTGCTCCCTCTTTGGCGACCAAATCGCGGACGTGACCATATGAGGCAATGACCTTATAGTCTTTTTTACCCAGATATTTTTCCAAAGTCTTTGTTTTAGCCGGCGATTCGACGACGACGAGGTGTTTTGTCATGTAGGTCCTTATATAAGTATAGGGTGGCGAGTGGGAATCTAGCCTAATTTTGAGCGAATGGCAAGGGTGGGGAGGGGAATGTTAGATGGTGACAACCCCCGCCCGAAGGCGCATGAATGCGCACCTGACGGGCTGCCCCCTTCAAAGGGGGCAAATACCGTATTTTTTCAATGCATCGTGTCTGCAAAATCCCCTAACATGATCTCCTCCACCCATTCGACTGAAGGGCCGTCTTCACGATCGGAATTACAAAGCACCATCAAAATAATCCATTTGAGTTGGTTCACATCGACTTGGACGGCATCCAATGCCATGACCCTATCGATCACCATCTCACGCAATTGGGCATCTATCACACCGCAAGCTTCCATATGCAACAGGAAACCACGACAATCGGGCGCAATACGCTCTGACTCTTCGGGGGCATAAAACCGCATACCACCCATGGTTTTGCTGCGTATTCCCTCGGTACGGGCTTGTGCAAAATGTAAATCTTCTAACCAATCGAATGCTTTATCAATTTCTATCTTTTCGAAGCCTGCAGCCTCCAGTTCAGTCGCCAATGTTTCTTGATCTGTTTCTGCTTCGGTATCCGTATCCATATCAAAGACATGATCAAACAAATAGATTAATACATCAAGCACATTCTCTTTCATGTTGCGCTCCTAAAAGCCCGGGTGTATCCCCCTGGCGTTGTTTGTACTAAACCACACAGCTCTAGTTCTATTAATCGGCATGCAACTTCTTGAGTGGGAAGCGAAAGCTGATGAACCAACTCATCGACGCCCACTGTCCCGGTCTCTAAGACCGACAAAATGCGACGATCCTGCTCTCCTAAGTGTGAACAACTTATTCGATTTTGGCCAGTCCTTTTTTGACTTTTCTGCTGACCAATACCTAATTCGACTAACATATCATCCACGGTCACAACCAATGTTGCACCTTGCTTTAACAAATAATGACACCCTTCTGTTTGGCGATTTTTCACAGAACCGGGAATGGCAAACACATCTCGGTTCTGTTCGATGGCATGCCGGGCCGTCGTCAAAGTGCCACTCCGCAGGGCTGCTTCAACCACCAATACGCCTTGCGATAATCCACTGATGATTCTATTTCGCTGAGGAAACAATGGCGGCAATGGCTTTGTGCCCAATGGAAACTCAGTCACCACGGCTCCCTTCAGCAACATCTCTTGTGCCAATCGATAATGACGCGAGGGATAGATTTGGTCCATACCCGTGGCCATGACACCAATCGTCGTCGCACCCACAGACAAAGCCCCTTGATGCGCGCACGCATCCACCCCCATCGCCAAACCGCTCGTCACCGTGAAACCTGCCTGACCCAACCCTCTCGCAAAATCTTCTGCCAACACAATGCCAAGCGGGGAAGGTTTCCGTGTGCCCACAATGGCGATTTGAGGAGATGACATCGCTGACACGTTCCCCATCACATAGAGTCCCAATGGTGGCGAGGGGATTTCACGCAATAATGCCGGGTAATCGGCTGACCAGACAGGAATATAATGGTGTTGCGGTGATTCCGCCAGCCATTTTTCCAGCCGCCCACAAAACGCGGGGCAGGGGTTCAACAATGCCTTCATCAGCCCCTGTGTCAACCCAAGTGCTGGCGCCATGTCCGCCTGAATCACCCAGGCCTGCGTCGTATCTTCTTGAAAATAATTGATAATATCGCGAGCACGGTGGCGCGCCACCTCACTCACCCACGCCCACTGAATGTGGATCTGATTTGTTTGATTGTCTTTCATTTGCCTTCCTGGTATCCTGAGAATCAGAGATTATACAGTAAAGGGGTGATAAAAATCATGAATACGCTGAAAGTCCTCATTTACCCTGATAAGGGTCTGCTCACGCCCGCGGCACCTATTGAGACCATCGATGATCACGTCCGCAGTATGGCGGCACAAATGATCGCGACTATGTATGCCGAAGAAGGCATCGGTCTGGCTGCAACACAAGTCGGCATTCGACTGCGCATGCTCACCATCGATCTCAGTGAAGAGAAAAATCAACCACAGGTACTCATCAACCCTGTGATCAAACATCGCTCGGGCACCATTCCCAGCAATGAAGGCTGTTTGTCTTTCCCAGGGTTACGCATTGACATCAAGCGCAGTGAAAAAATCACCATCACCGCCACTGATTTAGAGGGCAATCCTGTCAACATCACCGCAGAAGGGCTATTATCACGTTGCTTACAACACGAGATTGATCATTTGGACGGAATTGTTTTTATTGATCACCTCTCCTGGCTGAAACGCTCCAGAACGGAAAAGAAATTTTTAAAAGAATTAAGGGAATACCATTGAAACCTACGCTCGTGTTTGCCGGTACGCCTGAGATTGCTGCGGATGTGCTTCAAACATTGCTCGATGCGGGCTATCCTATTAAGGCGGTGTTCACGCAACCTGACAGGCCTGCTGGGCGCGGCAAACTGCCCACTGCCAGCCCCGTCAAAGTGTTGGCCTTGTCCCACCACATTCCCGTTCATGAGCCTGAACGCTTTAACAAAGCGGCTCAAGCCACATTATCCGCGCTTCAACCGGATTATCTGATTGTGGTCGCTTATGGGCTTATTTTGCCCAAGGCAGCTTTAAGCATCCCGCACAAAGCTGCTTTGAACATCCACACGTCTCTGTTGCCGCGTTATCGGGGCGCCGCGCCCGCCCAACGCGCGCTATTGGCCGGAGACATCATCACAGGCGTTACATTGATGCAAATGGATGCTGGCTTGGATACAGGCCCTATGCTTATTCAAACCGAGACCCCCATTCAATCCCAAGAAACTGCTGGTGAACTCATCACCCGACTGGGCCAATTGGGTGCAGAAGCCTTATTGTCTTACCTGAAATCACCACATGATTACCCGCCCATTCCCCAAACCGATAGACTGGCATCTTATGCACACAAACTGACCGTAGAAGAAGCTGAGATTGATTGGACACAACCTGCAGAGGTGATTGAACGCGCAATCCGCGGCTACCAACCCTGGCCTGTGGCTTACACGCAATGGCAGGACTGGCGAGTGCGGCTGTTGAAGTCAATCACAGTGCCGTCTTTATCACACAGCGCATTGCCAGGCACCGTGCTCGCCTTCAGTCCAAAGGGTTTAGTGGTGCAAACTGGGGCAGGAGCCTTGTGCATCACGCAATTACAATTACCCGGCAAAAAACCCATGGACACGGCAGCGTTGTATAATGGCTACGCCAAACATTTTGCGGTGGGGCAACATTTTGGCTAGCAAAATAAGCAGAATTGCTTTAATATTAAGACAGCAGGGAGAACCCGTTTCATGAAAATCATCATTCTTGGCGCAGGGCAGGTCGGTGGCACGCTGGCAGAGCACCTCACGTCAGAACACAACGATATTACTGTTGTGGATAACAACGTCAAAATCCTCCAAACAATCGATGAAAAACTAGATGTCCGCACTATCGTCGGGCATGCATCCCACCCAAGCGTCTTACGTCGTGCAGGCGCGGAAGATGCTGACATGCTGATCGCTGTCACCAATAATGATGAAACCAATATGCTCGCCTGCGAAATTGCCTACAGTTTATTTAAAACACCGATCAAAATTGCGCGTGTGCGTTCCTCCGAATATATGTTGTTTCCACAATTGTTCGACAACAAATCAATACCAATCGATGTGTTGATCAGCCCCGAACAACTCGTCACTCGTTACGTCAAACGCTTGATAGAATTTCCTGGGGCACTGCAAGTCCTGGATTTTGCGAATGGTCATGTTCAATGTGTCGCACTGCGGGCCGTGGAAGGGGCACCCCTGGTCGGACAAGCACTGAAAAATTTATATATTCATATGCCTTCAATCAAAGCAAAAATTGCTGCCATTTTCCGTCAAAATACATTGGTCACATTAGATGAAGACACGGTTATTCAAGCCAACGATGAAGTGTTTTGTATTTGTGAATCCACCGAAATTCGCGAAGTGATCAGTGAATTGCGCGGGCTGATTGAACCCTATAAACGCATCATGATTGCAGGCGGCGGAAATATTGGTTTTAATTTGGCACAAACGCTTGAAAAAAATTATCACGTTAAAATCATTGATCGCGGCCAAGCGCGTTGCCGCATGCTTGCTGAGCTACTCAATAAATCCGTGGTGCTTTGCGGCGATTGTTCCGATAAAAATCTACTCTACAATGAAAACATCGAAGAAACAGACGTTTTCTGTGCACTCACCAATGATGATGAAACCAATATCATGTCTGCGACACTCGCCAAACGTATGGGCGCGCGTAAAGTCATGGCATTGATCAACCGCACCGCATATGTGGATTTGATTGAAGGCAGTGAAATCGACATTGCCATTTCGCCACAACAATCCACCATCAGCAGTTTACTCACGCATATTCGCCGTGGGGATATCGTGCAAGTACATGCCTTGCGTCGCGGTGCAGCAGAAGCCATTGAAGCCATTGCGCATGGCACCCTCGAAACATCCAAAGTAGTCGGCCGAACAATTGAAACTTTGCCATTGCCACCGGGTACGTTGATCAGCATGTTGGTGCGAGGGGAAGAAGTGATCCCTGCGGAACCCGCCACCAAAATCGAGGCGGATGATCATGTCATTTTATTTGTCAGCAATAAAAAGTATATCGGCGATGTTGAGCGTCTCTTCCAAGTAGCTATTCATTTCTTTTAAGGAGACCCCATGCATTGGGCTGCCATTTTCAAAGTATTAGGTTATTTGTTGATGTGCTTGAGCTTAAGCCATTTACCTCCGATGGCGGTTGCCTGGTTGTTTAATGAATCATTTTATTATCCATTCATCACCTCTGGCTTAGCCACGTTATTATCTGGCGTTATTTTATGGTGGTTTACTCGCAACACACGCGAAGAACCTCGTACGCGCGACGGGTTTTTAATTGTTGTGCTTTTTTGGACAGTGATCAGTTTATTCGGTGCCTTGCCTTTCATTGTGTCCGAAGCGCCGCACCTTTCATTCACAGATGCTGTGTTTGAAACCGTATCGGGACTCACCACCACTGGCGCCACCGTGATTCGCGGCCTCGATGCTTTGCCAAAAGCATTATTATATTATCGCCAGCAATTACACTTTCTCGGCGGTATGGGGATCATCGTGCTCGCTGTCGCCGTGTTACCGATGTTAGGTGTCGGTGGTTTGCAATTGTTTCGCGCAGAAACATCTGGTGTCAACCGTGAAAACAAACTTACGCCACGCGTGGCTGAAACAGCCAAAACATTGTGGTTTATTTATATTGGGTTAACAGCCGCCTGCGCATTAAGTTATCGCTTAAACGGCATGTCTAGTTTTGATGCGATTTGTTATGCTTTTGGAACCTTATCGACAGGAGGCTTCGCCCCACATGACAGTAATTTTGCATTTTACCCACAAACATCCTTAAAATTATGGGCAACGTTGTTTATGTTTTTAGGCGGATTGAATTTTTCATTGCACTTCTTAGCACTGCATAACACCAGCCTGATGACGTATTTTCGAAACGCTGAATTCCGGTTTTTTGTAAAAATTCAATTGATGATCATTGCCGCTGTGTTTGGGGTATTGATGTGGCAACATGTTTATCCTAATTCATTGACTGCATTCATCGATACGCTGTTTCATGTCATTTCCATCAGCACCACCACAGGTTATGTCGCGAGTGATTTCAGTATTTGGCCCATGTTTGCGCCCATCATCATCCTGATAGGCGGTTTAATCGGGGGGTGTGCGGGCTCAACATCAGGAGGGATTAAGTCGATCCGTGTGTTAGTGGTGATGAAACAAGCCTCTCGCGAATTGCACCGCTTGATTCACCCGAGCGGCGAATATATTTTAAAAATCGATCAAAAAATGTTACCCGATAAAGTGATTGATGCAGTGTGGGGTTTCATCGGTGTGCTCACCCTATTATTCTGCTTGTTCTTGTTCATTTTGATGGCGTGCGGGTTGGATTTTCTCTCGGCTTTTGGCGCTGTGATTGCCAGCATTGCCAATGTCGGCCCGGGATTGGGTTCGGTATTTTGGGATTACGCTAATTTAAATGACATTGCAAAATGGACATTGTCATTTTCCATGCTGGTTGGACGTTTAGAAATTTTTGCGGTGATGGTGTTGTTCATGCCGGCCTTTTGGAGACAATAAATATGATATTAGCCCAACAAAACCCTGAGACAACAGCGACATTGTGGTATATGACCGTGTTTGCTTATGCTTGTGGCATCACACATTATGCCCGGCAGCACTCCCTGACGATGGACGACCAGGGCGCAGATATCGCCCTGATTGTAGGGTGCCTCGTGCTTGCGTCGGCAGTGCTTTTGCAGCTGCGTGCGGCAAAGCCTAATGAGTGGTACTTCGCAGCACCTAAGCAGACAAATGGTGTCACCAGGGAAAAAGCCTTCGCCATGTTTACCGCTGCTATTGGTGCAGGTTGTTTCGGCGCCACAACTTTATACCTCTTATTGGCTGGTTTCGGTTTGGATGGCTTTGATGCGGCATCGGGCTGGCATCAACCCACTTCAGTGGGCGACAGCGCAAAGTTCGGGTTCTTGATGGGTGGGGCCGTCATAGCCTCTGTGGCAACCTGTGCTGCACACTATTGGCTTCCAAAGCCAGCGTTGACACCCACTCGCCAGACGGCTTGAATAGGAATGGGACTACTGAGGGTAATGCTGGCTAAGCCATGTGGATTTTCCAGTACCCCGAGGATCGAACAAGAAGTAGCTAACATCTAATCCATTGAAAAACCTGGATATGAGCCTTGGCAAAAATCGCGCCTCATCACAAAAATGAATGATTAATATACCCGCTCCCCATTTCGCTTAAATCGTTTGTAACTCCACACATATTGATCGGGATGGCGCAGGATCACGGTTTCAAGCGCAGCATTCATGGCACAAACGGCAGCGACATCATCGTCGCCATAAATCGCATCGCTCACATCAACACAATCCGGCTTAAACCCTTCCCCTAAACCGAGCCGCGCGGAATAGCCGACCAGCACGCGCGCGCCCGTTCGGGCAGCAAGTTTTGCCGCCAATGTCATGGTGAGGGCAGGTACGCCGAAAAAGGGCGCCATCACACCCCCTGATTTCATGGGAACCTGATCGGGCAACATCACCACGATGCCATTGCGCTTCAATGCTTTCAACATGTCACGGATACCGCCTGCTGATGCGGGCACCAAATGCGCACCCGCGCGTTCGCGCGCGGTTCGAACAACTGCTTCCAATGAGGCCATGCGCAGGGGACGATACATCATGGTCGCCTCACCCAGTGCCGGTAAATATCCCAGCATGGTTTCCCATGAACCCATGTGAGGGCTGAGCAAAATCAACCCTTTGCCATGCGCGCGTGCTTTTTCAAAACGTTCACGTGCAGCCGGATCAGGTGTTGCAATGTAACCCATGATCTTGTCCATGGGCCAAAACCAATTCATCGCATACTCTAGCATGGTGATCGTTGTATTGCGCAAACTGTCTCGTGCTAATTTATCTTGCCATTGTTTAGGTTGATGCGGAAAACACAATGCAATATTTTTGCGTGATATCTCACGGAAACCAGTGGGAAAATATCCCAATACGGTGCCAAGCACCCAACCGATTCTCTGTATGGTCAATAAACGGCATCGGCCAATAAGCCTCAAAGTGCCTATCATCAACGAGGCGAGAAGGGTGCGGAATTTTTTAGAAAAGGATTTCAACAATTTTTCAACATCTCCCTATCAACCATATTGACATTACGCCCCACGCGTTTCAAATCACGCCACGCTGTGTCAAGAGAAGCTACCCGCAAAGGACGACCTGGCACGGTATGGATACTTTGCAAGATATCCTCAACAGAACGTTCCGTATGCGTGAATTCGATGGTGCCATAAGGCGTATGATAAATACCTTCACGCCCAGTCGTCATCACCGTCAGCCTGTCAATCAATATTTGCGAAATCGCCCCATGTTCAGAGAGCATCGATTCTAAACTGACATAATTAAAAGCACCTCGACGCAATACGCGTGCAACACGCTCAATAGTATACCCGTCATCCGATAAAGTGTATGGATTCACATACACACCTCGACAGGCTCGGACCAGCAGCTCTGATTTAACCAACCGCCGAAGTCCCTCTTCAAATGCTTTAGGCTTGTCCCGAATAAAGAGCTTACGCAGATCTCCATGGGTAAAGACATAGACATGCTGTCGATCGCAGTCTCTAAGCACTTGAATGGCTTGAATTTTATTCATGTATACCTTTATCCTATTTATATATAGATTAACTGTATAGATACAGGATAGCACATTATTGCATACCTCATCTATAATTGTATGAACCTCAACCAGGAGACCTTCATGAAATCAAACAAATCCATCATTTCCATGTCACAAGAAGAGCTGAAAGCCCATTGGAAGAGCATCATGTTTGAAGGGGTCACCTTGACGATTCTGGGCGTATTGGCCCTGTGCGTGCCTGGGCTATTTTCCCTGGCATTTGAGTTGGTGATTGGTTGGTTATTTGTGATTGGCGGCGCGATTCAACTGTATCGCGCAATCCAATCGAACGGGGCACCCGGTTTTTGGATGGTAGTTTTGTCTGCATTACTGTCGATGGTATTCGGGGTGTTGATGGTCTTCAACCCACTGGCTGGGTTAGTCGCGCTCACGATCATCATTGCCGTTTTCTTTCTATTAGAAGGGATCATTAAAATCATTTACGCCTTCCAAATCCAAGCTTTTGCGAACTGGGGCTGGGTACTCATGAGCGGTTTATGCTCGGTGATCATCGCTATACTTGTCTTTTCCGGCTGGCCCACCAGCACCGGCTGGTTCATTGGCACATTGATCGGTGCCTACCTGGTGATCAGTGGGGTATCGTTGATGATGATTTCGTGGGCAGCGCATCGTAACTGATGTCTTGCGGTGCAACCGCACCACCGGAAACAATAAACGTCATCGCTTCGTCAAACGTCCAATCGGTTGGGGTGATGTTTTCGACCGGCACAATTTCCAAATATCCCGACGTGGGATTAGGCGTCGTTGGCACGTACACGGCGGCTAATTCACGCCCGGTGTTTTTATCAATGAACGTACGCGTCACCAAACCCACCGTTTTCATGGTGGGATTGGGAAACTCAATCAACACCACCCTTTGGGTGCTACCGGGACTTTGTTGCAATGCTTCAATCAATTTTTTAATGGATCCATAGATGGTTTTCACCAGCGGAATACGGTGCATCACCTTATCAAGCAAGGCCAACATTTGCTGCCCTGCATAACGGCTAGCAAACAGCCCCAATGTGTACAAAATTAAACCGACCAGCACGAGCGCAATGATCATGTCGAGAACAGGCGCATCCATCCAAGCCGCAACAGTGGGAAATACCACGGCGACAAGACGAATGATCAGGTGAAGGAGAGGCTTTGCAACATTTAAGATCAAAGAGAGTAAAAACTCCACAATGAAAAAGGTGACCGCGACGGGAATCACCGTCACGAGCCCGATCAAGATATTTTTTTTCACATTGGCTTGCATGCTATTTTCCTCTATCATAGTCTAAGCTTTATTTAACATCACCCCCGAACCCCAGGAGCGCAGACGATGATGCAAGTAACCCCACCCAAGCACCGCGCATTAGCGCTTGGACTTTTTTTTCTGGCGGTCATATTGATCATGCTGTTTGGCAGCCAATTTCACCCAGGCACATGGTATGAGACATTGAATAAATCACCGCTCACGCCGCCGCCCATCGTTTTCCCCATCGTGTGGACAGCCTTATATGCGCTCATGCCTTTTTCGATTTGGCTAGTATACCTGAAAGTAGGGCAAACCCACGCATTTCGCACGCCGCGCAACCTCTTTTTTATTCAGCTGCTCTTAAATGGCTTGTGGTCCTACTTGTTTTTTGGCCTTCATAGACCTGATTTGGCGATGCTTGATCTCGCTGCCCTCTGGTTTTCACTCGCACTTATGTTATATTCATTCTCACGTGTTTCCCGCCTCGCGGTTGTATTACAACTTCCCTATTTTATTTGGGTAAGTTTCGCAGCGTGGCTGAACTATAGTATTTTGGCTTTGAACTGAGAAGGGCAATATCATGACAACTGTTTTTTTCAAAGGTGAACCCATTCCCACTGCGGGACATTTACCCGTTGTCGGCACCCAGGTGCCTGATTTCACCTTGACCGACAAATCCCTTAAAGATCGCACACTGGCAGATTATAAAGGTAAAACGATTGTCTTTAATATTTTCCCCAGTCTTGATACACCCACTTGCGCAGCCAGTGTACATGCTTTTAATCGAGCCGCATCGACACTGGAAAACACCGTTGTATTGTGCATCTCCATGGATTTACCTTTCGCGCAAAACCGCTTTTGTGGCGCGGAAGGGCTGACGGATGTCGTGACGCTGTCCGCTTTCCGCTCACCTTCTTTTGGTGAAACCTATGGCGTGACGATCCTGTCAGGTCCCTTGAAAGGATTATTGTCGCGCGCCGTGTTGGTGGTCAATCCAGAAGGCCGCATCATTTACACAGAGCAAGTGTCTGAAATCACGCAAGAACCTGATTATGCGACAGCCCTGGGCAGCGTGAACAGTTGGTAACCATGCAATCGACACGCCTTGTTATTCTCGATCGCGATGGGGTGATCAACCATGATTCGCCCCATTTTATTAAATCACCCGAAGAATGGATCCCTATCCCCGGCAGCATTGAAGCAATAGCGAAGCTCAAATCAAATGGGTTTTTGGTTGCGGTGTGCACCAACCAATCTGGTATTGGACGGGGATATTATACGGAAGAAACCCTGACAGCGATTCATGCAAAAATGATTGGATTGTTGGCAGAACATGGACACACATTTGATGCGATTATTCATTGCCCCCACTTGCCGGAAATCAATTGCGATTGCCGCAAACCTAAACCCGGCATGGTGAACACATTGCTTTCTCAATTCAATGCCGCGCCTGCCCAAACGTGGGTCGTGGGCGATAGTTTCCGAGACATCGAGGCCGGTCATGCCGCCGGTTGCCAGGTCTTATTGGTGAAGACGGGTAATGGAGAAAAAACATTGAAGATACATGGCGAAGCGTTAATCGCCGTGCCCGTGTGCGAAGATTTGGCGGAAGCGGTTGACATGTTCAATCTCACCCAAAAGTAAATGCATACATCTCCAATCCAGGTTCAGAAACTTTGATCTCAAGCACCCCGGATTGAAAAACTTTTTGATCAATCAAGGGATACAACGTATGTTGATCAACGGTCAGCGGGTTTCCGACAGATTTACCATTTAACATCAATGACACCGGTATGGGTTTGCCTGTCGAAGTACCCATCACCAAAAATACTTTTTGCGCATTGAAATGCAACCGCAATAGCGAATTGGGTTCTTCAGAAATAATTTTTTCTGATTCAATCCGCCACTTCCCTTCGAGCGACCAATGATTTGAAGGAAGGGTGGACACATTCATCCCGCTGAAACGTTCTGCACGCGCTGAGCCGAGATATGTTTCCGGCGTTTGGCCAATATGAAAAGGGGGCGCTTCTTCCGTCATGTTCACGCCGACGCCGCCCATCCCGAGCAACACATTGATATTATGTTCAGTGATCTCATCATCACCTTCTCCGAAATGCGTGTACACCACTTTCCCATCTTTGTTGATCAAATATTGTGCGGGCCAATATTGATTGTGAAAGTTATTCCAAGTAGACAACATGCTGTCGACGGCGACAGGGTAATGAATATTATTTTTCACAATTGCGCTTTTGATATTGTCGACATCCTTTTCAAATTCAAATTCAGGCGCATGCACGCCAATCACGACCAATCCTTTATCGCGGTATTTTTGATCCCAGCCTGTCACATAGGGTAATGTTCGCACACAATTAATGCAGGAATACGTCCAAAAATCAATCAACACAACCTTGCCTTTGAGTGATTGCAAATCGAGAGGTTCTGAATTGAGCCATGTTTGAATCCCTGAAATAGACGGCGCATCGTAAGGCCTGAGCAGCGGATTGATCAAATTTGGATTTTCTTGTAGCGTCGTCATGTTGGCTCCTGAAGATGAACGAGAAAAAAAAGTTTGTGGATCAATGCCCGAGGCAATAAAAACAACAGACGCCAAAATAATCACCCCCAATAATTGTCGAAACCTTTCCGCGTGTTGTTTGAAAAACCCCAATCGATTGACTAATGATCGACCCATCCATGCAATCAATAGCATGGGAATACCAGCACCGACCGCAAAAAATGCCATCGTGATCAACCCTTGAATATTATTTTGCTCACGTATTATTTGCACAAGCACGGCCGCCAAAATCGGACCCGCACACGGCGTCCAAATCAAGCCAATTAATGCACCGATACCCAACCCACTGAAAAAACCGCCTTCTTGTCCAGTCGACAACTGGCTCCCCAGATTGGCAAGACCTTGCGTCCATTGCGCGAATTTATCCGACAGGCGTGGCGATAATAAGACCAGCCCAAATAATCCTAGCAGAATCAGTGAACCATATTTGATGTATGACAAATCAATGCCCAGCGCCTGCACAACCCACCGGGAAAAGAAAGCAAATAAGCAAAATGAAAGTATAAAACCAGTGATAATACCTAATGGGCGTGAACGCCCCCCCTCAATCGAGGTCGATAAAACCAGCGGCAATATCGGTAAAATACAAGGCGATGCAATGAGTGCCAACCCCTCAATGAAGGCTAATCCGAAGTTGATCCACGACATAATAATGATTCCTGATATACACGAATGCTATATTTCTTGTACTTGATGGGAGAGGTCTGCACGAGGCAGCCAGGATTCGCATATTCAAGTACGAGAGGTATAAATATAGCCTCGAGATATCAATTGGTCAAAAAGGGTTTTTACCAGTGTTCTGCGACTTGACGAGGGAATCATGTCGATGTATTGCCTTGCCAGATCTTGATTAAACTGAACAGTCCATTCTATCTCTGGCAAAGAGGCAAACAGTCTTGTTTTATTGGGACTCAAATATAAAATATCAATAATGGCCTTTTCAGGTGTGGCTATTTTAATATGTGTTTTTTCATCCGTATTGAATCCATAAAAAAACTCGGGCTGTACATGATGTATTGAAATCGTACCTAATGGCGTACTGATCCGCTTTGTACGCCCCAACGATACTGCATATATCACAGTGGGCACTTGTGAGATCATACCTTGATAATACAATCCGGTTTGCAGTGAAATATAACTCGGATAAGGTGCTGTGAGCAGCTCAGGCAACTGTAAAATATCAATGCGATCTTTAATTCCCCATCGACCCCGTGAAAGCCGAATGATTTGTGATGATTCTGCCAAACGTTCTAATATTTTACTGGCATGACTGGTATTAATATTAAAATAAGCCACTATGTCACGTGTTTGAAAAACGGACACATCAAGTTCAAGGATTTTTTGGTAGGCATCAATGCTTTTCATGATATTGTTCCAACGCATGATCAACCGATTGTATGATATCCGCCCAAATCTCTTCGTAGCCATATTGCGCTTGATATTCTGGAAGCAAATAGGCAACCACTTGTGATGTGTAATCCTCATAGTGAATCAGTTTTGCATTCTCTTTTGCTTGTTGTATCGTTTCAATATCAATGTTTTTGATCGCCATTTTTTTATTCTGTTGTCCTAACAATAAATACAAATCAAATATGTCTCTGGCTTGTGTTTGTGTACGGTGCGCCAATGCAAGTATTTTTTGTTCCCACATGGCTTCTTTTGTATAATGATTAGACAGGATAGGCGTCATTTCATATGCTGCAAGCAATTGGCGATCCACCGCTGAAAACATGATGTCAGTGGTCATGGTGCGTCTAGAAAATTCAATTTTTGTCGGCAATGGCATTTGTGTTGCAGGTGTTTTGAGGGCAATTTTCCATCGTTGCACAGTCTCCGTCTGCTTGGGCGCAGAAACATGACTAATTTGAATATCATAAGATTTAAGAATATGAACAAATGCAGCACTCGTCAAAATACGATTGACTTTATTTTCCAAAGTATGGCGTTCGATGATTTGGATATCGATATCCATGTCCTCTGAGTATCGAATGCTTTTACAATAAAAGCGAAGGTTACAGCCCCCTTTTAGAGCATATAAACGTTTATCTAGCCCTTGACTCAGCTGGTTTAAAAATAATAAATGAAATATTTCAATGACTTGCTTTGGGGTACGCATTTTACACCTCTTGATATCATAATACACGTTGTTGACGCCTGTGTCAACAACGTGTATTATGATACCCGAGCATCAGTCACATACCATTGCCAGAAAACAAGAGCACTCGTGTTCAATCTTATGCTTTGCCCCTACGCGTTTCTCACCCTAGAATATTCCCGCAATCGTCTTCGACAATCCATCTGCCAAAGCAGGGGCCGCTTCGTCCCACTTCAAATTGGCTTTGTTCGCCGTGCTGACCACGCGGGTTTGATAACGTTGCCAGTTATCTTTCGTTTGCTGATTGGTTTGAATGGTGGTATCGCTGCCTTGTTTCAATTTACCTTGCGATGTTTTCGTGACCACTGAACCGTTGCTTGTTTTTTCAGACAGTTGAATATCGGTCGTCACGCCGTATGTCACATCCTTGATGCTCGCATCAACAAGCATGCCAATCGCAGCACCGACCAATGCACCGCCGATCACCGCTGATTGTTGCCCCCCGAACACAGCAGCTGTGCCTGCACCCACAACACCCCCGGACAATGCTCCTCCATACCCAGAGGCCAATACATCATCGCGCGTCTCAGGATCGATTTGGCCTGCAGACAACACATTGGCCTGCAACATATATTGTGCTTTCTTTGGGTCACTCACGATTTGATAGCCTTTCATGCGCAAACTCGTTTTGACTGACTCTTCAACGTTTAAAGCGGGTACATCGGTGGTGTTGCGCACTTGAACATACACGGTTTGATTTTCTGCGGCTGTGGGCTCGAGAAATACCGTGTTACTCATTTTATTTTCTGTGGCTAAATCGCGCTTGCTGATGGCAGTGGTTGTTCCCACACAATTCGCTAACGTCAGAGACATCGCTGCGACGATTAAACACTTCACCCATTGCTTCATTTTCAGTACCTCAGTTGTTGACTACGGTTTACTTCACCTCGATACGCAGCACTGGGCGATTCAAACACCCGATCAGCCCATCAGCAATGCCGTTCAGCAAGGCTGCGTACCCCTCAGTTCCCGACGGCTTTTCAGTGCCAATCGGATCCAGGGTTCCCAACTCCACGTGGTTTTCCAGCGCAAATTGCTTCAGCTGACCCGTTTGGTATTGAGGCTCACTGAATATACAATGTATCTTTTCAAACTTCAATAGCCTGCTCATCTCTACCCAGCGGGCGGCGCTGTTGGGAACATCTGGCCGGGCAGAAATACTGTCCAGCCTGCGCAGTCCATAGCGCTTTTCAAAATATTGAAAGGCGTCATGATAAACCAAGTAAGGCATTGATTGGATGGGAGAAAGCCTGTTGTCGAGATCTGTGTTCAGGGTGGATATTTTGTCGATGAAGGCATCGACATTGTGCTGATATAGACGTTCATGCTCGGGATCGAGTGCACTCAGGCGTTTTTCCAATTGTTTAGCCACTGTCATGGCATTGAGGGGATCCAGCCAAAGATGCGGGTCTTTTTGAGGAAGGGTACCACCGCTTATCCGCAGATTGTAGCGGATCAGGGTTGGCTCATTGATGAGCACCATCTGCTTCGCTGGAGGCACTTGCGCCATGGCATCAACCAGGAAAGTTTCCATCTCCGGGCTAATCCAAATCACCACATCAGCGTTTTTAAGCGCGGCATACTGGCTCGGCTTTAAGGAATAGCTGTGCTCAGAAGACTCTGGGGGAACGAGCAACACCGGGGTACCCGCTTTGCCCATCACGGCTTGAGCAATATGATAAAGTGGCAGAATGCTGACCACTACAGTAGGCGCATCGGCCCATGCAGCACCCATCATCATTAACCAGCAGAAAAGAACTTGTAACATTTTCATGAATCATTGCCTCACCAAACGAATATTATCGAGAAAAACCGCCTTCTCTGTACTGCGGTACGGATTAATATCTAAACCCCCTCGACGAGTATAGCGCGCATATACCGTGAGTGACGTCGGTTGGCAGCGCGCGAGAATATCGACAAACATTTTTTCAACACAATGCTCATGAAATTCTTGTTCATGGTGAAAATGAATGATGTAACGCAACAACGCGGCATGATCTATTTTCTGACCAGTATATTGTATTTGCACGCTGCCCCAATCCGGCTGACCCGTCACAGGACAATTCGATTTCAACAAATCAGACGTCAACGTTTCTTTCACCATAGCCCCGTTATGGGTATGCAGTAGAGACGCATCGTCAGTGGGTTCACAGGCAATATCCAGGTTGTCCAACGACACACCGGGCAAACTTGTATACAAGCTGCCTTGCGCATCTGCCAAAGGCGATAAGATCATGTGAACGGGCATACCTGCAGCCGCGGTTAAATCACGGGAAATGGTATCGCGCACCATTTCAATATGCTTGAAGCGCGATTGTGAAAAACTCGTTAAATACAATTTGAATGATTTCGATTCAATCAAATTCGGACTGCCGCAATCCACGCGACATTCGCCAACGGCCACGACCGGCTTGCCTTTATCATCCAACCAGGAAATTTCATAGGCATTCCAAATATCCGCCCCGTGAAAGGGCAGGGGGCTGGTGGGATGAATACCCAGTGATGCACGGCTGATTGCCCGTGGAATAGGTTCCAGCAGGCTGGGGGTATAAGTTTGAAAATAGACGGATTGTTTACCTAGATGCGTCAATGACATGGTTGCCCCTCTTGTTATAGCTTTATGACGGTATTATTCCCTAAATCATTTTTTTTGTCCAGTGATTTCCAAAATCCTTGTTAAAGCGGGCACTTGTCCATGAAGGTGTGTTTCATGTGGACGTGCCTTCAGGCTGTCGGGGTTAAATCCCCACTGAAAAGTGACGGGATCCTTCACCAATACTGTGCCCTTCAATGTATCAAAATCAGTTCGATCCGCACTATGCATGGCTTGTGTTAATAAGGCTTCGTTGACGCCCTCTTTAATGGGTTTTTCATCAATGATGATGGCCTCGGTCTTCGTAGGTCTTTCCCTCAAAACCGCCTCGAACTTCAGCTCAATAAAATGAAATGCATCCATTTGATCCAAAATCATTCTGACCAGCAAAATGTTTGATCTTGTTAATATCGACTTGGTCATCCGTGAGATACTGTGCCAGTAATGCTTGCATCTCGGATATTTTTTGATTGGTTGTTTTCACACGCTCATAAGCACAATAAACATTGTAAGCCAATAATGTTTTTTCGCGGCTGTCTTTCACTTTGCACAGCACTTGATTCACTGCAGCATTAATACCTGGATCATTCATGTACGATCTCGCACCCTTTGCCAATTCATTTTTATACACATGCAAACGGTACCAGGTGCTGATCGGCGCGAACAAAACAGAGACGAGCGCCATCGCGCGACTCGCTAAAAATATCACACCGGTTTGATGCGGCGGCGTCTCAATCCAATCCACATAATCCATGAATATGATGAAACTCAGCAACGTGCCGATCAATCCATTCGCATCATGTAAATAACGCCAGAACTGCATCCATAATATGGCAGCAGGGGCATTCAACCCGTGTGGCACTTCATCGTGCGTATTTTCCCGTGCATTGAATCGCTCTTGTTGCAGCACCTGCATATCATAAGATTGCTGAATTTTATGGTGGTTCGCAGCACTGCCCACTAACACGGCCAGCATATTCAAACCCATCATGGCTGATGTCGTACGACCCTCGGTATCATCCAGCGATATTTCTGCGCCACAATTGACAAAATGTTTGAAGCCTATTTCCTCAATCACGATACATAATATCGCGAGTTGCACAGCATTCGCCACCAAGCGAACTGCGCGGCTGTTCCTTGCTGCGGTACCTGCATTGAGACGACCATCAAATATTTTATCGCCGAGCCAAAATAAAAAAGGAACCCAATGTTCGCTGTACAAATCTCGTCCTTTGCGAATGACCCAAGTATTCGAAAACCAGCTCAATCCTTTTAAAAAAAGATTTTTGCCCTGGAATGTGTGATTGCATGCGTGGGAATGTCCCGAGGCGCACGCGGCCCCATGAGTATGAGAGTGAGAGTGCATATAAAAAAGCCCTTACTTAACGTGATATGAATAGCATTGATCAACGTTAAACAACAGGCGGGGCGCGCGGGGAAGATGCCGTATAAACGGTGGCTGGAATAAAAATATAAAAAGTATGAAAGCGTGCGACAAAACGGTAGGTGAGGGCAACTATCACGGCGAGCAGCGCTGGCAACACCCCAGCACCTGTTTGCTTAACAAACACACAGATATCGCAACCCTGTTCAACAACACTATGATCGCCGACATCATGTTGATGAAAGCCTGAAAGCAAAACAGCACTCAGCATAACGAGGATCATCATGAAGGATACAAAATAGTGAGGTATGAATTGCTTATTTTTGCCGAACATGCTCTTGTACTGCTTTTGTTAACCCTTCTATGAGCGCCTGTTGATTGTCCACAGTGTTGAACTGCTCAAACGCAGACATCGCGCCCCCCCCCCTCTTTTCAACCAGAATCGACAGGCCAGTATAATCGATAACTCGGTAAAATACTACCCAGTAATGGCGTCCTTGACGACATTTAGCAAACTGTAGTAATATGCAGCCTAGCAGCACATTAACTGTGGGAATTCTCATGAAAAACATATGGTTATCATCCGCCCTTTTAATGATTTCATTCGCTGCCGTTGCTGCAGATCCCCCCCTTGACTGCACGAGGTATAACCCGCAGGATTATGCCCACTGCACCCATTTTGTCGATAGCCTACCTGATCCTATGACTGAGGGGTACATGATGCTGCTATCTTATACGTGGAATGGCACAACCGTGATGGAAGAGGAAATGTGCTTAAACTCAAATTATCAGCTGGATTTTAAAATGTCAAATGCCCCTGGAACCTATGTTGTTGCATTCAAAATGGGCTATAGGGATATCAATGGCAATATCTTTTATCAAGACTATGCATCTCAGACGTTTCAACATACTGGAGAGGGACAAGCAAACCCCAATATCTTTGAAGTTGTCATCAACCCGAACATTCCCACCACCTGCGAGTGACCAAGATCTACTTCCAGCGAGAATAACCTCATCCCCGGGCTAGAAGTCAACACTGCGCATCAGCCCCATAAACATCGCCTGATGATGGCGATACCATACTGCCTGTTGCAGACGATCTATGGGCGGTGCCCTTGAGCGCCGTGTAGAATCATGCTAAGGTGACCCCTTTAGCCAGGAATACCCTTATGCAACTGCGACTCGACAGCCTCGGGGTTCAACGCGACGGTCGTTGGATTTTGCGCGATATCTCGCTCCAAATGGATGCGGGCCAAATCATCACCCTGATAGGACCTAACGGTTGCGGCAAAACAACCTTATTGCGCGCGATGCTGGGATTGATACCCCTCACGACAGGGCGCATCGAGAAAAAGCCCGGGTTACGCATTGGTTTCATGCCCCAAAAACTTCACATCGATCCCACGCTGCCACTCACTGTTGGACGATTTTTAACACTGGGACCGGCATTTGATCATACCGTGCTAGAAGATGTGCGCGCGACACATTTAATCGATAAATCCATGCACGTGCTATCCGGCGGTGAATTGCAACGTGTCTTGCTGGCGCGCGCATTGATGAACAAACCCGACTGTTTGATATTAGATGAACCTTTACAAGGCGTTGACGTCAATGGCCAAACTGAATTTTATCGTTTGATTTTAGCCGCGCGCGATCGGCTTCATTGCAGCGTTTTAATGGTGTCACATGATTTGCATGTGGTGATGGCGAAAACCGATCAGGTGGTTTGTCTTAACCACCATATTTGTTGTTCGGGTACACCAGAAGTGGTGAAATTGGATCCGGCTTTTATCCATTTATTTGGCGAAAGCGCCGCCATTTACGCACACAAGCATGATCATGAACATCAATAGTGTATTCAAACAGCTGATGAAATCGCGCAGCGCTTATAGGGGGCGAAGCACGTCACTCTTTGTGGAGTTAAGATAACATGTACACATTTTTAATCAAAGCACTGATCGCAGGCATCGGCATTGCGCTGTTGTACGCGCCCTTGGGTTCGCTCGTGGTCTGGCGCAGGCTGTCTTATTTCGGTGATACATTATCACACGCCGCCTTATTGGGCGTTGCACTCAGCGCAGCTTTTTCATTCAGCACCCCATTTTATGGCATTTTATTGAGCGCCATGCTCGTGAGTCTCTTTTTATTATTCATGGAAAATCGCACACGATTACCAAGTGATACTTTATTGGGTATTTTAGCGCACGGATCATTGGCACTCGGTATCGTCGTCGTATCTTTATTGCCTTCATTCAGAACGGATTTATACGCTTATTTATTCGGTGATATTTTAGGTGCGAATATGACGGACATCGCGCGCATTTATATCATGGGCACCATTGTGCTCTCCATCATCGCATGGCGCTGGCGCGCGCTGCTGATGAGCACAGTACATGCTGATTTGGCCGCCGTCGATGGCATCCACGTCGCACGAGAATACACGATTTTCACGCTGCTCTTGGCCTGTGTCATTGCTTTATCCATTAAAATATTCGGGGTTCTACTGATCACTGCCATGCTGGTCATCCCTCCCGCCAGCAGCCGTCCATTTGCCCGCAATCCCGAGGACATGGTGCTCGGAGCAGCGATCAGCGGCAGCTTAGCCGTAGGAGGGGGGTTATTATCGTCCTTGTGGTTCGACCTGCCCGCTGGCCCTATGATTGTTTTAGTCAGCGTACTATTGTTTGTCTTGGCTTACACAGTAAAAAGTGTTATCGTACGCGCATGATAACGATTGATAAGCTGATCAACACCCTTCCCATATTAGCCGCCCGCCGTTCGAGATCACACGCCTAGATGGCTGGTCTAACCATACTTATTTGTTGAAAAGAGAACATGAGGCCTATGTCGTGCGCATTCCCACACGCGCCAATGTTCCTTGGCTGAACCGTTATCAAGAATCCGTGCATGTAGAAGCGATTAAAACTTTTGGGATCACGCCCCAAACGGTTTATGATGATCCCGAAACAGGGGTTGCCATTCGCGAATACTTACCGGGCCACGTGATCAGCGATGACCCCACCCGCATCAGCAACGCACAATTGCATGGCATGGCCGCGATCATCAAACAATTGCACGAGAGTCCTTGTGTGTTTGAATCACTCCCTTTATTTGATTTTTTATCGCGCGATTTAGCCTATATTAGACAGCATTTCACACTTGATCCTCGCTACACATTATTAGAAGCTTATGCACAAAAAATCGCACAAAAATGGCCTAACGTGGTCAGCAAACCTTGCCATATGGATCCAAATCCACACAATTTTTTATGCGCTACCGACAAGGTATGGTTGATTGATTTTGAATTTGCCGGCCAATGCGACCCTGCCTGGGATCTTGCTTATGCCATTACCTATTGTAATTTATCCAAAACACAAGAAAATATTTTTTTAGATCAGTACGCTGCCAATCAAGATTTACGTGAACGCGTTCAAGATTACAAATCATTGACTCAATTGATTCAAGCCATCTGGATCCGCCAGCAATTCACGTTGCAACATCATCCCATTCCAGAAGAAGACATGTTACGATGGGAAGATCGCGCGCTTGAAAGGGCCGTGGCATTGGAGCATTCTTGATATCTCGTTTCATTGAATGATCCAGGTTAATGAGAAAATTTGAGCGTCCCCTGCATCAAAAGCAAAAATCTCAAAAGTGCTGTGATTGACATCCGTTAAAAATTTGGTTTACCCTGGCATACTGCAAAAGTTTTTATCATCAAATAGGAGTTTAAAATGAAACAATTATCATCCATTGTCACGTTATTGTTATTGTCGGGATGTGCCATGAATGCCGTCATGATCGAGTCCCCCAATTCAGCCTATGGTCCAGTGAGGGGAAGCGGATCGGTCAGATTGTTTATCACGCCTTTTCAACTGAAAGCCAAGAAGATGCCTACAAACAAATGTATAACGCTTGCAATGGGAAGTATAAAATCCTCGATCGGGAAATCAAGGAAAAAAATGAAGAGACAACCTATGAAGCCCAGACCCGAAAAGACTCGCGTGACAATCAACAGGTGCATGCAAAGCAATCCACTCGATCTGCAGAATACGTTTATGTCACTTTTGAGTGCATATTATAGGGGGCGTCTCTACAGATCGCGCACAACAGTGATATGCCCCACCTTCCGTAACGGTTTAATGGCTTTGCCATACACATGAAGATGCGCATTCGGTGTTTTAGCAATCTGGGCAGGATCGGGTAATTCACCGATGCAATTCGTCATCTCAGAAAATCCAATCGCATCGCATGAACCGAGTGGCATCCCCGTGATCGCACGCAAATGATTTTCAAACTGAGATGTCTTTGCCCCTTCAATGGTCCAATGTCCACTGTTATGAACGCGCGGCGCCATTTCATTGCCGATCAATTGTGAACCTTTCACAAAAAATTCAATGGTGAATACACCGATATAATCCAGCTGATCAAAAATACGACGCATATATTGCTGAGCGGATAACATGAGGGTTTCATCAATGTAGGGCGCTTTCGTTGTGCGCAAAATACCGTCTCGGTGAATGTTTTCACACAAGGGATAAAATGCCTCTTCGCCCGACACACTGCGCACGCCAATCAATGATACTTCGCGATCAAAATCAACAAAGCCTTCGTAAATTAACAAAGCAGGGGAGAGCGCTTTCACCCCCGCAATCAAATCTGCTTCTGTGCGACAGCGCACCTGTCCTTTGCCGTCATAACCCATGCGGCGCGTTTTCAAAATACCAGGAAAACCAATTTTTTGAATGACTGCAGGAATGTCTGACTCACTATTGATGACGGCATAAGGCGCAGGCGGCAAACCAACTTGTTCAAATAATTGTTTTTCAAATAACCTGTCTTGTGCAATCGCCAATGCATTGGGGGCAGGGCGCAATGGTTTTTGATCCCTTAGATATGCTGCAAAGTCGAGGGGAATATTTTCTGTTTCAATGGTGATGATATCAACACAATCGACAAAATGCTTTGCGTAATGCGGTTCCAAAGACGGAACAACCTCTAGGACAGATTCACGACCCGCACATTCATCGGGTAAGAGGGCGAGACAGACTGTCTCGATGTTCAGCGTTTTCGCCGCCTGTGCCATCATTTGGGCCAACTGGCCTGCGCCTACAATCCCGACTTTCATCACTGGCCTTTCAGTGTTTGAGACAACACAGCGTCTGTTTGTGATTGGCGAAAGGCGACCAACCGGGTGCGCAATCCTTCATCATTCAGCGCTAAAATACTGGCTGCCAACATCGCGGCATTCTTCGCACCTGCCTGGCCAATCGCCAACGTCCCCACCGGAATACCGCCAGGCATTTGCACGATGGACAGCAGCGAATCCAATCCATTCAGGGCGGCCGACTGCACTGGCACACCCAAAACAGGCAAATGGGTTTTAGCAGCAATCATGCCCGGCAAATGTGCGGCGCCGCCTGCGCCGGCGATGATCACTTGGATACCGCGATCGGCCGCAGTGGCGGCATATTCAAACATTAAATCGGGCGTGCGGTGCGCTGAAACGATACGGCACTCGTTTGATATTTCAAGCAATTCGAGCAAAGATTGGGCATGTTGCATCGTTTCCCAGTCTGACTGAGAGCCCATCACGATTCCCACACGGGGCAGCTGTACCATCTTGTAAACTCCCTTGTGCTACATTAAGATGAGAAATTACCTATCGTACCTGAAAATGCGAAATAAATCACCCTGCACAGTATTTTTTTGGCATAATACGCTTCCAAACAGGAGGGATGACATGATCAAGCGCCTATTATTATCTTGCGTCAGTTTATGGCTCACAGCCCACAGTGTTTTTGCCGCCTCCGAATTATACGTCTATAACTGGTCTAATTATTTTGCCCCAGACACCCTGTCACAATTTGAAAAAGAAACAGGTATCAAAGTCGTTTATGACGTCTACGACAGCAACGACATGCTCGAAGCCAAGCTTTATGCCGGCAACACAGGGTATGATCTCGTTTTCCCTACCAATTTCCCTTACTTTTTTCGCCAGCGCGCGGCCGGCATTTATGAGCCTCTTGATGAAACCAAATTGCCCAACCTGAAAAACGTCGATCCCAAATACGTCACCCCCCTTAAGAAGGATGGCAAACTCTATGCCGCGCCTTACATGTGGGGAACCTTCAGCATTGGCATCAACGTTGATAAGGTCGCCCCCTTGTTCGATGGCAAAATCCCAGACAGCTGGTCTCTTATCTTTAATCCTGACAACATGAAAAAGCTGGCAGGGTGCAAAGTTGCTTTCATTGACTCACCCGTCTATGTCTACCCTATTTTGCTGAATTACTTGGGGCTGCCCCATGACAGCACTGAATATGCACAATACGAAAAAGCATCCGCCGTGATGCGCACTGTGCGCCCTTACGTCACCTATTTTCACGATTCTCAATACTTGAATGATCTTGCCAATGGCAATATCTGCGTGGCGTTTGGCTGGTCGGGAGACCTGGTGAACGCACGTAACCGCGCAAAAGAATCTGGCAATGGCGTGAATATTCTGGTCATGAATCCCAAAGAAGGATCCGTGCTTTCTTATGATGTGATGGCCATTCCGAAGAATGCCAAACACCCGAATGAAGCACTTCAGTTCATCAATTACTTGATGCGCCCTGACGTAGTTGCAAAAATCACCGACAAAGTGGGCTTCCCTAACACCGTCCCCAGTGCCACGAAACTCTTGGCTCCAGGCGTTGCAGCGGATCCCGCCATTTATCCACCCGCATCCGTACAGAAACAGTTATTCACTCCCATGGAGTTGCCTCTTCCACTCGAAAAGCAATTGCATCGTGATTGGGCTAGAATGAAAGCAAGCAGGTAGGGGACTCATGCAACAGAAACCAAAGAAAGATCATTACATTCGCATTGAAGGCATCACGAAGCGATACGACCGTGTGACAGCTGTCGACAATGTGAATCTCAGCATCCGTCAAGGCGAAATTTTCAGCTTGATGGGCAGCTCTGGCTGTGGCAAATCCACCCTGCTGCAGTTGCTTGCTGGTCTTGAAACCCCCACAAAAGGACAGATCTTTATTGATGGTCAAGACATGACCGAAGTCCCCGCGCACTTGCGCTCCGTCAACATGATGTTTCAATCTTACGCGCTATTCCCCCACATGACCGTTTGGCAAAACATCGCCTTCGGGTTACAACAAGATAAACTCAATAAAACAGAGATCATTACCCGCGTAGATGAAATGCTCGATATCGTTCGCATGTCAGACTACCGCAATGAAAAACCTAACACTCTCTCTGGAGGCCAACGACAACGCGTTGCCCTGGCACGCAGCCTGGCCAAACGTCCTAAGCTGCTGTTGTTGGACGAACCCATGGGCGCGCTGGATAAAAACCTACGCGACCGCATGCAGTTAGAAGTCGTCAGTATTTTAGAAAACCTAGGCGTGACTTGCCTGATCGTCACCCATGATCAAGACGAAGCCATGACCATGTCCGAGCGTATCGCGGTAATGGACAAAGGGGAAATCATTCAGATTGGTACCCCGAAAGAAGTCTATGAATATCCTAACTGTACCTTCAGTGCGCAGTTCCTCGGATCGGTCAATATCTTTAAAGGCTCAGTGATCTCCACCCCCGACGATGGCACCACGCTGATCAGCGTACCCGATCTCCAAAGTAACGTTGAGCTCGAGCGTGCCTTGTCCTTGCCCCAAGATTTGACCGTTTACGTCGCCGTACGCCCCGAAAAAGTCACCTTATCACTCGAACACCCCGGCGTTTCACACAATGTGGCCAAAGGGTATGTGCGGGACATCGCTTACATGGGCAGCCATTCTATTTATCATGTCACGCTAGATTCTGGCAAAAAATTGTTGGCGAATGTCTACCACAGTGATCGCTTTATTTCTGAGCCCATCACCTGGGATGACAAGATTTATATTCATTTCCAACCTGAAAGCGCGGTGGTACTCCAAGGATGATCATAGCCAGCCTCAAAAAATTCTTTTTTTCTGGGCGCACCTGGGTGTTTGGCATCCCTTATTTCTGGCTGATTCTTTTTCTGGCATTGCCTTTTTTGATGATTTTTCGCTTAAGCTTCAGCGAAATGGCCTTCCAAGTCCCGCCTTATGAACCCTTGATCACCATCCAACATTTTGTGCTGACACTCCATGTCAATCTCAACAATTATTACACCATCTTCATGGATCCTTTCTACGTCTTTGCGTATTTCAATTCTTTGAAGATTGCCTTCTTTTCAACCCTAGGTTGCTTATTGATTGGCTACCCCATGGCCTATTGTATCGCACGTGCAGGAAGCCATGCGCTCGCTGCTCTTAACCCTTGTTGTACTCCCCTCATGGACATCCTTTCTATTGCGCGTCTACGCGTGGATGGGTATTTTGCAAGAAACAGGGCTGTTGAATCAATTGTTACTGAGCCTTCACCTTATCTCTACCCCGATTCAATTTTTATACACACCCTTTGCAGTTTACCTGGGTATTATTTACGCCTACCTTCCTTTCATGATTTTGCCACTATATGTGTCTATTTCTAAATTAGACTGGACGTTGCTGCAAGCCGCTTCGGATTTGGGGGCAAAACCTTGGGTTGCATTTTTACGGATCACCTTGCCGCTAACCATGCCCGGCATCATTACCGGCAGCTTGCTCGTCTTTATTCCTGCCGTCGGGGAATTCGTGATCCCGGATTTATTGGGCGGCTCAAGTACTACCATGATTGGTCGCGTTCTGTGGCAGGAATTTTTCAGCAACCGTGATTGGCCATTATCGGCGGCCTTGGCGACGATCATGCTCTTCCTCTTACTAATACCAATTTACTTGTTCTCGCGTCATGAACAAAAGCAACAAGAGAGGGGCAACCATGTCTAGAGTTTCCCCACTGATTAAAACACTCTCACTGCTGGGTTATTTATTTTTATACTTGCCGATTATTTTGCTTGTTGTATATTCGTTTAACAGCTCAAGTCTTGTCACTGTTTGGTCTGAGTTTTCATTTAAGTGGTATGGTGAATTGTTTAACGATACTCAATTACTGAAAGCCGCTTGGACCAGTATTCGTCTGGCACTCTTCACTGCATTTGGCGCCACTTTTTTAGGCACAATCGCCGCGTATGCGCTCACCCGTTACCATATCAAGGGCAGCAGCGCATTATTCAATTTAATGATCCGCGCACCCCTCGTGATACCCGAAGTGATCATGGGCTTTTCCTTGTTATTATTGTTTGTTGCGATGGAAGACTGGTTTGGGTTCCCGCATGGCCGCGGCATACTCACCATTTGGATCGCACACATGACATTGAGCTTGGCTTATGTCACCATGGTGATCGTGGCGCGCTTGCAAGAAATGGATCGGAGTCTTATTTTGGCCGCGACGGATTTAGGCGCAAAACCCCTCACAATTTTCCTGCGCGTCACCTTACCCGTGATTGCGCCCGCATTGGTCAGCGGCTGGTTATTGGCCTTCACGCTTTCATTTGATGACTTGGTGATCGCAAGCTTTACCTCTGGCCCGCAATCCACTACCTTACCAATGGCTGTTTACTCCAGCGTGCGCATGGGCGTCAGCCCTAAAATCAATGCGCTCGCCACCCTCATGATCAGCATCGTCACACTGATGGCGATGGTATTCTGCATCATGTCCATGCGTTTAGAGCGAAAAAAATCTTGAGTCAATCTCCCACACACCACGGCTGGATTTTATACAGCCAACCCGTCGCCCAGCTGAATGAAAAACATTATGAAATGCAGCGTTTTATTGAAACAGCACGACTGCTCAACATTCAATTGGATATTATCAAACCTGAAACAGTCTCGTGGGTAATAGGCAATCATGGCCCGCTACAATTATTCATCTCTGGCGAGCCTACCCAAACACCCCAGTTTGTGATTCCACGCCAAGGATATAATTCCAATTATGCGGCTTTTGCATTATTGAACACGTTGAGTGATCACGGTGTTTTTCTCTGCAATAATGCGAAAGCTATTCAAGCCGCGCGCGACAAATGTTTCATGCACCAACAATTTGTGAAACATGGTTTGCCAACACCGAAAACCATGCTGGCACCGTATCCCATCCATTATGAACATATTGAAAAAGCGATTGGATTTCCTTTGGTGTTAAAAGTATTGAGCGGTAGCCAGGGCAGGGGCGTCATGATTTGTGATACTGCGGCCGCATTACAGGACATGCTCGAATTTATTTTCTCGTATGATCGCAAAGCCACCACATTGTTACAACAGTATATTGCTGAAAGCCATGGCAGAGATTTGCGTGTGTTGGTATTGGGCGGCAAAGTATTAGGCGTGATCGAGCGTTCATCTACGACAGAGTTTAAAGCCAATTTTTCGCGCGGCGGTAATGTCGCCACCTACCCGCTGGATGCAGACATTGAGCGCCTAGCCCTGGCTGCCACGCGCCTGGCGGGACTGGATATGGCCGGCGTTGATTTATTGTTCACGAAACAAGGTTATGCTTTGTGTGAAATCAATTCAGCGCCGGGTTTCCAAGGGTTTGAAAAAGCCCAGGGCGGGTCGATTGCACGAACAATATTGGAATATTGTTGTCAACCAACACCTTGAGCAACATACCGCACAGAGGGGCCTTTACCCTCTCTCCTTATTTTTCCCGCACCAATCAGCTCATTGAGTTTGCGTGTTGCCGAATTTCTGGATACCCCCAAATATTGAGATACATCGCCGATGGAAGCAACAGGATTCATAACAAAAAAAGCCTCGAGTTTCTGAATGTCATCTTGCATCCCTTCATTCGAAGGTAAAAACCAAAAAATCACTTTGACACTGTCCGCGCCCTCGATAAATTCAGGCCGCTTTATCTGTGCTTTCCGGCAACTTTCTATCATTAGTTTAATACCTGTGCCTAATTTTTCAACCAAGCCCAGTTTGCGTGCAATACGTGCAAGAGTGGGATTGCGCAAATAGGTCGTTCCATCCCCTAAATTGTTAATATCAACGAGGCCGGGAAACTCACCAGGACTAAATATTTCTAAACGATTATCATACAGCGCGATCTTGACTGCACCGGGAATCCAATATTTTCGATGAATCAGCGCATTGGCAATGGCTTCGCGTAGGGCTATTTCAGGAACGATTGTTTTTGCCTGCATTTTTGTACCTATTAAATGATAGTCACGCATCAACCATGACTTTATCAATTGAAAACTTGTTTCTATTTGTTCCTCAAGATTGCCGCGTACTTCCTCGCTTTGAATGATATCACGACCTTCTTTACCCAAAAAGCGAGTACATACAACCATGGCCTCAGGGATATAATGCTCGGGTGATTCACAAAATCCTAAAACACCAGCAACAGTCGGGTAATATTTCTTTCCACCTATGCTAGACGTTGTGGTTATTTTTTCTGCCAACAGTTGACGCATATCGATTTTCTTAAATATCTTATGGAGTAAAATGTCCGATAATATTTTTGTGTCCTCTTGAATCATTTCTTCGTCAAAATGCATGCGCTTGCTTTCACGCATTAATTCTTCGACATATTCTGGTGTTGCTTTGCGGGTGCTTGTCCCCGCTCGTAAATAAATACCTGCAGGAATTCCTTCTTTTTTAACGCATACTGGCTTCCTAATGCTGGAAGGCACATCAATGATGATCACGTGGCCATCATCAAACGCTTGCTCATAAATATCAACCAGAAGAGCGGGCATTGTCGCATCATATACACTATTCGGAAACTCGTCATAAATACGATCGCGTGTATCGATCGAAACGCCCACCAGCGCTCGCGTCTTGTCATCCACACCGATCACAATTTTACCGCCAGTTCCATTGGCAAAGGCCACACAGGTTTTAATCAAATTCTGAAAATTGGGCAACTGGGATTTAAATTCAAGTATTCTTGACTCTCTCTCGGGAAAAATCGTCGGCATGATGCTCCTCCTCGTTACTTCTCATTATACACAAATTGCACCAATTGCACCAGAAAAGCGATAATTGCACCAATTGCACCAAAAAAGCAATAATCGCACCAATTGCACCATGGGCGCGACTGACGAACAAAGCTTCCTTTTAAAAAGGAAGCTTTTTAAAATTTCTTCCTTTTGAGAAGGAAGAATGCTATGCTCTCATCATGAACATAGAGCTCGCTCGTCAACTCATTGTAGACTTTCACGCAGACCCTCTGCCGACTTTTCTCGAACGCGATTTATCTATCCCTCTGAATAACAAGAAGATTATCACATTGATTGGCCCAAGAAGGGCAGGAAAAACATCTGAACTTTACAACATCATGCAGGCTCTTTTGGCAGAAGGCATTGAAAAAAAACGTATTTTTTATCTGAACTGTGAAGATGAGCGCTTTGATCACTCTGCAGCAGAATTGGAACAAATGATCAACATTTATCAAGAATTATACCCCTCACTGAATCTTAGCACCTGTTATTTCTTTTTCGATGAGATCCAGCTTTTTGATAAATGGGATAGATTTATCCGCAGGGTGAGTGACACCATCAGTAAACACATTTTTTTAACAGGATCCAATGCCAAATTACTCAGCCGTGAAATCGCCACCGAACTGCGCGGACGCACACTCAGCTATGCTGTGCTACCGCTCAGTTTCACTGAATATTGCACTTTTCAGGGCATAGACATTCAAAATCGCAGCACAAAAAATAATGCGGTACTGAGCCGTGCGCTGGATCAGTATCTGCAGTTTGGTGGTTTTCCGGAATTGCTGCAATACGCACCTTCTTTAAAAATTGCTATTCTTCAGGAATATTTTAACGTCATGTTCTACCGAGACTTGGTTGAAAGATTTGAAGTAAAAAACATCGCTTTGCTTAAATTTTTTATCAAACGCCTGATGTCTTGCGCTACAAAAGAATTTTCCATTCACAAGATTTATAATGATCTTAAATCGGGCGGATATAAAATTTCCAAAGACAGTTTGTATGCATTTGCAGATAATTGTGAATCCATTTATTTAGCCCTTTCAGTCAAAAAATACAGTCCCTCTATTATTCATCAGGAACTGACAGAGAAGAAAATTTATGTGATCGATAATGGTCTTTTCAATGCCATCAATTTAAAATCTTCAGGAGACAATGGAAAATTAATGGAGCAAGCTGTTTATCATCAATTACTCCGTCAAACAGGTGAAGTATTTTTTCATAAACAAAAATATGAATGTGATTTTCTTGTTAGAGAAGGCTTAGAGATTACGCGTGCGATCCAAGTATCCTACGATCTGGCAGATCCCGACACACGGCAAAGGGAAGTTCGCGGGCTTATTGAAGCTTGTCTTGCCCATCATTTATCGGAAGGACATATCATCACTTATCGACAATCTGAAGATTTTGTGGAAGAAGGGGTGCATATTCGCTGCGTACCGATCCTTGATTATTTAAGCGTAGGCTGATTACCCCTGGCCACACTGGCATTGGCTGACACAATGAACAAACCGAAACAGAAAATTAGCAATAAAGTACGTTCGGAATTGATAGCCAACAGGTCCGCGGTTTGTTGAGAAATCTCTAATAGATCTAAATGCGCCATGGTGGTTGACATGCCAAAACAGGCTCCTGCGCCCCCGCTGATCAAAAACGTAGCAAGGTAATGTAGCGAATTGAATTTATTATCTTTTGCATGAAAACGGTTCACAAGATAGGTCGCACTCGTGACAGCGACACTGCTCACCGCTGCAGAAGTGACGCCCCATTGCCAATCCGGCTCGGGGGGAGACAATCCCAAATCTTCTGTCATCAAAAGATAAGCACACAGGGACAACACCCCGACTTGCAATGCTAGCACGTGTGCTTCCATCCGAATAAGATAGCTATCATTCGATGCATCTAAACAGGTCTTTTGGCCATGATATTTTTTGTACTGCGCATCTTGATGTGTGGCATACCAATTTATAAAACAGTATACGGTAAAACTGATCGACAACACGGCATGCAAATAGGGAAGTAGCGCAGGAAATCCCTCGATATTGATTTGATCAATCGAATTGTACATCGTTAAATCAGACAATAATAAAAAGATGGTCCAAACAAGTTTGATGTTGGGACTTTCTACCTTGTCAATAATGTCCTGGGTGGTCCAGGCTTTGCTGATGTTCTCTGCCTCCATGGATTCATTCAACGTTTGAAGCAACTCATTTCTGCTCATCTTGTCTATTTTAGCTTTTTTCTTGCGAATTTCATTGAGATCCTGGATTCTTCCTTTTAAAAAAGGAGTGTCATTTTTCGAAAATAATATCTGGCATAAAACGTCTTGCTCTTTCACAGATGAAGTCAACAATTGTGCTATTTTTTTATCAAATGCGTCAATATCTATCTTATCAATTTGTTGTTCACGCAAATAAACCAGCAAAGGACGTTTAAAAAAAGCAATCAAGTACTCATTCAATATGTCTTTAAGTTCTTCATCGCTGATCGTATCCATGTCCATAAAATAAATATTGTTGCCGTTCTTAAACAATAAGCGAGTTTGTTTTTGCGTGATATTTGCTGATGCCTTTTGCGTCGTCAAATGTTCCGGCAATTGAAATACAGGGTATTCCGTGCGTATCCGGAGCACCCTCAACCAATAATTCACGGCTAATTTTGATCCCCATTCGTGGCTGTAAACCAGTGAATTCTCCGCATGCACACTTGAAAAGTCATAACCCCAAAAATTATGATTTAACCGTTTGGTTTTTTGTTGGCGCATGAGCGCTTTTTCAAGCGCGTCTTTAGGGGCTAACAGCGCCATTTGGCTGATCGGAAATTCTGTGTTTATTGCCATGCTAAGACCGCTCGTGCTGGAATTCAAACTTCTAATCATGCTACTGTGCCACAAACAAACCCCTATCGTCAACCCACCAAGATTGGCTATACTGGTAAAATTAGGGCTTTTAAAGGAATATCTCATGCCACTGACAATCGAACAAGAAGGGCTGTTGAACGAGCTGACACGCCAGATCCAATCTATTCACGGACTTGACGTATCCGCTGAGGGCGTCAAACAACTCCTGGCCATGTGGGGTTATGTCCATTTTGGGGATATTATCCGTGCCGGAGTCGTCCAGCAGGGCAAAACCTGGCGCTGCGAAAGGGCGCTTGAGAACTTGATCAAAGCCATTGCGGAAACAGAGTTACCGGCCGATCAGAAGGCCACCCTGTTTTTTAACGCGATGCTCAATCCCAAGCAGCCACTCTCTCCGCCACAGCGCGAGGCCGTGTTATCCGCGATTGCCGTCCATTCACGTGACGATGCTCGTGGGCAATAAGCCAGGATTTCCGCTCAACCCCACTATCGTACCCTCCTAATTGCCCATCGCGCTGAATAACTCGGTGGCAGGGGATGATGATGGCAAGCGCATTGGCCCCATTGGCATTGGCAACTGCGCGGTACGCACCAGGCTTGCCTATCTTGTCTGCTAATACCTTATATGAGCAAGTTTCCCCGTAAGGGATCTGCTGCAATGCGATCCAGACTGATTGTTGGAAAACAGTTCCTGTCAGGGTGAATGGCGTTTGAAAAACGTCGATATGGCCTTCAAAATAATCCTTCAGTTCTTGTTGAATCTGTTGGAGTGGCGCGTTGATCCCGGGCACGATCGCTTGATGGATAGCATGCAGCCGCCTTACTTCTCGCGATAAACTTTTGCTGTCTTCAAAATCTAACAGGTGCAAGCGATAAGGATCCGCAACGGCAAACATACTACCGAGAGGGGTATCAATATATGTCGACAACAGCATCAAAGATCCTTAAAATTTCACACGAAATAAGTTACACTAGTCTATATGATGGGAGGATATCATGAAATACTCTTTAACAATGCGCGCATTTCACTGGACGATGTCAGTGATAGTATTATGTTTGCTGGGTGTCGGCATTTACATGGCAGGATTACCCGGCGATGCCCCGCACAAATATGACTGGTATTTTTGGCACAAATCTTTCGGCATGGTTATTTTAGGGTTGGTTTTTTTACGGGTTGCACTGCGCTCGCAAAGTGCACTGCCGCCACCTGTACCAGGTTTGTCACATTTTGAGCATAAAGCGGCGGTGGCATCGCATCGCTTCATGTATCTGCTATTGATCATTGTGCCTGTGTGCGGTTATATCATGTCGTCCACTTTCATGCAAAGCAAAGGCGTTTCATTCTTTGGATGGTTTACATTCCCCAGCATTATTCCAAAAAGCGACGCAACCTCTGCGTTGTTCAAAGAATTGCATAAGATTTTTGCCTTTACATTATTGGGCATGATCGTGTTACATGTTTTGGCTGTGATCAAACATCGGTATTATGATAAGAAAGATGTGTTGAAAAGGATGTTGTAATGGTAGGGGCGGGCACTCCCGCCCATGCGCCACAGGGGCATCTGCAAAACACATCACACATCCAGATTTTCAACCTGCAGTGCATTCGTTTCGATGAATTCGCGGCGCGGTTCAACTTCGTCGCCCATCAATGTCGTGAATAATTGATCAGCAGCGAAAGCATCTTCAATGGTAACCCTCAACATACGACGTGTGGAAGGATCCATGGTGGTCTCCCACAATTGTTCGGGGTTCATTTCTCCCAAACCTTTATAACGTTGTACGCCCAACCCTTTTTTCGCCTCAAGCAACAACCAATCAAACGCTTCTTTGAAGGTCGTCACTGCAAAACGCTTATCTCCGCGACGAATGTAAGCACCTGCTTCACACAAATGTGAAATGTCTTTGCCCAGCGCGAGCAATTGTGCATAATCACGTGATTCAAAAAAGTTTTTCTCTACGACATAATGTGATTCAACACCATGAACCGTTTCTTGAATATGGAGTTCTTGGCTTCGGTTCTCTTTGTTTGCTTGCCAATGAATCTGATAGCGATGGCTATTGGATTGAATGTTTTCCATGTAGGCCAAAACCGATGTCATCCAATGCTCCGTTTTGCCAGCATCTGTTAAATCATCCGCTGTTAACAAGGGCAAATGAATAGCGGCCTCTAGGAAACGTTCAGGATAACGGTGCGACAAACGTGAAACCATTTTCATGGCATCACGATAAGCGTGCAATAACTTTTCTAGCGCAGTGGCGGATAGCGGCGGCGCATCCTTGTTCACATAAAAATGTGCATCATCGAGAGCCAGTTGAATAAGATAGTTCTGCATGGCTTCATCGTCTTTGATGTATTGTTCTTGTTTGCCACGTTTAACTTTATAAAGCGGTGGTTGTGCAATATAAATATGCCCACGCTCTACGATTTGAAGCATTTGACGATAGAAAAATGTCAGCAACAACGTTCGAATATGAGAACCGTCAACATCGGCGTCGGTCATGATGATAATACGGTGATAGCGAAGCTTATCTGGGTTGAATTCTTCACGTCCAATGCCACATCCCAGTGCAGTGATCAACGTGCCCACTTCTTGTGAAGCCAACATTTTATCGAAACGGGCTTTTTCAACGTTCAATATTTTACCCTTTAACGGCAGGATGGCCTGAGTCTTGCGATGACGAGCCTGCTTCGCTGATCCACCGGCAGAATCCCCTTCCACTAGGAACAGTTCACACAAGGCAGGATCTCGCTCTTGGCAATCTGCCAGTTTCCCGGGAAGGCCAGCGATATCTAAAGCACCTTTACGACGCGTCATGTCGCGGGCACGACGAGCGGCCTCGCGGGCGCGGGCGGCATCAATCATTTTAGTGACGATGATTCTGGCTTCAGATGGTTTTTCCAACAAGAAATCATTCAAGTATTGTGCGACTGCATTTTCTACCACAGGGCGTACTTCAGAAGACACCAATTTGTCTTTTGTTTGAGAGGAAAACTTGGGATCCGGCACCTTCACAGACAATACAGCGACCAGGCCTTCTCTTGCATCATCGCCCACAGTTGCAACTTTTGCTTTTTTAGCAAAACCTTCGCGCTCGATATAGGCATTCAGCGTCCGCGTCAAAGCGGCTCGAAAACCAATTAAATGGGTTCCGCCATCTCTTTGAGGAATATTATTTGTATAACAGAAGACCGTTTCCTGAAAACCTTCATTCCACTGCATCGCCAATTCAACGCCAATACCATCTTTTTCACCACAAAAATAAATCACATCTTGATGAATTGGCTTTTTATTCTGGTTTAAGTATTCGACAAACGCTTGCGTGCCACCTTCGTACTCGAACGTTTCTTGCTGGCCATCTCTTTCATCTTTAAGAATGATTTTGACACCCTTGTTCAAGAAAGCCAGTTCTCGCAGACGTCGGGCAAGGATGTCGTACGAGAAAATGATATGCGTAAAGATCGTATCGCTGGGTTTGAAACGTATTTCGGTACCTGTTTCTGTCGTTTCACCCACAACAGCCAATGGCGCATCAGGATCGCCCAAATGATACACTTGTTCGTGTACCTTTCCGTTTTTACGTATACGCAGATAAAGAACTTCAGACAACGCATTCACAACAGAGACGCCGACGCCATGAAGTCCACCTGACACTTTATAAGCATTATCGTCGAACTTACCACCTGCATGGAGGATGGTCATGATGACTTCAGCAGCTGAACGGCCTTCTTCTTTATGTATATCAACTGGAATGCCTCGTCCATCGTCACGAACAGACACTGAACCATCTGTATGGATTATCACGGTGATGTGCGTACAGTAACCAGCCAATGCTTCATCGATGCTGTTATCAACAACCTCAAACACCATGTGATGCAAACCAGTTCCATCGTCCGTATCACCAATGTACATACCTGGACGCTTGCGAACAGCATCGAGCCCTTTGAGGACTTTAATACTGGTCGAATCGTACGTGTTTGGGCTGTGTTCGCTCATGTGCTTTTCCTTCAAAATAGACCTGGCGATTATACCACCTTTTTGGTTGCTGGGGAAGGCTAACCCCTTGAAATCTACAGGCTATCAAGCTCCGTGACCAGGCCATGTTCCACGTGGAACATCTTTGCAGTGCCCAGGCCCAGCTCTTGATAAGCATGAGCGTCAACGCCGGTTAAAAAAATCTGTGCATCCAACGTCTTTAATCGTTCACCCAATATAGCACGCGAACCACTGTCTAATTCAGAGGGTAAGTCATCAATCAACAAAATAGGGCGTCTACCCGTTTCAGCGATCACAAAGCTCACCTGAGCTAACTGGAGACCTGTCACAAATGTCTTCTGTTGGCCTGTCGACAAGATTTGTGCTGCGGGTCGTCCATCTAAGACTATTTTCAGATCTGCCCTGTGTGGGCCAGCATGTGTATAGCCAAGGGCGACATCCCGTTCATGGGAAGCAAAGAACTGCTCTTCAAGCGAAATCAAATCATCCCAGCCCGCATGATAAGACAGTGAGAGGATAGACACCCCTGGAAGAGACTCAAGCTCACGCCCAAACATGTCAATACAGCGGGACATCACACTTACTCTCGCCGCATGAAGCTTTTCTCCCGCATGAGAGAGCAACGTGGTCCATTGCGGTAAATCTGAACGTCCCCCAAAGGCCCTCAATGCTGCATTGCGTTGTTTGAGTAGCCGATGATATTCACGCCAGACAAGATAGAAAGAAGGTTCCACGTGGAACATCATCCAGTCCATCCATCGACGACGCTCTTCAGGAGGATCTGCGAGAAGCTGATAAGCATCAAGGTTAAGAAGCTGAAGGGGCAATAGGTGTGCGAGGGTTGCAACAGAACCCGCGGGTTCATCGTCAATGAGAAATTTAGGCCGTTCATGTGCATGTTTAATGCACTTGATGGTGCTCGAAAGACCTTGATCATCCTCCAGGATTCGACCACCTATCTGGCACATGTCGCTAGTATGTTTCACCACGGGTGATAGCTGGGATGTTCGGAATGATTTTCCCGTACCTAAAATGTAAATACTCTCGAGAATAGAACTTTTTCCGGCCCCGTTGTGTCCATAAAAATAATTCAAACCAGGGGATAAAGAAAGGAGTTGGTCTGAAAGGTTTCGTACGTTGATAAGCTCAAGGGCGGAGAGAGGCATTATTTCTTTCCAATCAATAGGTGTTCCACGTGGAACCTGGTTATAAACGCAAAGGCATCACGACGTGAAAATGAGCTACCCCGGGCGTTTCCTGACCAGTGATCACAGCAGAACAACTGGGATCAATCAGTTTAACAGACACAGCGCCAGCAGGAAGAGCATTCAATACATCAACCAAATAAGTGGCATTGAATCCAATCTCGAGTGGGGCACCCTGATAAGGCAAGGGCAGGGCAGCTTCGGATTGCTCCTGTTCAGGGTTGTTCGCAACAATTCGAAGCAAATCGGTACCCAATTGAAGACGAACGCCGCGGTTCTTTTCGTTGGATAATGTCGCAGCACGCAGCAAACCTTGTTTTAATTCTTCCCGGTCTAGCCCTAAAACCATGGTGGCTGGAGGGGGAATAACTCGCTTATAGTCCGGGAAACGCCCCTCAATGAGTTTTGTGATAAATTCATGACGTGCAGAAGTCACTTTGAGGATGTTATCATCAACCTGAATATCAACCCAGTCAGGCGAATCATTCAGTAAAGGAAGCAATTCCATGATCGCTTTACGGGGAACAATGACATGCATAGCGGGGCTGAGCGGAAAAAAGGCTTCTGTTGACTCATTGACGGCTAATCTGTGCCCATCTGTCGCGATCAGCTTTAATTTTCCTTGATCTGTTTCGAACAGCATGCCATTAAGATAATAACGGGAATCATTATTAGCCATGGCAAAACGCGTGGACATTATCAATTGTCGCAAAATATTCTGTGGAAAACGCGCCGATATCTTCGCCGATCCTCGCTGAATAGCGGGGAAATCCGCTGCTGGTAGCGTGGCAAGCTCAAACTTTGAGCGACCGCTCTGCAAAATAAGCCGATCCGAACGAACTTCACAATGAATATCGTCGTTCTCCGGTAAATTTCTGCAAATATCTAAAATCTTTCTCCCGGGTGCTGTGATCTCACCCGTGATACAATCGCCTTGCAGTGTGTCTTTAGCTGTTAATTCGATTTCAAGATCGGAGGCAGTCAACGAAATTTGTGCATTTTCGACGCAGATCAGGACATTTGAAAGAATAGGAAGGTTTTGTTTCTTTTCAGCAACACCAGAGACCTGTTGAACCAGCCTGAGAAAGCTTTCGCATTTTATCGTAAATTTCATGACGTTCTCCGATATTCGACGATTTTAAGAAGATAATATTCGAACCAAATCAGTCCAATCTTCTTGGATATGGGAATCCGTTTCCAACATGGCTTTGATGGTTCTGCAAGCATGCAACACAGTGGTGTGATCCCGGCCGCCAAATGCATCGCCAACTTCTGGCAAACTATGGTTCGTCAGCTCTTTGGCAAGCGCCATTGCCAACTGACGGGGGCGAGCAACAGAGCGCGAGCGACGCTTGGAGAGCAAATCCGCTACTTTAATGTTGAAGTACTCGGCCACTGTTTTCTGGATATTTTCAATGGTGACGAGCTTGTCTTGTAACGCCAGTAAATCCTTCAAGGATTCTTTGACAAATTCAATGGTGATCTCTTTCCCGGTAAAGCGTGCATTGGCCATCACGCGTTTTAATGCTCCTTCAAGCTCACGGACGTTAGCACGGACACGTTTGGCAATGAAGAAAGCAACGTCATAGGAGAGGGCAATGCCCATGAGCTGAGACTTACTCATCAAAATGGCTACGCGGGTCTCAAGCTCTGGCGGTTCAACGGCCACCGTCAGGCCCCAGCCAAAACGGGATTTCAAACGCTCTTCGAGCCCTGTGATTTCTTTAGGGTAACGATCACTCGCGATGATCAACTGTTGATGGCCTTCAAGAAGTGCGTTCAAGGTATGAAATAATTCTTCTTGGGAACGCTCTTTTCCAGCAAAAAACTGAATATCGTCCACCATCAGTACAGTGCGTGAGCGATAATAATCTTTGAATTCACCAATTTGGTTATTCTGTAACGCCTTCACCATGTCTGCTACAAACCGCTCGGAGTGGATGTAAAGGACTTTAGCATCGGGCTGGCGTTCTAAAATCATGTTACCAATGGCATGCATCAAATGGGTTTTGCCCAAACCCACCCCCCCATAAATGAAGAGCGGATTGTAAACGGTTCCAGGGTTTTCAGCGACCTGAATCGATGCCGCACGACCCAGTTGGTTAGACTTTCCTTCCACAAAGGTATCAAAGGTGAATTCTTTATTCAAATTCCCGGACTGAGAAAAAGTGATTAAAGGCGCTCGAGAAGATTTCGTCGGTGTGTTGAGTTGGGCCGGCAGAAGGAGCAGGAGCTGATGCTTCCGCTTGCGCATTGGCCGCCGCGGTGGCCGTGCTGCCTGATTTCCTGCCCATTTTCAACACCACATGCGGTGTTTGATGAGGGGAACATTGCTGTAGACAAGACTTGATCAAAGCCAAATAATTATCTTCAACATAACCACAGATAAAACGGTTAGGCGCAAACAAACACAACCCTTCCTCAAGCATTTCTGCTTGAAGGGGGAAAATCCATGTGTGGTAATCTGTTGGCGTCAGCTTATCTTCCAAAAACTGTAAGCACTGATGCCACAGTGACAGTGTGCTAGACATTGGCACCTCCCATGCCGAAAACGAGATTCAGTATACATTGTTTTAACAAAGAGCGGTTGATCTGCAACAGCTAAGAATGCCATAATGTCTTCTCACTATCTAAGGAGCACATCCCATGAAATCCGCCTCATCATTCACCACCGGTCTCGGTTTGTTCGCCATGTTTTTCGGCGCAGGCAATGTGGTGTTTCCATTATTTGTGGGCATGAGTGCAGGAAACGGGTTACCACTCGCCATCCTTGGCTTACTGCTGACAGCGGTAGCATTGCCCATGGTTGCCGTGTTGGCGATGGTAGAATATCGCGGCGATCAGAAAGCTTATTTTGAGCGCGCAACGGTTTGGGGAGGACGAGCCTTATTGATACTCTGTCTTTTTTTATTAGGGCCTTTTTTGGTTGTACCAAGAACCGTGGCAGTTGCACATTCCGCCATTTCTGAAACATTATTTCCCATGTCACGTGAACTGTTCGGATTATTATATTGTCTGCTCATCGCCGTGCTATCCCTGAACACCAAAACCATGCTGCGGTTGATCAGCCAATTTTTCACACCTCTGATGCTGATATTATTAGGCTGGATCATTGCCACCGGGATTATCACCCCCGCCAGCAGCACGTTGGCACATGATCAGTCCCAAGGCTTTTTCTTTGGATTGAAAGAAGGGTATTTCACTCTGGATGGTATTGCAGCACTTGTGTTTGGACAATTTATCTATATGCAATTACGACAACAGAGCCGTGAAATGCCCCATGCGCATTTCAAAAAGCACGTGATTCAAGCATCACTTTTTGCCAGCGCATTATTAAGCATGGTTTATATTGGCCTCGCTTATATCAGTCACAAACAAGCAGATGCCAGCATGCTGTCACTGGATGTTAAACAGGCTCTGCTGATTTTGCTCAGTGCAAAAATGCTTCCCGAACAATTCATCGGCGTGGCTGGTGTCATCATTGCTGCCGCATGTATTACCACTGCATGCGCACTGTCAAAAATTTTTGCAGATTATATGCATCACTTCACCCGACATTACACGCAAAAAATCACCGAAACACATTGCTTGTTGATCACACTTTTAATTGCGTATGGCATGAGCCTCTTTGGCTTTAATGCATTGATGGCTTATTTCGCGCCCGTGATCATCGCCTGTTATCCTGTTTTTATTTTGCTCACCATTCACACATTTTTTAGAAATAAAATCAATACGCGTGTATTACAGTGTGGCATGATTGTCGCGCTGTTAGCGGGATGTTGGGGTGTGTTTTAATAGGTAAAGCCAAAATAATGTAATGGAACAACCCCTGTTAGGCTTGTCAATATATCGTCTTTTACCAGCAATCCTCCTACGGAAGACAATTGTTGCCTTTTTTTGTTTTTACCGCCAATTTCAAAAACGGTATCCATCGCCAAGAAATCTCCTTGCTTCGTGTAAAAGACATCAATACCCGCATTGCATAAACTCTGAATGAAAAACAATTCACGGATAGTGCCTTTTTCAATTGGGCTTGCCAATTGAACATTCAATGCATGTTGTAGAGTGGTATTGTTTAAAAAAATCTTTTCAATCTTTCTTAACATTTGATTCACTTTTGCATCTGGATAAATCAAATGTACCAATCCTGCTTCAGAAAGGATATTCAAATAATGGAAAGCTGTTTTGTTATCAATACTTAAATAGCGAGCCAAGTTATTGGTGTTCGCCTCCCCAGGAGGGATGGTGGTCAGGTAGCTCAAAATGCGCTTGAGGTAGTGTAAATTTTCAGTTTTGAGTTTATAAAAATTCGCGATATCTTCGTAAATTGTTTTTTCCACAATACGATTAATGCGCTGATAATAACCTTCTTCATCAGAAAAAAGGAATGGGTAATAGCCCTGCTCCAGGTAATCATTAAAATAATGTTTTATGCGCTCAATCTTTGAAAAATCTTTATCCATGACTTGGTAATGAAGCAATATATCTGAAACAGATCGGACATCATGGTGTGCCCCGGTTTTGAAATTCAAATACTCTCGGAACGAAAGACCATATAAATGTTTGAGAATGGCGCGCCTGGATAAATCATACGTCCCTTTAATCAAGTCAATGCTAGAGCTCCCCGAAAAAACGACCTTCACCTCTGGATAGCTGTCATAAATATTTTTCAATTCTTGATTCCAATTTTGATACTTATGAATTTCGTCAATGAAAAAATATTTAATCCCTTCATTAAAATAGGCGTCGTGCACAAATTGCACCAAAGTTTGTTTGGAAAAGAAAATATGATCGGCTGAAAAATATATCGTATATTTTAGATCATCTCCCATGTTTTTTTTGATGTACTGTAACATGAGGGTTGTCTTACCCACCCCGCGGCCGCCCACTATCCCCAATAAACGGTTTTTGAGGTTGATCTCGGTGAATAGATAGCGAAACTGCTCAAAGGGAACCTGCTCGAGCAACCGATAGAAAAGTGCCCTAAAATCGTAAATCATGACTACACTCCAGGAAAAGAGACTAATATCTGGAGTATACTCCAGATATTCGCCAATTTCCAGTCCTAATGACTGTTGTGAAAAAAGTCTCACATTTCAGCTTTCTCATTCCCAACACAAGCCTGGTGATAAACAACCTTTAACTGTGCTTAACGGCTGTGCATAACCTTGTGATGCTCTCCTTTGCATGACTTACACACACCTTTCTTCACAGTTCACCCCAGGAGAATGATCGGGTTTTCCACAATAAATTATCGCCTATCGCATTGAATTTTATCAAAAATAATAAGTTATACACAGAATGTGCGTTACTATATAGTTATTATATTTCTTTATATATATACTTTTATGATAATTAATCGTGTTCATCGCCTAAAGATTGGAAGTCAAATAACCCTAAAAATGGTGTTCCTGACTCCCTGTGGATAATAAAGCCTGACAGCCGTGCATAACCCGGGATAAATAGGATCACTCAAATCAATGCAGACTTATGCACAGGAAGGGAGGTACGCTCAAGACATGTTGCCCACATGATGGGCGCCTTCCTAACCATATGAAATATAAGAAATAAAGCGGGATACTCACAAAATCTGCGTCGCTTTATCAATATTATTAAGTTCTTTATTTCAATACTTATATTAAATAAAAGGATGCAAATATTCTAAAAACCTTCAAATAGGGGGTAGCCATTTGGATAAAGATTCGTTAGAATGGGCACCTACGATTTTTGACACAGGTGTATCGATGAAAAGAACCTTCCAACCTAAGAAAAAAAGACGCGTGAAAATTCACGGTTTTCGTGCACGTATGGCCACCAAGGGTGGACGTAAAGTATTGGCGGCTCGTCGCGCTAAAGGACGTCATCGTTTGGCGCCAACCGCATCACGCGCGTAACTCAAGGCAAGCCTAAGATGTTCCTGAAAGAGAGCCGGCTGCTCAAGTCGGAAGATTTTGGCTTCGTGTTTAAAAAACCGCTCAAAGTCTCTGGACAGTCATTTGATCTCTATGTGCGAGCCAATCAATTAGGTCGGGCACGCTTGGGTTTAGCGGTTCCCAAAAAAGCCATTAAACAAGCTGTCTCTCGCAATCGCATCAAGCGTGTTCTGCGGGAATGCTTTCGCCAGAAACAGGCCAATATTCAAGGATTTGACGTCGTCGTCGTCGTGAAGAAGCCCATGAATGATGTCCCACGAACAGAGCAAACCCAGGTCGTTGCCCACCACTGGCAACAAATGATGGTTCGATTACGAGGTGCATCTTGATTTATGCCATCATTCAACGCGTTTTTTTAAGTTTGATTGCGTTTTATCGCTATTGTATCAGCCCACTTTTGGGGTATCATTGTCGCTTCACGCCCAGCTGCTCTGAATATGCAGCGGAAGCTATCCGAACACACGGTGCGCTTCGCGGGTTAGCGTGGGGTATTTGGCGGATCTTGCGCTGCCACCCTTGGGGTGGGCACGGCCATGATCCAGTTCCTTTGGTTCATGACAGAAGAAGATAGTATGGATTTTCAACGTTACTTTTTATTGGCGGGCATGTGCCTCACCGCATTCTTATTGTGGACAGCATGGGAAGAAGAACGGCCGCGCGCCGCTGCTCCCGCCACACAAGCAGTGACACCGATTGCGCATGCTGGCTTGGATGTGCCTGAGATAGTCATTGCTGAAGCAGGAGCCCAATCCGCCTCCAGTGACACACCTCATCAGCCCATCCTTCAAATGTCTAACGATGTGATTCGTTTAACGACGGACGTGCTTGATGTCACTATCGACAAACGTGGCGGCAATGTGGTTGAAGCAAAATTGCTGAAATATTTAAAAACGCAAGATCATAACAGTCCTCCAGTTGAAATTTTAACGCCTGCGCTTGACACGTTATACATCGCACAAAGTGGGTTAGCGAGTCCGATGGGGCCAGATACGGCACAAGATGGGCAAGCCCAATACACCAGCACTGAAAATCAATACACCCTCAAAGAAGGGGAAAATGAATTGCGCGTTCCTTTAAAATGGGAGCAGAATGGCATTGAAGTCACCAAAACATTGGTTTTTAGACGTGGCGCTTACCTCATTGATATTGTGTACGAGATCAAGAATCATGCCAGCGCCCCATGGGTTGGCCAATTTTATGGTCAAATCAAACGCGCTGAAGTGGCGCAGCCCTCTGCTGGGTTGATGGGATTCTCCACCTACAATGGTGCGTCCATTTCAACGCCTGAAAAGCACTATCAAAAAATCACCTACAAAGACATGAAAAAAGAAACCATGTCATTCACCGCCGACAATGGCTGGATTGCCATGCAGCAGCATTATTTCTTGACAGCATTTATTCCTCAACCGGATGAGCCTTATCAGTTCAAAACCTACTTGCCCGTCAATAATGTCTATCGCCTAGCGATGTTGGGGCCAACACTCAATGTGCTGCCCGGCCAAACAGTTCAGACGGGTGCCTCATTATTCATTGGGCCTGAGGATACATCACTGCTGAAAACGATCGCACCGCATTTAGAGTTGACGATTGATTACGGTTGGTTCTGGATCATTTCTCAGGGGCTGTTCTGGGTCATGGATCAATTCTTCAAACTGTTTGGTAATTGGGGCGTGGCGATCATCCTGACCACTGTGCTCGTGAAAATCCTCTTCTACAAATTGTCTGAGAAAAGCTATAAGTCTATGGCGAACATGCGCAAGGTTCAGCCGAAGCTTGAAAAGCTCAAAGAAAAGTATGGTGATGACAAACAGAAAATGAGTCAAGCCATGATGGAGATTTACAAAACAGAGAAGATCAATCCGCTGGGTGGTTGTTTACCTATTCTGGTTCAAATCCCTGTGTTCATCGCGCTATACTGGGTGTTGATTGAAAGCGTGGAATTACGTCATGCGCCGTTCATGTTGTGGATCCAAGATTTGTCCGCCAAAGATCCTTACTACGTGTTGCCCATTATCATGGGGGTGACTATGTTTATTCAACAAAAATTATCACCGCCGCCCGCTGATCCCACGCAAGCAAAAGTGTTAATGTTGATGCCGATTTTCTTCACGGCTATTTTCTTGAACTTCCCGGCCGGTTTGGTACTGTATTGGGTAGTCAACAATATCCTGTCGATCAGTCAGCAAGCTTGGGTGATGCGCAAACACGGCTAATAGTAGTTAAGGATATCCACGGGCTGGCGAATGACAAGGCGCTCACCGACCATTTTTTTAAGCTCAGGTAACACTTTGTCAATATTGTCCCTTGTATCGATAAAATCGATCACAATCGGGAGCTTGCCATCGATATCAACGAGAGAGGTCGTTTCAACGCCCGTTAGCTGGGTGAAACCTGCAATGGCATGCAATACAGTGGCGCCGGCCAATCCATTGCGTTGCAACATTTCTAATATTTGAAGGTACAAGGGGCGGTGCGCCCACTGATCACCTTCGTTGATGTAAACCGTGATTTTAAAAGCAGATGTCATGAAATGGCCCTCGCAAGTGCAATGCCCGCGATGGTCGCAAGCAAACAGAAAAGGTTGTTAAACACAAAGTTGAGTGCTGCCATAGAAAAGCTACCATGCTCCAGCAGGGTGATGGTTTCATAACTATAGCTTGAAAAAGTCGTGTAAGCACCGCAAAACCCAACCACGATAAGCAATCGCCAATGGGGATCCGCCAACACACGTTCGGTTGTCCAGGCCATGAAGAGGCCGATGATAAAACTTCCCGTCACATTCACAATGAATGTTCCGTAGGGGAGGGACGCAGTGAAATGTTGTGCGGCCATTGAGCTCACCCAATAGCGTAAGTTGGCTCCGACAATGGCCCCCAATGAAATCCACCACATATCCAGCATCATGTTTATCCTCATTCATCTTTCTAAAGGATAGCCTATGTGTCATAATGCGCAGATCATGAACACAAGAACGACCACCATTGCCGCCATTGCCACACCGCCCGGTTTCGGAGGGGTGGGGATTGTGCGCGTCTCAGGCCCTCTCTGCCGCGATATCGCCATGGGGGTGACCTCGTGCATCCCCAAGCCTCGGCGAGCTACCCTGAGCGTATTTAATGACGCACACGGGCAGCCTATTGATCAAGGTTTGGCCATTTATTTCCCTGGCTCCTCACTCTTTCACCGGCGAAGACGTCTTGGAACTTCAGGGACATGGTGGGCAGGCAGTCTTGCAAGCGCTATTGAAGCGGGTCTACGCCTTGGGCGCCGAGCCCGCAAAACCCGGTGAATTCACTGAGCGTGCCTATTTGAACGACAAAATAGATTTGGCCCAGGCAGAAGCTGTAGCAGACTTGATCCACGCCACTACCGAACAAGCTGCGCGTGCAGCCGTTCGCAGTTTATCCGGGGTCTTTTCAAAACAGGTGACAATGCTTCATGATCAACTGGTTCAATTACGCGTGTTTGTGGAAGCTGCTATTGATTTTCCGGACGAAGATATCGAATTTATTCAATCTGAACAAATTGGAGAACAATTAAAAACCATTTTGTGCCAAGTAGAAACACTGAAAAAAAACAGTGAACGCGGCTTGATTTTATCGCGCGGACTCACTGCAGTGATTGTCGGCAAACCCAATGCGGGCAAATCGAGCTTATTAAATTTGTTGGCGGGTGATGACATTGCGATCGTTACGGACATTCCCGGCACCACGCGAGATCTCATTCAAACGAAAATATCGATCGATGGCATTCCACTTTATATCATTGATACCGCAGGGTTGCGAGATACAAATGATGTCGTTGAACAAATGGGTGTGGAGCGCGCATTGTCGGCGATTAAAACAGCCGATTTAATTTTATGCGTGATCGACGCAACGGATCCCGATCAACATCTCTTAGCCCTCAACAATATTGATATAGAAAAACGTATCGATATTTACAACAAATCCGATTTGGTTGAGCATCAGCAAAATGGTTTATATATTTCCGCTAAAACCGGGGAGGGTATTGATGGTTTATACCTCGCGATCAAACAAAGGTTGCAGCTCGATCACCTCAACGATGATGTCTGCAGCGCCCGCGCGCGGCATTTGTCGGCTATCACGCGCGCATCTGATGCATTGACAAAAGGTACGGTGCAGTTAGAGCATGCCGCCATTGAATTATTGGCTCAAGAATTGAGGGAAGCACACGATGCGCTGGGCAGTATTTTGGGCAAAATGACCCCCGATGATTTATTGGGCGAGATTTTCGGATCATTTTGTATCGGGAAGTGATTGACAAAACACACGGTGTTGGCCAAACTCACAGAGAGAAACCAATGGAGGCGATGAAGATGAAAAATGCAATACTCGTGACAACCCTATTAGCCATCGGCTTTTTGCCCGGTGTATCCTTGGCGGCCAAAGCAAAAACGACTGAAGGTGTCACCGCCACCATTACCTGCGCGTCTGGTTCAATAGTACCGGGCCAGACAATTAATCTCACTTATGTGTGCCCAGAAGGCATGACCTACAGGAATGCGGGTGATACCCAAGATACAGCCGTTGTTAAAAACCCCAAAAGCTTCACGGTAAAGTTAGGTAAGGATATAGGTAATGTTGCTTATGTGAGTGTACCCTCGAGCGTTTTAGAGGTCAAAGACATTAACTTCATGGTGAAGGGAGGAAATTTAGGCAAGAGTCAATATCTCATGCTAAGTTACACCAGTGAGATGGATGGTTTAACTGTTGACACACCGTGCCAGCCGGATTGCGGGGAAATTGGGCCTGATCCTATCATATTTAATTATGTTCAAGCCGATGCTCAGGGACAGAGCAAGATATCCATTACACTCGAGAGCAATTAAAGCTTAGGTGAATCTTCCTAGCGTAAGTTAGATCCTTTGTGGCATAATAGGACCCTTACGTTGATGAAGTGTTCTATGGGGCTAAGCATTTGATGAATAAAGCAGTATTTGATGTCATCGTTGTCGGGGGTGGTCATGCGGGCACCGAAGCGGCACATGCCTGCGCCAGAATGGGCGCCCGGACATTACTGGTCACCCATAATGTTGAAACCATCGGGCAAATGTCTTGCAACCCGGCGATTGGCGGTATAGGCAAATCCCATTTGGTGAAAGAAATTGATGCGATGGGTGGGGTCATGGCTCGGGCAACTGATCGGGCCGGTATCCACTTTCGAGTCTTAAATGGCAGCAAATGGGCCAGCCGTTGGGCCACACGAGCGCAAGCTGATCGCCTGTTATATAAAAATGCGATTCAACAGTTTATCTTTTCAGAACCGCTTATCACCGTTTTTCAACAAAGCATTGAAGATCTGATCGTTGAAAAAGACACGGTTAAAGGGGTGATCACCCAAACCGGTATCCATTTTTATGCCCATGCCGTGGTGCTGACGACAGGCACATTTTTAGGCGGTGTTATCCATTTAGGGTTGAAGAATTTTCAAGGCGGGCGCGCAGGTGACCCACCCGCGAATGGTTTATCCCAACGTCTGCGGGCATTACCCTTTCGTGTCGGTAGGCTGAAAACAGGTACACCACCCCGATTAGATAAACGCACTGTGCGCCTCGATCTGTTGGCGGAACAGCATGGCGATACGCCCTTGCCGGTGATGTCTTTCATGGGGGATGTGAGTGAACATCCGCAACAAGTCCCGTGTCATATTACCCATACGAATGAAAAAACGCACGACATTATTCGCGAAAGTTTGTCCGAATCACCGTTGTTTTCAGGCAACATCACGGGTCGTGGCCCGCGGTATTGTCCCTCGATTGAAGATAAAATCCATCGTTTTGCCGATAAAACCTCGCACCAAATATTTGTGGAACCAGAAGGACTAACCAGCAACGAACTATACCCAAACGGCGTGTCAACGAGTTTGCCTTATGATGTGCAAGTGCGATACATTCGCTCCATGTTTGGTTTTGAAAACGCGCACATCACGCGCCCCGGCTATGCGATCGAATATGATTTCATGGATCCGCGAGATTTAAAAACCAATTTCGAAACCAAATTCATTCAGAATTTATTTTTCGCAGGTCAAATCAATGGCACCACGGGGTATGAAGAAGCGGCTGCACAAGGTTTGTATGCTGGCATCAATGCGGTATTAAAGGCGCGCAATGAGCCCGCTTTTACCTTGAGTCGAGATGAAGCATATTTGGGCGTGCTGGTCGATGATTTGATCACGCAAGGTGCGCCAGAACCTTATCGTATGTTTACTTCTCGTGCGGAATACCGTCTGCTGTTGCGTGAAGACAATGCGGATATTCGCTTAACACCGAAAGCAAAGACGCTCGGCCTGGTTGATGATGAACGTTTTTCACGCTTCACCCACAAATACAATGCCGTGGAGGCAGAGCAGGTGCGTTTGAAAAAAACGATTATTCATCCTGGCACAACGATGGCAAAAATAGTTGAAGCCTTATCAGGCACAGAAATGTCACGTGAATATGCGCTGAGTCATTTGTTATTGCGTCCAGAAATCACATACGATGCATTAAAACAAGATCCAGAATTCGCATCACAGATGCCGAATGATGAAGTCGTTCTACAAGTCGAAACGCAATTAAAATATGCCGGATACATTGAGCGACAACAACAAGAAGTGGACAGGCAAAAGAAACATGAGACCACCGGTTTGCCGGCAGATTTTGACTATAAAACCGTCAAGGGACTATCAACTGAAGTGTGTGAAAAACTGAACCAACATCAACCTGGGACGATTGGTCAAGCATCCCGCATTCCTGGCGTCACACCGGCGGCGATTTCTTTGCTGTTGATTCATTTGAAGAATCACTAAATCCTATGGACATGAAATAGGCAGACATACAGGATAAAACAATACAGAAAATAGATGCGGTAGGATATAACGCATTGCTGTCGATTGCCGCATCGGATCCTGTCATTGACCCTGCGGTGAAGGCAACAGCGAAGGCAGAACAAAAAATGAACGCTGCCGTGGACAGGCCTGCGCGCCATTGATAATTTTCTTTGGATGTCGCAACAGTGGCATAAAGTCCAATACCGACCGCAACAACGGCTTGTACCCATACAAATTCAGCCATATCGCCATCATACAAACGGATGTTGTATTCATTGAGGCTCTGATAGTCTGCTTTGTCAGTGTTGTTGATGGCTGCCTGCCAAAGGGACGCGCCATAAGCGCCAGCACCTACAAGCCAACCAAAGCCTATACCTGCTTTTTTGATATTGCCAGACGTCATCATAGCTACCCCCGCATCAATACCATCTAAGATACACAACTTAGTCTTAAATGTCAAGAAAGAGTATGGGCACATGTAGCGCCAACGGCTCAGGGCATTGCCCCTCAGTTTAAATAAGCTGGGATAAAAATGTCCTGGCCGGCACCTTAATGGGGTCGCTGTGAGCAAAACAATCCTCCATCACAAATGGCATGTCAATAATGACCTGAAAAGCGTATGGAGCAGCATAAAGTTTTCTGAACGATCGCCAATATCAGTAATATTTGACCAATCCCACAAATAAATTTTGGGTTCTTTAATAAGGCTTCGAGAAACATTTTTATGCCAAGGTTTAACCCTAAAAACTGTATAGAATGATTCTAAAGTCGTTATCCATCTTTCAACAGTCTGATTGGCTACTTGCAATTTCTTAGATAAGGTGTCGCGATTGAGCAATTTTCCAACGTGTTCTTTAAGCATAAGCAACAGCACTTCCAGCTGTGCAATTTCCTGAATGCGGGTGAATTGCGCGAGATATTAGTGGTGACAACCGGTTCAGATGTGTGTCGTGCCTTGTTACCCCTACGATCCTGAAAAACAGATCAGCCTGTGGCGCAAGAATTATGGCGCAGAATGTGCATTGAAGATGCAGAGGGCATGCCGAATCACCTGAATTTTTGGCAATCACAAACACATGAAATTGATTTTGTCGTGCCACAGCATGATTATATTGAGGTGAAGAAAATCCCTGAATCGCCAATGCATTTCACGTGGTTTTTGAAAACGCATCCACATGAGATCTTGCGCGTGATCAATGCCAATACATTCTCATCAGAAAAAATCATGGGCATGATGTTAGAGTCGTTTTTACTGGGTTAAATCACGTGGATGATCTCTTTAGCCTCGCGCTGAAGTGTCCCCGGACTTTCCTCCCCCGCCTGCAGGTCGATCATTTCCATCTCACGATTTTGGATATTGAGTGGATTTTTATTGGGCAATAGTGGACTCGATGTTGCGCTGCTTTTCTGCATATGCTCCGTATTCGGTTGCATCATTCCATACACTTGCCAGAGGACGAGCCCCAGCGCGGCAATGCCAAGAATCAGGCCGACCATAAACTGGCCGTTTGTGTAAAGTTCTGAGGCAGCGCCGGTGTTGTTTTTAATGGCATCGTTCATTATCACGGGAGATGTGATGAAGGCAAGAAAGGCCAAAGCCCAGTACCTGGTTTTTTGCAGAGATTCAATTTCCTCTGCCGTGAGAGGCTTTTCAGGGGGAAAGTTGCTCTGACCATAGTAAACATCATTATCATCAACCATAAACATAAAAGCCCCCTTCACTTCTCTTAATATCCCCTAACTATACGCCCCTACCACCCCCCCCGTCAAGGCTTAGTGAATGAGGCATGTGGCTTTGAGGTCTTTCATCACAAAGCAGACACATGGCTAGCTGTACTATAGTATACTTCCCCTCATGTCAAACGAACCACACAGTGAAAGATACCGAACCTTGTTGGCCGAATACTTGCCGCAAGCGCCTATTGCGCTGCCCAGCAACGCGCTGGAGGATTTCGTCACGTACCTCGGGTTGATGGCGCGGTGGCAAGATGTGTATAACCTCACGGCAATCAAAACACCGGAGGCACAGGTCACGCACCATATCATGGATGCATTGTCCATCATTCCTTTTTTAGAAGGCAAACGTTTTATTGATGTGGGAACAGGTGCGGGCATTCCAGGCATCGTGCTGGCGATTGCTAAGCCCGAATGGCAGCTGACTTTGCTCGATTCTGTTGGCAAAAAAATGGTATTCTTGCAACAAGTGAAAATCAATCTTAAGCTGGATCAGGTGACGCTGGTGCAGGATCGCGCAGAACATTATCATGCTGATCCATTTGATGGTGTGATCACGCGTGCATTCAGCAGTATCAGTGATATGCTGAAAGTAACGCAGCACCTCTGCAAAGAGGGCGGTTATTTTTATGCGATGAAAGGCCAGTATCCTGATGCGGAATTGGCTGCATTGCCAAAGGGGTTTGTATTGAGCGCCTCGCACGCATTGACGGTGCCGGGGCTTGACGCAGCACGACATCTTATCGTGCTATTGAAAAATCGCCCCTTGTAGGGGCGCATACTTGCGCCCATGCGCAAACCGAGAGGGTTAGGGGTTGTTAACCGATTCAGGGAGAACACATAAATGGCAAAAATTGTCGCCATGGCGAATCAAAAAGGCGGCGTAGGAAAAACCACTTCCTGCGTGAATTTAGCGGCGTCATTGGTTGTAGCCAAACGCAGGGTGTTGCTGGTCGATCTGGATCCGCAAGGTAATGCGACCATGGGCAGCGGCATTTCAAAATATCAGTTGCGCTGTACCACGAATGAAGTATTGCTGGGCACTGCGACGGCGCAACAAGCCATCATCACAGAAACCCCTGGCGGTTATCATGTCATGCCGGCGAATGCGCGCCTGACTGAAGCTGAAATTGGTTTGCTCAATCAAGACAACCGTGAAAAACGTTTGAAAATGGCATTGAATGCGGTCAAAGACGTTTATGATTATATTTTAATTGATTGTCCCCCCTCTTTGAACATGCTCACCGTGAATGGTTTGGTGGCAGCGCACTCGGTGATCATCCCTATGCAGTGCGAATATTATGCCCTGGAAGGATTAACAGCCTTGGTGCAAACGATTCAAACATTGACGCAATCCGTCAATCCGGGTCTGACGATTGAAGGTTTATTGCGTACCATGTACGATCCGCGCAATGGGTTGGCACAAGAAGTGACCGCACAATTGATTCAGCATTTTGGCAATAAAGTATATAAAACCGTGATTCCACGCAATGTTCGGTTAGCAGAAGCGCCGAGCCACGGGTTGCCTGTGCTACACTACGACAAGTATTCGCGTGGGGCAGCGTGCTATTTATCATTGGCGGGTGAGTTTTTAAAACGTCAGCCGCATGATCCTCTCTACGAGGCCGCCACCATCGATCGTGAACCCGCTGACGCATAAACAGGAGTTGCTCATGGCCAGAAAATCAATTTTAGGAACACCACTCGGGTCTTTGCTCAGCTCCGCTGTGATCGATGAGCCGGCCAGTGCGCGCGTCGATTTGGCCGAGGTTGCCATTACCTCGAGCAACAAACCCGCCTTGACATACGTGCCTGTTGAACGGTTGGTGCGCTCTCCTTATCAACCGCGTCGCGTGTTTCAGGAAGCACAACTTGAGGAACTGGCCGATTCCATCCGTTCACAAGGTATTATTCAGCCTATCGTTGTGCGCCCTCGTGCGGATAAAAGTTTTGAAATCATTGCGGGTGAACGACGTTGGCGCGCTGCGCAATTAGCCGGTTTATCTGAAGTGCCCGTGATTGTGCGTGACGTCGATGAAGCCACGGCGAGTGCAATGGCCATCATTGAAAATTTGCAACGTGAAGATCTCAATCCTATTGAAGAAGCGATGGGGCTTGATCGCCTGATGAAACAATTTTCACTCACCCATCAAGCTGTCGGGGAATTGGTGGGCAAGTCGCGCGCCATGGTTACCAATTTATTGCGCTTGTTAACATTGCGTGACGATGTGAAAACCATGGTAGAAGCGGGTGAATTAGAGATGGGTCACGCACGCGCGTTATTGCCGTTGCCCAGTGTGCGTCAATTAGAATTGGCTCGTTTGATCATCGCAAAAAATTTATCGGTGCGTCAAACGGAAGCGCAAGTGCAACAGCTGATGCGCCGCGATGAAGACGATGCGCCTACCGAAAAATCGCGCTACCAAGATCCCGATGTGCAATTATTAGAAGGGCGCTTGAGTGAAATTTTAGGCGCAAAACTCGACATAGCCCACACACCCAGTGGCAAGGGTAAATTGGTGATCAGTTATCATTCACTGGAAGAGCTGGATGGCATTATTTCACATATTGTGTAGTGGGAAATGTCATGTCGTTTCATAACACAAAAAAAAACCACCTATTGTGGTGTAGCAAGCGCCGTGATGGTGCTGAATGCTGCTGATATTCCTGCGCCGGTGACGGAGGATTTATGGTGATTTCCCGATAATGGCGAGCCATTCTTGTTGGGTCACGGGAGTGATAGACAATCGATTTCCCTTTTTCAATAACGGCATGTGTTGAAGAATAGGATTGATGCGCAATATTCCCAGAGGGATCATGTCCTCAAATTTTTCAACCAATGTAAACTTGACCCCGTACCAACGTGGATTGTCAGGCGTTGATCGCGGATCGAAATAGGGCGATTCTGGATCAAATGCGGTTTTATCCACACAACCGGTTTCAGTGATCTTGATGATCCCCACAATCCCTGGCACGTCACAACTAGAATGATAAAAAAACGCGAGGTCTCCCGGTTTCATTTCATCACGCAAAAAATTGCGCGCTTGATAATTACGCACGCCGTCCCAAAAGCCGGATTGATTTTTCGCACGCGCGAGATCGTCAATGCTGTAAGTGCTGGGTTCAGATTTCATGAGCCAGTAAGCCATTATTTTTTCCTCCAAATTTGGTGGGTTCTGCCTTTGGGCTGGGGACGGATTGGAGATGATACCAGAAAATGTCTCCTAAGAGCGTCACGAGATCAATGCAGGGACTTGGGATGGTCAGCCCATTTTTACAGAAACACAAAAAACGAGTCGACAACGCATTGTCTTACATGACATTTTTTGAACGAGCCAGGTTCTCTTTTTGCCCTGCCATGACGTGAGTACCGCGCTCCCGCAGTTCATCAAGCCATTTTCCCCCTATCTCGGAAGAAATGACTTGGTTACTGACCAGCGAGGAAAGGAATTCTCTGGGAAAACTGTCCACAAGGGTGGCTGTTTTTTTCAATTGCTTGATCCAGTTTGAAAACATGACACGATTGTTGGGCAATGCGGTGGGGGTGATGGTTGATTTGACAGCGGCATGTTCACGATAGGCCTCTGACAATGCCACTCCCAGACGCTGATGCATTAGAAGCAAAGAAGTGCTCAATGCAGTCACATCATGTTTCAGCTGGATCTGCTGTCTCAGCACGTTTATTGTTGCCAGAAAATAATCCTGCCCGGCTTCCTCAAAGCTGACGTAGAGCGGATCGGTAGGTGCCAGGCCTGTGTATTGGAGCCTACTGGCAAGTAAGTGCTGAAGCCTTGACTCATAGCCTGCGAGATCCTGCTCATAAACATCGGGCAAAAAAGTGCCATCAGGACTAAAGCTCTGATCGAGCAGGCTGTGTTGCATTTCCCACAACTGGGACATAAAGGCCCGAGCCTGTTTGAAAAAAAGATCAAGCCGGATTTTTAGCGGCTCCGCCAAGTCTAGGCTATCAGGTCCATTCAATGCTTGATATTCCTCATTGCCGTCTTTGAAGGTCATCAAAAAGGTGAAAACATGGTTAGTGTGATTCAATTCCTGTAAAAAATGAACATAATCATCAAGTTCGCCGAAACTTTTGTCAAGAAATGAGCCATATTCTTTAAAAACAGATGCCATGGCCTGTTTAAAAATCTCTTGGCGGTAGTAAGACAGCACAAACAGCAGAGGTGCATTGGGGCGCCACGGGGGACTGAGCCCGTATGATGTCATTCAGGAACAGGATAAGGTCTGAAGGGGGCTGGCAGGAGTTAGACAGCCGGCCATAGAAATCAGAGGATATTTTCTTGATTTCTCTAGAAAAAAACAAATTGATTTTTTGGATTGACATACAACAGCATTTCCCAAACAGTGGTTAATTAATTAACTTATTGTACAGATAAATAAACTGTTTGTGAAGTCAGAAAACATCATTTTTTCTTAATGAGAAACAAAGACATTGCCTTCTACTTGCGTTATCCAGAAATAGGCTATATACTGCGCCCGAAACAAAGAGGTGGGGGTATATAAAGTTGTTAACCCTTGGGCGGACACAAGCGTATCAATTGCTTTGCTGGCAGTTATTGGCCTGCGTGCTCACAGCTGTTATCTGGGCTTTTATCTCATTACCCTTTGGTTTATCGGCCTTGGTCGGCGGCAGCATTTGCTTGCTAGCCAATGGTGTTTTTGTGTATTATGCCTTGCGTAAAGGCGGAGCACGTCAGGCCACACAGATTGTGGCGATGTTGTTTTTAGGTGAATTTTTTAAAATAGCCATCATCGTGGTGATGTTTGGTGTGGTGTTTTTGTACACGGCCCTAGCGCCTGTGCCTGCATTGGTGGGGTTTCTCGTCACACAGGCCATGTTCTGGGTAGCCCCTTTTATTTTTAAGCGAGCAATACAGGCGAAACAATGACAGACGGTCACTTAACACCTTCTTCCTATATTGTGCACCACTTGACGCACTGGTCAGTGGGCAGTGGTTTTTGGAAGCTGCACCTCGACACTTTGTTGATTTCATTTTTATTAGGCATTTTCTTTTTAGGCATTTTCCGTTTTGCAGCCGTGCGCGCGACGAGTGGCGTTCCCGGTAAATTGCAAAACTTTGTTGAAATAATGGTGAAGTTTGTTGATGCGCAGGTGCAGGACAGCTTCCATGGTAAAACATTATTCTTAGGGCCACTCGCCTTGACCATTTTTGTCTGGGTGTTCTTAATGAATTTCATGGATTTGCTGCCAGTGGATATTTTGCCGCGCATCATGGCTTACTTTGGCGTGGAATATTTCCGCGTTGTCCCCACGGCCGATTTGAATTTAACATTGGGCATGTCGGTGACAGTGCTTGGGTTGATTGTGGTATACAACATCAAGGGTAAAGGTGGTATCGGCTTTTTGAAAGATGTGGCAACGCATCCCTTCGGCCCGAAACTCATGCCCGTGAATATTGCATTACGACTCGTGGAAGAGTTGGCGAAACCTACATCGCTCTCCATGCGTCTTTTCGGAAATCTTTATGCAGGTGAGTTGATCTTTATTCTGATCGCCGCCCTATTGCCGTGGTATGCGCAATGGGTCGCGGGTGGAGTATGGGCGATTTTCCACATTCTGGTGATCACGTTGCAAGCATTCATTTTCATGATGCTGACCATCGTGTATCTCAGCATGGCGCATGAGAGTCATTGATTTTTTTTAGTTACATCCAATAGGAGGAGTTATGCAAACCTTGAGTCCCGCAGCGATTGAACTGTTAGCCACCCTGACGGCGCAAATTCAATCCGTCACAGCTATCGCAGCTGCCATTTTGATCAGCTGTGGTGCCATTGGCACAGCGCTGGGCTTTGGCATCTTGGGCGGTAAATTTTTGGAAAGCGCTGCGCGTCAACCAGAAACTGTGCCCATGCTGACGATCCGCATGTTCATTATTGCTGGTTTGCTGGATGCGGTATCCATGATCGGCGTGGCCATCGCATTGCTGTTTACATTTGCGAACCCATTCTTGGGCGCTGTTCAACAAGCGTTTATGATGGGCGTAGCGGGTTAATATAATCCACGTGTGAGGTGAGCCATGGATATTAACGCGACACTGCTTGGGCAAGCCATAACGTTTGCCATCTTTATATGGTTTACCATGAAATATGTGTGGCCGCCTATCATGGCAGCCATCCATGAGCGTGAAAAAACCATTGCGGATGGCTTAGCGGCTTCCAAGAAATCGGTGCATCAGCTGGAAAAGGCGCAAGAAGAGGCCCATCACATTTTGATGGAAGCGCGTCAGAAAGCGACCGATATCATCACCCACGCTAATCAGCGTGCTGATGAGATCGTGAAAGCAGCCGCTGAGAAAGCGATTCACGAAGGCCAACGCTTGGTGGCAGCCGCGCATAACCGCATCGAGCAAGATGTGACAAATGCGCGTCAATCATTGCGTGGCGAAGTGGTCGATTTAGCACTGGCCAGCGCAAAGAAATTATTGGGTAAAAACCTGGATGACAAAGCGCACCGTGATTTCATCAACAAAGTCGTCGATGAAATTTGATTGTAGGGGCGCAGATTCGCGAAGCGAATCGGGAAATTTTAAAATGGGGTTTTCCTTATGACAGACACAACACTCGCACGCCCATACGCACAAGCTGCCTTTGATTATGCAAAGGCAAACAATGTCGTGCGTGCGTGGCAAGATGCGTTGGACACATGGGCAATCCTGGCAGAGCATCCTGACATCAAACAGGCAGCTTTGTCTCCCCAAGTCTCTGCCCAACAATTTGAAGATCTCGTTGCAAGCTTTGTGCATGCAAAGCCTGGCGAACCTTTGCGTAATTTTATCCAAACCGTGATTGAACACGACCGTTTTTTTGTGATGCCCAGTATCCGTGATCAGTTTGTAGCGCGCCATAATGCCAGCGACGATGTGTTGCCTGCCAGCGTGACGAGTGCTGTCACATTGTCGGATGCTGAAAAAGCAGCGATTGTGAGCAAGCTGGAAGCGAAAACGCAACAAAAGGTTACATTGTCTTGTGAAGAAGATCCCAATTTATTGGGTGGTTTAGTGATTCGTTATGGCGATAAAGTCATTGACGCCAGTTTAAAATATCGTTTGTCGGCACTGGCCGCTTGTTTGAATTAATAGAGTGTGTGAGGTGAAACATGGGAATACAATTAAGTGCAGCTGAAATCAGTGATGTGATCAGACAGCGCATCGAGAATTTTGAAGTCGTTTCGCAAGCGCGCTCTGAAGGTAGCGTGATGAGCGTTTCTGACGGGATTGTGCAAATTTCAGGATTGCGTGATGTCATGCAAGGTGAAATGATTGAATTTCCCCGGTAATACCTATGGCTTGGCGCTGAACTTAGAGCGTGATTCGGTTGGTGCCGTTGTTTTTGGTCAATACGAACATTTGACCGAAGGGCAAACAGCCAATTGTACCGGTCGTATTTTGAAGTGCCTGTGGGCGAAGCATTGTTAGGCCGCGTTGTTGATGCGCTGGGTCAATCCGATTGATGGTAAAGGCCCGATTGATGCACAAAATTCTTCTCACCGGTTGAAAAAGTGGCACCTGGCGTTATTAGCCGTCAATCAGTTAATCAACCTGTTCAAACCGGATTGAAAGCGATTGACGCCATGATACCAGTTGGTCGCGGTCAACGTGAATTGATCATTGGTGATCGTCAAACCGGTAAAACAGCCATTGCGCATCGACACCATCATCAATCAAAAAGGCACTGGCGTGAAATGTATTTATGTTGCGATTGGACAAAAAGCATCTTCTGTCGCATGCTGTCGTGCGTAAACTAGAAGAACATGGTGCGCTGACACACACCATTGTTGTCGCTAGCAACTGCTTCTGATCCAGCTGCCATGCAATATATTGCGCCTTATGCGGGTTGCGCGATGGGTGAATACTTCCGTGATAATGGTGAAGATGCTTTGATTATTTATGATGATCTAACCAAACAAGCATGGGCTTACCGTCAAATTTCATTATTGCTACGCCGTCCACCAGGTCGTGAAGCGTATCCTGGCGATATCTTCTATTTGCATTCACGTTTGTTGGAACGTGCTTCACGTGTGAATGCTGAATATGTAGAAAAAATGACCAACGGTAAAGTCAAAGGCAAAACAGGTTCACTCACTGCATTGCCTATCATTGAAACGCAAGCGGGTGACGTTCTGCCTTCGTACCCACCAACGTGATTTCGATCACCGACGGTCAAATCTTATTTAGAAACTGATTTGTTTAACTGCCGGTTTCGTCCTGCTATTAACGCGGGTTTTCTGTTTCTCGTGTGGGTGGTGCAGCACAAACCAAAATCATTAAAAAACTGGGTGGTGGTGTGCGTTTGGCATTGGCACAATATCGTGAATTAGAAGCTTTTTCGCAATTTGCTTCTGATTTGGATGATGCAACACGTAAACAACTTGGAACGTGGTCAACGTATTACGGAAGTGATGAAGCAAAAACAATATTCATCCGCTTTCTGTTGCAGAAATGGCGATCATTTTGTTTGCTGTGGATCATGGTTATCTGACGATGTACCATTGAATCGCATTGCCTATTTTGAACAAGAATTGCATAGTCTATCATGCATAGCGAACATGCATGATTTGTGAGAACATTGAATCAAACTGGCGATTAGAATGACGAAATTGAAGCACACATTGAAATACTGCGCTCGAATGATTTAAATCGCAGCTTTGCATGGGATTAGAGTCAGATGGCATGTCTGGTGCTAAAGAAATCCGCACAAAATTAAGAGCATTAAAAACACGCAAAAAATTACGCATGCGATGGAAATGGTGGCCGCGAGTAAAATGCGTAAAGCGCAAGAACGCATGCGCGCGTCTAAGCCTTATGCACAAAATATTCGTGAAGTGATTGGTCATGTGGCACAATGCTCATTCTGAATATCGACATTCCTTATATGGAAGAACGCGAAGTGAAACGTGTGGCGTTGATTATTGTGACTACCGATCGTGGTCTGTGCGGTGGCTTGAATAATAATTTGTTCAAACGCGCGATCAGACCATGCAAGAGTATGGAGAGAAGGCGTTGAGATTGATCTTGTGTTTGATTGGCAACAAAGCGCATGGGTTTTTTCAGACGTTTTGGTGGCAATATTGTTGCGCAAGCAACGCATTTGGGCGATACGCCCGAGCTGCACTGATTTGATTGGTGTCGTAAAGTCATGATTGATGCATTATCTGGATGGTAAAATTGATGCAGTTACATTTGTGTCTAATGAATTTCGTGAACACCATGACGCAAGAACCCACGGTCGATACAATTATTGCCATTCCCCAGAAGATGACAGTGCCGCAAAAAACATCACTGGGATTATATTTATGAACCAGAGCACGCATTGAATTGCTCGATACTTTGTTAAAACGTTTCATTGAATCACAAGTTTATCAAGCGGTGATTGAAAATATTGCCTGTGAACAAGCAGCACGGATGGTTGCGATGAAAGCAGCAACCGATAATGCAGGTGATTTAATTAACGAGTTCAATTGGTGTATAACAAAGCGCGTCAAGCAGCGATCACGCAAGAGATTATCAGAAATTATCAGCGGGGCACAGGCAGTGTAGGGGTTCGTTTCACGGAGGTAAACTCATTTGCTGAGTAACATGCTGGTGACAGGTTGTATTGAAGAAGTAAGGGGATATAGATGAGTCATAGCATCAACGTAGCAAGACACGGTACCGTCGTTGAAATTATCGGTGCGGTCGTTGACGTTGAATTTCCCACGCATGCCGTGCCAAAAATTTATGATGCGTTGCATAGTTGAAGACACAGACATCATCCTTGAAGTGCAACAGCAGATTGGGTGATGGCGTGGTGCGCACCATTGCCATGGGCACTACCGATGGTCTTACGCCGCGGCTTGAAAGTGATCAATACCGGCGAGCCCATCACGGTTCCTGTGGGCAAAGGCAACCCTGGGCCGCATCATGGATGTGTTGGGTCGACCCCATTGACGAACGTGGCCCTATTGAAACAGATTAATATCTTGCCGATTCACCGCCCAGCCCCTACTTTTGCCGAACAAGCCCGATCACACAGAATTGCTTGAAACCGGTATTAAAGTTATCGATTTGATTTGTCCCTTTGCTAAAGGCGGTAAAGTCGGTCTTGTTCGGCGGTGCCGGTGTAGGTAAAACCGTTAACATGATGGAACTGATCCGTAACATCGCTATCGAGCACAGTGGTTATTCCGTATTTGCTGGTGTGGGTGAACGTACCCGTGAAGGTAACGACTTCTATCATGAAATGAAAGATTCCAACGTATTGGATAAAGTATCGCTGGTGTATGGCCAGATGAATGAGCCACCAGGTAACCGTTTACGTGTTGCTCTCACTGGTTTGACCATTGCTGAAAGCTTCCGTGATGAAGGCAGTGACGTGTTGTTGTTCATCGATAACATTTACCGTTATACCTTGGCTGGTGTTGAAGTATCCGCATTGCTTGGGCCGTATGCCTTCTGCCGTAGGTTATCAACCTACCTTGGCGGAAGAAATGGGCGTGTTGCAAGAACGTATTACCTCAACCAAAACAGGCTCGATCACATCGATTCAAGCTGTTTACGTACCTGCGGATGACTTGACCGATCCATCTCCTGCAACCACTTTTGCTCACTTGGATGCGACGGTTGTATTGTCACGTCAAATCGCTGAACTTGGTATTTATCCTGCTGTCGATCCACTGGATTCGACTCGCCGTCAACTAGATCCACTTAGTCGTTGGCCAAGAACATTATGATGTTGCGCGTAAGCGTGCAAGGTACTTTGCAACGTTACAAAGAACTGAAAGATATTATCGCGATTTTGGGTATGGATGAATTGTCTGAAGAAGACAAACTCACTGTGTCTCGCGCGCGTAAAATTCAACGTTTCTTGTCACAACCTTTCTTCGTGGCAGAAGTATTTACCGGTTCACCTGGTAAGTATGTTTCATTGAAAGAAACGATTGCGGGCTTCAAAGGTATTATTGAATGGCGATGTACGATCATCTGCCAGAACAAGCATTCTACATGGTCGGCAGCATTGACGAAGCGATTGCGAAAGCGCAAAAAATGTAGGGCGCATACATGCGTCCTTGTAGGGGCGCATACTTGCGCCCTCAAATGGTGAGGGTATCAAAATGCGTTTAAATGTTAAAATAGTCAGCGCTGAAAAAATGCTTCACACTGGTGAAGCGGATTGCGTGGTCGTGACAGCCGAAAATGGCGAGCTGGGTATTTTACCTCAGCATGCACCGCTATTGGCACGCCTACAACCCGGTCAGGTTCGCGTATTGGTGAATGGCCAGCCGGAGGAAGTCTTTTATGTCTCGGGTGGTATGTTGGAAGTACAGCCAGATTCCGTCACGGTATTGGCCGATACGGCTGAACGCGCAGACTCCCTTGACGAAGCGGCTGCCATTGAAGCCATGAAGCAAGCCGAAGAAACCATGCGTGGTAAACAGGGCGAATTTGATTATGCCCAAGCACGTGCCGCGCTCGTCAATGCGGCTGCTGTTTTGGCCGCTATCCGGAAGAGTAAAGAGCGTAAGCATTAATAATTCGCCCCCCATTTGACACGCTTCACGTGCTTACATGGGGGACTCTGCTCCATCCAATCGAATCGTGATTTGTTTTTTCGACTTTCTTTATATAAAGATTTTTTTGATTTTGAAAAATCATATTCTGTAAACAACAAGCCATAGCCACCATTGACACACAATTTCCCTTCAATTTATCATACCGTGTTGCGATGGCTCGAAAATGCTTAAGACGTGCAAAAGCATTCTCAACTAAATGCCGATATTTATATAGACACCAATCCATTTCAGCATTACCTTTTATTGAATTAATCTTCCGGGGATAACCAGGATGGATGATTTTTTTCGAATGAGTTCCCTAATCTCCTCGCAATCATACCCTTTGTCTGCAATCGTGAAATGTGACACTGGCAGTTTCTCAATAAATTCGGGGGCAATTACAGGTAAATACATCAGTGTCTTGCCAACACCACGAACTGTTAAACTGGTTCATTAACCATTGTGGGAATAAAACCCTTGCAGCTTGCGCAATCGGTTTGCTTCAGGAGCGCTATTTCAAAGAATTGCGCACAGGGTTTCCCTGCTCTCCGGCTGTCGGGTGAGCCCGCTGTTCAAGGTTTTGTTTGAAGTTGTTAAGCGCTGATGTTTTTGCTCGACATAGTTGTTCAAGGCTGTCGGTCGTCGCCCCAGGCATATAACGCAACGCGCGAAGCCCCGTGACGGCCGCCGCCGGGCCAATATAAACCCCAAAATCAACCCCCAAACCCGTCGGCGGCGAAGAAGAAATGGCAGGGAAATAGGAAATATCAGAAAATGATTGAAAATTGTATAAAGTGAGAGAACGGGTGGGTGGCTGGTTTTGTTCTATACGATCGTAAAGACCCTGGAAGAATGCCTGGGCATCAAAGGCCGGAACCAAACGCTCTAAATAACCAATCACTTGACACCAAAAAAGAGATAGTTGATTTTCATTCCAGGGGGCAACGTGTTGACCGTATCGATTAAAGGCTTCAATCAAATAATTGAGATTAAAGTGATGACCTTCGGTGACTTCTTTGGGAAGAAAATAGTGTCTGAATTCATTTAAAACCGCTTGGGTTTCGGGGCTTGTTGGGTCATTTGTGAGGGCATTGACTATCTTATCCATCAATGTGGTAAATTCAGCTTCGACCTGTGGGTACTCAAAACCACTGGGGAATTGCTCTTGCATTTGTCTTTGTGCGCGCTGTATTCCTGTTTCGACAATCTCGCCGTTTTCATCCCGATAAACAACTTTATCGAAATATTGGGCCATGAAATGGTAAATCTCACTGTCTCCCGTACCTAAGGCGGCTTTAAGGGCAGAGCTTTTAACCCTTCTTGGCACCACTCGGTCTTCATCTATACCCGATGCCCATTCAACTCCAGTTGATTCAATAAACATGATTTTGGGATTGGCAGCAATCATCGCTTTTGCTTTTTTGACATTCTCTTCGGTGGGCTTTAAAACATAGTCCATGAGCTGCTTTGCAGCGCGTTCATCAAGGTCTGGCTGAATCCAATCGCGAGTTTCACGGTTCATAATCAAGGTCGCTGCCGTGGCGGATGTTGAATACATCGCAATTCTGGCAATCAGCGCAGCGGGTAAAGCCGGTTCTGTAGATGCTTCAGGTTCCTTTGATTTAAACATGGAATACCTCAACGAAGAACATAAGTTAGAAAGAAGAATACCGTAAAGACACTATAAAGTCAAATACTTAAGGCCATCAGGAAAATAAAATTAGGTTAAAATAGAGGTTTTATGTTTGAAATCAGGTGGTTGCCTCGAGAATGTCAACAGGCCCTTCGTAATACAAATCTTTAATTCGCCAGGATTAATACAACACTAACTGCCACAGCGCCATCACGGCCATGCCGACATTTTCGAATATGCTGATGGTACTTAATGGTACCTTGAGCACTGTCCCCAAACAAGCGCATTTGACATTCATCCCCGCCCTGATGCTTTTGATCACACCGATGGCACTGACACTCATCACTATCAATGTGATGGTATTTGTCAGCGTCGGGAAAAGTTGGATCAGATAGGCGAGGCCGAGTAACAATTCAATGAAAGGATAACCGTAACCATAAGGTTGAAATTTTTGGGTGACGATGTCATACATGGAAAATCCTTCGACAAAGCCTTTCAAATCAAAAAACTTGAACATCGATAGAAAAATGAGAAAGTAGCCCATAAACCCGGTCATGAGGGGGATATGACCATGTGCAAATGACAGTAGTAGCGAAAATAACACAATGACTATCAGGGGTTGATAGGTTTTGACCTGTTCCTGATATTTATTCAATAGTTTCATGAGGGCATTCCTTTGTTAGTAATGATAGCAGCATTGAAAAATAATAATCTCACATTTCTCAACTTGGTAAACCAATCGGTGTTCATGAGTCAAACCCTGACAACAGAAGAAGCATTCATTCTGGTGATGATAAATGGTTTGGGCAAAATTTTTTCTCGCATTTGAATAGGAAATAGCGTCCATAGGAAATCTCGCATTGTACGTCTAATTGTGCGTAGGCATCTGTGGCATGTCAAGGTCAGTCATGAGCATTCACCATTTTTTTTGTTTGATATTCTTTCAATCCCCCCGATATTCCACTATCATAGTCCTTCGATATTGAGTGAAGTTATCGTCACACAAGGATTCTTTCATGAAAAATAACTTAAAAATCATCAGCTTAATTACCGCGGGCAATATCCTCGATTATTATGATTTCATGCTGTTCGCCCATTTGGGTGCGGCCATTACGGGGTTTTTTATCCCTAACCTTAATCCCACGCAAACCCATTTGGTTAGCCTGTTGCTATTTGCTATCCCTTTTATTATTCGCCCCATCGGGGGGTACGTGTTTGGCACATTGTCCGATCGACTTGGACGTGGTTATGCATTGGGTCAAACATTGAAATACGCGAGCTTTGCGGGTTTTGGCATTGCGATATTGCCGGGCTATGAAATCGCTGGTGTTATTTCGATGGTTGTATTTGTATTGTTGCGCGCACTGCAAGGATTATCGCTTGGCGGTGAATACATGACAGCGGGGACGTTGCTCATGGAAAAATATAAAACGCGGCGCAGTTTTATCAGCGGTTCATTAGCAGCCTCTGGATCGATTGGCAGTTTGGCTGCGTTTGGTTTTGCGTGGTTTTATCTGAATGATCATCTATCGGAAGCGGCATGGCGATATGCTTTTGCATTCGGTGCACTCGCCACATATATCAGTTTCATTTTCAGAGAAAAATTAAAAAAGGAAATGGGCGTGTCCGTCGACACAAAGGCAATGCAATATCATGTGCCACGTAGCAGCGCTGTATCGGTGGCTATTTTTGCAGGTGTTTTGACCAACGTGATCATTTGGATCCCGATGATGTACACCAATTTTTATTTCACGAAAATTTTACATTATCCTGCATCAGCTGGATTATTGGCGACTTTTACCGCACTGATTTGTTCGATTGTATTAACCCCATTAGCGGGATATTTCTCGGATCGTTTTTTAAAACCTGAAAAAATGATGATGTTGGGTGCAGTGTTGTCGATACCGCTCAGTATTGTCGGGGTATTATGCATTCAGCAGGGCAGTTTATGGGGTGTTTTCTTATTGATGGCGGCAAATGTCACGTTTGGTGCGCCGGTTCATGCGGTGTTGAATCCTTTATTTCCGCCCGAATGTCGTGGCCGCTACGTGAGCACGTGTTTCATGTTGGGCGCATCGTTTGGCAGCTTGGTGCCAGTGATATCAGGATATTTGGCAGAGCATTATCAAATGTACAACGCGCCGATCATGTTTTTGGTCGTGGCGGGGGTGGTGACTTCAGGTGTTTTTTATAGGGCATTTAAAACAAAAAATGAAAGCCCCCTTTAAAGGCGGGGGTGCTGAGTGGGGCGTAACACTTTCGCGCGAGGGCGCAAATATGCGCCCCTACAGTGGGTCGTTTCACTGCGCCTTGCGATACGCAACACCTAACGTCCAAGTCATTGGCTTGGTAGGGTCCCCATTGTATTTATCGGTGCTCATCAAGAGGTCATTGTTGTTCACGCCAATGCCTTCCAAATAATGATGTTGGAATGCACTGTTGAAGCAATAATTGAGCAAATAGCTTAGGCCTTCCGAAGGATATTCACTTTGAAGATCGGTCCATGAAGTGGTGCAAAAATCTGTCCCTTCTGTGGCGAGATCATCCAAGGACACCCAGAAAGGACTGTTGTCATTGGCCAAGCCCAGTATTTTGAAGGTGTAGTAAAAACCGCCTGTCAACAAATACTGATCTGCACTGGGCGCTTTGCGGTACTGATTCGCAGGGTGCCTCTTGATAAAAGTAGCGCATTCTTCAAACTCACCCGTTCCGGTTAGCACAGGATTGGTTAAAGGATAGGGTGCGCCCACAGGAAAGCAGGCTGCAAAATCGCCGCCGTTACGTTCATAAGCATCCAGCATGTGTGCAATGGCTTTATCTAGACCCGAGCCATCATAGCCGACGCTGTATATGGAGTAACGACGATCATAAAAAGGGAATGAAATGGAGTTCTTGAGTGTGGCTGGGTGGGCGCGTAGGGGTAATAACGCCACTTCGGCAGAAGCACCTCCCATTTCAACAGCAGCAAACGTGTTCTCGTTATTCAATGTATTCAGTTCTAACTTCCCTGCGACATACTGATCGTTGATCCAGATAAAATAGGCTTCTTCTGCAGCGGAGATCACCCTGACATCTTCTTTTAAAGTCGCTGTCATGTCTGGATAACCGAGTACAGCGGCTTCTTCGCTCAGCCCCGCGCGGATGTTGGCCAGCAGCGCGGTTTGATCAGCGCGTGGCAGCATGCGCACGCCGGCAGTGGCATAAAGATAGATTGGCGTATCAGCGTTCACCACGCTGCCTGATTGAACAAGTGTGAGCAGATTGCTGAAATACGTATTGAAATCGGTGACTGAAGTGACAGCAGGAGATACCTTTTGATCGATAATTTTTGTGACGGTGATATCGCCAGCATTATTCGTCGTTTCGTAGACATAAGCACGGGTTCCGGAGCTACCGGCATCGATGACCATCACAGTATCCGCCAGGGCGAGCAGAGGGAAGAATAAGAAGGCGCAGAGGCGCAAGATCATGGACTTCATTGTAAAACTCCTACAGTAAGGTCAAAAAAACATTTTCCTGGGCAGCGGCATTGTCCATATTTGTTGCAGCAAGGGGTACCCGTAGGCCAGCAGGGAGACGCATGATAGGGACTGAACAAAGACATCTCGTCAATAAAAGCGGTTGGGCAGGAACTCAAGGTAAACTGGGGCGTTGCAAAGGAGAATAAAGGAAGGCATAAAAGTGCGCAGAGGCGCAAGATCTTGGACTTCATCGTAAAACTCCTGATTGGAAAGGTTTCGGCATCATATCAGTAGTATGAATCACTGTCAATAAAGTAAAAAGCCTTGTTATTCAGGGTGTTATGCGCATCGGAAAGGGCTCGCCAAAGGTGGGGCAAATAGGGTATAATCGGAAACCGCTTTTAGACAGTAGGATTCCTCAAATATGAAAATGCTGCGATTCTTCAAACATCTTTATGTACAGGTTTTATTGGCCATTTTAGTTGGCGTGATTTTTGGACACTATGAAGCTGCACTGGCGGTGAAATTCAAACCCTTGGCGGATGGCTTCATTGCCCTGGTGAAAATGCTGATCCCCCCGGTGATTTTTTTGGCGATTGTGTCAGGTATTTTATCAGTGAACCAAGTGTCGAAAGCGGGTAAGGTCGGCGGTTTTGCGTTCCTTTATTTTATGCTCATGACAACTTTCGCGCTGATTGTCGGCGTGCTTGTGTCCCATTTTTTACAGCCTGGCAGTGGTTTCACAGTGGATATCTCCACGCTGAACACCGCAAGCATCAGTGCTTATGTTGATTCCACCAAGCAGCAAGATGGGGTCATTCCATTTTTGCTTCATATTATTCCTAAAACTTTTGTGAGTGCTTTCGCTGAAGGCAATATTTTGCAGATTTTATTATTGGCACTGTTGTTTGCGTTTGCATTGACCTTGTTGAAAGACGATAAAAAAACCTTGATCGGACCCATCAATTCGTTGACCAATGTGTTTTTTAAAATGATGGATTACGTATTGAAATTGGCGCCTATTGGGGCTTTTGCGGCCATTGCATTCTCTGTCGGGCATTTTGGTTTAGCGGTATTGGGTCAATTGTTTTTCTTGCTGGCCTGTTTTTATGTGACATGTACGGTGTTTATTTTTGTCGTATTGGGATTGGTGTTGAAACTGTCCTGCGGGATTTCCATCATGCAACTATTGCGATATTTGCGCGAAGAGTTGGTGATTGTGCTCGCAACCTCCAGCTCTGAAAGTGTGCTGGCACGTTTGATCAATAAATTGGAAGCATTGGGTGCGCACCCAGATGTCGTGCGATTGGTTGTTCCAACGGGTTATTCGTTCAATCTGGACGGTACAGCGATTTATTTGACCATGGCCGCCTTGTTTATTGCCCAAGCCACGCAAGTCGAATTAAACTTTCATCAAATTTTGGTATTGCTGGGCTTGATGATCATCACGTCAAAAGGGCCGCAACCGTGAGTGGCGGAGGGTTTATCACCTTGGCCGCGACCCTCACCGCATTTCAAATCATTCCTGTTGAGGGGATAGTGTTGATCCTTGGGATTGATCGCTTCCTGTCTGAAGGCCGTGCTATCACGAATGTGATCGGTAATAGCGTGGCAGCTTTGTTCATTGCGCAGCGCATGGGTGAATTAGATAAAAAAGTGATGCTGGCTGCCGTGGAGAAATAATCAATCACCAATAGTGTTGTCGGTGATGCACTATATAGGTTAATGGGACAAGAAAGAGAGACATAAGGATGGTCAATAAAATAATTGTGATTATTACCACAATATGCGTGTCAATCAGTGCGCATGCGGTGCATTTAATATCTTTGCTGCCATCTGAAAAAGCAGGATTCATGGCGCAACTGCCCGAAGCAGATTTAACGCTGGTCTCTCGCGCGAAAGATTTAAAAGGGAATGTGCACACCCGTTATGTTCAAACCTATGAAGGGTTGCCGGTGTTTGGCTATCAAGTGATTGAACATGAATATGTGCCCAGTCTTCAAAGATCGATTTTTCCCCTGCCCGCATGGACAGGTGTGTGGGTGGATGGCATTGAAACAGACTTGAAAAAATCATTACGTTCAATGGATCCAGCAGCAATATTGATGTCTGTCAAAAATAGCTTCGCACTTCAACACAATTCATCGCTGATATTGAAAAATGAATTCGCTGAACCTGTGATTTATATCGACCAAAACAATATCGCCCATCGTGCCGTGAGCATTCATTTTTTCGCGGATTTACCAGAAGGTAATGCACCCACGCGTCCCCATTATATTGTGGACAGTGTCACGGGTGAAGTGCTTGAACACTGGGAAGGGTTAACGTCAGAACAAGTGGGCACGGGGCCTGGGGGCAATGGAAAAACCGGTGAATATCAATATGGTCTCGATTATCCCGCGCTTGATATCTTGGTTGTTGCAAATACTTGTGTGATGCAAAGTGAAGACGTGGCTGCCGTGAACATGGCCAATTTCACCAGTGATGGACTGATCTATACATATACCTGCGATCCAGCTGCTCAACAATATGAACAAAGCAATGATGCGATCAATGGCGCCTATTCTCCTCTAAACGATGCTTACTCATTTGCCCATACCGTCGTGAAGATGTATGAGGATTGGTACGGCCATCAGCCATTTGTGCTGCCTCTGGATGTGCGTGTGCATTATGGTGACAATTATGCGAATGCCTTTTGGAATGGTGAATCCATGACGTTCGGAGATGGGAATGATGAACTATATCCACTCACCACACTCGATGTTGTCTCACATGAGTTGGCGCATGGTGTCACAGAATATGCTTCTCAATTGATTTACTCCAATCAATCGGGCGGTTTGAATGAATCTTTTTCAGATATCGCTGCCAAAGCGGCCGAATTTTATTTTTATGGTGCGCCACTGGGCTGGACGATAGGCGCAGATATATTCAAAGCGCCAGGGGCTGTGCTGAGATACATGGATTATCCTTCCAAAGATGGACGATCAATTGATACCGTGGCAGGGTTTACATTCCGTATGGATCCACATCAGTCGAGTGGCGTGTTCAATAGGGTCTTTTATTTGTTGGCAACCACCCCTGGGTGGGACGTGCGAACAGCCTTTGATGTGATGTACACCGCGAATATGTACTATTGGTACGCTTGGTCAAATTTCGAGTCTGCTGGGTACGATACGGTGATTGCGGCCGCCTTTTTGGGGTACCCCTATGAGGACGTGATGGCCGCACTGAGCGCTGTAGGAATCTTCTGTACCCAAACGGCTTGCGAGGATTGAGCATAAATTTTTTTAACAGATTGATTTAAAAAGAATGGAAGCTGTCCCTTTCCTCACGTCATTCCTCATCACGAAGAGTTTCGTGACGAAAAGTGTCGTGATGAATATGATGAGTAGCCCACGGGACTCGTTTTTAACGCGATCCAGTGTTATGATTAACCCTTTAAAAGGTGAGAAATAACATATATGTCCGTCAGCATCATCATACTCGCAGCAGGCAAAGGCACCCGCATGCGCTCTGGCGTTCCCAAGGTGTTGCAGCCGTTGGCTGGGCGCCCGATGTTGTCGTATGTCATTGACGCAGTGAAGGTTTTAAAGCCCGTGCAGTTGGTGTGTGTGGTAGGGCCTGATTCAGCGGCCATTCAAGACTATTTGCAGGGACATGGCTGTGATCATGTGGTTCAACCGGAGCCTCTGGGAACGGCACATGCCGTCCTACAGGCGATGCCCCATGTCAAAGGCGAAAGGGTGATGATACTGGCTGGCGACGGTCCTTTAATCACTGCAGAAACCCTCGCTGCTTTTGAACGAAATACGCCGCCGGAAGCGTTAGGCATATTGACGTATGATGCGCCCGATCCGACCGGTTTGGGGCGCGTGCTGCGCCATGCGAATGGGGCGGTCGATCGTATTGTTGAAGAAAAAGATGCCAACGATGTTGAGCGGAAGATTCAAGAAGTGTCTTCAGGCATTTATATTGCACAACGTCAAGATTGGTTGGCATGGCTGCCACAAGTTGGGTGTGCCAATAAAGCAGGGGAATATTATTTACCGGATGTTGTCCCGCTCGCGCAGCAACACACACACGTGCAGGCGATGCGCCTTGCCGATCCTGTTGAAGCTTTTGGAATAAATGATATGAAACAATTATCGCAAGCAGAACGCGTCCTGCAAACTCAGCAGGCCGATGCATTGATGCAACAAGGGGTACGTTTTGCAGATCCTTCGCGCTTTGATCTGCGCGGCACACTGACGGTTGGCAAAGATGTCTTTATCGATGTGAATGTGATCATAGAGGGCGATGTGACGCTCGGAAATCATACGCACATTGGCGCCAACGTGATCATTAAAAACAGCATGATGGGTGATCATGTCTCGATTCAACCATTTTCACATATTGACGGTGCAACGATTAAATCAGGGGTGACAGTGGGTCCCTTCGCACGCTTGCGCCCAGGCGCTTGTCTCGAAGATCAGGTGCATGTCGGCAATTTTGTCGAAATTAAAAACTCAACCTTAGGTGCCCATTCCAAAGCGAATCATCTCAGCTACATCGGCGATACAACCGTGGGCCAACACGTTAATATTGGTGCGGGCGTGATCACCTGCAATTACGATGGTGTGAATAAACACCACACCGTGATTGGCGACCATGCGTTTATTGGATCCAATGCCAGTTTGGTCGCACCTGTGTCGGTGGGTGAAGGCGCAACGATTGGCGCCGGTACGGTGCTCACCAAAGACGCGCCAGATAATCAATTGACACTGGCACGTGCAAAACAAACTACCTTGCCCACATGGAAACGCCCTGAAAAAACACCTGAAGAAGGGGATTTATAAATGTGTGGTATTGTTGGTGCGGTCATGAAGAGCCCTGTGGCTCCAGTTTTATTGGAAGGTCTGCAGCGCCTTGAATACCGCGGGTATGATTCTGCAGGGATTGCTGTGTGTGAAAAAAATGGGTTGGTTCGTGTTCGCGCGCAAGGCAAAGTCGCCCATTTGGTACAAGCGATCAAAGAATATCCCGTTCAGGGTCATATTGGTATTGCGCATACCCGTTGGGCAACACATGGTGTGCCTTCTGAGCAAAATGCACATCCACATACATCTGGAAATGGCGACAATGAAATTGCGGTTGTGCACAATGGGATCATTGAAAATCATGACACATTGCGTGCGAGACTGATTGCGGAAGGCTATGTGTTTGCTTCTCAAACGGATACGGAAGTGATTGCACACTTGATCCATTCTTGTCTGAAAAAAAGCAAGACCATGCGTGAGGCGGTTTTTGCAGCCATCCGAGAGTTGGAAGGTGCTTTTTCATTAGGCATATTATCATGTGCTTATCCCGATCGATTATTCGCCGTGAGAAAAGGCAGCCCGTTAGTAGTCGGTCTCGGGAATGGGGAAAACTTTTTCGCGTCTGATTATTTAGCCCTTATCACGGTGACACAACAATTTATTTATTTAGAAGAAGGGGATGTTGCCGAAGTGACTGCCCAATCAGTCGATATTTACAATAAAAAAGCTGAAAAAATCACACGAGACGTGACAGAATTATCGAGTGATGCGTATTTGAGTGGCAATAAGGGTCAATACGATCATTACATGCAAAAGGAAATTTTTGAACAACCTCATGTTGTGCAGGAAACATTGGAAGGACGTTTAAGTGATCATCAAGTGCTTGATGCTATTTTCGGCCCTAACACAGATGCTTTGTTTGCCGAGATAGAATGCATTCACATTGTGGCCTGTGGCACGAGCTATCATGCCGGGTTGGTCGCTCGTTATGGGATCGAATCGATCGTAGGAATTCCTTGCACAGTGGAAGTGTCGAGTGAATATCGCTACCGTGATGTTGTTGTCCCTAAAAATACTTTATTTGTGTGCATTTCACAATCCGGTGAAACAGCAGATACATTGGCTGCATTGCGTAAAGCAAAAAGCTCAACGTATCGTTCCACGTTGGCCATTTGCAATGTGCCGGAATCCATGATGGTGCGTGAAGCTGACCTCGTGTTTCTCACCCGTGCGGGCAGAGAAGTTTGTGTCGCCTCCACGAAAGCATTCTGCACACAATTGGTGTCACTCGCACTCCTGACATTGTCATTGGCAAAATCAAAACATATCACGCATTTGAAATTGCATATCGAAGGCTTAGAACAATTACCTCGTTTGATGGAAATGGTGTTGGCATTAGACCCGGCCATTAAAAAAATGGCACAAGCATTCGCTGATAAAACAAGTGCGTTGTTTGTTGCGCGCGGCATATTGTCTCCAATTGCGTTGGAAGGGGCATTGAAGTTAAAAGAGATTTCATACATTCATGCGGAAGCGTATCCTGCTGGTGAATTAAAACATGGACCCCTTGCCCTCGTCGATGAATTGATGCCTGTGATCGGTTTATTGCATAATGATGGTCAGTACGAGAAAATGTTGTCGAATCTTCAGGAAATCAATGCGCGTGGTGGCCGGTTATTTTTGGTGAGTGATGTTGATCATGCCGAGATGTTAAATGCTCAGGTCATCAACATTCCGCTTGGTGCAGGGTTGTTTGCGCCTGCCTTATTGCATACTTTGCCCTTGCAATTGTTAGCCTATCATGTGGCAGTTTTAAAAGGGGCTGATGTCGATCAGCCTCGGAATTTAGCAAAATCAGTGACGGTGGAATGATCAATGAAAATGAAATGGTGTGTGTCAGTATTGTCTTTTCTGTTTTTTTTCAGCGCATTTGCTGCGCCTCACTCCATCGTGAATCGATATGTCGATGATTTCATGACACGCCTGTTGAAGGTCACATTATTAACGGATGATCAAATCCGAGATTTGTCTAATGTGTTGTATGACAGCATCAACGATCGCGAAGACATCGTCGAAAGTTATAACGGCGAAACCAGCCTGTCTTCGATGCTGAGCATGAAAAAAGAGTTGACGGAACTCAATGATGTGACGAATACTGAAGTCAAAAAACTCCTCGACGAAAAACAATATGAAGCGTTTCAGCAAGTTCAAAAAGAACATGCTGAGAAACTGAAAATGAGATTGGAGAAACGGAAGCAGCGTTTGTAGGGCGCCAGCATGCAAATGGCATGCGACTGCCCGCCTTCGCGATAAACTCTGCATGCTGCGGCCTTACAAAGAGGTCTGCTGCCGATACTGCGCCGCCTCAACAATATGCTTGACCTCAATGGATTGAGATTGTTCTAAATCAGCAATTGTGCGCGCGACTTTGATGACCCGATAAAATGCGCGTGCTGAAAAGTGAAATGCATCAACGAGCTTTTCCAGTTTTTCTTTTGCAGCACTCGTCATCAGTGTTTCCTTAATCGCTGCGCTGCTTAAATGCGCATTCAAAACGCCTGATCGTTCGAATTGAACAGCTTGCGTTTTCACAACGGTTTCCCGCATCATAACGCTTGTTTCGCCTTCCCTCTGTGTATACGCCATCAACGTTTTAACGTTAACGCGCGGGACTTCAATATGGATATCAATGCGATCCAAAATGGGTCCTGATATTTGCCCTTGATATCGTTCAATCTGTGCGGGCGTGCAACGGCATTGATGTTCTGTATCTGTCAGATACCCGCAGGGACAAGGGTTCATCGCACAAATCATTTGAAATTGTGCGGGAAATTCTGCAGAACCTGATGCGCGTGCAATGTGGATTTTTCGATTTTCAATAGGCTCGCGAAGGACTTCAATGACTTTACGTGAAAACTCAGGAAATTCATCCAGAAATAATACACCGTGATGTGCAAGTGAAATTTCACCCGGCTTTGGAATACTGCCGCCACCTACTAATGAAACAGGAGATGAAGTATGATGCGGCGACCGGAAAGGACGCTCTTTGAATCGCGAGACATGAAAACCTTGCTTGCTGATCGAGTAGATGGCCGCAATTTCCAGCGATTGTGCATGAGACAGTGGCGGCAAAATGGTGGGTAATCGTTGAGCCAACATGCTTTTGCCGGAACCTGGTGGTCCGCACATGAGCATGCTGTGACCGCCTGCGGCCGCAATCAACAGTGCACGCTTCGCCAGTGGTTGCCCTTGAATATCAGCAATATCCAGTGTGCATGATGCATGCTCCGGAAGTGTGAGCGGCGCAGGACTTTGTAATAATTCCCATCCCTGCACATGCGAAATCACATCCAGGAGATGTGAAGCGGCCAATACTTTTCCGCCGCCCAACATCGCTTCAGCGGCGTTCTCTGCAGGGCAAATCAATGTGTGCGAGGCTTTGTGTGATTCGATACCAAATGGCAGCATCCCATTGATCGGCCTTAATTCGCCAGCTAAACCGAGTTCACCGGCAAATTCATATTGTTCGAGTTGATCTGCGCGGATTTGTTGCGATGCCGCTAATATGCCGATGGCAATGGGCAAATCAAACCGTGCCCCTTCTTTAGGAAGATCCGCCGGCGATAAATTCACCAAAATACGTCGCACAGGCATCTCATGATTGACATTTAGCAACGCGCTTCGCACACGATCGCGACTTTCTTTGATCGCTGTTTCGGGTAATCCGACAATGGAAAAGCTGGGTATGCCTTTTGAAATATCGACTTCAACGCGGATTAATGGTGCACCAACACCATCGTGCGTACGTGAATAAACCATGGCTGTTGACATGAAGAGACTCGCTTATTGTTGTTATTCTTGGGCGAGAAATTAACATGGATTTTAAAAAAAAGCAATTGTAATCTGTAGGGGCGGATATTTCCGCCCATGCACCGCAGGTGCCCACTATTTAATCCTTTCCTCAATCTCTCGCACTTGCTTTTCCAACGCCTCAACCTTCTCGCGGGTGCGTGCCAACACTTTGGTTTGCACGTCAAATGCCTCGCGTGTCACAAAACCTTGTTCAGACAAGACGCTTTGCCATTTCTCACGGATCATGGCTTTGACTTCATCGCTCATGGCGGGCAGGGCGGCCAGCAGGCGGTTAATAAGGGACTGTTCATCGGGTGATTTCATAGTTACCTACCATACATATTAAAGTTCAAACTATCCTGATCATGCCATAAACGTCGCCCATGCGCCATGGATACGGTATATAATGAGAAAAATTAACGGGAAAATGCCATGAAATATACCCTCACCCACCTCGTCGCCATATTATTCGTCGCCACAGGGTATTTTTTGAATGAACCTTACACGCTGAATATTGGTTTGTTCGCGCTGTCTGGCTCAATCACCAATGATCTTGCGATTTATATGTTATTCGAAAAAGTGCCTGGTTTGTATGGATCGGGGGTGATTCCCGCGCGCTTTGAAGAATTCAAAGCAGGTATTTATCAGATGATCATGACGCAGTTTTTCAACCCAGAAAATATTACACGTTTTTTTGATGCACAATCTATTCAAGCCATGCATTTTGATGACATGTTGGAATCCGTTGATATTTCACACACGTTTGATGCTTTTGTCGAGCTGATTTTAAATTCCCAGTTTGGGTCTATGATCAATATGTTTGGTGGCGCAAAAGTGTTGGAAAGTTTTCGTGAATCGTTTCTGGAAAAATTACGATCGGAGATGAAAGGTATCGCTCACAGTGAAGCCTTCCAATCAGCCCTTCAAGCTAAAATACGTGCATCGATGGATTCAATCGCCATTCATGACAAAGTTTCTCGAATCATTCAAACGCGGCTCGATGAGCTCACGCCTCAAATGGTGAAAAAAATTGTTTCCGACATGATCCGCAAACATTTAGGATGGTTGGTGGTGTGGGGCGGCGTATTTGGCGGATTGATTGGGTTAATTGCCACAGGAATATCACGCAATGTTGTCTGATCGTATCGTGGTGTGTGCTGTTAATGATAACGCGGTCGAACGCGCAAAACAAATCGCAAAAGATTTGGCGCTTCCCTTCAAAGAGGATTGGCAAGAACATTCACTTATTTTAATGGTGGATAGCCAATCATCCTTCTTGAGAGGAGCAAAGCTTTCCGTGATGGATTGGCACATCGATTTTTTATCTGCTGCTTATATTGAACGCCGTTCAAAACGCACACGGAAAAAAGATCCCCTCTCACGCGCATTGGGACTGCATAAAAATCCGTCCTCGAGGGTGTTAGACATGAGCGCAGGTTTAGGAAAAGATGCGCACTGGATCGCCTATTGCGGTGCAACCGTCACGCTGTTGGAGCGCAATCCCGTATTGGCATTATTGCTGCAGGAGGCGGTTGACGCATTGCGTCAGGATCCTGACGAATCTGCCATAGGAAAACGTATGGCAGTGATAAAAACGGATGCTGAAGCTTTTTTGGAGTCACTCACATCCGGCACCTTTGATGTGGCTTATTACGATCCCATGTTCCTTCCCCGTCAAAAAAGCGCGCTCGTGAAAAAGGACATGCAAATCATGCACCTGCTATTGGGGGAAGAGCCTTCAAGCGATATCTTATTGAAAGTGCTAGACAAAATCCCAAAATTGGTCGTCAAACGGGCCAAGGCTGACCCTATATATAGCCAGACTCCCCATGTAAACATCCTCGCAGGATTGGTCAGGTATGAGATTTATATGTCATTTGACAAAACTAAGTTCGTGGTCCAAAGTTAATGTACGAGAGGGAATATGTCAATCGAATGAATGACCATAAACCCTGCATTCTCATTAACGATTGGAGTAACGATCATGAGTAGAGAAAGACCCGCAAGCACACGCGAAACTGCAACCACCCGTAAAGCAGTGCCATTGAATGGCAAAATCAAGGGTGAAATGAAAAGGGAAAACAAGGTTAACCCATTGTTGCATAAAGATAAACAATACGGTCAACAAAAGGGTGGTTTAGCGACCATTACTTTTGGTCAAATACGCTTCGATCAGAATCAGCATTTATTATTTGTAGATGCCAATAAAGGTGGCGAACATATACGCTGTTCGATCACCAGCAGTTCCCGCCAAGTAAAAAACGCTTGATAAATAGGTAATTTTTAAATTTCATTTCGTAAACTTTTTGGATAATATAGTGTTTCTAACATGAGCACATACCAAGGAAGGTTAGTTAATGAAATTACCAAAAAAATATTTATCGGCGAATGGGCTGCTCGGCATAATTCGCAATCAATTTGCGAAAATTGATCTGCCTCATGCACGTGTTGAACGAGGCACGCCTATTACATTAGTTGATTGTCTAATGTCCGGTTTAGCAGTTTTTTCTTTAAAATATCCTTCGTTATTGAAATTTGATGAAAGCTTAAGTGAAAAAATAACTCGACATAATTTACGTACATTATTTGGAGTGGAACAAGCGCCCTGTGACACCTATATGCGAGAGCGCTGTGATGAGGTAGAGCCTAATGCAGTTAGGCAAGCATTTAAGCGGGTATTTGCATGTGTGCAACGTGGGAAAGCGCTGGAAGAATTTGAATATTTACTGAAAGGACATTATTTGTTAGCTGGGGATGGGACTGGTTTTTTTTCATCGCCTAGCGTGCATTGTGAAAACTGTTGCAGCAAACACTATGGTCAATGTCACGTCATCATTCGATCAAAGCGCCCTAAAACTGCCAAAAAAAATACTTATGTGTTGATTAAGCCTATTGATTCTCCATGGGGGGATGAATGGACGCTATATTTTGTAGATGGGAAGAAACAGTGGCTGATGATTGATCTGAACGCGCTGCCTGAATTAAACGCACTGTTAAAAGGTAGAACAAAACGAGATTTACTCGAGACAGAGCATGTGCTTATCCATGAGATGCTGACGGAGCACTATCGGCTGCCACAGCCTGATGAGCAGGTTCATTATTATCACAATATGTTTTGTGCGGCTATTGTACATCCTGACAAAAAAATAGTGTTACCACTTGCCCCTGAAGCGATTGCAAAGACAGATGGATGTACAAAGAATGATTGTGAACGAAATGCAGCTAAGCGCTTATATTCTGATGCCAGACGCGAGCACCCACATTTAAAATTTATTGTTGTTGAAGACGCGCTGGCTTCTAATGTGCCTCATTTGCGAGATTTAAATGCCTTAGATATGCGTTATATTGTGGGTGTTAAGCCAGGTGATCATGAATTTTTATTTGAATGGCTTGAAGGTGCTGACTGCACGGAATACTGTCAGAGCACGACAGATGGAAAAACACACCGTTATCGCTATAGAAATCAGGCGCCGCTTAATAGAAGCCACCCTGATTTTAAGGTTAATTTTTTGGAATATTGGGAGACAGATAAGAAAGGGAAAGTGCAACATTTTAGCTGGGTTACCGATATTCAAATTACGCAAGAGAATTTATATGACATCATGAGAGGAGGACGTTCAAACTGGAAAATAGAAAATAATGCATTTAATACGCTCAAAAATCAAAATTATCATTTTTCACACAATTTTGGCCATGGATATAAAAATCTTTGCACGATTTTTGGCATGCTTATGTTGTTGGCTTTTTTTGTAGATCAAGTTCAAGAATTAAGCTGTCATCTTTTTAAGCAAGCTCGAGAAAGATATCGGTCTCGAACGTCGCTATGGGAAAGAATGCGCGCATTTTTTATGTGTTATTTTATTGAAAGTTGGCATGATTTATTTACGGCTATATCCAGTGGCGGAGAATATGGGGCGCAGCTCATTATTGATAGTTAAGCTGTTGGATCAACGTGCGTAAGTAGTGTCGAATGATTTTTTGATTTTTGAGCCAGAAAAAATAACTTTAATAATCTTATCTAAATTCTATTAGAAGCTTTTGCTCGCCCTAAATTCCTAAACACCGATCATGAGAATGAGTTTGGATAATAGCATTTGCTTGGCGGGAACTGCTGTTCGATCACACAAGATGCCTTGCGTAAATGTTACAACACCTCGCCAAACTTTGATGCGCTGCAAAGCTGTTTCAAAGCCCATACGGGTGAAATTTCCAGGGCTTTGGACAAAAAATGGTCCGCAAGCAAATGGAAAGATCAAAGCAAGGAAAAAGGCATTTGCCTTGAAGAAATGGATCTCCGTGAGTTTATGAAGCATTAAGCTTCAATTCCATAGAGACAGGATTTGCCCCGCTATGCGGGGCTTTTTTTAGATTTTCGACTATTCACGGAACGGTTCTGTTTGGACAATCTCGTGCCCCTACAATTGTTGCACAATTTCCGCCCTCATCACCTCACACGTCTTCTGCATCACGCGAATATTGTGAATACAAGCCAATGTGGAATAAAGCGCTTGGCTTTGCTTGAATAAAAAATGTAAATAAGCACGAGAATGATGCTGACACGTATAACAATCACAGCCTTCTAACAGGGGGCGATCGTCGGATGCGTAAATCGCTTTCTTAATCAGGATGCGGGATTTTTCTTCTTCACTTTCAAATTTAACCCAATCGCCATCTTTCACCGCAAATCCATGGTAAAGAGAACCGTGGCGAGCATTCCGAGTCGGTGCGACGCAATCGAAAATATCAATGCCGCATTTCACGACATCAATCAAATCTTGCGGATTTAAACCGACACCCATGGTGTAACGGACTTTGTGTTCTGGTAACAGTGGGCGAACCCAATCGATGATTTCACAGGTTTTGCCCATTTCAAAACCAATCGCTTCACCACCGATCGCAATGCCATCGAGATCCATGTCAACCACATGCTGTGCACATGCTTCGCGCAGATCGCGAAAACTGCCGCCTTGAATAATACCAAAAAGGGCTTGTCTGAAACCATATGCTGAATTCGGTTGTTTTTCGTGGGCTTCTTTTGATTGAAGCAACCAACGTTGCGTGCGTTCCATGGCAGCCAATGCCGCGTCGCGCCCACCGTTTTCGGGGGTGCATTCATCAAAGGCCATGATAATATCAGCGCCAATGATTTTTTGTGTTTCAATCGAGGATTCAGGCGTTAAATGCACCACCTTGCCTGTGGTCGGGTGTTTGAAGTGAGCGCCTTGCTGGTCAATCCGACAAATTTTGGAATTCTGTGAAAGGCTGAACACCTGAAACCCGCCGCTGTCCGTGAGCATGGGTTTATCCCACCCCATGAAGGTGTGCATGCCACCGGCCGCCTTGAGGACATCCATTCCTGGGGAGACCAGCATATGATAGGTATTGCCGCCCAAAATAATCTGGGAGCCGGAAGCCTCCAATTGGTCGGCCGACATGCAATTAACAGCAGCACGCGTGCCCACGGGCATAAAAGCGGGCGTGACGAATGCCCCATGGGGCGTGGATACCTGGGTGATCCGCGCGTGGGAATGGGCATGTTGATGAAGGATCTCGGTTTGAAAACTGTTTTTCATGAGAGCCACTATACCCGAACTGAGAGTCAATCGCAACTTCCGTAGTTAACCAGTCAAAAAAGTTGACAAAGTGTTCATATCTATGGCACAGTGCCGCAGGTTTCATTTAAAACAAGGAGGTTTTATGCGTCTTTCCTTTGCCGCTTCGATATTATATGGCGCCGTGATGGCCACTGCCCATGCAGCCCCAGCCCATCCCCCCGTGGTGGATGTCAAGCTGGATTTGGTTGATAAAGTTGGCCGCAGCACGACAGAATATTTTTATTCACCCATCATTGGTATCAACTATATCGATGTGACTCAAATCAGCAACTCTTTCGTCAATGGCGATCCTAATCAATCGGGTAATTCATTGTCTGTTACTCATACCGAATTGGGCGGCGTGATTGGCTTATTGGTCGATGGACAATACCAGATTTTGGCCACAGAATACTGGCGTGCGGGTTTTCAAACCGGCTTTTATTATAATTCCCCTGCCGAGAGTGAGTTTGCGGGGGATTGTCCCGGAAATGATTGTATCCCGAACGGGACATTGAAAATAAGCTCGATGAATGTGCCCATGATGTTTACATTTGCACGTTACGCAGCTTCAGACAAATATATCACCACAGCAAAACTGGGTCCAGTGATTTCATATCAGATGTATGATATCGAACTATCTGATTTTGACGCAGATCCGCAGAATGAATTTCAAGCTCAATTTCAAATTGGGATAGATGGTCGATACCGTTTAGGTAAATCTGACAATTTCTTTCTAACGGGTTTCCAAACGACATTCTCCATGGGAGGTGGCGGTAATGGTGGATTTTCAGGTGTAGATGCTGGCACAGGCTTTGGCGTTTACATTGGCATCAGTTTTTCTTAAACAAGGAGTTATAGATGAACTTATTTAAATATGTATCAATCCCAACGGTGCTCTTGTCCCTGATTTATGTGGGAGCTGCTTCTGCATCACCAAACATTCCGGTGGTAGATGCCAATGTGGAAGTGGTTGAAAAGGTCGGTCGCAGTCATGCTGAATATTTTTATTCGCCTATCATTGGCATTAACTATCGAGATATCATTCAGATCGATACAAATTTTATTGAGAATATAGATAATGAATTTAATCTCAATAATAACAGCATTGCAGCAGATCGTACCGAATTGGGTGGTGTGATTGGGTTGTTGGTCGATGGTCAATATCAGATTGTTTCCACTTCGTATTGGCGTGCGGGTTTTCAAACAGGGTTGCTGTACACTTCGCCTGTCAAAACTGACTTCGTGCTCGCTAAACAACGCTGTCTAAATGCCCCCCTGTGTATTGAATCAGGTTCCTTAAAAACCAGCGAGGTCGAGGTGCCTATGCTATTCACGATGTCCGCTTATGCAGCAGCTGATAAATATATCACGACCTTTAAATTTGGCCCGGTGATCACGTATCAAATGTATGATCTTGATTTCGAAGACTACAAGCCTGTCACGACCAATGAAACTCAAATATTGCTTCAGCTAGGCCTAGATGGGCGTTATCGTTTAGGAAAATCGGATAATTTTTTCTTGATGGGGTTTGTTGGTACTTTTGGGGGTATATTGGGTGGAGGAGATGAGCAATTTTCAGGCGTTAATACCGGTGATAATATTTCGGTGTATATTGGGATCAGCTTCTCATAATAGGTTGCTCCGCCCCTACACCTAATGGTGCAAGAAGCGTTTCAAGCAGGACGGTTTATCAATAGACTGTAGTATACTTGCCCCGCCCGCGCTTCCCGATGTTTCTCAAATCCTGGGACATCGGGAATGGGTTTATCATCCTCCACATAAATCAATGTCTGAGGTGTTAAAAAATGATTTTTATCGAGCAAATCCAAACAAGGCGCTATTAAAGATAATGCATACGGCGGATCTAAAAATATAATATCAAACGGTTGATCCGGTTCGCGCTTTAACCAGGTGAGTGCATCGGTACAATGTGTTTCAAACTGATCCGTTTTTAATAATCCTGCATTAGCGACAATGCTGTCAATGACTTCACGTGATGCATCTAAAAAAACGGTGTGTTTCGCGCCGCGTGATAAAGCTTCAAACCCCAATGCGCCGCTGCCGGCAAACACATCTAAACAACGTGCACCGTGGATCACGGGAGAGAGCCAATTGAAGACTGTTTCACGCACGCGATCGGGCGTCGGGCGCAAGCCCGGCAAAGGCGGGAAATTCAAGCGACGTGAGCGCCATTGGCCGCCAATGATGCGAACTTGATTATGGGCCATTGCCTAATACAACTTCTGTGAAATGATCGGGTTGAATATACTTCTGAAATGCGGTGAGAATGTCTTGATGCGACACGGCGTTGATGCGTTCAGCGAAATGATCCGTATAATCCCACGGCAATCCATAAAAACCGAGCATGGCGACATGACCCGCAATCGCCGCATTGCTGCTGAGTGATAACACAAACGTGCCTGTGATATTCTCTTTGGCCGCTTTGATTTCTGCTTCAGTGGGACCTGTGGTCATGTATTGCGTGAGGGTTGCGTGCGAAATATCTAATGCTTTTTTCGCGGCATCTGCGCGCGTTTGTAAATAAACATAAAATGGCCCAGGAACTCGCAGCGTTTGTAATTGGCTGCTGACATTGTAGGCCAGTCCTTCTTTTTCACGAACATCATGGAAGAGACGAGAGTTCAGCGATGAACCGCCTAAAATATGATTACCCAATGTCATCGCATAAAAATCAGGATTTCCTTTGGCGAGTGTGGGCAAACCAAACATCAAATGGGTTTGCGTAGAAGGAAAGTGGATATGATCTGTTGAAGCTGCTTGCAAAATGGGCTCGGGTAATGCTGGAGCGGGCGCACCTACGGGAAGCGCAGCAAGTAATGATTCAGCCATTTTTTTGCCAGCGCCTTTGGTGATATCCCCTGCCACTACAACTGTCGCACGCGATTGCACAATGTTGTTTTGATAAAAGGTTTGCAAATCTTGTTCGCTGATAGCAGATACCGTTTCGGCAGTGCCTGTCGCGGGATGTGCATAGGGATGTGTGGCATACATTTTCATGAAGAAAGCATCCGAAATGGTTTGCGCGGGAGAATCTGCTTTCGATTGAATGGCGGCCAGGACGCGCGATTTTTCGCGGGTCACACTTTCTGGTTTGAAAGTAGTTTCTTTCAACACGGTTTTTAACATGTTAACGGTCGTATCGAGTGCTTTATCGTCAGACAATGTGCGTAAATGAATGCTGAACACATCTCGCGAGCTTGAAGCATCAAATTGTGCACCCACAGATTCAAATGCATCATGGATGGCTTGTGAATTCAGTTGTGTGGTGTCTTCCCCGATCAGGCGGGCGGTTAAATTTGAAATGCCCCATTGTTGATCATCACGTGCGCTGCCGGCATCAAACCACAGCAAAATATCGATCATGGGTAATTCTTTCATGGGAACAATCGCGATGGTGGCGCCGTTGTTTTCTTTGGCTGTGTAAATAGGGATCATGCCATTTTCCGTCCGTAGTGAAGCTTGTTTCATCAGCGCGGAGATTTCCCAGCCGCGAATCAAGAATAGATAAGCGAATGCCCCAATAATGACGGCACTTAAAATGCCCCATTGCATCCATTTTTTTGAGCGGTTCGTCATGGTGTTTGCTCCAGTGGAGTGTGTTGCGTAGGGATAATGCGTCCGACAGTGAGTTTATCGCGCGTGAAATAACGTTGTGCTACGGCTTGAATATCGGCCGCTTCGACACGGTTGATCGCTGTTAAAAAGGCATCTTTATCTTGATAAGATAATCCAATGCTTTCTAAGACACCGATTTCCATCGCTTGATCGCTGATGCTGTCTTTTCCAAACACATCACTGGCTTTGAATTGCATTTTCGCCCGCAACAAATCTGCACTGCTCACAGGCGTGGTGATCAAAGCTGTCATTTCTTGCCATATGGCTTGTTCTAACGCATCCAGTGTGACGCCGTTTTGTGGCACGGCATTCACCTCAAAAGTGGTTGAAAGGCGCATGTAAGGCGAGTAGGAGGCGTTGATCTGCGACGCCAGGTTTTGGTTGCGAACCAGGGAGGATTCGAAACGGGCACTCAATCCACCATCCAAAATTTGTGAGATAAGTGCGAGGACGACGGCATCTTCTTTGGCGATGGGATCCGTATAACTGGGCACAACAATCGACAGGAACAATTCGGGCAATGCTGCGTTCACGTTGAGGTTCATGCGCTTTTCACCCATGGCGGGCAGCTCAGGTGTGCTGAACACCGGTGTAATGGCGTGATTGGGAATTTTCCCGAAATATTGTTCGGCCAGCGATTGCATGGCTTTCGGTTCAACATCCCCGACAATGATCAGCGTGGCGTTATTGGGATAGTACCAGCGGTTATACCAGTCTAGCGCGCTGTCAAAAGATAAATGGTTCAAATCCGCCATCCAGCCAATCACCGGGTTATGATAAGGGCTGGTTAAGAAAGTGACAGCTTGGAAGCGTTCGTAGGCCAAACTTTGCGGATTGTCTTCGGTGCGCATACGGCGTTCTTCGATCACCACTTGAAGTTCTTTCGCAAAGGCCTCATGTGTAAAGTCGATGTTGCGCATGCGATCAGCTTCGAGTTGGAAGGCAATATTAATCTGATTGACTGGCAATGATTCGTAGTACCCTGTAAAATCGTAATACGTGAATGCATTCAGCACGCCGCCGCGCTCAGTGATGAGGTCTGCGAACTTGCCCTCGGGGTAGGCTTTGGTGCCTTTGAACATCATGTGTTCAAGCAAGTGGGATAAGCCCGTGTTACCATTGTGCTCGTAACTGGAGCCGACCTTGTACCACAATTGAACTGTGGCGACAGGGGCACGGTGATCTTCGCGCACCAGGACTTTGAGCCCATTCGATAGGGTGAATTCATGGGTGGGCATGGATTGTGCAAAAGCGGTACCGCAGAGCAGTGTGAAGGTGGTGAGGATGTGACGCATGGTGTTCTCCTGTCATCCCATGAAGGATAGTGAATTTTTATCGATAAGTAAACAGTTGGAGTGATTAAGATGTTTGGTTTTAAAAAAACGGAAAAGCCGAGTTTATTTCAGCGTTTCAAAGAAGGCTTGACCAAAACCCGTGAAAAACTCAGCAATGGCTTGGCCAATATTATATTGGGTCATAAAAAGATCGATGCAGAATTGCTGGAAGCCATCGAAACACAGCTGATTTTAGCGGATGTCGGCGTTGAAGCAACAGGTATCGTGATTAAAGCATTAACGGATCGTTTGGAGCGACATGCCCTCAACGACAGCGAGGCTGTTTTTTCAGCGTTACGCGAACAACTCTTGAATATGCTGGTGGTGCCTGAAACACCTTGGCCTGATTTTGCTGAAAAACCCCATTTGATTTTGATGGTCGGCATCAATGGTGCGGGCAAAACAACCACGATTGGGAAATTGGCGAAGCGGTTTCAGGCCGAAGGTAAAAGCGTGTTGTTGGCAGCGGGGGACACATTCCGTGCCGCTGCGGTCGAACAATTGCAAGTATGGGGCGAACGCAATCAAGTGCCTGTCATCGCTCAACAATCAGGTGCCGACAGTGCAGCGGTGATTTTTGATGCCATGCAAGCGGCTAAAGCACGAGGCATTGATGTGGTGATTGCAGACACAGCTGGGCGTTTGCACACTCAATCCCATCTCATGGAAGAATTGAAGAAAATTGTGCGGGTGATCAAGAAAAATGATCCCACAGCCCCACATGATGTTTTATTGGTGTTGGATGCGACGATTGGGCAAAATGCACTCTCACAAGCTAAACTCTTTAAAGAGGCTGTCGGCGTGAATGGGTTAGTGCTCACAAAATTGGATGGTACGGCAAAAGGAGGGATTGTATTTGCCTTATCCCAGGCGCACCATTTGCCAGTCCGCTTTGTGGGCATGGGCGAAAAAGCGGATGACCTCGAGCCCTTTGATGGGTCTGTTTTTGTGGACGCACTTTTTTCAGCAGGGGAATAATATCCATGATTGTTTGTCAACAAGTCACCAAAAAATATACAAAAGGCATCACCGCTTTAAAAAATGTGACGTTTGAAATGGAGCGGGGTGAAATGGCTTTTTTAACGGGTCATTCCGGCGCTGGCAAAAGCACGCTCTTAAAATTATTGACGGCGATTGAGCGTCCAACCAGCGGGAAAATGATCGTAGGCTCTACGAATTTATCAAACCTGTCGAACAGTGGGGTTGCTGCGTTTCGTCAATCTATCGGCATCGTGTTTCAAAATCATTTGCTATTGCCGGATAAAAATGTATTTGACAATGTTGCGCTGCCTTTGAAGGTGTGTGGGTTTGGGCGAAAAGAAATTGTGAAGCGAGTGCATGCGGCACTCGACACGGTCAAATTATTAGATAAAGCATTTGAAATGCCATCTGTGTTGTCTGGCGGTGAACAACAACGTGTGGGTATTGCGCGCGCAGTCGTGAATCGTCCCACGGTTTTGTTTGCGGATGAACCAACAGGAAATTTGGATTTTGAATTGGGTCTGGAAATCATGCGTTTATTCGAGCGCTTTCACGATGTGGGGGTGACAGTATTGATTGCAACGCATAATAGCACCCTGATTGATTGTCATCCGCACCGCATTTTACGCTTGCATTCAGGTGAATTAATTGATGCCATGGAGTATGCTTAATGAAACATTCTGCACGCCATTCACGCCATGTACCTTCTTTGCAGAGCCGCCTTTTTCGCTGGCGCGATTCGCATGTTGAAAGTGCCGCCTCCACGCTTAAAGCATTGTGCGCGAATCCCTTCACATCATTGCTCACGATCAGTATTTTTGCGGTGATCATGAGTCTGCCCGTGGCATTATATTGGGCTACTCTGAATGTGTCGCAATGGGTGGATCCTTGGGCAAAGGGCGGAGAAATCACCGCATTCATGCAAAAAGGGGTGACGGTCACACAAGCGCAAGACATAGCGATTCGCTTCCAACAGGACCCGGATGTGTTGGCTGTGAAAACGATTTCACCTGAAGAAGCACTGAATGAATTTAATACCTTTTCGGGCATGAAGGATCTGGTCACATCGTTGGGCGAAAATCCATTGCCTGTTGTACTGTTGATCACGCCGAAAACATTTGATTCAGTCGTGGTTGATCGATTGGAGGGAGCTTTGAAGGCAGATCCCCGTGTGGATCAATTTCAAATGGATACGGCCTGGGTGATGCGGCTACAAGCGTTATTGTCACTGATTGAGAAAATCACATTGGTGATTGCGGTATTGTTGAGCGCGGGTTTATTATTGGTGACGGGTCACAGTGTTCACTCCGCCGTGATGGCGAACACCGCTGACATCATGATTGCGAAATGGGTCGGCGCAACAGACGCATTTGTGCGTCGCCCGTTTTTATACGCCGGTTTTTGGTTAGGCACCATTGGCAGCGTGTTAGGTTTAATTTTGGTCAGCATCAGTTTTTCCATGGTCAGCCCTGCACTTGATCGTGTTTTAGAAAGTTATGGCAGCCAGTGGGAAGCACAATGGTTATCCCTGGGTGCGCAAATCGGCATCATTGCGTTATGCGCTGCTTTAGGCGTGATCGGTGCATGGATTGCTTCAACGCATTATTTATACACAATTCGGCCGAGGTAATCGGGAGTGGTATGTGACCAAAAAACGCATTAAATCTTATTGATTATTTTTTCTTGCACAAAATCGAATGCCTTCTCAAAATCCCAGCTAGCATTCGAGGGGAGTAGTGTGTTCATGTCAACCCGAAAGTCTGCGTTAAGACGCTTTAAGCTCAGGTTGTTTTGAAATAACGCCTTGCTCATGTGAATACCTTCATGGCGACAATATTCATGAAATATTGGCATGACATTGTCAATGTTTGCATGTTCTTTACTGAATATCAGCCACAAATCAAATAAATCACGGCCTTTTCTTCTTTGGTACAGTGCTCTAAGCTTTGTTGCCATAAGCTCCTCAATTGCATAACTGGAGATCAAGCATTCCCCGGAGTACCACTCAGATGTTATTGAAAATGGTATTTCTGCAATAGGCAAGATCTGGATGTGTTCCGTTGTATTTATTTCAATTTTCAATCTAGAAATAAGGCCTTCAATATTTTGATATTTGTAGACAAGTTTTGCGCTACGTTGAGTGATTTTTCGTTTTGGCTCACCTAGCCAATCGATAAGTGAGTCTCTGATCTGGTCTAGGGTCTCACCTATTGGTTTGGCATGCTTCTGTACAAAATCAATGTCTTCACTGTAGCGTGAAGCCGGTTGGATATAAATTTTATTGAGGGCAGTACCGCCGCGAAACAGCAAATCGCTTTTCACTGTTGAATTATTGTAAAGGCAAATCAGTGCTCGACTGATAATCATGTCTTGTTCGAGCATCCCCAGTGTTTGCCATTTTGAATGTTTGCGCCACTGTTCAACATAAATTTCTGGGATCATAAATCACTCTCTATACTCGTATTAACAATTATCATCCATTTTTTATTCCTCTCATATCCCGCTTTTGGCATGTCTGATGCTAGCCTGATATAGTCATGAAGTCTGTCCTTTAAGTAATATTTTATCGCATTCGTTAGGATCACATTTTTTTCTGGATCCATGGTATCAATTTGTTCAAGAATATAGCCAAGCCTTTGCAACCATGCTTTCTCTCCTGATGCCTCAGCGAGCTTTATTAATTTTTCTGGATCCATTACCTCGATAAGCTCTGATAATACCGTAGCAATATGATTTAATCCACCACTTCTTAGCGAATAATTTAAAAGATCCATTGCAGTGAGTTCAGGGCTGGCAACTTTCAGATACCCAGTTTTTACAGCGATGTTTTGAATAGGCAATTCATTAAGATTTTTTTTGTGAATCAATTCAAGTTGAACATTCCCAAATCGAAGGGGGTGTTTAGTTCTCATATTGGAGATGATTTGGAATCGTCCAGGTTTTTGGTGAGCTGCTCCATGATATTGGGCTGCCGACAGTAGTGCAACATAGTACTCTGCCTTTAGGTGGTGCATAAGCAGGGGAACAAGTTCTTCAGCGGGAATGCAACCTTGAGATTGATGTTCAGGTGGGACAATAACGTAAAAGCCCTTTGCTGGACTAATCAGTTCCCCCTGAAGAGTGAGACGGTGTATTGCAACCAATCCTGCATTCTTTGAGATCTGAAGGTCTTCGAGCATTTGGGCCAAAGTAAATGAACGATTTCCTTGTTGTCTTAGCTGTTTAAGATATCTGGGCAGGCTCATAATGTCCTCTATATTACGATTATGCTAATAATAAGGACATTGTAGCCCAGCGCTGGTTATTTGTCTATAACTGTTGCTTAAACCATTGCGTCGCCAATCGTGCCACTTCATCCAGTGTCCCGGGCTCTTCAAACAAATGTGTCGCACCAGGCACGATCGCGAGTTGATGCACACAGGTTAAACGTTGCATTGCTGCTTGGTTCAATGCGATCACCTCTACATCATTGCCGCCTACGATCAATAATGTGGGGGCTTTGACAGAGGGTAAATAATCTCCCGCCAAATCGGGTCTTCCGCCGCGTGACACGACCGCTTTCACGGTTTGCGGTAATTGTGCTGCAGCAATCAATGCTGCGCCGCCGCCCGTGCTCGCGCCAAAATAACCTATCGGTAATGGCTGTGATGCGAATTCATTGTCACACCAATGCGTGACATCAATCAAACGCTCTGCAAGAAGGGGAATATTAAAACGGAACTCGCGCGTCTGTTCATCGATGGTATCTTCTTCCGGTGTTAATAGATCAAACAACAATGTCGCAAAACCGGCTTCATTTAAAACACCTGCAACATGTTGATTGCGTGTGCTGAATCGACTGCTGCCACTGCCGTGCACAAATAAAACAATGCCACGTGGTTTTTTAGGGACATTCAATAAACCATTTAAAAACACAGCGCGGCTGGGGATGATCACGCCTTGATGTTGATGCATGGCATTATCCTTGTCTGCGGGCTTCGTTTAATAATCGTGATACTTCTTCATCCGTCGTTTGTGAAAAATCTTCATACCATAATCCGACAGCATGCAGATCAACAGGTTTCAGCGGACAAATCACATCATCTGCGTATGCTTTCATCTCTTGCGCTGTGTCTCGCGCAGCAACAGGCACGGCGATCACAATGCGTGCAGGTGTTTGTTGCCGCAATGCTTTGATCGCCGCCAGCATAGTTGAACCGGTTGCAATGCCATCATCCACCAGTATAATGTTTTTGCCTGTCATGGATGGGAATGGCTGATTCTGTCGATAAGCTATTTCTCGACGGGATAATTCTGCTTGTTCAGATTGAATCACGCGTTGAATCGCTTGTTCGGAGATCCCAATGCTGCGAATAATGTCCTGGTTATAGACAATGGCGCCGCCTGAAGCAATGGCGCCCATGGCCAATTCTTCATGGCCGGGCACACCCAGCTTGCGTACGATCAGAATATCGAGTGGGATGCCCAATGCTTGGGCAATCTCATATCCCACAGGCACGCCGCCGCGGGGCAATGCCAGAACAATAGCATCTGCCTGATGGGCATAGGCTTGTAAGTGCTTGGCCAAGAGTTGGCCTGCTTGGTATCGGTCAGTATATTTTTCCATTTATTAAGACTAGCACTCCAATTAAAACAGTGTTAAACTAAAAGGGTTGTAAAGGAGGTACGAAAAAATGCAAAACAAAATCAATTACTTGCAGCCCATTCAGGTCACGCTGCCTGGCGCAAGTCTTGAAGCCTATCTAGCCCATGCCAACAGCATTCCCATGCTGACTCAAGAAGAAGAAGTGGCTCTCGCCGAAAAATTTCAAAAAGAACAAGATGTTGATGCAGCTCGTCAGCTCGTCCTTTCTCATCTACGCTTCGTCGGTCGCGTGGCCCGTGGTTACTTGGGTTATGGGTTGCCCGTGGCAGACTTGATTCAAGAAGGCACCGTCGGCTTGATGAAAGCGGTTAAACGCTTCGATCCCACGCAAGGCGTGCGCCTCGCTGCATTTGCAGTGCACTGGATCAAATCTGAAATCCATGAATTCATCCTGCGCAACTGGCGCATCGTTCGAGTCGCCACCACAAAAGCGCAACGCAAGTTGTTTTTCAATTTGCGCAGCATGAAGAAGCATTTGGGTTGGATGAATGAAGAAGACATCGCGGGTGTCGCCCAAGAATTGGGCGTGAGCCCGAATGATGTACGGGAAATGGAATCACGTTTGACGGGTCACGACATGGGTCTGGAATGGGAATCTGAAAGCGGCGAAATGATGGCTTTGCCCGTCCCTGAATTAGAAGACAAAGAAGCCGATCCGGCTTATCAATTTGATATCAGTTCCTCAACGCAAGCGGGAACGGACAGTTTGTATTTGGCCATGCGCTCACTCAATGAGCGCGAGCAGATCATTGTGCGTGAACGCTGGTTGAAGGAAAAGAAGGTCACCCTGAAAGCGTTAGCCGAGCGTTTCGGCATTTCATTAGAACGGGTGCGGCAATTGGAAGAAGCGGCCTTCCTGAAGCTCAAAGGGGAATTGGCCGGCGTCTAATAATAATCCTCAATAAAACATCGAAAAGAGGGATAAGAATGAATAGCTTTTATTTAAAAGCCCTGGGCGTTGGCCTGGTGGGCAGTACAGGTGTGGCCGTTCTTGGCGCGCAGAAGAAGCGGTGCCATTGGCTTGGTTCTGTCGCTGTTCAAAGATAGTAGCGGAGAAAGAAATAGCATTTCGTCTACAATCAAAGACTAGGTTGGCGGCCAAGAGGGCAAAATTGAATGCAGAAAACCCGCCCGAATCACCATGGTTTTCCATTTCTAGACTTCTAGCTGGTCTTGGAATATAATGAACCATTTTCAACGGGAGCATCCACCATGCAGAATCAATGCGTGATTATCGGGATTGCAGGCGCCTCAGGGTCTGGCAAAAGCTTATTGGCGTCGACCATCGTCAATGAAATGGGTTCCAGCCAAGTGGCGGTTATTTCTGAGGATGCTTATTACAAAGATTTAGGCGACATGCCCCTCGAACAACGCGAACAGCGTAATTACGACCACCCTGAATCCATGGATCATGCATTATTGGCTGAGCATTTAAAATCCCTCAAAGCAGGTCAGGGGGTTGAGCTCCCTGTGTATGATTATTCAACCCATGCCCGCACCAAGCAAACACGTAAGGTCGGTCAGCATACGATCATTGTCCTTGAGGGGATTTTGCTATTCACGGATGAAACCTTACGCGATTTGATGGATATTCGCATTTATGTCGATACACCGATGGATATTTGTTTGATACGCCGTTTGACGCGCGATTTGGTTGAACGCAACCGTACGATCGAAAGCATTTTAACGCAATATCAAAATACCGTGCGGCCCATGTATTTGCAATTTATCGATCCATCCAAGCGTTATGCCGATATCATTGTTCCCCGCGGCGGCAAAAACCGCATTGCGATTGATATTATCAAAGCGAAGATGAATCAGTTGTTGAATGTGTAGGGGCGCGTAGCGCACCGCAACCCTGGGTAATATTAGCCACAATGAATGAGCGCTGACAGCGCGAAAGAAGTTATAAAATTGTAAAGGCAAGAAGTATGCCAAAAAAAATCGAATTATATTTAGAGGGCATGGGCGGATGCTGTGGTCTCGCCGTCAAAGATCTCATCAAAAATAACTGTAGAAAAGCACTCGATATTCAAGGCGACATATTAGTCGATACGAATTTTAAAAAAGTCACTATTAATGTGGGAGATGGATGCACAAAAAATACCGAAGAAATAGAGCAAGAATTATCAGAACTGCTCGACGCCTATGGCCCAGTCACATTTAGCAAAGTCCCCGAAAAGTTCAATCCCCATCTCATCCAAGGCATCCTAGGCACCGCCACCGGTCTTGCTTTAATGTGCATGATGCTGGGGGGTGACGAATTTTCTGATGAAGAAATGATAGGTGTGACCCTAGCCGGCAGTGCATTAACGTTAATCATCGGTATGCAATTTTATGTGAAAGCATGGAAAGCGGGATACCATGTTAACATGTATACGCTCATTGCCCTCAGCACAGCAACCGCCCTGGTTGTGAGTATTCTTCATGTTTTCCATCACATTGATCCCGAATTTCCGATTGATATGCCGATGCTGATTGATTCAGCCCTCATGATTTTTGGGTTTGCGCATTTGAATGAAGCCCATAAGGAAAGGCAAAGACAACAGTTGACAGCGCCGTCACCCTTGATCGCAAGTTTGAAACGACAATGGTTGTGTCAAAAAAAAGGAAAAACAGAGCCTTCTGAATGTGATCTCAATGATATCGAAATAGATGATATTATTTTTATCGAGCCTGGCGATACGATTCCATTGGATGGCATTTGTGAGGGCGAAGATAACTATTCAATCAATACCGAAAGTGAAGATGGCGAGATCTCGCCAACCAATGTCAGCAAAAATGGTTCATTATGTCAGGGAATGATTTACAAAAAATATCAAGGTGCCCCAGAGTATTTAAAAATCAAAGTCACAGCACTTGAAAAAGATTCCGCACTCGCGCGCAAAGACCAGGCGATTGCCGAGGCCATCAAAAACGCGCAAATGTCAAACAATCAAGACGAGAACTTCACAGATACAATGATGCGGTATTTTGTGCCAGCAGTGATCTTGCTCTCTTTAACATTAGGCGTTTTTGCAGGATACTTCGGAGACATGTCAGATGGTATCGAAGTATCGTTGTTTACCTTGGTGGTTGCTTGCCCCTGCGTCATAGGCATGCTGAGTTCATTGGCCATGTATGTCGGGCGTGACAAAGCCAAAAGCCACGTGGTTTTTAAAAGTGATAAGGCGCTGGAAGCTGCTTCCAATATTAAAACAGTTGCGTTTGATTTCACGGGTACGCTGACAGAAAGAAAGTTTGAAGTGATGGATTGGAAATCAAATGGCTGCGATAATGAAAATATTTTCCCTGCGGTGTTGGCATTAGAAGAAAAATCAGACCATCTTATTTCAAAAGCGATTCAAACATACTTAACAGAAAAATCTATTAAACCCGCTCAATGTGCGCTTGATAACAATGTCCCGGCATTTGGTGTTTCAGGAAGTGTAGGCAGTGACCATTATGCGATTGGCGATATTCAAATGATGAGACATGTTTTGAAAGGTGAAGCTGATATTGAAAAGAAAATAGAAGAAATGGAGACTTTTTTCAAAAACAAAAAAACTGATCTCGCCACCCGAAAAACATTCGTACTTAAAAATAAGCAATTTGTCGGCTGTTTTTTCTTGAAAAATACGCCAAGAAGCGACGCGAAAAATGTCATTGAGACATTGAAGAAAATGGGAAAGAAAGTCGTTGTCATTTCAGGCGCCGAAGAAGCCAATCTTTATCCGCAGACAGATACATGGGGCATTGATCGAGAAGATGTTTTTGCCAATTGTGGTCCAATTGACCAAAAAGACGGCAGAGTGGGAAAGAACAAAAAGATTTCAGATCTTCAAAAAGAAGGCCCGGTTGCTTATTTTGGAGATGGCTCCAATGACGTCGTTGCATTTGAGGCAGCCAATATTGGCGTTGCCGTCGGGGGTAAAGATATTCTGCAAGCGAGCGCTTATCTTCAGGGTCCCTCATTGAATCAGGTGATCATATTATTCATGATGGCTGAAAAAACTGTGAATCACGTGAACTGGAATTTGCGGATCAATCTGATATTCAACGCACTGGCGATCGGCGCTGCGGGCGCGCTCGTATTTACATATCCAGAAGTATTGGATCATCCCGGCGTGGGTGCAGGCATGATGTTTATTCAATCCGCCATCTTATTTTGGCGCACAAGCCATTTTAGTCGCCAGGCCATGCCCATTCCCCTATCATTCACGAAGTAATCAGAAGGCCGGAGGCCTTAAAGCTGCTAGCCCAGGGTGAGGTGCGCGCAGCGCGCCGTAACCCTGGGAAATGTATGAGAGAATGCGTTGAGCACTGAAAGTGCGAAAGAAAAAATTTCAATCAAAGTCACGCGCCTTCAGCGCTTGATATCTTGTGCCATAATATTACCCAGGGTTACGGTGCGCTGCGCGCACCTCACCCTGGGCTAAAAACTATCAGGCCTGCGGCCTAATTGATTATTTTGTAAAATGGCTGCAATGCCAACATTCTCGCACAATATCGTCAAAAAGTGACAATATCATGCGGGATCGACGCCGCGGCACCTTCGCGGGTGATGCAGATGCTGGCGGCGCGCATGCCCTGCAAAACCGCTTCTTCGACCGATAATGCACGCAATAACCCAGCCATGAAAAAGCCGATAAAGGTATCGCCCGCCGCAGTGGTATCGACCACGCGTTCAACGGGAAAGGCGGGAAAATGCGCCGGCTCGCGATCCTGCAATATCCACACGCCTTGCGCACCCAATGTTAATACGCACAATATATCAGGGTGGCAACGTTCGCGTAATAGTTTGAGTTGCTCTTCAGGCGCACCATTACCACACAACCCTTGTGCTTCTATTTCATTTACAATCAAGACATCCACGACCTCTAATGCGAAATGATTTGTCTCAGGCAATAGCGGAGCAGGATTGTAAAAGATTTTCAAACCGCGTTGTTTCGCGAGCAATAATGTGTCGTTGATGATATTCGTTTCGTTTTGCAATACCAATGCTTTCGGCCGAAAATGATTGAGCGCTTCTTCGAGTTGTTCGGCGCTTAAATCATGATTGGCGCCACCTTCAATGATGATCGCATTTTGTCCACTGCTCACGACTTGAATGATTGCATGCCCGCTGCGTTTTTCAGAATGGCGCACAAATGTAATATCGACATTATCTTGTTTCAGCGTGTTGCGCAACGCTTCTCCATCGCTACCAATCGCGCCCACATGCGCGACTTTCAAGCCCGCGCGGGACAGTGCAATGGATTGATTCAATCCTTTTCCACCCATGTGGACATCAAATTGACGTGCACTTTGTGTTTCACCGGGCAGGGCGAAATGATCCACGCGATACACAAAATCTAAATTGAGAGAGCCGACATTGATCACATCCATTTATATTTCCCCTCGCTGAATGCGAATGCCCACTGTTTGCGCGCTTAATACCGCGCCGGTCTTATATACCGTGATGATTTGTCGGCGTATTTTAAATTGCGCAGAGAGCGCTTCACTCAAGCGCTGTGCAAATGTTTCGATCATGTGAAAATGATGAGTCGAAGCAAATTGTGCTATAAAAAGAGAAACGGCGGCATAATCAACCGCATGGACCAAAGAATCTGTGGTGGCGATCAGGGCCGCATCAGTCGCCAATTCCAGATCCAGCAGCAAGGTTTGCTGGATTTGACGCTCAATCGGAAACACGCCGATCACGGTGTGAACCTTCAATTGTTTGATAATGATAGTATCCATGCTAAAAACCCGCTAAAATGTCTGCAATATCGAAAGGTGACCCTATGCTTTATATTGTCTGGTTTATCATTGCCTACCTGCTCGGCTCGGTCTCGAGCGCCATTATACTCTGTAAACTGGCCGGTTTACCAGATCCGCGTTCACAGGGCTCTGGAAACCCTGGCGCCACCAATGTTTTGCGTTTCGGTGGCAAAAAGCTCGCCGCACTGGTGTTATTCGGGGATGCCTTGAAAGGCGTTCTGGCCGTGTTGCCTGTGGCCATATGGGGCGGAAGTCCCTTGATGATTGGCCTCACGGCATTGTGCGTCTTTTTGGGTCATGTTTACCCCCTCTTTTTTGAATTCAAAGGAGGAAAGGGCGTTGCCACCTATATAGGTGCATTATTGGCCGCGAATCCCTGGCTTGCTTTAGGCGGGATTGGGATTTGGTTGATCACCGCTGCGATCACCCGCTACTCTTCTTTATCCGCCATGATGATGGCCTTGGTCGTGCCTGCCGTTGCATTTATCCTTCAACCCCTGGCCGCATTGCCTTGGTTTATGATGTCTGCTATCTTGCTTTATCGTCACCGTGAGAATATCAAACGGTTGCTTTTGGGCACTGAATCCAAAATGGGAGCGAAGTAATTGAAGGTATTGGGGATAGAAACTTCCTGTGATGAAACAGGCATTGCCATTGTTGATTCAGAGCGTGGTTTATTGGCGCATGAATTGTACAGCCAAGTCGCGCTGCATGCCGAATATGGCGGCGTCGTGCCGGAACTGGCATCGCGCGATCATATCCAAAAAATATTGCCTATCATTGAACGGGTGCTTGCCCAAGCAGGCTTAAAGGCAAATGAGATCGATGGCGTTGCTTACACCATGGGGCCCGGTTTGGTCGGGGCATTATTGGTTGGCGCTTCATTGGGGCGTTCATTGGCGTACGCATGGAATGTGCCGGCGATTGGCGTGCATCATATGGAAGGGCATTTGCTCGCACCTTTTCTCGAAGAGCAGCAACCCAGTTATCCATTTTTAGCCTTGCTCGTTTCCGGTGGCCACACCATGCTGATCGATGTTCAAGCGTTTGGGCAATACCGTGTGCTGGGCGAATCGGTTGATGATGCCGCTGGCGAAGCGTTCGATAAAACCGCCAAAATTTTGGGGTTGGGATATCCCGGCGGTCCTGCCTTAGCCAAATTGGCGCTTACAGGGAATCGCCACCGTTTTCGTTTCCCTCGTCCCATGACTGATCGCCCTGGGCTAGACTTCAGCTTCAGCGGCTTAAAAACATTTGCGCTGAATACCTTCACACAACATCCCGATGCCAAAGCGGATATTGCTGCAGCTTTTGAAGAAGCCATTGTCAATACCTTGCGGATTAAATGCGAGCGGGCGCTTGATGAAGGGCACTATCCTCAGTTGGTGGTGTCGGGCGGGGTGAGTGCGAATACCTACCTGCGGGAAGTGTTTGACCGCATGGGGCGAGAACGCGGGGTTGAGATCTTTTACCCGCGCCAAGAGTTTTGCACAGACAATGGCGCCATGATTGCCTTCGCCGGTTGCCAGCGCTTGATGCGAGGGCAGCGATCTGATTTAGCCATAGACGTCAAACCACGCTGGTCACTGGATCTTTTATAATTCCTTAACTAAGCTAACATAGAATCAACAGTTTTATCGTTGTTTCCCCTATACACTTAGATTAAAGGAACACACCATGAAAAGATTGACACTCTTATGTATTTCTCCCCTTGTGCTCGCCAATGTTGCATTTGCTGGCGGCATGAACACACCTGCTTACAAGCACGAAGCACGTCCTCACCATCATCACACAGCCCCACGCTATTTTAACGGCTTCAGCATCACGGGTGCTGTCGGCGGGATTGCGGCTGAAGTGGATGCCGCTCAAAACGTATTGGGCCGCAGTGAAACAGAAGTCATGAGTATCGAAGGTACCGATATTTTCAGTAGCCTCACTTCTTCTGATAATTTGGAGTTGACCGAAACCAACGTGGCTGGCTTAGTCGGTATTGAATATGCTTTCCAATTCCACAATGGTTTTCTGATGGGTATTGCGGCTACCGCAGGCTTTAACTATGTGGATGTCGATAATACTGTGACAACATCCGACTTCACTTATCTGAATGACGAAGATACTAATTACATTAATTACAACAATGCAGATGTTACATTGAAAGCCAAGCTGGACAATGATTTTGCTATCCTGTTCAAACCTGGCTTTGTAGTACGTGAAAACACGTTGATTTATGCCTTGGTCGGCCCACGTTGGGGTAATTTCCATACCACGTTGAGCAGCAGTTACAATAACAATGGGGGCATTGATTGCGACAGCCCAGACGATTGTGACAGCGGCTGGAATGGCACATTAACTGACTCAGCCAGCAATTCCAAATACCAAGTGGGTATCACCGCTGGTGTGGGTATACGTCAAGTGATTGCAGATCATGTCATGCTGGGCTTGGAATATGCTTACACCCACTATGGTGATTTAGATGAGCTGTTGAATACTGCAGGTCCTGAGTTTTTTACTAATCCTGCGCATGGTGGTGAAGCAATTACATCAAGAGTGGCTTTCTCTGCTGCCGCTCAAGATCTCGCTTCTAGAACCAACACCGTGATGGCGACTTTATCCTACAAGTTCTAATCACATCGTTTGGCTCAAATAAGAATGCCGCTTCCTTCACAAGGGGCGGCATTTTTTGTTAGCATTTTTCGCCAGGTTGATCTATGATGGATACAATCAACGGTATTATCGTTGTTCCCTTATTCATTAACTCAAGGATGAGACCATGAAGAAACTTGCACTACTCTGTTTATCGCCCATCGTATTGGCCAATGTGGCTTTTGCGGGCGGCATGAATACGCCTGCTTACAAGCACGAAGGGCGCCCTCAACACCACGCTGCCCCACGCCTTTTCAACGGCTTTAGCATCACGGGTGCTCTCGGCGGTATTACTGCGCAGTTGGATGCAACTCAAAATTTCACTGGCCAAAGCGCTGCTGGAGATGGGGCAACTCTCACGCCCCCTGGTTATGGTTTCACTGCTGAAAACAATGAGACCTTGTCTGACAAGTTGGAATTGGCTGAAGCCAATATCGCCGGCTCGGTAGGTATTGAATATGCTTACCAATTCCATAATGGTTTTCTGTTAGGTCTTGCCGCGATAGCGGGCTTTAACAATGTGGAGTTCAACAATACGTTGAACACGTTTGATCATGCTTTCACGACCGATGATATGGCTTATTTCGACAACTATACTAATGTCTCGAGCACGTTAAACGTTGAGTTAGAAAACGATTTTGCCCTCCTGTTCAAGGCCGGGTTTGTAGTGCGTCACAACACCTTGATCTATGCATTGGTCGGTTCACGTTGGGGTAACTTCGAAAGCACATTGAACAGCACATACAACAATAACGGGCTCACTGACACGAATTGCGTAAATCTTGTGAGCTGCAATAATGCTTGGGATGCCACATTGACCGATTCTAGCAGTAATTCCAAATACCAATTGGGTGTGACTGCTGGTGTGGGTATCCGCCAAGCGTTGTCCGAGCATTTTTTCCTGGGGTTAGAATACGCTTACACCCATTATGGCGATTTGGACTCCTTGGCTAACGGCGGGAACCATCTGTTCGTAGATTCAAATTACCCCGTTTCTGACGATATGGGCACGAATCTCCATCTGGAATATGCTGACCACGCTCAAGATTTGAGCTCCAGCACAAGCACCATCGTGGCAACTCTGTCCTACAAGTTCTAATCGCATTGTGTTTAATTAAGAATGCCGCTCCTTTCATGGGGGCGGCATTCTTGTTGGGGGCGCTAAACCCCCTTGCCCAAACGCTACAATGCATATATACTACGGCAGCTGTGTTAAACAGCTGTTACGTATATATCAAACTAAATAGGTGGAGGTGTTCCTTATGGAGGGTATTAAAGCTCGAGAACATGAAACAGTCGAGTCTCTCTTACGCCGTTTCAGACGGTACTGTGATAAATCAGGCCGTGCAGCCAATGCACGTCGCCGCGCGCAAGGTTTTCAAACGAGATCTGAGACCCGTCGCCGGGCCGAAACAGATGGCTGTTAAACGCCTACATAAGAAAATATCCAGAGAAATCAAGCAATTGCTCAACGGTCGCGAACATCATAAAGGTGGCGTCGGTGGTTGCGGTGGTTTGGGTAGTTTCATTGACAAGGATTAACCTGTGAGTCAAACCTTAAAGGTTCGCTTGCAAGATGACATGAAAACGGCGATGAAGGCGGCTGAGAAAGAACGCCTTCAAACCATTCGCCTCATCTTGGCGGCCGTGAAGCAACGGGAAGTCGACGAGCGCATTCTGCTCGATGACGCCCAGATCGTTGCCATCATCGAAAAGATGGTGAAGCAACGCCGTGAATCTATCGCACAATACGATGCTGCCGCTCGCCAAGACTTGGCAGACAAAGAGCGCGCCGAATTAACCCTGCTGCAAGTCTATTTGCCTGAGCAGCTCTCTCCTGACGAATTAAAAGCCCTTGTAGCTGCGGCTATTGCTGAATCAGGTGCCACCAGTGTTAAAGACATGGGCCGCGTCATGGCGATTTTAAAGCCCAAGCTGGCTGGCCGTGCAGAGATGGGTCCTGTCGGAGAGATGGTGAAAAACCTATTGTAGGGGTGCAGCATGCTGCACCCTTGATGGGCTCGAAAGAGCCTATCAATCTACCGACATGGCTGCCACCTTTTCAAGGAGAATGAAATGTCCCGCATCCCCGACACCTTCATCCCCGAACTCCTTTCCCGCATTGACATTGTCGATGTCATCAGTCAATACGTTCCTCTTAAAAAACAAGGCCGCGAATTTTCTGCATGTTGTCCATTTCACCAAGAAAAATCGCCTTCATTCACAGTCAGTCCGCAAAAACAATTTTATTATTGCTTCGGTTGTGGTGCAAGTGGTGATGCAATTCGTTTTTTAATGAATCACGGACATTTATCTTTTGTAGAAGCGATTGAAACACTCGCCACAACAGCAGGTATTCCTGTTCCACGCGAAGGCAATGCAGAACCTTCTAAAGCGATTGCCACGACACATTTTTATACGCTACTTGACCAAGTTGCTACGTATTATGAAAAGCAGTTAAAAGACTCTGATCGTGCGATTCAATATTTAAAAAAACGCGGATTGACAGGACAAATCTGCAAACGTTTTCGTGTAGGATACGCACCCGCAGGTTGGGATAATGTGTTGCGTCACTTTCCAAAAGATCACGACGATTTATTACAAACCGGTATGATCACACAAAAAGAAGATGGCAAAAAATATGATCGCTTCCGCGACAGAATCATGTTTCCAATACGTGACAAACGCGGACGTGTGATTGCATTTGGTGGTCGTATTTTGGACCAAGGTGAACCGAAATATTTAAATTCTCCCGAAACGGCTTTATTTCATAAAGGTGGTCAACTTTACGGACTGTACGAATGCTTACAAATAAATCAGAAATGTCCTACCATCATTGTGGTCGAAGGCTACATGGATGTTATTGCATTAGCGCAGCATGGGGTGTCTAATGTAGTGGCGACATTGGGCACTGCATTGACACCACAACACTTATCGTTGTTGTATCAAGTCACGTCCGAAGTTGTGATTTGTTTTGATGGTGATAAGGCTGGACGCAATGCTGCATTGCGTGCATTGGAGCACGCATTGCCGATGGTTTCGCAAGGGAGACAAATAAAATTTTTATTTTTACCGACTGAACACGATCCAGATAGCTTAATCAGATCAGAAGGGAAAGAAAAATTTTTAAAAAGACTTGCACAATCTGAACATTTGTCGTCTATGATCATTGAACATCTTCTCAGTGAAGTCGAGATTAGTAGCTTAGATGGAAGAGCGCGTCTTGCTGAATTAGCAAAACCGTATCTTGATAAAATGAGCAGTGATGTATACAGAAGTTTGTTGTTAGATGAGTTAGCGCGATACACACGTTTAGATGTCGGAACACTTCGCACAACATTGCATGTTGCGAAAGAGGAAACGGTACTAAACAAAACATCGCGCAAACAAACGTTATATGAACGCGCTATCGGAATGTTGCTCAAGCAACCCGCTTTGGTTCGTTGGATGGATGCACAGGATGTGCTTCTCACCCTCAATGATCCGCAAGTGACTTTATTGGTTGAATTGGCACAGTCTATGAAGAAAAATGGCGCAAACAACACAGGGCAGTTGTTAGCAGTGTGGCATGATGAAAGTGAAGCTAAATATTTAGCCGAACTTGCCGCTATACCCTCAGTGTTGACAGAAAAAGAAGCAGAAGAAGAATTTAAAGGTATTCTAGGTCAGTTGGGTAAGAGATTGAGGGAGATAGAGATGACGACACTTCACGAAAGGGCCAAGGCCGTGGGTTTCCATGGGCTGACGGACAGCGAGCGACAGCAAATCCGAGATTTTCTCACCAGTACAGACCAAACCTGAAAATACATTGAACTTTTATAAAAAGTGCGGTCTTACCCATTGGTGTGGCTTCGGGTAAGCACATGCACAAAAGTTCAATCCAAAAGACTGAGGGGGCGTCTATACGTTCTCTTATAATATGGGCACTGTTCACGAAGTAGGTAGATATGAAGATTGAGGAAGAAAAGTTTAAATTATTGATTGCGCTAGGGAAAGAGCAAAGATATTTGACAATAGAGCAGTTAAACGATTACTTGCCCGATGCAGATACCGAGCAGTTGGAAGACTTGATGTTAACCCTGTCCGAAGACTTGCACATTCCTGTTGTTGAGGAAGCGCCAGCGGAGGACGAAGCTTTATTGGCCGACCCGCAAGTCGCCAATGATGAAGAAGTGGAAGAAGAAGCGGCGGCAGCGCTGGCTGCTTTGAATGAATTGGGTCGCACAACGGACCCTGTTCGAATGTACATGCGCGAAATGGGTTCTGTGGAACTCTTAACCCGCGAAGGTGAAATTGTCATTGCCATTCGCATTGAAGAAGGCATTCGAGAAGTCATGCGTCTCGTGGCAAGTTATCCTCCATTGGTGGGATATTTGCTCGAGCAATTTGTGAAAGTTCAATCAGGTGAATCGCGTTTGGTTGATTTCTTGATTGGCTTTATCGATGTCTCTGCTGATCATCCTGTTGTCGCGCCAGAAGCAGTGGGTGCTGAAGAAATTGATTTGGCGGCGGATGATGAAGAGGAATCTGCAGGCGCTGTGGTGACGGACGAAGCCGACGCCGGCCCGATCCACTCGAAACGCAAAAACGTTTTGCGGTTGTTCAAACATTGTATCCAGAATATCTCAAAACTTGGGAAACTTATGGTTTTGATGATCCACGCACGCAAGTGTTATTCTTGGAAATGGCGAATGTGCTTGAAACTGCGAAACTGGTGCCGAAACAATTTGATGACGTGATTGGCGTGGTGCGTGACATGGTTGATGCCATCCGTGCGCAAGAACGTGCGATCATGAAAATCTGCGTGAAGGAAGCGAGAATTGATCGCGATGCTTTCATCGCATCTTTCCCTGGCAATGAAACCAATATGAATTGGGTAGATGAGTTTGCCAAAGAGAAAGCGGTGAAATCAAAAGCAGAAGCACTGCTTGCGAAAAAACCGGCGATCCTTGAAGCGCAGCAAAAGTTGGCTGCACTCGAATCGCAACACAAGTTAACCATTGCAGCGATCAAAGAATTGAATCGCGCTATTTCCTCGGCTGAAACGAAAGCGCGCCGTGCGAAAAAAGAAATGGTGGAAGCGAACTTGCGTCTGGTGATTTCCATTGCGAAGAAGTACACGAACCGTGGTTTGCAATTCTTGGATTTGATTCAAGAAGGCAATATCGGTTTGATGAAAGCCGTGGATAAATTTGAACATCGCCGTGGGTATAAATTCTCGACGTACGCGACCTGGTGGATCCGTCAGGCCATCACACGTTCAATTGCCGATCAAGCGCGCACGATCCGTATCCCTGTTCATATGATTGAAACGATCAATAAACTGAATCGTATTTCACGTCAAATGCTGCAGGAAATGGGCCGTGAAGCCACGCCAGAAGAATTGGCAGTGCGTATGGAATTGAGCGAAGATAAAATTCGTAAAATCATGAAAATTGCCAAAGAGCCCATCTCCATGGAAACCCCTGTGGGTGACGATGACGATTCCTCTTTGGGCGATTTTATTGAAGACACGAATATTTATTCACCGCTCGAAATCGCGACGCAAAAGGGTTTGCAAGAAGCCATGGCGTACATGATGTCTACGCTGACAGCCCGTGAAGCTAAAGTGTTGCGTATGCGTTTCGGTATTGAAATGAATACCGATCATACGTTGGAAGAAGTCGGTAAACAATTCGACGTGACGCGCGAGCGTATTCGTCAAATTGAGGCTAAAGCCCTGCGTAAGCTTCGTCATCCTTCTCGCGCTGAGCTGCTCCGCAGTTTCCTCGAAGAAGAGGAAAAGGACGAGGAAGATAAGAAATAATGCTTGGATGGGCGCCACCCATCCAGCTGTGATCTGGGAAAATGCTTGGATGGGTTCCACCCATCCAGCTGTCATCCCGGAAAACGCTTGGATGGGTGACACCCATCATGGTGAGAATCAAGATCTCGGTAAAACACTAACCATGGCATTCACCTATTCCCTGCTGACGATCGGTAGCGGCGCGATGGCATATCGTTCTCGCCCGCGTGATAAAAATATGGCCACGCTTGTGTAGGGGCGTTCCCGCTTTCGCGGGGATAAACTGCTATGCGTCCTCAGATATTGAACAATGGGTGCTTCACTTTCAACACGTGACATTCATTTTCAAACTGTGATAGAGTTCTCGGCGAATATCATCGAGGAGGGGGAATAGATATGCCGCATGGAAAATTTCACACACACTATCAATATCAAGGGCCTGTACTGATTAAAGATTTTGATTTCGTGAAATCTGTTCTGCGTGCACATGAAGGAAGAAAGTTAAAAGCTTATAATCCTGGTGATAAACATCCTACCATTTCCACCGGTTTTAATTTAGATAGAAAGGATGCCGCTCGAGTATTGAAAGCGTGTGGCATTCCTCATAAGGTTCAAGCGCTCAAAACATCGAGTGAAACACTCACGCCTGCTCAAGCACAACGTCTCGAAAATTATGTTATTCATGAAGCGGCAATCATTGCAGCGACACAATTAGGCGGAGATCGATTTACAAAAATGTCGCCTGCAAGGCAGGCAGCAGCGATCTCTTTGGCAGCTAACAGCCCTGTGTCGATGAAAGAAGTCGCCGGTTTTATTAAAAAAGATCAGTGGGATGACAATTTTCTACAGGGAAAAGCATCTCATGCTGAAAAAAGAGATCATATAAAATATACAGGTATACATGTTCGTTACACTGAAATTCAAGATTGTTTGAAAAAAGGTGACTTCCCAGAATCATTTTATAAAAAATATAAAATTCCACATCCCCAACCATATGAATTTGAAGACCCAATGGTTTTTCCTCAAGTGCTTGGGTCACTTCATTTGTTAAGCAGTGACAAAATGGATTATTTGCAAATGATGCGCGATAAAGCATTTTCAATGGCGAATGCTGTGAATGGGCCGCTGGGGGATCAACTTAAAAATGAAGCGTTGAAAATCGGCATTGATGGAAAATCGCCACTGACACATTTATCGAATATGATGAGTATAGGTATGGCAGAGTTGAAGGCGCCGAAATCACAAATTAATCTCGATAATCTACAAGAATTTACAAAGCATGGCGCATGCTTACTATCTGACCTTGCCAAAGATCATGTCAACATTGCCCATTGCGTCGGATTGTCTTCGGGTTCTTTGGGGTTTGATGACGCTAAGTTGTCAGAACTTGCAGAACCATTCTTGAATGCCGCTGCGTGTTATCAAACAGCCGCAGATAGCATGAATGATTTAAATAGCATATTCAGCAAAACGGGTATCGGGGATACGTCACAACCCTTATCAGCCTTCAATTATGGTACAGGAAAAATATTTCAAGAAGTACCAAACAAGGTGTCACTGCTTGATCAACAGCTCGAATATGCCTCAGAAAGCTTTTCACCTATTTCAACGATGATGAAGGAAGATGACGCGCCTCAAACATGGAGCAAGGTATTTAATGGGGTTGCTTCTGCTGGCGCTGAAAACATTGTCATTGATGGTGATGGTTTATCAAAAAAACCTAGCTTATCGGAATACAATCATTCAGATGATCAGTCATCATTAAGAAAAGAAAATTTATCCCTAGGAAGAACGCTTATGGTTGCGCAATCAGCTGCGCAGTTTATTGGTGTCTTATGCACTGCATGTGGTAAATCAGATGTGGGTGCGATCATCACAAGTATCGCTGTGCCTGCATTAAGTATTGCGGCCACTTTATGTACCTGGGGCACAATTGTAGCGGTCTCTGGGCCTGCCGCACCTTATGTCGCGCTCGCTGGTGCTATGGCCACACTCGTTATGGGCATTGCTGCCTTATGCAAAGGGCGGCAGAGCTACTCCTGATGAAATTATATTGCGACAATTGGAAAGATTAACTTTCCATATGGACAAACGATTTGATCGGATTGAAAAATATATCGAAGGTCTTGCTGCGCATCTCGACGTAAAAGTTGAAGAGTTGCGTTCGCTGATTATGGAAAGTCATAAACTACTCAGTGAAGCAATTCATGAATTAAAAAATGACATCAATAAAGGTTTCGCAGCGATATATGATAAATTAAATGCTATCCAAACAGGGCTAGAAGAAATCGCGCGACGACATGAAACATTGTTCACTGATACATATACACAAGAATTTAAACATTTATTGTTGTTCAGTCATCTGTACTCTGAGCAAGAACTAGGACAACAGTTAAATCCAAATGATGATGCTGCTCGCAGAAAATTGATTGAATATTATCAACGGTTTTATGCAGTTTTAACGGTGGATGCATCAAGCGATACATTAGCAGGCTCAAATACTTTAACAGAAAAAAATGAAGCAAATATGCTTGCAACCATTTTGAGAACTGCGCATCGGGAAGATGGTAGCTATGGATATGAAACCAGCATCAATTCAATAGCTGCCTATTCGCGTTTTTTGGATCCTAAAATAAATAAGAAGCGATATGTCAATCCGTTTGTATGGGCTACAGGGTCGAAAGGTCTGATTAACTTTGTGATGAATAATCATACGTTTTTATATGGCCATGCCGTATCTCACGTCCCCGCTAGAAAATTGCAACATGAGCAGTTAAATTTAATTCAAACAAAAGGCAATGAACTTAAAGACTTTATCTTGCAATGCCAGACCAATAAAGTATTTTGGGAAAAATTGTTTGAGAACTACGAATCCGCATTGCGAGATGTTGTTGTCGCGCTTTATGTAAAACAATGGCCTTCTTCTGCTGAATCAGAAGCTCACTCAGAAGATGCAAATGCCACTCAGGCACATGCAACTGGATTAAATGTATTAAGTCTTGTCTTGGCTGATTATATCAGTGGGCTTGCAGGCCCAGATAATACAACAAATCGATTTCATGCGTCGCACGCATTGCCTGATTCACTCGCAGCACAGTTTCCTAATCCTGGTTATCACATTTTCGCTGGTTTGTTTGTGCATAATCTACGCGCTTCTGAAATTCGCTTTCATGATGCCCATCATATGAGAACGATTGGGCGAGAAATGCTCAGACCTTATCTTGATCAACCTGCTATAGGTGATAGTCTCAGTGGTTGTGAAGATGCCGTTAAGGGTATTCATACGGATATGGAGAATGAGGTAAATCGTGTTAAAGATGATCAAAACGCTGGGGGAAATTACGATTTTGGATTTGCTACAACCATCAAGCAAAACATAAATGCACACCAAAATAACTGGCTCACACTCATGAATAATTTGCGAGATGTAACGACTGCCATGGCGTCACCTGGTGAACGAACGCTTGCCACAAATTATGCCAAAGCTTTATTGAGTCGATCCGCCGCGAAATTATCTAAAGCTGCAGCTGCTGATAAACAGAAACTCCCTGATCGAGATTTGATGAAAAGAGCTTATGAAGCTCATGCTAACGGAGCATTGGACGTTGTTGAAGCAGATCTTGCATTGGTCAAAAAATTAGATGCATTGGATGATCATGCAACATTATTGAGATTCTTTATAGAATGGCTGTTGCCCATGTACCCCGAGCTAAAAATTTACTACAAAGAGGCTTTTTCGGACCAAATCCAAGGTCATCGCTGAATTGAAAAAATCTACTCCATGTGTCATCACATTACACAATCTGATTGAGAGAGAACACGTTCGATTAAAAACGCATCTTGAGATTTTTAAAGATGCAACTTTGAAATCCGTAGAAGAAATAACATGGAGAAATAAGAAAATCTGTTCAATTGCATCAGTCGATGTGCATTTAGCAGAAGCATTAGATCTCTTGGAACATTTTGAAAAATTGTATTTTACTGTTCATGAGTTAAAAACAGTTAAAGCCAGGGTCAATACAAGTGAGGAGAGTAGTCATCCGGAGCAAGGTTATATCAAGGGAGAAGTTCCCGGCGATGGTAATTGTTTCTTTTCTTCTGTCAGCATGCTTTTAGAACATTATCGTTTCCCCAAGAAAACGGCAGCACAGTTGAGAAGCGAGGCTGTTGATTACTTGAGGAAAGATAAATCGCTCCATGTTGGCTTTGGCCCAGATGAAGAACTGGGTACGTTGGATGATTTTTGCGCAAAAATGCAAAAGGATAAGGAGTGGGCTGAAGGACCAGTGATTGATGCATTGGCAAAGATGTTAAACGTTGAACTTGTGATTTTAGATTTTGTTGATGATAGTCAATCTCCAACGGAAATCAGGATCAATGAAAATGCGACGCGACATTTGAAACTTGTCCGCGATGGGCAAAAACGTACCGAGCATTACAGTCCGGCTTTCGAATCCACCTCTTCGAAACCTGGTACCCCTGTGAAGGAAAAAATGACACACTCATATAACAGTAAAAAAGGCGGGACATATGCGAGTCCAACAAAGGCTTCTCAAACTAAGGTGAAAGTGAAGAGCCCCATGGAATAATGGAGCCAAAATTGTAGGGGTGAATGCAATCTTCTTTCATTAAACTTTAGTCAGCTTACATTGTGCTTTTTTGAGTGTCAATATCGTTTTGTCTATGCTACAATGCCCGCTTCGGGCTCATAGCTCAGTTGGTTAGAGCAGAGGACTCATAATCCTTTGGTCCTAGGTTCAAGTCCTAGTGGGCCCATTGATTTAATTGATATTTTTTGCTTATTCTGGAAAATCAGTTTTCCATGTAGAAGAGTTGATGGGATGTTGTCGCTTTGAGTACCGGAACATATGAAAAAAACAATCATCTTCATTTCTTTCCTTATTTTCTCCAGCGTATTGCAAGCCGGGTTTAATGGGTTGACTACCCATAGCCGCGCTAATTGTGGTAATAATGAGTCGATTTCTTGGGATGCTTTAAAGCCTCATCGTCTGGGAACTAATAGTACTCATACTTCTAAAACTGGAGCATCGCATAAGTTTGGATCAGGAATAGCAAACACGCATCGCTCAGCAGCAGTCCATTGGGGTGAAGGTACGGGAGGGTGGACTGTTCGTGGAGAACATTATTTATTTGAGGACAGTTCAAATAAAATAATTTGGGTTCGTAATAGTTACTCTACGGATTGTAGTATGTATGATGGTTGGTGGGACTGGGAACCTTAGAGGAGTTTTTGATGACAAAAGCATATTCAATTCAATTTTTAACATTGACGTTATCTGCAATATGTTCGTTAAGTTCTATGGCTTATGAAAGCTACGTCGTGCGCTCAACTGACCAGCCAACAATAATGGAAGAACAAACATATAGCCAAATAGAGGAAGGTGAAGAGATAAGGCGTCAAATTAAGAATAATGGGTATTATCATACTTACTCCGAAAATGCGGCAACGTTGCTGACATTAAAGAGCAAAAAGGCTACTGCACTCACAGAAAAAGACAGTGATCCTTATTTTAGACACTTAAGGATGAGCCCTTCTGAGTTTCAAATGACATTCCCTTTCAAAGGTATATCATCTGTGGATAGTGAACATTTATTGGGTTTTGTGCCGAGTGGTGGTCTTGATGATGGATATTGGACTGGTGTAACAGCCTACTTCTTAGATGACCATTTCGGGACGTGTCGATTGGTTGTGTTTGATATGCCCTCATATAATGCACAATCTATTTATGATCCAAGTTATACTACCTATGATATAAACGGGAAACCTACTACAAGGGGGGCAGAAGGAAGTGATGCCTCGGGATTTGTTTACAGTACATCATGGACGGGAAAAAGATACGAGAAGCAGCTTGAATGTGCTAACAGGAAGCCATTTGATCCGCAGATTACTCAGGATCTTGTTGCCTATGCTGAGAAAATCGATAACGACTTACCTGATGAGCCTTAAGTCCATAAAGACGGGTTTCAATTTGCATGCCCAAAACTGCCTCCGACCAGCCATTTTTGATGGTTTGCTGAGAAATCATACCGAATACCTCCATTCCGCCGCCTGCATATGGGGCTCTGCATCTAACGCCTCTGACGAGGCTGAAGAATATTCGATTTTTATGTAACAAAACCTTTTTAAAGGGGCGTTAGACCCGCCTATGTGTATTCATCATTTGCGATACAGCTTGTGCCGCAAGTGACCTCCAGTTCATCTATAATAGAAGTGATGTAGAATTTGCAAGAATCGTTATTTTTTGATCTCACCACCCTTTGGTCGCTAGGTTCAAGTCCTAGTGGGCCAGCAAAAAGGTTAATTTAAATCAAATAGATAAAGCGCAATAAGATAGCTTGTAGAAACGCTCTGGTTATTTAGTAGGGCAATAGTATGAAAGATGGGAAAGCGTTGATGTTTTTTATCGGGCACTCGATAATAGAGCGCATGTTACCAAGTGTTTAAATAGGGTCTAACTCGACAGCGTATAATTGAGCTGAGTGCTTAGCTTGATAAACTCTGACCCCTTGATCTCGACATGCTTTCGTAATGATCTCTTTATCATCTTCAATCATTTGTTCACCAAGAATAATACCGGTCACCTGCAGGAAAGGAATGTATAACTTCATATCTATGGATTTATTATCGGCATGCTTTTCACTGTTTGCATTAACAATAAGCCTGTATTCATTTTCATTAGACCACTGACGTGATTTGACGCCAAAAGCGTTTTCAAGAGCAAAACGCATTTTTACGTAATCATCCCCATTTCTCAATTTTAGATTTTCTTCGAAATTAATTATGGGTACTGTTTTCCTATATTTTATCTTCGCGAAGGCAAAAACGAAATCTCCATCGTTCGATTTGAATTGAATGATCTCGTCTCCATTTAGGAAGAGTTTATTATATTTATCTTTTTGTGCTTCAGTGAGCTTCATCTGCTCAAAAGGATAGTCGAGCTCAGCTTCAAAAACCACACAATATCCTTGATGATCGTTCGAATAATGTGACCACATAGGAATATTTGAGTAAGAGTGAGCAAATGAAAAAGCACCAAAATTGTCGAATTTGTTATTCATTTGATGACTTCCATCTAATTTTATCTTTTTACGTAGGCCTGGAATTTTTTTGATCATCTCCTCATTGTTAAGCTCATCAATTCCTCTATGACCAGTTTTAATTAGAAGTTCACGAAGAAGAGCAGGATACTTAATCAAAGTTACTCGTTTTGGAATTGACATATGAAAACACCCTTCAAAAGGATCGTTCAGTTTGTATAATGGGGTCATCCAAAGTTTTTGCTTTAAAAAAGCATCTAAGTGTTGGCGTCCTTTCGTGTGACCACCGAGGGTTTTCCCCAAGGCAGGCTTATATTTATACAAATCTAGCTTATATTTCATATAACCCACTATCAACAGCAAAATACGTCACTAAATGATCGCAAGTATACCCTAAAATATTGTTTCCAACAGATCGCCAACCTCTACTTTAAGAGCCCTGGCTATTCGAATTAAATTAAGTGTGGTTATATTTCATTCACAGCGTTATATGCCTCCCATGGAGTTAGGCTTTTGTAGCTTTAATTCAATGGTAGGTAGGCTTGATTTGAGGTCGTTGGGGGGAGGGCTTTGGACAGTGTGTACTATGATGTTCGGATACATGAAAAAATTGACACTGGTGATTTAGAGATAGGCGGAGCATACCGGATAGAAATGACTACTTCCAAAATGAATGATCCATCCAATCTGGTGGAAAGCCCATGTGTACAATATCAAAATATTCCGTATTTGGGAAAGAGGCGATCAAAGTCTTCACTCTCGTTGCCCAGGAAGAACGAGGACAAATTTGCTGCATAAAATGTGCCAAGATACACAAAAGGATGTATATCCGTGATGTGGCTTCAGTGTGCCCAATGAATGAATCGAACGCAGGCATCTTTCCTTTTTTTGGGATCTTAGGTTGATCAATTAAATTCCGGTTCCATAATCTATTATGGTGTGCGGCAACATTTCTTGCGTAGTTTATGCAACGCAGCCAGCTTTCCATGACTTGCCAATCAGCCACGTTATATTTTTTGGCGATCGTTGTTTTATCTGCAACGGTCATACCGTGATAAAACATCGATAAAAGACCAAAATCCCATAATTCGATTGCAACCCATATCGGTAAAGGTAATTCATACTTATTTTTAAAATGTTCAACAAAATCTTCTTTAGAGCGACTGATCATAAACTCATGTTTCAACAACCACTCTTCATGCTTGGTTTTGCCTGTTTTAGGGTTAACCTTTTTTGTGAAATGGCCATGTAGTAACTCAGGTTTAGTATAAGCAAATGTATCTTTTTTACCCATTAGGTATGCAATGTCCACGCGGACAGCTACCTCTATACGCTCGATAGCATCTAGGACATGTAGTCTTAATTTTTTATCAAAAACGTATAACGCCACAGCGTCTTGGAATCTTGCTTGAGGCATAAATTCATCATATCTTTGAGGACGAGCGTGCCCTCGTTTAGGGTCAGAAGCTGGGATTAACTGACGACAGGGGTACCAATATCCACTCAAGCGATAGTAACCCAAGCGATTAAGGTGAGCCAAAGCAAGTGTCTCATCAGTGATGATGAGCCCGCGCGATTTCAGTAGATTAAGTTGGTCTTGAAATGAAAGGTGGGGTTTGAGGTAAATGGACATCCCTTTGCTTCTACTCCTAAAAGAAAACCCACCCGTACACCTTTCAGTGCAGAGGAGCGGGCCGTGTTACTGGTGATTATAGTCGAAAATGGGAGAGAATGGCAATAGACTGTGCCGTAGGACACTGGCGGGACACCCACAGATAACTTTTCCTATCAATAGATAATAAATGGTGACAATAGGATGTTTTTAATAGCTTGATTTGATTGTTATTATTTATTTTTCTCACGCTCCTTCAGGGCTTAGAGGGGAATCATACCCCATTCCCCCCCCATTCCGCCGCCTGCGGCGGCTGCATATGGGGCTCTGTATCTAACGCCTCTAACGAGGCTGAAGAATATTCGATTTTTATGTAACAAAACCTTTTTAAAGGGGCGTTAGACCCGCCTATGTGTATTCATCATTTGCGATACAGCTTGTGCCGCAAGTGACCTCCAGTTCATCTATAATAGAAGTGATGTAGAATTTGCAAGAATCGTTATTTTTTGATCTCACCACCCTTTGGTCCTAGGTTCAAGTCCTAGTGGCCCAGCAATTATCGAGGATTTTTGGATACATGAGTCACAAGGCACTGCTTCAAAAAATTTGGGCTGAAGTTTATGCGCCTCAGGCTGATGTCGAAGCGCTGATTAAAGAATATTTTCATCCTGACTTTGACCAATCGATCAACGGGGTTACCTTGCGAAGAGATGCATACATTGAGCATGTGATTGAGCAAAAGAAAAATATCGTGCTGGAATCTATCGATTATCGGCATATCCTTGAGCAGGGAGATGAGCTTTTTGCACTGTACTACCCAACGGGCAAAAATTTTGCCGGGCAACCTATTCTGGCTGAAGTGATTGCCTATTTCAAATTTAAAGAAGATCAAATCATTCATATTCATGGAAGTGTCAGGATGATTGAAGGAAAGCCTTCTGATGCGGATATGTAGATCGTCGAGCCGTTTCGGATGTGGAAACTGTACAAAAATGAGATAGTGCGTTTCTTTTCTCAAAGGGCTCTGCATCTAACGCCTCTGACGAGGCTGATGAATACGCATTTTTTATGCTTGTCCTCGTGCTGTCCTTGCCTTCTGCTTGAAAATCAGGATACAATGCTGACTTAATTCAGTGCCCATTGGGAGTGCACCGTGGCAAGTCATCCTGAAAAAATCAAAGAGATAACCGAACAGCTGGGGCAGTATTCAGCGATCCACTTTTGGAATGCTGAAACCCTAAGTGGGTTGATAGCGTATTTAAAGAGCATCGACTTGAATGACATAGCCCAGGTCAGCGCTGTACTCAAATTTTTCGAGGCGAGATACCGTGCATTTGGAACAGGCTCTATTGTGATTGTGCCTGAATACATGTCGCAGCTGATTAACACATTTATATCCCATATTCCGCAAGAAACAACGCTGGATTTTAGGTCATTGGCCAAGCAGTTTCTACCCGGAAAAAATGAACGTATTATTTCGGCCTTATTTCGACGCATCCCAGACACCAGCGAATTTTTTGATGAGGCTTTGGCCGTCGATGATACTTTTCTATTTCACATATTGTGGATATCGTTGCCTATTGGGAAAGATAGTCACTATCTTAATCGTGCGATTGCGGAGAGAAAGCCAAAGGTAGCGTTATTTTTTGTAGAAAGAAAAGTGATGTTTGATGTGAAGGGATTTCCCTTTGAGCATGATCCCGAAGGTTTTTTCCAATTTTTGGGCATTGATCTTAAAAAGAAACCAAAAGCGTGGTGTTCGTTGGTGAATCAATGTCAGCATGAGATGGCATTGAACTGGCCAGCATTCCAGACCTATGTAAATGATAACAAGTGGGAACCGCAGTATCGTTCGACCCATGCTAATTCGATTACTCGTGAGTGGGTAGCAGATGCCATCACAGAAAATCAATTCGGCGCCTTGTTTTCATTCATCCAGGATGAAAAATTCCCCGTTCAAAGCAGTGCATTATTTGTATTTCAAACATCTTCCTTGCTTGAGGCATGGAAACATGATATGGATGGTAGATCATATACATTGTTGGGCATTGCAATTCATCATTATCTTGCTTTTTTTCGCGCGTTTCAGAACTATACAGAAAATAATCAAGCGCATGCACAAACTGCAGAAGTATGGAAAAAAATTATCATGGCCCTCTGAACAAAACAGATATGACAGCAGAGATTGTCAATCAAACATTACAAGATGATTCTAGCTATGCTCTTCTGAGGGAGCTCGGGGGGAATGATCACGACGAGATTTTCTGTCGATTGATTGAGAAGGGCGCCAACAGAGATCTCATATTTGGTCCGAATTTTTGGAGCCATTTTAATATTACTAATTCAATCAATATTGGGCATAATCGGCCCTTTAGACTCGCGGGTTATGCGGTGCTGCACCAGATAACGCCTCGCTATACCATCGGTGGATACAATATGATGTTTGTGTCACCGGCCAGACACGTGACGGAGGCAGATCGTGATGAATTGAACCGTTTATGCAGGCTTCCAGTGGATGCAAACAATGAGCGTGCGTTAGCTCATCACATCGTGATGATTTTGCGGAAAAGTTATGCGCAGGATCCCGCAGGGACGAGTGATTGGCATCAGCTGTGTGCAGCGCTGATAGCCAAGTATCCCGCCCCAACGCAACAGTATTTTATCTGGAGGCAAGGTCAGCAGGAACGGCACACGGGGGATGTTTCGGCTTCAGAGATAGAGTTGAAAGACATGAGTATGGCAGAGTCCTCTCTTTGAACTTCCTAATTGTGAAACAGGCTGTTTCGCAAAGTCACCCATCAAATGGGTTCACAGCCTGTGGCCCAATTGGCATCCAGTTCATCTATATTGGAATATGACAACCTTGGGTGATCATATCTCAAATCATTTAAACTTTTATGGATGAATAGATTCAAAATCTTTCTCATATGACTGCATATAAGTATTAGAACTCAGCTCTGCAGGATTTATGATTTGCCGCATATTGGTATTGTGTCATTTTATGCGGTATCATGTCTCAACATTCAATATACGGAGAAATGCAATGGTACTGTTACACACCCCTGTTTGTGATTTTGATACAAACGCCATCGATTTCGTGCTTAAAGACAGTGAAGGTAAGACGTATCATTTGGCAGATTGTCGCGGGCCGAAAGGTTTGCTCGTGATGTTTATTTGCAACCATTGCCCTTATGTGAAAAAGATTTTGCCCGAATTGGTTGAAGATGCACGACAACTCATGAAAGAGGGTATCGGCTGTGTCGCGATCATGGCGAATGATTATGAAGAATATCCTGAAGATGCGCCGGACAATATGGCTAAACTTGCTCAAAAACTGGATTTCCCATTCCATTATTTAATTGATGCGACTCAAGCAACCGCAAAAGCTTATGGTGCCGTGTGTACCCCAGATTTTTTCGGATACAACAAAGAATTGAAACTGCAATACCGTGGGCGATTTTCGGGTGATGGCAAGCAAGAATTGTTATTGGCCATGCAGCAAATTGCGCAAACAGGGCAAGGCTCGCGGGAGCAAATCCCCAGCATGGGTTGTTCGATCAAGTGGAAATGAAATTTTTTCCATATATTAGTTATTGGCTTCAGGAGAACCGTGCCAAGGATCTTATGTGAAGCCCCCTTTCCTCCGGTCATCGTCCCAGGCCGGAGGCAGACAATTCCCAAGGCCAAAGGCCTTGACTTACTCAAATGTCATTTTTGTGGAAGCGACACATGATTTCCCCATCCTTTTGAGCAGCGCAAGAAATTTGGCGAAAGATAGCTCCATTAACAGTGACCTCAAATGGCTGTTTCAAAAGACCTTGATTGATATCAGGTTTGACATCCAGTACGGCATCAATCATTTGAGATGGTGGCGTAATGGCGCTGCACAAGCCTGCGGTGACAGTCACCTCAACGGTACACGAGTTGCGAGCACGCACAACATTTTTTGGACAGCTGCCGCCTGTCACGACAATGGATGATGGTGTGGGAGCAGCGCCCCCGATGGTAGGGTGGAAGCCGATGGGTGCGTGCGTGTGGTTGGTGACTGTGAATGTGAGCACCGTCGAATTTAACTCGGTGTCAGATGGGCTGCAATTGAGGGTGGTTGTCGTTGGACCTGTGAGGGATAATGGGCAGTGGTCTGCGATGACTGTGCAGGTGACACTGAGTAATCCGATCAAAGTGCAGAGTTGTTTAAACATGTTTGATTCCTTTCAATCACAGGGCAAAACGGAAACCGAGCAGGATGGATTGTGATGTCAGACTCAATTCAGAGCCTTCAATATCAAAACCCGCGCTGACATCATTTTCTAAAGAGATATCATGAAAACCTGCATACAAATATTCAAGTGATACTGAGAAATGGTTCACAATCGGAACCGTGACCCCTGCACCAAATTCATACGCAAAGGTGTTAAGCCGACCTGTTTGAAAATCATACGCGATCACACCGCAATCCAGTCCGGCTTCATTCGGTTTGGCATGGATATCGAAAACATGCCATGCTGCGCCAGCACCTGCAATCGCATACAAAGACAACCATTGGTATTGGGCAATGTTGATGTTGAGATCAAACATCAACCTTGTGCTGTTATAATGCATCTCTTCATTGAGGAAGTGGTATTCGGGGCTTTCGAACTGATATACTTCGCCAGTGATGTCGTATCCATTCATATAATAGAGGTTGATCTGCGGCGTGATGCTGGAAAACCAACGCACATCACCGGTGAGCAGAGGTTTTTCAAACGCGTAGATGTAGCCCATGCCGATTTGGGCTGTCCACGGACTCCATTCACTCGGATTGGTTTGGAAGAGTTTGTCAGTTTCCCATTCAGTGACTTGCAACGTAAAATCGTCAACATCGATGATACCCGCACCGCCCATCGCCACAAATTCCATGTTCGCCTGCGCGCTGGCTGCGATAAAAAAAGCAGTGAACGTGAGCATATATTTTTTCATGGTGATCATTCCAAATGTTGACAAAAAACCAAAAAAGCATTGTACAATGCATCCCATCATTCACACAATAACAATAAGGAATGTATTATGCAAAAAATCATCGGGTTATTTTTATTACTCTTCAGTGTCAGCACTCTCGCCCATATTTATTGCCCATCTCAGGTAATTTGCGAGGAAGCCGCTCAAGTCGATTCATGCCATTTCGAACAAACCCTGCGTGGGTTTTGGCAGTGGGTTCCTGGAAAGCGCACACAACCTGTGTTGGCTGGCATTTATTATCATACTTATGCGTCAGCACCCGATGTAAATGATGCATCAGGTTATGCGATATGTGTATATACGCATGAAGCAATGGCTCAAACATTATCACTGCGCGCGCAACCGGGATTTAACATTGTGGCGGATCTTTTGCCACATGCAGGTTGGCGCAGGGAAGAATTTTGGTGGGAATGTGTGCCGGAGCCTGCAGAGGTTTGTCCGATGGGGGAGATGTGAGGGGATGGTAGATGGTGAGATTTTTTAACGGGGTTTCCCCCCGATCCAGCCGGGCCACGTTTGCGCTGTGTCGGGGAGTGCCCTCCTACTTATTATCTTATTGTTCTTCTTCTCTTATTTCCGGCAAGTGCTATGTTATTATCGCTTATGCACTTGCCATTGCTGCAGCATATTTATCGTTGTTATCATCAATGCCGCATCAACAAAGATATAATAACTATCATCAATGATATTGTCAATATCTTTTATGAATATTTTTGCATGTAAAGGCGCAAAATTGATAATGTGATATAAAAGTGGCACACTTACGCCCTCAGAGAGGAGGGGAAGTTCATGTCATCAAAAAGCCCAAGAGTCAATGTCAGTTTGGAACGCGAAGCCGTCGACATGCTGAATCAGATTGCCAAGGAAGAACATATCTCTTTGTCTAAACTAGTGCGCGAATTAACCCTTGAGGCAGACACTGGCTGCAAAATGAGATCGATCAGGTGTTAAAACATCTAATGTAGTGTTAAAAAAGTGATCAAGAGAGCTATGAAAATCCGTGTTACTCAAAAACTTTCAGCCATTTTCCTCGATGCGCCAGCATGTCACGTGCAATTTCTTGTGCTCCCGTCAGGCTATGATTGGCCGCCCAGCCGCATTGTTTAATGTTGCACGCGGGCACTGCTGTCGCTTGAAGCACATCATCGAGTGTGAGCGCCAGGGCAGCTTCGATGGCTTCAACAGAGTTGTGCTTAAAAACAGTTAAGTAAAACCCTGTTTGACAACCCATGGGGCTGAGATCGATGACATCGCTGAGGTGGTTTCGGATCCGATCAGCCATCAAATGTTCGAGTGAATGCAACCCTTTCATGTCCATGTGCGCTTGATTGGGTTGGCAAAATCGCACATCATATTTATAAGCGATGTCTCCCTTGGGAGAGGGGATTTCACCTGCCAGGCGAATGTAAGGCGCTTTCACGAGGGTATGATCTAAATCAAAACTTTCAACATTGGTTTTTTGCATGAGACCACTCCGAAAGGGTATTCAACAATAATTGTGCGCTGTTTTGCGCAGCTTGCTTTAAGAAAGCATCGAAGGATAAGACGGAATCTTTCCCGGCTACATCTGATATCGCTCGAATGATCACAAAAGGGACACTAAATTGGTGGCAAACTTGAGCGATGGCAGCAGCTTCCATCTCAACCGCTTGCACAGCAGGAAATAATGCGAGGATGCGTGCGATAGTGTTTTCAGTTGAAATAAAACTGTCGCCTGAAACGATCAGGCCTTTTGTGACGTGCATGTTCATGTTCAATGCAGCACGCTCAGCAGCCTCGATCAAAGACAGATCAGGCAGGAATGCAGCGGGCAATTTGGGCAGTTGGCCATGCGCATATCCCCACACGGTTAAATCAACATCGTGGTGCGTGACGTCTGTTGAAATCACGACATCTCCCATGGTGAGTGCGGGGTTCAGGCCTCCGGCAGTTCCTGTGTTGATCACGCAATCGGGTTTGAAATGTTCAATGAGTAATGTGGTGCCGATAGCTGCATTGACTTTGCCGATCCCGCATTCAACCATCGCAACGGGCATGCCGTTGAGTGTTCCTGAAGTAAAAACAGTTTTCGCAATCTCGGTTGTGAGTTTGTTTTGCATGTGTTCAATTAAATAAGCAGCTTCTTCGTGCATCGCTGCAATAATACCAATCATGCCAGCCCCACCAATACTTTAACCGCATCCAAATTAGCACGCTCCATCGGTTTGCCATGAATTTGGCATCGTGCATGGTATTTTAACGTTTTCTCAGGGAAAATGACAGCATCAATCGTGTTTTCTGCCAAATAAAAACGTATGACAGGGAATGATTTAAATTGCTTGTCGAGCAGTTGCATGCGGTATTCATCCGATTCATGTGCAATATTTAAATTGATGAGGTGGATCATCACTTCTTCAGACCGAGAGGCGAAGACATGTAGCTCAATATTGACATGATTGGTTGCGCTGCCGTCCAACACCATACCGGTCAGGTGTGGATCAAATTCTTTCAATATCAACATGCCACGATAGGCCTTTTGGCGGAGCATGAACAGGTTCGCTTCGCGATGGGGATCCGTGAATAATTGTTGGTAGCTGATCAACGCTTGTTGCACATGGTGATGCGAGGGTAAAATATTGGAATCAATTCGGTCGATGCCCAGAGATTTCACGGCACGACGTTTAGCAGATTCAAAATCGATGATACCGTGAGTCACCATCCATTTGGCAGCTTCTTGTGCAATGGTTTCACGTACTTGGAGTTGACGCTTGGAAGTTTTACGCATGGTATTCCCCCGCATGACTAAAACATATTGTTATCGTGTTGCTCTGTTGATACGGGTCCTGTATCTTGATCACCATCTTCCTGAATATCTGTGTGATTGCTACCGTCGTTATCACTGTCGTTTTCGCCGTCATCATTTTGTGAATCAGCAGCGTATTCTGTCGGGACAGTGTCTTTCGTAAACAATTCAAATTCAGCATCGGTTTGATTCGGCGATGCCAATAACCCAGTGCGGGGATCAATGCGCACACTCACGACATCATCAGGTTGAGGGATGAAACGTTCAGGTTTATCTTTTAAAGCATAGCGCATAAAATCAACCCATGTGGGCAATGCAGACTGCGCACCATATTCACCGAGCGATCGTGCTGTGTCAAAACCAATCCAGCTGGTCGCGACGATATCAGGATTAAAACCGGTAAACCAACCATCGCGTTGATCTTGTGTAGTGCCCGTCTTGCCGCCAATGTCTGATCGGTTCAACACTTTTGCGCCAACTGCGGTGCCGCGACGTACGACATCACGCAACATGTCGCTCATGATATAAGCATTTTCGGGTGTGATCACACGGGGCGCTTCATGAATATTCACGAGTGAATGACTAAACAAGCGTGATACCTCTTCGGGGTCGCATGGGTCGCAGGCGAAAGCAGGTGTAGCATGTTCAATCACTTTACCGGCATCATTGCGGACATGATCAATCACGTAAGGCGTGATGAGAAAACCGCCATTGGCAAATACGGCGAGACCACGCGCCATTTGTAGGGGGGTGACAATGTTTGTACCGAGTGCAAGCGACAAACCGAGTGGCATGGTGCCGCGACTGAACCCGAAACGTTCGGCATATGCAATTGCTGTTTCCAAACCGGTGCCCGATAACACACGAATAGACACAAGATTACGTGAACGCACTAATCCCATGCGTAAACGTGTGGGGCCATAAAAACGGCGTTCATAATTTTGTGGGCGCCACGCGCTGCTGTGATCGGTTTCTTCAAATACGATGGGCGCGTCATTGATCAAGGTGGCAGCGGTGAAGCCATTGTCCAAACCGGCTGAATAAATAAATGGTTTGAAGCTGGAACCCGGTTGACGTTCCGCTTGTGTCGCCATATTAAAATTATTATGATAAAAATCAAACCCACCGACCAGCGCTAAAATGGCGCCATCTTGTGGGCGTATGGCGACGAAAGCACCTTCCACTTGAGGCCGCTGTGCCAATATCCATTGATTGTCTTCCCCTTTAAACAGCCTGATCACGCTGCCCGGTTTGATATTCAATTCGCTGGCACTGCGGTTGCTGAAGGTGAGGGCTGTGGCAGGGATAACGATAGTTTTTCCATCACGCATCAAGACATGGGCCTGTGCATCGTCGATCGACATGACCAACACGGTTTCGAGCGGACCGGCATTGGGAATTTCATGCAGCGTTTTGAGCAAGACATTTTTATCGTCAGATAATTTGATTTGTTTGATCACGCCGCGGAAACCGTGACGCCTGTCGTATTGAACCATGCCATTTTCAAGCGCTCGATTAGCGGCTAATTGGAGATCACTGTGGAGCGTGGTATACACTTGCAGGCCAATCGTGTAAGCATCTTCACCCAATTGATTGAACATGACTTGACGCGCCATTTCAGCGACGTAAGGCGCTTCAATTTCAACTTGAGGGGCATGGTAATATGTTTGAATAGGTTCTTTCATGGCGGTATCATATTCGGCTTGAGTGATGTAATGTTCAGACAACATTGCATCCAATACATGCGTACGGCGCTCTAATGCGCGGGTGGGACTGCTGATGGGGTTCATCGTGGAAGGTGCTTTCGGTAAACCCGCAATCGTGGCCATTTCAGCGATGGTGAGTTCATTCAATGTTTTGCCATAATACACTTCCGCGGCGGCTGAAATCCCATAGGCACGTTGGCCTAAATAAATTTTGTTGAAATATAATTCAAGGATTTCTTTTTTGGAAAATTCTTTTTCAATTTGGAGTGCCAATAAAATCTCATTGATTTTTCGTACATATGTTTTTTGAGGTGATAAAAACATGTTACGTGCGAGCTGCATGGTGATCGTGCTGCCCCCTTGACCACGGTTGCCTTCAGTTAAAACGTGGTGGGCTGCGCGCATCAGTCCACGAAAATCTACGCCAGCGTGGCTGAAAAAACGGCGATCTTCGGTGGACACAAAAGCATTGATCATCATCGGGGGAACATGATCAAGTTTGACGGGAATACGGCGCTTTTCACCAAACTGGCCAATCAGCTTGCCATCGATCGTGTAAACACGTAAAGGTGTTTGCAGGCGAACATCTTTCATCATTTCCACGGAGGGGAGCTGATCGCTCATATAAATGACGGCAATCACGACGCCGAAAGCGACGAGTAAACCTAAATTAAACATAAGTGTCAGGAGGCGTATCATCAGGGTTATGCAACCAACGTATTTAGGGACTTTATAATATCACTAATTAGTATAATAGTGTATTGCCCGCTGTGGCAATTTTTTTGAAAAAAAATCATGCAAACCTCTTGGCATTTTAAAAAAAACCGGATAGAATTCGAGCCAATCCATGTCATCAACATAATAATAAAGAGAACATGATGAAAATCAATGAAATAGTCCTTGCCCCTTGGGGTTGGGTCGGTACCGTTCCAGTATCGACGGCATCCATTCGCTTATGGCTTCCAAGCGATGCCGTGCGCGTGGTGTCATTCAGTTGGCCGGGTCGCCTGCACCGTTATCGGGTATGGCAGCGGGTTCGCGCAGAACCTTGTTGTCAGGGTATGTTTAACTTTGAGCAACACTTTGATGTGTCGCAACAAAAAACCCAGGTATCGGTCATGCATATTGATGGTTACCCCTGGACGGGTCTGCCTTTTTCAGCAGACCAGATCGATCATGTCACCGCGCCCAACATCATGGCAAACCGTTTTTTACCCAAACAAACCCTGCCATTTTCCTTACTCGCTTATCGATGGCTCGGGCGCCTTGAATTGTGTGCCTACCAGTATGGGTTGCTACGCCATGCAGACAGTGGGCTCCCAACCTCAGACAGTGCCCGGGCATTGTGGTCTCGTGTGGTACAAACCATGCCCGTTTTGGCCGCGGCACCTTTATATAGCCTGGAGGGTTCTATCACCGCCTTGTTTCAGCCGCATCATGGCCATTGCATCACATTGCCATCGGCAAACCATGTGGTAGGGCGAATTTTTAAGCGGATGCGGGAAGGTGAGCATGAATTTACGGGTTGATCACGCACGTGTTTTTCGTCGGCATCAGCATATCGCGTTCATCTTGTATATCAGCGTGGTTGCCGTATGTACCGTATGGGGTGTGGTATTCAAAAACACGCTCGATGCACAAGCTTTATTGTTGAACCATCAAATTCAGCAATTAAAAACAGGCTCATTAGCGAGTCACAACAACATCAACAAAAAGGATAATCAAACCATGGAAACTGTTAAAAATCAGCTCACGCATTTATTTTCCGTGCCATTGCCAGGCATTTCATTCAGCGTTTTATCATTGGATGAAACAGGAATGCATGTGCGTGGACGAGCACGCACGGCAGCATCATTGGATAAATGGTTGTCACATGTTTCAGAAGCGTTTTCAGTGGAGATGCATACATCAGAAACACGATCAGGTCGTGAATTAAATTTCGAGGTATTATTGCATGAAAAACCATGAAAGGTTTGATGCGTTGTGGCGAGACAATCCACTGCGTTTGTGTGCATATGGGGTGTTATTCGCGGTGGTGCTGATCAGCTTGCAATATCATCTGATCATTAACCCGAGACAGCAGGAAATCAGCGCATTAACCCATTCGCTCGGCACATTAAGGGCACAAACAATGCCTGATCAAACGACAATACAAAAGAACAACATAGCATGTGCGTGGGAAAAAACGCAGCCAATATGGGTGTTATCTGGATCGTTTGCGTACGTGTATGATTGTCTGTTGCACAGCGTGCCTAACCAGCAACAGCTCAACTCAGTGCAGCTTAAAAAACATGTGTTGGGCATATCTGCCACGATCCGTTTTCATCCAGAGAATGAACAATGAAATATATTTTGTGCATGATATTATGGGGGTTGACATGGTTGTGTTTCGCAGACACAGGGCCAGATCCCTTCGAAGACAATCAAGTGGTGGTTTCTTATGATAAACCTTATTTAACATTGCATGCGCAAGATGCGCCCATGGCAGTGGTATTGGAACGTGTTGCGAAAGCAGTGGGGGAAAATATCATTGTGCAAGGAGAATTCACGGAACCAGTGACGTTGCACCTCAACCGTGTATCTGCCAATCAGATATTGCTTGCATTGTGTGATACATTTCAGTTGAGCGCGGTAAAACGAAATGGGTATTTATGGGTCGGGAAAGCATCGACAGATCATGCAGGCCTCGCCACGCACGTATTTTCACTCAAATACAGTCGTGCCATATCATTGCAAAAAATATTTGATAAACAAGGGGTGTTGTCGGATGTGGGCAGTGTGCGTGTCGATGAGCGCACCAATGCGCTGGTGATCACAGATGATGACGCGCATTTATTAAAAGCAACTGAGCTGCTCAAAACCTTGGACATTCCCGTGAAGCAAATATTTATTCAAGCGAGAATTTTAAATGCATCGAAAGGTTTTTCAAAATCACTGGGTGTCAGTTTTTCGGCAAAACATGATAAAGATGAGATCGCATTTCAAGGAAGAAATCCGGCAGGTGATTTTGGGCAATTTCAGATCACGCTCGCCAAAATCGGCGGGGGCATTTCTCTGGATTCACATATTTCTGCGGCTGAAAAAAATAATCAAACAGAAGTGTTGGCCATGCCCAAAATATTGACCGCGGATCAACAAAATGCGACGATCAAACAAGGGAAAGAATTGGCGTATGAAGAAACTGCAACGAGTGGCGCCACCAGTGTGCGTTTCAAAGAAGCCGTGTTGGAATTGAGTGTCACGCCACACATCACGCCCAATCACGACATCATTTTAGATTTACACGTGAAGCATGATGTCATCGGCAAGCTCGCTGAGAACGGGCAACCCACGATTGACACACAGGCGATCCACACTCAAGTGCGGCTGCATGATGGTGAAACCATTGTTCTCGGCGGCATTTATTCCAATCGACATTTAAACCAACGTCAAGATGTTCCCGTGCTCAGCAAAATTCCCTTGCTTGGTCATCTCTTCAAAGACCGTTACCGGGAGGACGATAAAAACGAATTACTGGTGTTCGTGACGCCGACAATCATCGAGGAGTGACAAATAAATCATCTAATGTGACGACCGAGGTGATCATATCGTCTGCATAAAGGGTTGATTTCATGCCACTGGAGCAAATCATCACAGGAAAAATTTGTTTTCGGGTACCCGTTTTCTTGACAAATATGTCAATGCGACTTTTCAAGGCAATGGCTTCAGCTTTGTCTAGTACATAAGGAGAGTCTGTATATTTTATTTCACATAACGTGATAGCATCATCTCTTCTGTCAAACAGGAGATCAATTTGTGCGCCATGATCATCTGAGCCTTTTGTGGGAATATAACGCCAGGTATCTGCGATTGCGGTAGGCTTCAGATGAAGCGCTTTCCTGATTTCGGAAATATGTTGATAGCAGACTGATTCAAACGCATAGCCTGCCCACGCTCTCCATGAGGGTGATTCATGAAGATGCTCCCAATAGCCCATCTCTAAAGATGTTCTTTGCAAAGTATCTTTGATGGGTTCAATCCAATGTAGATAAAAAAGTGTGTATTCATCGATGAGACGATAATAAATACCTTTCTTCTTATTAAAGTGGGGTTTCAATTTCATAATGAAGCCTGTTTCTACCAAGTCGTTTAATTTTTGAATGGCCATTCCTCCATTTGAAAAATGGGTTGATTGAGCAATGATGTCCGTTTGTTCAACCCCTGTTTTTGTTTTAGCCAGAATGCGCAACAATTCAATATATGCATCAGCATTTTCAAATAACGAATTGAATAAATTGTCAAACTCTTTAAACAATATGCCATTTTCACTGAAGGCCAATTGCTCAATAATTTGTGTTGCACTCTGCCCTTTTGAGACACTGGATAAATAATAAGGGACACCGCCCGTGACCATGTAAATGTCAGTGATTTGTTTATGGTTGAGTTTGACTCCCTTGCTCAAGAAAAAAGCTTTGAGTTCATTGAGTTTGAAAGGTTTGAGTTGTATTTTACGCGTGATGCGATTGTGAAGACCTCCCTTCTGATTAATGATTTTGCGCACAATCCACTCAGCAGAAGAGCCACAGATAATCAGTTTAATGCGTGGATCATGAGACCAATATTGATTCCAAAAGTATTCTAACCCCTCTAATAAACGAGATTTACGATTGACCATCCACGGAAACTCATCAAGAAAAAGAACGACACGCTCTTTTTTACCGGCAGTACTCAAAATGGCTTGTCTGAGCATCTCCAGAGTCTCAAACCAGTTATCTTTTACTTTGATCTCTGCGCCACCATAAAATGTTTCGCCAATCATGGAGGTGAAGGCTCGAATTTGCTCCTTCAGTGTGCCATTTCTTTGCCCTGTCACACGAAAAAAAATGCTTTTCTTTTGACTAAAAAAGGAATGAATGAGAAAGGTTTTTCCTATCCGACGGCGACCATAAAGGGCTAAAAATTCAGCTTGATCAGACTGATACATTGATTCAAGTATCTGATATTCTTCAACTCTTCCGACTAGACTTGCCATAAGCCCTCCTCAAGACAAGCACGATTGCGCTGCGAATAAGTATTCTATAAGTAGCGCAATCTGTCAATATATTTGTGAGATTGCGCTGCATATAGGCACTACATCAGCAGCGTCATCTTTGATATGGACGATTGAGGGCTAAACAGATATACTTCCCCTATGACACAATCCACAGCTCAAAAAATCGTCCTGATCGGCATGCCCGGCTCTGGTAAAACCACGGTGGGTCAGCAATTGGCCGAACGGGCGGACATCCCCTTTTTCGACACCGACGCCATGATTGTCGAGGCATTGAACCACTCCATTGCCGATTTGATTCAAACCAAAGGTGAGCCCTATTTCCGCCACAAAGAAGCCGTTGTCACACAGCGTTTATTGCGCCCTTTTCATGGCGTGTTAGCCACAGGCGGCGGGGCAGTGATGGACATCAATATTCGCCCCCTGTTTGCCACACACCGTGTGGTTTATTTACGTGCGCAACCGGCAACCTTGGCACAACGGCTGGCAGGCAATGCCGAACGCCCGTTGCTGAAAGGACAAGGCAGCTTGGAAGAGCAGCTGGCAGCGACCTTGGCCCAGCGCGAACCGGTGTATCAAACCTTGGCGCAATTCACGGTCGATGTTGACAGGCGCACGCCCGCACAAGTGGTTGAGGCCATTGCCAATCATTTGGGTATGACATTAGATGATTCAGGTATTAGTTTTGATGGTGGGGAGTCTTTGCCAGATGAGTGATCGGCCTTTGCACAATGATCGTTTGATCAAAGCGTTACTGCGTCAACCCGTCGATAAAACACCCGTGTGGATCATGCGTCAGGCGGGACGTTATTTGCCCGAATACCGTGCGCTGCGGGCACAGGCGGGTAGCTTTATGAACTTGATGCAAACGCCCGAATGGGCGTGTGAGGTCACGTTGCAACCCTTGGCCCGCTTCGATTTAGACGCAGCGATTTTGTTTTCTGATATTCTCACCATCCCGAACGCCATGGGGTTAGGGTTACATTTCGTGGAAGGCGACTGAGCAATTTGCGCGTCCCATCAAACAAGCCGCTGACATTGCACGATTGGCTGTCCCCGATCCGCTCGATACCATGCCATATGTTTATGAAACCATTCGTCTGATCAAGCAAGGATTGAATCAGCGCGTCCCCTTGATTGGCTTTGCCGGCAGTCCTTGGACATTGGCCACTTACATGGTCGAAGGCAGCAGCACGCGAGAATTTGCGAAAGTCAAAGCAATGATGTACGAATCGCCTGCGTTGATGGATCAATTATTGGCGGTGTTAAGCGACAGCGTGGCTGAATATTTAAACGCACAAATCGATGCTGGCGTAGATGCGGTGATGATTTTTGATACTTGGGGCGGCATCTTAGCGCCTGAGCAATACAAACGCTTTTCACTCGAACCCATGCAACGCATTGTCGAATGTTTAACGAAATCGCGTGGCGCCTCGCGCATCCCGAATATTTTATTCACCAAAGGCGGCGGTCAATGGTTAGAATGGATGAGTGATACTGGTTGTGATGCATTGGGCTTGGATTGGATGATCAACATCGGCGATGCGCGCATACGTGTGGGCGATAAAGTGGCGTTGCAAGGTAATCTTGATCCCGCTGTGCTGTACTCATCTCCTGCAGTGATTCAATCTGAAGTCGCGAAAATATTACGTGATTTCGGCTCACATCCCGGCCATGTGTTTAACCTCGGCCACGGCATTCATCCCGGTATTCCACCTGAGCACGTGGCTGCCTTGGTGGATGCGGTGCATGAGCGTCATGCGTGACAACCCCCACGCAGCGGGCTGCCCACACATACTTCGTCATCCCGGAAATGTTGCGTAGCAAACGCGAAGCGCCCCCCTGGCCTCGTCATCCCGGAAATTTTGCGTAGCAGACGCGAAGCGTCCCCCTGGCCTCGTCATCCCGGAAATTTTGCGTAGCAAAATTATCCGGGATCCAGGGAAACGATCTCAGACCAAGTGAAACTATGTTTTCGGGCGAGGATATGCAATATAATCACCTCTACAAAGATCTTCCCACTCTGGATTTATTTTTTCTATTAATGCAATTTTCCATGCCCTGCGCCACCTTTTGATTTGTTTTTCCCGCTTAATTGCCTCAATAATCATTTTATGCTTTTCGTAATACACCAAGCGATTCACTCCGTATTTTGAAGTAAATCCGGGCAACATTTTTTGTTTATGTTCTTGTATGCGATGACTAAGATGCGCGGTGACTCCTACATACAACGTACCATTTCTTCTACTTGCTAAAATATAAACATAGAATGTTCTCATTTTTTGCTCTTCTTATTTTGATTGATAGTGTGTGAATGATATCTAATGTTTAAATTAATTGCAATGAGGTATGAGTGGATCCCGGATAATTTTGCTACGCAAAATTTCCGGGATGACGAGGTCAGGGGGACGCTTCGCGCTTGCTACGCAAAATTTCCGGGATGACGAGGCCAGGGGGCGCTTCGTGTCTGCTACGCAAAATTTCCGGGATGACGAGGCCAGGGATTTTTCTAGGGGGTTGTTTAGGACAAGTTTATTCGTTCTTCTTCTTGTTTCCCTTTTCCACTTCCTCTTCCTCTTTTTTTTCTTTCACACTACTTGTTAATGTACTGTGCAATTCCTCGGCAGCAAGTAAATGGGGCGAAGCCGTTGGCGAGGGTGGGGCACTGCTCGAAGCGGAGCTACTACTGCTCGCGGTATCAGATGCTGCTGCAGCGCTCAGGGCAGGTGGTTCCCCAAGCCTTACACAAATCATTTTCATTCGATATGTCTGTTCTTCGCTTAGAACTTTCCCGTTACCCAGCATATCCACATACTGCTGATATTCTGAATTTACTTTTTCAGGCACTTCATCAAGAACGAGGTCAAGAAGCAGAGCTCTGTCATCTCCGGTGAGCTGACTATTGTAGGCGTCCGGCAGTCCCAGTGATTTAATAGACTTTATTTCAGGATGTAGTACTTGCAACTTAGCAAGATATTCAGCCTTTAATGTGTCATTCTTATCATTCATTCTCCACTTAAGAAAAGCGATGTTGATTTTTAACTTTATCTCTAAAGTAAGGGGTGGGATAACTACAGGAGATTCCTGTGGCTTAGGTTTGCGCAGGTTGAAAAGGGGAAAGAAAGAAGTTTTGACAGGTGCGGCTGTCCCAGCAATACCAAGATTTTGTTCAAGCTTGCTGAGTTCAGCATGTTCTCTATTGATGATTTTGAGTTTATTCACAGCTCGCTGCAAGGTAGTGAGAACATTGTCTTTAGTCATCGGCGAAAGAGATTCCAATTTTTGAAGCTCGAGTTTCAAGTCTGCGCAATTGACAGGAGGGTTCGCCTGTTCAAGCTTCCTCACGCAATTGCACAATACCACATAGGTATCTCGCAGTGCTTTAGCCTGCTCGTGACTAGGAGGGTTGTTTGGTGATTGATACAGGTTGTTTATCTGCACGGCAGTGTTTGCCTGACGATAAACAACTTTTTCTCGTGGTTTAGCGAGCAAGTTACTAGTTGTATAATCCCCACATAGTGTAGAAAGCCTTTCCGTGGTTTTAGATGTTTTGACTGCGATACCCGGTTCTCTTGTTCCGATCTCTTCAAAAATGTTCAACATCTCTTCGCACATTTGCAACATAGAAAGATATTTTTTGACAGTGTCGGCGTAATTTCCAGTGGCGTGTAGAGTTTGCTGTTCCACTCTTTTAGTGGGTTGAGATGCTGGTATTGGCGTAACTGTGATCTCTGTTTCAATGTTTTCGGATGTGAGAGGGAGACTCTTTGGTTCAGGTAAAGATGAAATCGTGCTGTTTTCATAAGCATTGATAATTTGAGGTGCTGCAGCATTGAAGTTTTCATGAAATAATCCTGGCACAATATTTTTGACTTGTTTTAAATAATCGATAGATATTCTATTGCCATCAGCAATGTTTTCTGCAATCCGTAATAAAGTGCTGACGACAGGAATGATAACATTGAGATAGAGATCTTCAACACTTCCTTGTGTCGGGCTTTGAATATTTGTTTTAATCAACATCTTGAGTCTGTCACTCTCCAATGTCGATAATCTACTGCTAGATTGGATAGCATTTAAAATACTGATCATTTCAGTGATTTTATTTTGAACCTGCATTTCAGCAAATGCTTGGACGAGGGAGCTGCCCTGCACATCCAATATTGGAATGATGGTGATTGTATTTGTCGTGTCATCAAATGGCATATTCTCAATTCTTGCGAGTTCAGCTTTGATAGGTTTAAATGAGGTGGGTTCCTGACCCTCAAAAGCAAGGATCTGATATTTGAGCGCAGTGTATTTTGATGCTGCTTGTGCTACATTTGGATTTTTCTTGACTTCTTCTTCATCTTTTCGAGCCCCGAGGGTCATTATTTTCTGAGCGGTTTCATTGGTTATCTCGTCAAGTTCAATGTTATTTTTACCTTGAATGACTCCATTGACGGCGGCTGAGCCTAGCTCAGCTTGCGATACGCTGTTCGAGGCACTTGCTGCTCGCATCATGCCCATGAACCCATTGGCTGCTGCGCCCCAAAGTCTCAATGCTAGGTTTGAAGGGGGGGCTACGCTGCTTGCAGCGGTCAAGTCTTCTGTAGCTGCTGCGAAGCTGCCCGACGAGGCGCCGGATGCAGCTCCTGTGGTCGTTGTGGCAGGCGGCATGCTGCTCGATGATGCTGTTGTGGAGCTACTGGATGAGCTGCTGCTTGTGTCCGTTGCTGCGCTGCTTGAGGAAGAGCTACTTGCATTTGATATTGCAGTGCCCAAGGATAAGCGGCTTGAGTTTCGTTCCCTTTTCGGCGATATGATATTGCCATGCTCGTCACGAAGTTGTGCGCCCCATTCTGCAAACATCTCATCGTCTTCCTGCCTTTCCTCATCCTTTTTGCGGAAATCATCAAGTATCGCCTGAGTGTCTCTTCTATTATCTTTCTTTGTTTTGAACATTTTCTTCCAAAACCGTCCAATCGCAGCACCAACAGCTTCAAATCCCACAACAATGGTCGTGCCAGCATTTCTGAGGGTTTCACCGATCCCTTCTGACATTGCAGGTTTTTTTGATGTTGTTGGAGAAGATGATGCAGTTGGTGCGCTGGTTCCGCTGGCTTTTTCTTTAGCACCAAACAGGTTCACGAACGATTTGCCTAATGTTGCAATTCCTGCTCCTACAGCATTCACACCGTCTAAAATTGCCGTGCCTGCCGCTGTAGCGCCTTTTCTAACCCATGTGGTCCAGGACGGGGCGATTTCTGCTGTGGATGTGGGCGTGATTTCCTCGTATTCATCCATACATGTGTTTATTGCCGCTTCGTATTCTGCCTGGATTCGCTTATTCTCTTTTGCTATTTGTTCGGGACTTTTGCCTTTGCCTGCCTCGCTTTCACTTGTTAAAATGTTATATTTAACACGGCTTGCATTAAGAATGAAACTCAAAAGCGGATTTGAACCTATGGAATTTCTTGAGTCGGCGCTGCTTGTTGTCGCACTATCTTCAGAAATGCGACACATCTCTTCATAGACATGATTGAAAAATCTCTTTGGTGTCTTTTGATTAGAGCCTGAAATATCTATTAAACGTAAATAGATGAGAAGGCAGTTGAGTGCTAGTAGCTGGGGGGTGGCTGCACGCTTTTTAACGGTATTGTAATTCTGTTTGAGGGTATTGATCTGTTCCCCAGTAGCAATACTAGCATTGCTTTTGATTGACTTGAGTATCTCTACAATCTTTTGTAAAGCTGGTGCGACCTCCTCATTTACTTCGTCATCCTTGTCAGACTCATCAGGAACTTTTTTTATCGTTGTGACTGCTATCACTCTTTCTAAATCCGCTTTCACGGCTACCATGGACTTGAATACCTGGTTGTCGTCGTTAAGGTTTGATGCAGTGAATCCTGGGCTTTGCATATTTGCAATGCGTAAAAGTTTATTGACAGCACCTATCTCATCGTCAATAGAGGCATTGAGAGCGTGGATATCCAGGATAATCCTTGCGCAGATCAGGGCAATGGGTTTGTTTTTTTGGGCCGTTGGTGGAATGACAGTTTCACCATCTTTGATCCGTTTAATTTGCTGTGTATATCTTTCTCCTTCCGCTTGCTTTTTTGCTTCTAGCGACGGTAGTTCTTGTTGATATTTTTTCTTTGCTTCTTCATATGCTGCCTGTTCTCTTGCATAGTCTGCTTGAGGTTCATCCTCGGCCTCTCCATCGGTTTCTGCATTTGGCTCAGGGGGCTTCGGGATGCTAAGTATTATTGCTTTGTTGGCTTCTTCATGTGCTGCGCATATTATTTGAAGTGCCAGTAGAGTATCGCGCAGCTCATTGAGCGGGTCATTGGTAGTCTGGCTTGTTGTGTCAGTTTGTAGCGAAGCGCTCGAGCTTGATAAAGTGCCCAGATCAGAGGAAGAACTGCTCGAGCCCGACGATGCGGACGATGCAAAACTGCTGCTTGAGGAAGATGAGGCTAAAGACCCGGCATTTGTCGCACTTGTCTGTTGTTGACGCAGTTGTTCTTGTTGCTGCTGCACCTTTTGAAGGCGAGCTTCTTCTTGCCGCTTTTCTAGCTCCACCAATAGTTGGCGTTTTTTCTGCTGTTCATCCGTTCCCGTATTGGTTCCCGTCATTGTGGTGCTTGTCGGCGCAGACCCAGATGAACTGCTTGACATCAAGGATGAAGCGCTCGTATCAGCAGAGGAAGATGTCACTGCTAGGCTGTCAAGAAGTATCTGATCAGGAGTCCTTTGCTGTTGTTGCGAAGCACTCGATCCGGACGATGCAAAACTGCTGCTTGAGGAAGTTGAAGACGCAGGTGTAGCACTGCTTGTCGATACTATGAATGGGATAGGGGCTACATTGTTTTCAGCAGCGCTTAGCGTTTCGGTCACTTTCGTCAATTCAGTCTGAGTCAGAGTGGCAAGGGGGTCATCACTTTTTTTGTGTGTATAAATCCATGCATTGGGCATCTCTGGATTTCCACTATCTGGACGACCATTCAATTCCCACTGTGTTAAACGAGCCACGGCGGGTGTTAACGCTTTAACTTCATCTATATTGGGTGGTCTAGAAGATCCTCCGGGTGGAATCACCCAAAAATCAATGGTGCCATCTGTTGCGTTGGATTTAATGTCAAGGGTGGAGCCTGGGCTCGCTATAACGAGAAAATTAGTCAACCATTTTTTTTGTTCTGTGCAGAGGTTAAACCATCTATTGTGATCAGGTAGTAGGAAAGTTCCACTTGTGGGTGCCAATATGTTGATATCCACGAATTCTTTGTGGGTGCCAGCATAGGCGACATCGATCAGCACTTTGGGGGGAATTGGTTCTCGGGAGTCATTATCTTTATGAAAATAATCAATATCTAGCTCAGGTAACTCATAAGCTTTATTATCTTTTTGGGCATTTTGTTCGTTCCAATAAAGTGCTCCAAAACTGCCTCTTGTATTCTTAAATTTACTCAACACGCCTTCCAGAAACGCTGAATCTGCGGGCACCACTGGTTTAGGAGCGGTCGAGTCGGGGGGCGTAGATTTATCGAGGATTGGGCTGGGGCAGGCAGAAGGATGTGTGTACAACGTGAGCCTGCCAGCAGCAGTAGTCTGCGGAATAGCTGGGGCTGCTAGCCGCTGCCGATATTTCTCGAGGGCAGCCAAAGCAGCGATGATTTGTTCTAATGTGTTGAGAGAACTTGACATGCAAACCTCTTACTTAATTTATATAGTTACTTTTATATCGTATATCGCTTATATCGACACCTACAACCAAAAGTATAATAAATATTAAGTCTAAATACTAGCTCCCTGAGCAATGATCAATAGCCAACCATAAAACAATGTTCATATAAAACAATTCGTTAAAAGAGTTGGTGGTAGGTCGTCCTTCAAGAAAAAGCAAAAATCTCCGATATCCCAGATAAGCACTGAGAGAGACAACTACTATGCACAGAGATCATCGCTTCAAACCAGCCTGGTGGCTTAAGAACCCGCACCTTCAAACGGTTTATGCGCGCTTTATTGGGCGGAATCGCCTGGTACCGTCTCGGCAAGAGATTTTTGAATTGGCGGATGGCGACTTCTTGGATTGTCGTTGGGCAGGTGGCAGCACCGGTCCGATTGTGATCATTTTGCACGGATTGGAAGGCAGCGTGGAATCGCATTATGTGAAAGGGATGATGCAGGCCGTCGATAAATTGGGATGGCGCGCGGTGCTGGTGCATTTCCGTTCGTGTGGTGAACGGTTGAATCGTTCGGCCAAAAATTATCATTCCGGTGAAACGAGTGATATTGCAGAATTCGTGAAATCATTGCGTGCCCGTGAGCCTCAAACCCCGTTGATGGGTGTGGGTTATTCATTGGGTGGAAATGTGTTGTTAAAATGGTTAGGTGAAACAGGTCATCAAAATCCTTTATTGGCTGCAGTCGCGGTGTCTGTGCCATTTGATTTGGAACGCGCAACGTCCGTGCTCGGTAAACGCATGGCCTGGGCGTATCAACAATATTTTTTAAAACCATTAAAAGCAAAATTATTGAAGAAAGCAGAAATGCATGAATATCCTTTTGATGCAGCGACAGTGAAAGCGATTTTATCAATCCGCGAATATGATGAACGGATCACTGCGCCGATGTATGGTTTTAAAGATGCATTGGATTATTATCGTCAATGCAGCTCACGCATGTTTGTACAACATGTGCGTGTACCAACATTGTTGATTCAATCAGAAGATGATCCTTTCATGGGGAAAGGAACTATTCCGCATCCGCATGAAGTGTCAGAACAAGTGGAATTGGAAGTGTATCAACATGGTGGGCATGTCGGATTTGTTTCCGGATGGAACCCGCTGAAACCCAAATACTGGTTGGAAGATCGTATCCCCCTCTTTTTTGAACAGCAATTGATGGCGCTCAAAAACAAAGTCAGGGTAGCTTAAACGAAAATACAATAAAACAGGTACCTTGGCAAGGCAATCCTTAAAAAAGTATTTTTTAGAAAAAATTTGATAGCAAAGCCTCTAAATTTATGACAAGTATGTTTTCTGCCAGTTTGTATGGTCGATCGCCTGGGTAGACAACATACAATCACCTCGATAGCCCAATCATGGCATGAAAATTGAGTCCACGACACTCAATTTTCACATTTCTTGCGGATCAACATCCCAGCTGAAGCGCACGGCTCGAAGGTGGACATGCTGTTCAATCAAATGCATCAATTGATGTAAACATTCATGCAAAGCGCTGCGATCAGGGGCGTGCAATAATAATTGGGCGCGAAATTTGCCTTGCCTTTTTTCCATCAAAGCGGGGATGGTGCCAACACCTGCAAACCTTTTGTATGCTGGTTTAACCATTGTTTAATGTCGTTTAAAAAAGCCATCGGTGCTTCTTGTTTGGATGACTCTGCGCGCAACAATGTCATGTGGCCGAACGGGGGTAAGTTTAACGCGGCGCGATCACGCATCGCTTTTTGTGCGAAATGCGGGTAGCCGCCTTGCAACCATTCCATCAATAGGGGATGATCGGGATGGTGTGTTTGTAAAAATACTTCACCCGGTAAATGTTCGCGGCCTGCACGGCCTGAGACTTGTGTCAGCAATTGTGCGAGGCGTTCGGGTGCGCGGAAATCGCTTGATAATAATCCCGAATCGGCGTCCAATATCGCCACCAATGTGACACGTGGAAAATGATGGCCTTTGGCAAGCATTTGTGTGCCGAGTAAAATGTCGATATCACCTTGTTGCACCTGTGTGAGCACATCGGATAACGCATCTTTTTTACGGGTGGAATCGCGATCGACGCGTGCAATGCGCGCGTTTGGAAAACATTTGGCCAAGGTTTCTTCGACGCGTTGTGTGCCTTGGCCCAATAATAAAAAACTAGGGCTGCCGCATTGTTTACAGCGATCGAGGTGTTTGATTTGATGATCACAATGATGGCAAATCAGACGTTTGTCTTGATGATAGGTGAGGTGCGCATCACAGCGTGTGCAGGTGGCGACCCATCCGCAGGCATGACACATCCAGGTGGGCGCAAAGCCGCGGCGGTTTAAAAAAATCAAAACCTGTTCTTTGCGTTCTAATCGGCGCGCAATTGCTTCTAATAATATGGGGGAGAGATGGGCGTCCATTTTTTGATTGCGCAAATCAATCACCCTTAAAGGGGTTTTCAATCCTTGAGCGCGTTCATTTAACGTGAGTGTGGTATAACGACCGAGTTCAGCTTGTTTCAAGCTTTCAAATGAAGGAGTGGCGGAACCCAAAATAATGGGAATATGCATTGCTTTGGCGCGCCATATCGCTAAATCGCGTGCATGATAACGGAAGCCTTCTTGTTGTTTGAATGATAAATCGTGTTCTTCATCAATCACCATCAAGCCTAGCTTGGGCAACGGCACAAACACACCGGAACGGGTCGCAATGATGATGTGCGCTTCATTGCGCTGTGCGGCCAGCCAGGCTTGCGCACGTGCGCCATCCGCCAGCCCGGAATGCAAGAGTGCAACAGGCAAGCCAAAGCGTGCTTCCACGCGTGCGACAATTTGGGGGGTTAAGCCAATTTCAGGGACAAGGATCAACACTTGTTGGCCCGCAGCCAAAACAGGTTCCATGGCGCGCAAATAAATTTCTGTTTTCCCACTGCCCGTGACGCCTTGTAATAAGGACACGTGGAAAGTATTGCGGTGATTTAAGATATGCTTGAGGGCAATGTCTTGTTCATCCGTCAATGTGGGTGGAAAAGAGGTGATGGCGATGGGTGCAGCTGTTTTTTTGGCGCGCGGCATTTTGCCCTGACGTAATGGGCCGGGTAGAAAGTGACTCAACACATCGCCAATGGGATGGTGATAATATTGTGCGGCAAAGCGCGCAAGGGAGAGTAGGTGGCTGTCTAGCAGGGGTGTTTCATCCAACACTGTTTCGATAGGTTTGAGTTTATCGAGGGGAAAGGTGCTTTCCGTGGATGTCCCCATCACAATCCCAATACATTCTCGTTTACCAAACGAGATTTTGACGCGCAAACCAGGTACGATAGGAGTTGTTTCCCCAATCGGGGGAAGGTAGTCAAAAGTTTTGCGCAGCGGTGTGGGCACCGCGACTTGAATGATCAAGGGTGTTGGGTTCATCTCGTTAGTTTATCAGAGAGGGAGAGGTTTGATGAAGATTGTCACGTGGAATGTGAATTCTTTACGGGTGAGGTTGCCTCATTTGGCTGAAATGATTGCCGAGCATGCGCCGGATGTGATTTGTTTGCAAGAAATCAAAGTGGAAGATGCATTGTTTCCCCTGGAAGCCATTGCAGCGTTGGGTTATCAAGCGACTTTTGCAGGGCAGAAATCTTACAATGGTGTGGCGACCTTGTCGCGTTTGCCGCAAGCAGAGGTGGTATGTGACTTATCACCGGATGATCCTGAGCGCCGTTTATTGGCTTCCACCGTCGATGGTATTCGCGTGGTGAATGTGTATGTGCCTAATGGGCAGTCCCCTGACAGTGATAAATATGTGTATAAATTAAAATGGTTGGCGCGTTTGCGGGATTATTTAAAAAACGAATTGCAGACGTATCCTGAATTAATCGTGCTCGGGGATTTTAATATTGCGCCCACAGATGCGGATGTTTACGATCCCATTGCATGGGCAGGGCAAGTATTGTGCACAGATAAAGAGCGCGATGCGTTGAAAGAGATTTTAGCGCTGGGCTTTGTCGATACCTTCAGGATGTTTGAAACACGTGAAGGGCGTTATTCATGGTGGGATTATCGCACCCGAGCGTTTGAGCGTGACAGAGGGTTGCGGATTGATTTAATTTTGGCGAGTAACGCACTGTCTCAACGTGTGAAGAGTTGTGTGATTGATAAATCAGTGAGGGGGTTTGAGCGGCCGAGTGACCACACGATTGTGGTGATGGATGTGTTGTAAATGGGAACCCATTGTAGTAGGGGTGCAGCATGCTGCACCCCTGCAATCCGGAAAACGCGTTAGCGTTTATCCCATGTCATCCCGGAAAACGCGTTAGCGTTTATCCGGGATCAGGCCACTTCAACAACCGGCGCTGTCTCAACAATCTCAGTTGCAACGACTTGTGACTTTGGCTTACGTCCACGTTTTTTACCGGTTGCATTCGTAGATGCTGCGGTGACAGCAACTGTCTTGGCTTTGCGACCACGTTTTTTGGCAACAGCTGCAGACTTGGCTTCTTTCTTCCAAGATTTTTCAAATTGAGCAACAGCTTTTTGCAGGAGTGTGACTTCTTTCAAGGCCAACAAAGAGGCATTCACTGTGTCAGTGGCGGCAGCTAATTTTTTTGCCGCGGCTGCAGCAGCAGCTTGAGCTTTTGCCAATGCTGTTTTTGCTTTGGCTTGTGCGCCACGTGGGCCTTTAACAGTGGCTTTTGCTTGAGCGAGAGAAGCTTTTACTTTTGCGGATTCTTTTTTGTGCGCGACTTTAGCAACGGCTAAAGCTTTTTTAGCGCCTTTGACTTGTTGAGTTAATTCGGTTTTGCTGGACTTTAAGGTTGCAATGATGGTTGCGCCCAGGCTTTTTGAAGCTTTAGCAGCTTTGGGTTTGCCAGGTTTAGGTTGCTTTGATTTCTTTGCCATGATATTCTCTCCAATGAATTGTAAAACGGATTTGGCAAATTATACATCATTTGAAAAAAATTGCGAAATAAATTTTTTCGCATTATATTTTTTCTACTCAAGGAGCAAATCATGGCTTTTATCGTCACTGAAAATTGTGTGCGTTGTAAATATATGGATTGTGTCGAAGTATGCCCTGTGGATTGTTTTAGGGAAGGTCCCAATATGTTGATCATCGATCCTGAGGAATGTATCGATTGTGCGCTGTGTGAACCAGAGTGTCCCGTGAATGCTATTTATGCGGAAGATGATGTGCCTGAAGATCAGAAAATGTTTATTCAGTGGAACGCTGATCATGCAGCGACCTGGCCAACGATCACGAACATGAAACCTGCCCCTGCGGATGCAAAATCTTGGGAAGGCGTGCCTAATAAGCGCCAGTATCTGGAAGATTAAGGAATATTATCATTCTATTTTGTGAGAAATTGCTTAAGCATTTGCGAGCGGTTGGCTGATCAACCAACCGTCAATATCTGCATGAGCACGCTATCTATCTGTTTTTAAATAAGATTATGTGTCTATGGCTCCCAAAAAACCGATCATTTTTTGGGTTGCGCCCTCGGGGGCGATCGAAGATACTGTCTCCACGCTCATGGATGGGCAGAGAAGTAAGTTTTTGACAGGGATGTCAATATTCACTGTGCGTGATCGTTCAGGGGGTAAAAATTGGTGTGCTTCGCACATCAAGGATGACGTGAACGATTACAACCCTGCGGCTTGTTTAGGATAGAACAAGCCGCTTTTTTTGGCATTTAGCCACCACAAACAAAACAATCACCACCACAAAAACCAATCCGCTCCAAAACGGAAGCGACATATTCAAAAACGCCCACTGACGTACGCCGCAATCGCTGGTGCCACTCATCAGTTGCATAAAAGCATCGCCCCATTCATGGTTTTGAATCAGCATTTCAAACGGAATGGTGCAGGCAGGACGCAATTCAGGGGGCAACGATTCCAAATACAATTGTTTGCCCGCAAAAAAAATGCCAGCAGAGGCGGACAGCAATATCAAGCCGTTCCCAAGCCATCGGCCAAAGGTTTGAAATGGGTAAAGCCACAACAAGGCGGCAGATATCCCGATGACATATAATGCGATACGCTGCGCGATGCATAACAAACAGGGCTGGAGATGTTCAACATATTGCAAATAATAGCCGAAGCACAATGAGCCCAGGCAAATCAACATGATCACAAAAGGGAGCGGACGTTTGAGTATCATTCAGTGTTCCTTGGTTGAAAAAGTATGGCTGGTGGGATCGGCTAATAATTGATGCACATCCACCGTATCAAAAATATAGTGGTGGTTGCAGAATTCGCAATGCGTATCAATCATTCCTTTTTCATCCAAAACGGTTTTGAGGGCCGCCTCACCGAGAGACAATAGCATCGCTTCAATCCGCGTGCGAGAGCAGGAGCAACGGAATGTCAGCGGCTGCGTTTCAAATAAATGAATAGATTCTTGATGGTATAAACGGCGTAAAATATCCGTGTTTGACAGCCCTAATAATTCTTCGGGGGTGAGGGTGTTGCTGAGTGTCGTGATATGTTGCCAATCGTCAGGGGCAGAAGGCAAATCGCTGGGGAGAATTTGCAACAGCAACCCTGCGGCAGTGTTGCCATCATGCGCGAGGTAAATTTTCGTGGGAATTTGTTCGGATTGAATAAAATAACTTTCGATGGCTTGAGCGAGGTTTTCACCGACTAAAGGAATAACACCTTGATATTGTTGGTTTTGGCCTTCCAGTTTCATGGTGACGGCCATTTGACCTGCGCCAAACAGCTCTGCCAAACTGCCGGGCAAAACCTGCTCGGCGTGTTTGGCGAGCCCTCGCAGGTGGTATTTGTTCGTGCATTCAGCCAAGAGTAGGTTAACAGGATAGGTGCCCTGGGCTTGGAGTGAAATCGTTCCCTGGATTTTGGTGGTGTGGGCGAGCAGGGCAGCGACGCATAAAGCATCGCCGAGCAAGCCTTGAACGACCGTGGGATAGTTGTGTTTGCTGATGGCAGTTTGGTAGCTGCCATGAAGCCGAACGAGGATGCCTCGAATGGGCATGCCTTGGAAAAGAAAGCCCTGAATAATATCTTGCTCTATCAATGACATGGATTGTGCCCACCTTGCAAAAAAGTTATCCCAGTATAGTATCATGCCCTTGACTTAATAGGGCAAACAGAGTAGAGTGTGCCCAATAGAAAATCATCAAACTAAACTAAGGGGAAATCATGCTGTTACCTACTTACGTCAAGCGCGTTATGCCTTTCATACCTTGGCTTCTTGGCTTGGCCGGTATCATTATAGTGAATTCTCTCGTGGGCTTTTGGCAAGTGTTCTCTGATGAATCCCATCGCCCCAAGGTCACTGCCACTTCGCACGCCCCCCGCGCCGATCAGTCTGTCGACATTGAAGGTATTTTTGGTCAATCGCCCTCCCTGCTGAAAATGGCGGAGGGAGGGTTATTATTGCGTGGGATTTTCACGGGTGAAGTACCCGAAAAAGGATCCGCGATCATCGCTGCTCAGGGTAAGCAGCCCAAGCTGTATATCGTGGGTGATCGTTTACCCAATGGCAGCACCTTGATTGCTGTTCACGATGCGCAGGTTGTATTGGAAAAAGCCGGGGAGCAAAGTATGTTACCATTGCCTACTTCGCGTCTGTGATCGCACAAGGATGGTATGAATGAAGCTTTATCGAACAATAGCCTGTCTTTTTCTCGGTGTCTTGCTTACCTGCTCTGTTTTTGCTGCTGAAAAACGCCGTTGGAATATTCAAGACGTTGACATTAAAATTGTGACGGAAGAAGTATCCCGTGTGACCGGCAAAAATTTCTTACTGGATCCTAGCGTGTCCGGCAAAATCACCATGATTTCATCAACCGATCTGGACAGCGATGCAACCTATGAAGTGTATTTATCTGCCTTGCAAGTATTAGGTTATGCCGCCATTCCGGAAGGCAACGTGATTAAAATTGTGCCTGATGCGCAAGTGCGACATACAGGCGGCGCGACAGGGGGTTCGTCGAAAGGGGCTTCTGTGGTGGCGGAAGTGATCGTGTTGAATCATGTGTCTGCAGCTCAAATGGTACCGACGTTGCGTAATCTTGTTTCACCTTCTGGTCACTTGGCTGCATATGGCCCTTCTAATAGTTTGATCATCGCTGATAGGGCGTCTAATGTGGAACGCATTCTGGATTTGATCAAACGTCTCGATGTCGAAGATGCAGAAGGCATGGAAGTGATGCAATTAGAGCATGCTTCTGCGGGAGATGTGGTGACCGGTTTGACGCAAGTGTTGCAAGCACAACGTCGTGGCCCCGAGGCAAGCAATGTGACCGTGGGTTCGGATGATAGAACCAACAGTGTGATTTTCAGTGGTGATAAAGCCACGCGAGACAACATCCGAGCATTGATTACAAAACTGGATGTGAAAGTACCTGAACAAGGTAATACACAGGTCATCTATTTAAAATATCAAAAAGCAGAACTACTGGTTCCTGTGCTGGGCAACATATTAGACAGCTACGCTGCACAAATGGAAGCGCGTTCAGCAAATGGAAGCAAAACCGCAGCCCGCTCACAAATGACGCAACCTACCGTATTTGATACGACCAAAGCCCAATTGAATCAAAAGAAAGGCGACGATACATTGGAAAATGAACGTCAAGCAGCCGGGGTTGTGATCGGCCCTTATGGCGTACAAGCAGAACCGAATACCAATGCATTGATCATCACTGCTCCACCAAGTTTGATGTTAAGCATGAAAAATGTGATTCACCGGTTGGATGTGCGTCGTGCACAAGTGTTGGTGGAAGCCATCATTGTGGAAGTGCGCGGCAAAAGAGCGGATGAATGGGCGGCCGAATGGCGTGGCGCAGGCGATCTGGCTGGGGGCACGAGTTTCCCAGGAGATGATGGCAATATTGCGGGTATGATCAATGCCTATCAGCAGAATATCGATAATGGTTCAGATGCATTGCCTGGCTCAGGCTTAACGGTGGGATTTATTCGCAACGGCGATTTGCGTTTTCTATTGCATGCGCTTGAATCAGATACGAGTGTGAACGTGCTTTCAACACCGTCATTGGTGGCGATGGACAATGCGTCTGCACAGATCAAAGTGGGCGCCAGTATCCCATTTGAAATTGGGCAGTATGCAACGACGGGGGGCGAAAATACTGTCACACCATTTATCACAGTGGAATACCGTGATGTTGGCCTTGAGCTCAATATTTTGCCGCAAATCACAAGTGGCGATGCAATTCAAATGCAGATCATGCAAAAAGTGGATAACCTAGGGCCTTCAATGAATAATAAACCCACCACTGCGTTACGTGAAATCAATACACAAGTCTTGGTGGATGATGGTGATATTTTGGTGCTGGGGGGGTTGATCTCCACTGAAGAAAGAACGTCGCTTGATAAAGTACCAGTATTGGGTGATATTCCTTTATTGGGCAAATTATTTCAGAGTGATAAGAAGAGCAGTGAAAAAACCAATTTAATGATTTTCATGCGCCCTGTGATCATGCGTGATGGTGAACAAAACAATGTGGTGTCACAAGACAAATACAATACCATCCGCAATTTACAAATATTGAGCCACGAGCCAAATAATTTCGGCAGCAATCTGTTGCCGCCTTGGCAATATAGCGATGCTGAATTACCTAAGCCATTTGCAACGGATGAGGATTAGCCCATGCATGTGCTCCCATATGCCTTTTCAAAACGGTTTGGCGTATTGTTGCAAGAAGAGGCGGGTGAAGTGGTTTTGACATGTCGTGCAGACACAGCCATGCCTATTTTGATGGAAGTACGCCGCACATTATCATCCCCATGCCAGATTCATCGCATGGAAAACAATGCATTCGATCGGTTATTAGAACAGTTTTACCATAAACATTCTGAAGGCGGGCTGGATGCACAAGCTGAACAAGCCATGGATCTCGATGTTGTTGCGTATGAATTACAAACCGTTGAAGATTTATTGGACACCGAACAAGAAGCGCCCATCATACGTCTGATCAATGCATTGATCGCACAAGCCCTTAAAGAAAAAGCCTCTGATATTCACGTTGAAACCTACAAAAATGATTTGGTATTCAGGATGCGTCTAGATGGCGTGCTCAAGATGAAAATGAAATTACCTGTGAAGCTTGCACCTCTGGTGATTTCACGCATTAAAATCATGGCAAAACTCAATATCGCTGAGAAAAGATTGCCACAAGATGGGCGCATTACACTGCAAGTGGGCGGGCGTCATGTGGATGTTCGTGTTTCAACACTGCCATCAAGTCATGGTGAGAGAATTGTATTGCGATTATTGGACAAAGAAAGTGTTGCCCTCACATTGAGCAGTTTAGGGTTGACTGAACATGATTTGAATTTGATGAAACATTTAAAGCAAAAACCGCACGGGATTATTTTGGTTACAGGGCCGACAGGTGCCGGTAAAACAACAACCTTATATGCTTTCTTGAATGAATTGAATGATCATACACGCAATATTTTAACGGTCGAAGATCCTGTTGAATATGAATTGCAAGGTGTTGGCCAGTCACAAGTCAATGCAAAAATTGGCATGACATTTGCGCGCGGTTTGCGAGCGATTTTGCGGCAAGATCCTGACATCGTGATGGTTGGCGAAATCCGTGATTTGGAAACAGCGGATATTGCGATTCAAGCCTCACTCACCGGACATTTAATGCTGTCCACGTTGCACACCAATACAGCAGTGGGTGCTATCACGCGTTTACGCGATATGGGTGTGGCATCGTATTTGATCGCATCAACATTAGAGGCAGTGATTGCGCAACGTTTGGTGCGTCGTTTATGTCCAGCCTGCAAAAAAGAAATTGAAGCAGATACGGCATTAAAAAAATGTTTAAACTATCCTGAATCAAAACCGTTGCATGTTTACACTGCGCAAGGATGCAATGCATGTGATCACACGGGGTATAAGGGTCGCATGGCGATTTATGAAATTGTGCTCATTGATGATACGCTCAAGCAAATGATTCATGAGGATGAAACGGAAAATCATATTAAGGCGTATGCCAATAAAATATATCCTTCTATTAAAGAGGCAGGTATTGCGCGCGTGATAGAAGGTGAAACAACCCTTGATGAAGTGATCCGTGTCACGGATTTATCATCATGAACACGTATGAATACACCGCGCTCAATGCGCAAGGCAAAAAAGAAAAAGGCGTGCTGGATGCGGACAGTCCAAAAATGGTGCGTCAATCATTGCGTGAGCGCGGTCTAGTGCCTGTAACCGTGACAGAGGTGGTGGCTGGAAAAACATTGGGTAAGAGACAAAAGCGAGTGTCTTTTCGAGAAGTAACGTTGTTCACACGCCAACTCGCTACTTTGCTTGAAGCAGAATTACCCTTGACTCAATCATTAGAAGGCGTCATTGCACAAACAGAATCCAAGTCTGCAAAACATATTTTAATGGCTGTCAAAAACAAGGTGGCTGAAGGATATGCGTTAAGTCAAGCGATGCAAGAGCATCCTCGCGTTTTTTCAAATTTATATTGTGCGAGTATTGCGGCAGCTGAAGCGTCTGGTGATTTATCGAAAGTATTGGTTAGTCTCGCTGATCATATGGAAGAAACAGAACGTTTACGTGCGAAAGTCACACAAGCATTGATTTATCCCAGTTTTGTCATGATCATTTCATTCGCATTCACTGCGTTTTTGATGGTGAGTGTCGTGCCGCAATTGCTCGATGTCTTTACGGGTAACGGCCAAGTATTGCCATTGCCAACACGTATTCTCTTGGTGATCAGTTCCACTGTTAAAATATTAGGGCTTCCGATATTGTTGTTGATCATGGGTGGATTCATTGGTTTAAAATTTGCATTGAAGAAGGCATCTTTTGCCTATCGATTTGATGCATGGGTGTTACGTTTGCCATTATTGGGCAGGATTATTCAACAATCAGAAACAGCGCGACTCATGAGAACGTTATCATTATTGTTATCCGCGGGAGTCCCGTTATTAGATGCATTGCGCGCTGCACAACAGGTGGTCACTTCACGGCCAATCGCATCTTCTATGACTGAAGTCATGAAGCAAGTGCAAGAAGGCACCAGTTTACATCAAGCATTGACGCACTCACACTATTTTAGCCCGATGAGCTTGCACATGATTGCTTCTGGCGAGCGCGCAGGAAAATTGGAGCAAATGATTGAACGGGCTGCAAAGCAACAAGAAAATGAATTGGAAAGTTTACTTCAAAAAGGACTTGCATTATTCGAACCCGTGATGATTTTGGTGATGGGCGGTGTGGTATTATTCATCGTTCTGGCGGTATTGTTACCGATTTTTTCGGCAACACAATTTTAAAATGTTAGCATAGGAGTTATCATGAAAAAGACACGCGGTTTTACGTTGATCGAAGTGATGGTAGTCGTGGTCATTTTAAGTATTTTGGCTGCATTTGTCGTGCCGCAAATCATGTCTCGCCCTGATGAAGCGAAAATGGTGAAAGCACAACAAGATGTGATTCGCATTGAAAGCGCGCTCGATTTATATAGGCTCGATAATGGAGACTATCCCACGCAAGCACAGGGTCTTGCTGCGCTGGTGCAAAAACCCACTGTATCACCTATCCCATCCCATTATAATGCGAGTGCATATTTGAAACGTTTGCCGAAAGATCCTTGGGGTCACGAATACCAATATCGTAATCCTGGGATTTACAGCGATGTCGATGTTTTTTCATTGGGTGCAGATGGCCGTGAAGGTGGCGAGGGCGTTGACTCCGACATTGGCAACTGGCAATCGAGTTAGTCACCATGACAGCACGATCGCGCGCGTTCACACTCATTGAAGTCATGATTGCACTCTTCGTGTTGGCCCTCGCGTTTATCGGTGTCATGGGCACGTCGAGTCATGTGTCACGTACGGTGACACTGCTAGAAGAAAAAACGGTTGGGTTGTGGGTTGCGCAAAATGCGGTGGCTGAGATCATATTAGATTTGTCGGGTGGTATGACGCAAGATGTGAACAAGCATGGAGATATGCGCATGCTTGGTAAAACATGGTTTTGGACCGCCACATCAGTGTCTGAAGAGAAGACAGAGCGCGTCACTGTCACTGTTTCAGATCATCGTGGTGGAAAAGCGTTGGCAACCTTCGATTTTTTGTACTTTAATCTCCCTCCTGTTTTGGAGGATAACAATGATCGAAAAAAATAGGGCTTTTACACTGATTGAACTGATCGTATCCATGTTTATTCTGAGCATCATGTCGGTTGCGGCGCTTTCGAGTTTTCAACAAATGATCCATGCAAGGGAAGTGCAGAAATCACATGAATCCATCTTAAATAGTTTATCTTTTGCATACACCACCTTGCTCAATGATTTTGCAAAACAGATGAAGCAGGGTTCTGAACTGTCATTTCAAGCATATGAATTAACGCTAGCGGGTGCTGCTGGAGAAGTGCTATACACGTGGGATAAAGGTACGTTGGTGCGCACACTGAAAAATGACGATGCGTCACCTGAACAAACATTGATTAAAGCGGCTCAATCAGTGAAATGGGAATGGCTATCAGAAGAGACATGGCAAGATGTATCTGTGCCCAATATTAATCACACGAGGCCCCGTGCGTTTCAATTGTCTTTCACAGATTCCACATTCGGGGAGGTTTCATGGATTTTCATCGCCCCATAAATAAACAGAAAGGGAGCGCGCTCGTGTTTGCGATGGGGTTATGTACACTCGTCGTGATATTGGCCACGAGCATGATATTATCATTGCACCTCGATATGCGCCGTTACAACAAAATGCATGAAATCGTGATTGAACAATTAGCGATCCGCAGTGCGACGGCATGGGCACTGTCTATTTTAACAGATGATCAGATTGAGAATAAAACTGAACAAACCTTTTCGGTCTTGCTAAATGGGGCGAAGCTCCAAGTCACGCTTGAACAGCCTAGCGAAGCTGAGGAGGCGGCCGAAGAGGAGGAAAAACAAACATATCGCGTGAAGGCAGAAATAGAGGCAAAGCGAACATTACGGATATATACTTTATTGAACCATTCTCCTGATCAAGGTTGGCAGGTGGTGGATCAGGGAATGGTGGAGGAGAAGCTATGAATCGGGCATTGTTGATATCCAAGCAAGATGCGACACATGTCGATGCCTATCTTCAATCCCAGGAAGGGATTGAATTTCACGCGAATGTTTCACTGGAAGCACTCAAAACATTGTTGGGCGATGGTGCCGCAATATTATTATGTCAAACCGAATGGGTTTCTTTTATTGAGGTGGAACTTCCTGTGGTCAAGCCTGCCTTGTTGCGCGTGGTTGTGCCGAATTTGGTTGAAGAACAGTTAGCCGAGCCGATTGAGCAAGTGCATTGTGCGATGCCGCTTGTACGCGAGTCTGCGCAGATAGTCGTTGCTGTGGTACAACGTTCACACATGGAAAACATGATTAATACGTATCGCGCGGCGGGTATTTACTTGGAAGCCATTTATCCTGATATTTATTTGCTCCCAATTGTTGAAGATGGCTGGTCTTGCTGGAAAAATGACGATCGATTGTGTGTAAGACAAGATAAATACCGCGGCTTTGCATTGCGTGAATCTGAAAGTGAATCGTGGTTGCGTGAAATGCATCAGCCAGAGCATATGGTGTATCAACATACGGATGCTATTGATGGTTGGGTGGAAGCATTATTCGATACGCCTCCCCCGATCAATTTATTACAAGGGGATTTTTCACCAGCTGCACCTAAAACAAATAGCAGTTTGCTCAAGAAATCGATCTATGCATTGGGTGCTTCATTCGCTATTTATTTTATGTATTTGATTCTGACGGGCGCCATTTTGTCGCATCGTTTGCAAGGTTTGCAATCTGAAACATTATCATTGTATCAACAGGTTTTCCCTGGTGCCACGCAAGCGACAAGTCCTCGCGTCGTATTAAGCAGAGAACTGCAAAAAAATGGAAAAAGTCAACAGCGCTTTTTCTTGCTTTTATCCACATTGAATCAAGGGTTATCATCAGCGAAGGATGTTCAATTAACCCATTTGCAATTCACGGGTGATCGCCTCACGGCATCCATCACTGCCAAGGATTTTGCCTCGCTGGAAGCGTTGTCGTCACTATTTTCGCAAAGTAATGTTTCGTTCAAGCAAGAAAGTGCAGAGCGGGAAGATGATCATGTTGTCGCACGTATTCAGTTGGAGGTGAAATCATGAGGCAGCATTGGGACAATCTATCCTCACAAGAACAACGCACAGTAAAGTGGGGCGCCATTGCATTGGGGTTGTTGATCGTTGTTCGATTTATCTGGTGGCCATTATATTCTCGCATCGATATCTTGAAGGCTGATATTGAAAACGAGCGCGCATTGGTTGAGTGGATGCATCCCACCGTCGCGATGTTAAAAAAGAGCGCGGGTCAAACCAAATCAACGAAAAAAACCCCAAGACTGAGTACCATTGAAAAAGCATTTTCGAATGCAGGGTTAAGCCCTTTTGTGAAGCACTTATCCCAAAATGAAAATAAGGAAATTGTCGTACACATGCAAGATGTGCCTTTTGCCTCGTTTGCGCAATGTTTGGAAGATTTGGACACGAAAAACGGTATTGAACCGCTATCCTTGTCTGCAACCAAGAAAAGTGCCGGGATTGTGGATGCGGATATTGTATTCTAGGGGGAGGGGGGGGGTTCAGGATTTTTCCGCTATAATCTTACCATCGTCTTATTTAGGGGTTATGATGGAAACAACGCGGTTATCAAGCAAAGGACAAATCGTTATCCCGCAACCTATTCGGGATGCTCACCATTGGGAAGCGGGCGAACGGTTCGAGGTTCGCGAGGTGGAAAATGGTATCCTATTAACCCCAATTCGTTCATGTGCTAAAACATCTGTTCGTGATTTGTTGGGTTGTCTTGATTATCATGGCCCCAAAAAATCTTTAAAAGACATGGAAGCTGCTATTTTGAAAGAGGCCGGTAAAAAATGATGGTTGCCATTGATACCAATGTTTTGGTTCGTTTTTTGGTTAATGATGATAAAAAAAAGGGGCTATTGCCGCTTCCTTGATAGACAGAAATCAGGTATTTATTTCGAAAACAGTGATGCTAGAGGCAGAATGGGTGTTACGTGCCTGTTATGATATTCCTGTTGGGCAGATTGCACTTGCTTTTGAGGGGCTATTAGGTGTGCCACATATTACGATGGACGAATTGAATGATATGACCAAAGCAATCATGCTGTATAAATTGGGTATGGATTTTGGTGATGCAATGCATCTTCTTGCTGGAAAATCAGCCAAAAAATATGTGAGTTTTGACAAAAAAATGATTAAGAAGGCGGTTGCGCTCGGGATCAATACAGTGGCTTTAGCTGAATAAAATTTCAATTCCACGCGCTCCCAAGTGAGATCCAAATCCTCGCGCCTGTGAGCGGCGGATATCGTGTATGGTGCCAATCCCCTAATCAGACTTGCCCAGAGCTTCCGCCTTATCCACCCGCTCCCATGTGAGATCCAAATCCTCGCGCCCAAAATGCCCATAAGCGGCAATGGGGCGATAAATCGGACGCCACAAATCAAGCATATCGATGATGCCATGAGGACTTAAATCGAAATGGGCTTCAATCAAGGGGAGCCATGCATCATCAGGCAGTTTTCCCGTGCCGAATGTTTCCACATAAATCGAAATTGGTTTTGCGACACCAATTGCATAGGATAATTGTACTTCACACCGTTTCGCCAATCCTGCGGCCACAATATTTTTCGCCACATAACGCGCCGCATACGCTGCGGAACGATCGACTTTTGTGGGATCTTTCCCCGAAAAACAACCGCCGCCGTGACGGGCCATGCCGCCGTAGGTATCGACAATGATCTTTCGACCCGTCAAGCCGCAATCGCCCATGGGTCCGCCAATCACAAAGCGACCGGTAGGGTTGATAAAATAGCGGGTGTCTTTCGTCAGCCATTCAGCAGGCAAAACGGGTTTGATGATTTCTTCACGGACGGCCTCGACGAGATCAGCGTATTCAATGCCTGGATCATGCTGCGTGGACAATACCACGGTATGAATGCCGACGGGTTTATGCCCTTCATACATGAAAGTGACTTGGGATTTGGCATCGGGGCGCAACCAGGGCAAGATGCCGCTGTGGCGCAAATGGGCCTGACGACGCATGAGGCGGTGGGCGTAAGTGATGGGGGCGGGCATGAGGACGTCAGTTTCGTCACAGGCATAGCCGAACATCATGCCTTGATCGCCGGCACCCATGGCGTGGGTAGGCGTTTCATTCACGCCTTGGGCGATATCGGGGGATTGGCGGCCAATGGCCGTCAAAACGGCGCAAGCGGCGCCATCAAAGCCATAGGTGGGATCCGTGTAGCCCACGCCATTCACGACCTCGCGCGCCAGCGCGTCCATGTCTACCCAGGCTTCTGTGGTGATTTCTCCGCCAATCAGCACCATTCCCGTTTTAACCATGACTTCACAGGCGACCCGGGCTTTGGGGTCTTGGGCAATGATGGCGTCTAAGACGGCATCAGAAATTTGGTCAGCAATCTTGTCAGGGTGCCCTTCAGACACGGATTCAGATGTAAACAGGTAGGAACGACTCATGATTTTCTCCACTCATACAGCCTGGCTATCATACGCTATAGGCCTTGAATTTTCAAATCATACCCCCATGTGGAAGGCAGGGTAACGATACCCCTTTATTTAGTCAAATGGGAGAAGTCACAATGTCATTGAAAATCCATCCTTTACACGACCGCGTTATCGTGGTTCGTCATGAAGAAGAAACCAAAACTGCCGGTGGCATTTATTTGCCCAATGCGGACAAAGAAAAACCTGCCCGTGGCAAGGTCGTCGCAGTGGGACCAGGCAAATCGTTAGAGTCTGGTCAAATTCGCCCCTTGGTGGTTAAGGTCGGTCAAGAAGTATTTTTCGCGAAATATGCGGGTACTGAAGTCAAATATGATGACAAAGAGTACGTCGTGATCCGCGAAGATGAAATCATGTGTGTTGTTGAATAAAGAGGAGAGTATAACATGGCAAAACAAGTTGCTTTTGGGCCAGACGCGCGCCTTCGTTTATTGAAAGGTGTCGATCTCTTGGCTGATGCAGTCGCTGCAACGTTGCGCCAAAGGCCGTAACGTGGTAATTGATAAATCATTTGGTTCACCCGTGATCACCAAAGATGGTGTGTCTGTGGCAGAAGCCTTTGACGCGTTGCCTGATGTCTTCGAAAGCATGGGCGCACGCATGGTGAAAGGTGTCGCATCAAAAACTGCAGAAGATGCAGGCGATGGCACGACAACCGCAACGGTATTGGCGCGTGAATTATTTGCTGAAGGGCAAAAAGCAGTTGCTGCAGGTTTCAATCCCATGGATGTGAAACGCGGTATTGACAAAGCGGTTAAAGTCGCTGTGGATGAATTGAAAAGCATGTCACGTCCTTGCACTGACAATAAATCCATTCAACAAGTGGGTACCATTTCGGCAAACTCCGACAGCGATATCGGCAAAATCATTGCAGATGCCATGGCGAAAGTGGGCAATGAAGGCGTGATCACTGTTGAAGATGGTACTAGCTTCGACAATGAGTTGACCACGGTAGAAGGAATGCAATTTGATCGCGGTTATGTGTCACCTTATTTCGTGACGAATCAACAAACAATGACGGCCGAATTAGAATCGCCTTACATTTTAATTGTTGATAAAAAAGTCTCGAATATTCGCGACATGTTGCCTGTGCTGGAAGCGGTTGCCAAATCTGGCAAACCTTTACTGCTCATCGCAGAAGACCTTGAGGGCGAAGCGCTCACGACGTTGGTGGTGAATGCGATCCGTGGTGCTGTACGTATTTGTGCGGTGAAAGCGCCTGGCTTTGGTGATCGTCGCAAAGAGATGTTGCGTGACATTGGTATTTTGACTGGTGCAGAAGTGATTGCTGAAGAAGTCGGCTTGACACTCGATGCGGCCACCATGCAGCATTTGGGAACCGCGAAACGCGTTGTTGTCACGAAAGAAAACACAACGATTGTTGATGGTTCAGGCGATAAAAAAGCGATCCAAGATCGCGTCGCGCAAATCCGTCAACAAATGGAAGCAGCAACCTCCGATTACGATCGTGAAAAATTGCAAGAACGTGTGGCCAAATTGGCTGGCGGTGTTGCAGTGATCAAGATTGGTGCGGCCACTGAAATCGAAATGAAAGAAAAACGTGCGCGCGTTGACGATGCCTTGGCTGCAACACGTGCGGCTGTTGAAGAAGGCATTGTGCCTGGCGGCGGCGTGGCATTGGTGCGTGCATTGAGCGCGTTGAAAACCCTCAAAGGGCATAACGACGATCAAGATGTGGGTATTAAAATTGTGCGTCGCGCCATGGAAGCGCCTTTGCGTCGCATTGTGCTGAATGCAGGGGATGAACCTTCTGTTGTATTGAACAAAGTCTCCAGTGAAAAGGGCAACTTTGGATACAATGCAGCAACCAGCGAATATGGCGACATGTTAGAAATGGGTATTCTGGATCCGACCAAAGTCGTGCGCAGTGCATTACAAAATGCCGCATCGATTGCCGGTTTGATGATCACCACGGAAGCCATGATTGCCGATCTGCCTAAGCCGGAGAGCAGCAATGCTGGCGGCGAAGGTGGCATGGGCGGCATGGGAGGAATGGGCGGCATGATGTAGGGAGGCCTGCGCAGCAGCGTTGTTGTTTCCAGCAATGCTGCTGCGCGCTCATTAACTAGCAGAGCAAAGGTTCTGTCGCTGCACCAGCAGTCGGGCCACGATCTTCATCAAACTTTTGGTCATACTGTGCAAGGCATTTACTCCGGACATAAGATCCCGCAATCATGCCAATGACCAGACCCGTTATTAAACCGAAGATACCACACATGACAGTCATCTCTTCTGTATCGCCAGCAGTCTTAACGCCCGGTCCTTCTTGATGAACCCAGAGAGCTGTTGAGATGGCTCCTATTGCTGCACATAACAGGATAAATTTGAACAGATTGTTATCTGTTTTACGTTCGAATGGTTTTCGAGTCGTCTCTTTGTCAGGGTCTGGAACACCGTGTTCGGTTATCCATTGAAGGACATCGCCTTTTTGTGGGTCGCCTTGAGGTGGATTGCAACGATATGTGTGTAATGCCTTATAAAAATCATTGAGCGCGGTTTGAAGTGGTACTATATTGACAACAGAAGAGTCGAATGAATCACCATCTAACCTGACTCGGTAACTCAATTTTTTGCTAAAGCTCGCTGCAAGAGCCTGCTCAAAAATGCCACTGTCTAAGCCACTGTATCGTCGCATAAGATATAAATAATCACCATAGGCACCGGACAGTTTGAACATTTGCTGCTTACTGAAGTCCATCATCGTGCCAGTGCCTGATGTTTTAAACAAAGTCGGGGTTATGATGGCTTTCTTGTCGCAGATCGCAAGGGCTGTGATAAAGACCCTGCAGGCGTCAAAATCTTTTTTGCTCTTGCGATAAGTTTCTAATGCTTCAGTTGCTGTGGGGAAAGGGTGTTTGTCTGTACCTGTATCTATGAGAACTGCGGCACCACCGTCTTGATTTTTCTCGAGTACACCCGCAATCGCCTCTGCATGACGTTGAAATAGTGTTTCGCCTGTGCCCTGGTTTTTAACTGCATCTGTACTCATCATCGCTGGCTTCCCCCATTGGATATGTCAATCCAGCATTATAACCGTTATAAATCATGAAAAGCAAATGTACGAAAAATGATATAACCTATTGTTTTATAAAAAAATGCAGGGGGTTGCTGCCTCTATCTCTGATAACCTCTGATAAGAGTGTTGCCATTCCTCAAGCCCCAAACACTTTTTCGCGGTAAATTGCAGTCAGCCGGTATTGGGCATATTTCCTGCTGCTATTGCTCGGTTCTAAAATACCCTCGGCGACCATTGCCTTGATAAGGGTGCTTGCCTTTTCACTTGAAATGCCAAAACAATGACGAACATTTTCATTGTCGATGAATTCTTGCATAATCGCTAAAATAATCATCATCGAATGCTTTTCTTTGGGTGTAAAATGCTCATACGCTTTGGGCGCAGACAATATGACCTTAAATGAATTTTCAAAATTAATCAGTTCTGGGGGTGGTACTTTAATCGCGAGCGTTTGCGCATAAAGACGATCAATGCCTTGCCCATCCATTTCTCCAAATCCAAATTTTTTCATGAGTTCGGCGAGCAAAGGATTCCGCCAATCTCGTTTGTGAATGAGATTCAACACAGTCAGCCCTGGCATCAAACCACCCGGATTTTCAATTTCAATTCGGTTATTAAACAGGGCAATTTTAACCGGTTGATGCATTTTTTTATAATCGCGGTGAACGAGGCTATTGGTGATCACTTCCCGTAAGACAAGATCCGTGTAAGCAGGGATATCTTCTCGCTTGATACCCTGAATTTTAGGCACGGTCCAAATATACTGTTTCAAAATAAGAATAGATTGTTCTATTTGTTCAGACAATGTCCCTTTGATTTCATATTTTTTTACGGGGATATCGCGAGTGATGCCACTAAACACTTGAAACTCAATGTATGCATTGCGCAGCTGGCGAATTTCTTGCGGCGCTTTTGCAAAACACAACCATCCTGCGAGGGTGATTTCTGGAAATTTTTTCGATCCTGTTAAAATACGATTATCCAATAAAACAGAAATATTTTTTTCCGAAAAGCTTGCTTTGGCATCAAGTCGAGGAATAACACTAGAAATTTTTTGCAGATCTAACTCTGAAAATTCAGCATTATTGAGGGGTGACTCATCATAATAAAATGATTGTGCGTTGCTGAGCAAGTCTTTAATTTCATGAATAGACATTGGCACAGTCGAAGAGCCAGTGCGCTTGAAGCAAGCATGCCCGCCGAGCGGCGCGCGGTCTTTAATAAACACAGGTTTTGGTTCTGCGGAAAGCACATGCAAGCAGAGCAATTTTTTACCATCCATTGTTAATGGAAAACTGTTGACATGAAGGCTTGGCTCCTGTGCATTTTTGGCGAGATGGGTTATTTTTTTAATGGCTTCATCCCAATCGTCTGGGATGCCTACTGGCACATATTTGTCTACACCGAGGACAAAGCATCCGCCACGTTCTAAGTTTCCAAAAGCATTGATGTGTTCCTTAAGGCGATCATTGTCTTCTGACAACTGCTTTTTAAAGTCCAAAAAATTGTATTCTGCCTTGTGAAGGAGTGCATCGCGAATCAGGCTTTCCCAGAAGTCCAAATCAGCTTTCAAGATATAACTCCTTGTTATTTAATAAAATATTGAGACGAGCGGGCTTCATCTCTGATAACCTCTGATAAGAATACAGGATCTGGGCATTGGATGCAACAAGGCTATGCCTGGCTATCTCAAACATGACTTCTCTCCAAAAACGAATATACCGTCCACGCGAGGATTGACTGCTTGAGGGACGATATTCTGCCATATGAAAAGTAAGAAACCAAGTTAAGCTTATTTGGGAAACTGCGTCCAGAAAATGGCAGCTTCGGCCATCTTCGGCCAGCGAAACTGATATTGCGCGACCAATAAGGAATTTAAAATCAGTATGATACAGAGTTTCGTTTGGCGTGAGGTTTGTTGCACAGAGGCGTCGCCCATCCCCTTCAAACATGAAAAATGAGGCTGAATATGTTTTTAATGGCAACAATCACACAACGCAGTACAGGCGTTTGCATCTTCAGCCAGGAGAGGTATATAATGATCCGCGTTGCAATACTAACGGGGCATCCATGACTGCAGAACCAAAAATCCTGGCGAATGCCAGTAAAGTGTACCAAATCAAGCCAAAAGATTTACCGCTCTGTTGCCCCATGCCGAATATGACACTATGGAATAGTCATCCACGTGTTTATTTGACGTTAGACGAGCAAGGTCGCGCGAAATGCCCGTACTGCAGCGCTGATTTTCAGATGGTTGAAGATAAAAAATGACACAACAGCCTGCACAAATACTGATCGTGGCTGGCTTGGGTTGGCGATTTGGTGATGTCGCAGTCCCTTTTTCGCGTCCTTAAAACGATGTACCCTGCTGTTCAGATCGACATGTTGGCGCCGAAACACAGTGGCCCATTGGCTGCGCGCATGCCCGAGATCCGTGAATTCATTGAATTGCCGATTGGCCACGGTGAATTGAAATTTAAAACTCGGTTTGCCATCGCACAACGCTTGCGGTCGACAAAATATGATCAAGCCATTGTATTGCCGAATTCATTTAAATCTGCGCTCATCCCATTCCTTGCGGGCATCCCAGTGCGTACTGGTTGGATAGGCGAATGTCGCTTTGGATTATTGAATGATATTCGCCGCTTGGATCCGGCACAATATCCATTAATGGTCGAGCGTTTCGTGGCATTGGCGTATCCACGTCATCAAGTCCCTGCAAAACTGGAATGTCCTCGTCCTCAATTGAGTGTTGATCGATCGGGCGCCACATCTGCCACCCGTCCTGTATGGGCATTTTGTCCCGGCGCCGAATATGGTTCTGCCAAACGGTGGCCAGCAGAATATTTTGGTGATCTTGCAGAGATTTTAATCAATGAGGGAAACGATGTGTGGCTATTTGGTTCCGCCAAAGAAGCTTTTCTCGGTGAAGTGATTCAAGCGCGATGCGGTGGGCGAGCGCGTAATTTAATCGGTCAAACGCAATTGGCTGATGCAATCGATTTATTGTCTTGTGCGTCAGGTGTTGTCACCAACGATTCAGGGTTGATGCACGTGAGTGCAGCGCTAGATAAACCCATGGTCGCATTATACGGTTCCTCCAGTGCAACGTTTACACCGCCTTTGTCAGACAAAGTGCGTATATTGAATCTACACTTATCCTGCAGTCCCTGTTTTGAGCGTGTTTGCCCGTTGCAACATTTTAAATGTATGAATGATATGCTACCGTCACACGTATACTCCCAAATTCAATCCTTGTTATCGGAACATGAACAATGAAACTTGCCTTTTGTTTATTTGAATATTTCCCCTTCGGTGGTATGCAACGAGATTGCGTGCGCATTGCTAGAGCGTGTGTCGAAGGTGGAATGGATGTCACGATTTTCACACGCGAATGGGTTGGGCCACACCTCGAGGGCATTCATGTTGTTGTACTACCCACCTCGGGCATGACAAATGCAGGAAAAGTGAAACGTTTTGTCGACAATTTTCAGGCCGCCATCGCGAAAGAATCATTTGATGGGGTGGTTGGTTTCAGCAAAATGCCTGGATTAGATGTATATTATGCCGCTGATCCTTGCTTTGTGGAAAAAGCGCAAAAGCATTCATTTTTGTATCGTTGCACACCACACTATCGAACCTATGCTGCTTTTGAAAAAGCCGTTTTTGGCGCTGAGGCGCAAACAGAAGTACTCATGATCAATGAAAGATCAAAAACGGATTTTCAAACACATTATCACACACCTGATTCCCGTTTTCATATGCTGCCCCCAGGGATTGAGCCGAATCGTTGCGCGCCTATCGATTATGTTGAAAAACGTGCACTCTTGCGCGAAGGGTTTTCATTGAAGGACGACGAAAAATTAATCCTATTCATTGGATCAGGTTTTAAAACGAAAGGATTGGATCGTGCGATCCAAGCGATGTCTCATTTGTCACCAGAGCGACTCACACATACACAAATGTGGATTATTGGTGAAGACGATCCTAAACCTTATCAGAAAACGCTCAATGCATTGAAATTGGATGATAAAGTCTTTTTCCTGGGTGGACGAAATGATATTCCTGAATTATTGTGGACAGCTGACGTCTTGCTTCACCCCGCTTATGCCGAAAATGCAGGGATGGTGTTGCTTGAAGCGGTAGTAGCAGGGTTGCCGGTATTAACAACCGATACGTGCGGGTATGCGCATTATGTTCAAGAATCGCAGGCGGGTATCGTGTTGGCTTCCCCATTTGATCTTCAAGAATGTACAATGGCATTGGAAAAATTATTGAATGAACCCGAGCCTTGGCGTTCACAAGGGATTGCGTTTGGATTGAAAAAAGATTTGTATAGTATGGTTGAAGCAGCACAAAATTTAATCGAAATGATTGTGCGGAAAAAGCATGCTTAAACTTTCCCCTGAGATCAGTGACATTTTAGGGGGGAAACCTTTTGAAACCCTGATGAACATTCAAGGGGATGTATATCGACATCAGGGCGATCGTGAGACAGTCCGCATTTTATTAGATAAAACACACTATTTTATTAAACGCTATCGCAGGGATATATTCTCCCCTGGGGCTAAAGCCGAGTGGGAAGCGCTTCGTATGTGTGAGACTTTGGGTGTGCCCGCGCCTGCGCTGAAAGGGTTCGGCGCAAGCGGTATGCAATCCTTTGTGCTCATGGAAGCATTGGAGGGCGCGGAAAGCTTAGAACTCAAGATACCCAAAGGCGCTGAGAAAATATCCATCATTCATCAAATTGCTGATATTGCAAGAACATTGCATACTAAAGGCTATTTTCACAGAGATTTCTACATTTGTCATTTTTTTTGGGATCCATCTTCCCAAAAAGTCACCCTGATTGATTTGCATCGCTTATTCAAGCCGCTTTTGTTGAAGCAACATTATATCGAAAAAGATTTGTCAGCGTTACTTTTCTCATCGCTCGATCTGGGCTTGACTCAGCGAGATATTTTTCGTTTTTTGAAACGGTATTTTAATAAGCCACTTCGAGATACTTTGAAAATCGAATCTCCTTTATTAAATGCTTGTCAAAAAAAGGCGATTAACCTCTATCAAAAAGCATATCTTAACTCACCGAGTCACATTCCATGGTTAATGCATCAGCCAAAGTGGCCCGATAAAGTGGGTGTTTTTCATCAGCGATTTGATATCAATGGCGACATTTTCGAGAGTGATGCTTGTCTACGCATTTTAACGGGGCGGCGCATTGTATTGTCAGGTATGTTTCGTGGAAAGCGAGTGATTTATAAACAGTTTGTACGGCAAAAAGAATATCAACGAGAGATGAAGGGCAATGTGATCGCTCGGAGTGATAGGCATCGTTGCTATATCACACCTTTCATCAATGGACACACCCTACAGGATTTAACTCCAAGTTTTATAAAAACCATCGCACACATGCACAATCAGGGTTTGCTTCAAGCCGATGCACATTTAGGTAATTTTATGGTGGATACAGAGCAGACTATTCATGTATTGGATCCCGGCTCTATTCGAAGCTTTCACACAGAAAATGAGGCTCTAGATAATCTTGCGCTTATTTATGCCCAATGGAACCGTGATCTCGATGAGACACATCTCGCATTGCTGCCCCTGTATGTCGAAACCCGCGGCCAAGTTTGGTCAGATGCTTTTAAGAAAGATTTTTTAAAGCGCTTGGAAAATGCACGTGAATATCGTTTGAGGAAGTGCCTGTCGAAAGCATGCCGAGGATCAACACGATATTATGCAAAAATACGTCATTATGTGTGCATTTTTGCGAAGCGTGAGTTTGCAAATGTTTATGCGCAAACTTTGATGCGTTTCCCTGAGAGTTTTTTCAATAACACTACCGTAGCCAGAGCCAACATCGGTAAGACTGATGTAGTCATCAAGCGTTATCCATGCGAATCAATCTTGCAACTGTTGAAAAATATTGTACAAAGTTCGGAAGCACGACGTGCATGGAAAAATATTGCTTTTTTGAATTGTATCGGGATTAAAACACCTGAACCGCTTGCGATGATTGAAAAACGTTTTTTCTATATTCCGTTAACATCTTATATGGTTATGCAATATGTCGCGGGCCAAACGCTTGATAAAATTGATTTAAAATCATTGCCAGAAAATATTCATGAAAAGGTAACGTTACAAATGGAGCGCTGCAACATGCTGTTAACACTATCACATGTTGACGCGACGCAATTCAGTTCCTCCGATTGGTTGTGGGATGGTGACAATATATATTTGATCAACTTCAAGGGGGTGATATGAATCCCATGACATGGCTGGTGACAGGTGCAGCAGGTTTCGTCGGTGCACATGTTTGTCGTGATTTGTTGAAACGGGGTTATGTGGTGTGTGGTGTTGACAATTTATTTGTGGGCACCCTCAATAATGTTGACGATTTATTACAACATGATCGGTTTCATTGGGTTGAACAGGATATTGGTGATACGTGCATGAAAGACGTGTTTGAAATCTATCGCCCTTCACATGTCGTCCATTTGGCGGCTGTGGTGTCAGTTCCTTTGTGTGAAAGCAACCCTGATTTGGCACGACGCGTGAATGTCGAGGGTTTCAATATGTTGCTAAAACTGTCACATCAATCAGGGGTGAAACAATTTATTTATGCATCATCTAGCGCTGTTTATGGCAATACACAAAAGAATTTTATCTCAGAAACAGATCCCGCAAAACCGATCAGTGTCTATGGTAAAACAAAGCTGGATAATGAAAATGCGGTTCAGGAAATCAAGCATCCTGGCATGACTTGCATTGGCTTGCGTTTTTTTAATTTGTTTGGCACCAGCAAAAATGCTCAAAGCAGTTACGCGGCCGTGATTCCGTTGTGGATTGATGCCTTGCGTGCCGGCAAACAACCCATCATTTACGGCGATGGTTCGGCGACCCGTGATTTTTGCCATATAGACAATGTATTACACGCGATGGATGTATTGCAACATTTGCCAGAGGGCGATCATGTATTGAATATTGGCACAGGCAAACCTGTATCACTGAATACGTTATTTCATGCACTTTGTGACACCTTGAACATCAAACAGGAACCACATTATCAACCCTGGCGCCCGGAAGATATCATGCATTCCTGTGCCAATATTGAACGTGCCAAAATGCTGTGTGGGTATGAGCCGATGATGATGTTGCGTGAGGGCTTGCAGAAAGTCATTGCTTCTTGATCACCACCATCACGCCCCGGCCTGTTGAATCATTAAATGGGATTTGTTCATACCGATCATCCAATTGAGCGAGATAAGCATTCACATTCGACGTGCGATCATCATGATACACAACCACAATCTTTTCCGTTGTGAATCCCCCTTTTATCGCCTCGTCTAGGGAAATTTTAGGCTTTTTCAACAGCACATCAAAACGCTTTGCATAATAAGCGACCCGTGTATCGCTGATATAGATTTGTGTATCCGGTCTGACATGCTGATGCACCCATTCTCCTGCATCACGCAAATATATTTTTTTATCACCGAGTTGGATCACACCAGATATGGCCATGCCAACGAGTATCAGTACCATCAGTGGGAAGACAAATTGTTTTCCCATCCATGTGCCGTTGCCGCGGGCATTGGCAATTGCATGAATGGCAAAGGGAACAGGCGTGATGCATAATAAGCTCAGCATGACGAGGTAACGGCTGGTCAAAAAATAACGTTTTAGGAAGAACATGATGACAATGGTTGCGCTGATGCCAATGAACATCAGGATATAGCGTTTTGCCAGTGAATCACCCATCAGGTGTTGAGAAACGGCCAAGCCTGCTAGCGCTAGATAAAAAGGTGTCACCACTTTAACCCAAATAAAAACGATGATCGCCAAGCTTGCGCCGAATAATGCGATGGCACCATATTTACGTTCGAGTTCCGACGAAAATACCGTGGTTATTTGATGTGCGCGATTCATATAATCATCGCCGACATCCCTCAGCATGACGAGATATTGCGGCAATTCATGCAGACGGCTCAACCAAGCTACCTTGCCTGTTATCATGATGAAGATCAGCGCTGAAAACATCGCGACTAGAAATACAGATTGAAAATGGAGCATGTCCCAAACAGAGCGTCGTGGTTTGATCAGCAATAATCCAAAAGGAGCGAGACCAATCAAGACGATTGCTTCGACGCGAAACATAAACGCAATGCCCATGGTGAGGGCCCACAAACATACATCACGCCATTGGCGTTTCTCATGAAAACGCACCAATGCATAAATGCCCCAGAACATCATGCCCCACAGGCCCACATCCCGAATAATACTCTCTCGGTATCCATTGATGATCGGATAAATCAGCACTGTAATGCCGGCTAACCATTGAATGGCATTGTTTCCGCCCATTTGTTTGATCACGCTGACAAATCCAGCCACGAGCAGGGCATAAAAACTGGCATTGATCAAAACAGCTGCATGCTCGAGCGAGGGACCCAGTGCTTGAATACAGGCAATCAGGGCAGAGTAACCCGGCCATGGGTACACACTTGCGGCACGAACCCAGTCACCTTCGCCGATCAACCACGCTTGCGTGAGGTACAACACCGCGTCCTTATTGATGACCGCATCCCACCCTAATAGCACCGTGAGGATGAAGCTGGTGATCGCAAGAAAAAACCGACAGTCTTTGTCGAAAAGCGGTAGGTAGGTCATGTCAGTCCTCGTCCATGTTGAATCGCCCCCACAATACCGCATTTCCCGCAATTTGTGTATATTAGCAATATGCTAATACCTCTTGACAAATATTAGCTGTATGCTAATATTAATGTGTGAAGCAGTGAAGCCACACACCTTGGGCTGGTAGTGTACTTATTGCAATGGTTGAGGTTCAGCATGTCTGAAGTCGGTTGGTGCCGATACGAATGTCAAGTGGAGATTGACATGCTTACCCCCCTCCCACAAGGCGGGGGGTCTTTTTCTGAAAATCTCCCTACGGGAATGGTATGGCGTTAAATGACGTGCAATTTATTCCCTCCTCAGGCGAACCCCAGTGGGCTGTACTGCCTTATGGTGAATATTTAAAACTGATCTTCTTGGCCAAACAGCCGCAAGCCACACCGGTTGCACTGTTGCCCGAGCGATTTGCTGCTCGGATTGCACAAGGGGAAAGTCCTATTCGGGTTTGGCGTGAGTATCGAGGGTTATCTCAAGCGGCCTTAGCAAAGGTGGCGCAGATCAGTGTGCCTTATTTATCTCAACTCGAGCATCATATTCGTTCGGGCAGCAAAAATGTCTTGAAAAATATTGCGGAAGGGCTTAATATTCCGCTCGATATGCTTGTACTCAAGCATTCATAACAAAAATAATAAATAGGCAGGTCTTTATGTTTCAATCCGTCCCCGATTGGGCGCGCGATGGCGCCCATCATTTCATCATCGTTAGCTCGAGCGTTTTATGGTCATTTTCCACATGGGTATGGATGGACGGAGAGGGCTCAGCCATCCCCATGACGATGGCTGTTGCGATGTTGTCTTATGCAGCATTGCTCAAAAAAGAAGCCATGCGGCGTCAGTTTCAATCTTCTCCCAACAGTGCTGTGATCAAAGGCTATTGGACAGTTTGGAAAGACACCGAGAGCATCAGCCAAAAAACAGCCATGCTGATCACACGGTTTCCATTATTGGTTGTTCCACCGCTCATGCTGACGCTCACTTTTCGGTCCGTGGGATAATGCGTTGTCAGACGGCGACCCATGGGTAACCATTTGTATTTCTGTGGCTTTGGTACAGATATTGTGGGCGATTCATTACAAGATATGGGCGACTGGCTCATTCCATTCTGGGCAGGAGGTGTGCTATCATAAGCAGCCGCTGAATTGAACCAGGCCTACAGACAGGAAACCTCATGCAACTGATTGATTTTTCTGATAAACACGTTCTCGTTGTGGGCGACGTGATGCTCGATTGTTATTGGGATGGGCAGGCAACCCGCATTTCTCCTGAAGCACCTGTGCCAGTGGTGAAGGTGAAAGGGCAGCGGAAGGTTCCGGGCGGAGCCGCCAACGTGGCCATGAACATTGCAGCATTGGGCGCCAAGGTGACCTTGATTGGCGCCGTCGGCCGCGACGAAGCTGCCATCACCCTTCAACAACAACTCGAAGAGAAGGGCATTCAATTTTTTCCCATCACCACTGATGCACCGACCACCTTAAAATGGCGTGTATTAAGCCACCATCAACAACTGATCCGCTTGGATTTTGAAGAACAACAACCCGCGCAGGTGTTGGATGGTGCCTTGTTGTCTGTGTTTGAATCTCATCTCGACGTTGATTTGGTGGTATTTTCTGATTACGGTAAAGGGGTTTTGGCGAATGCCGCTCAGCTGATTGCTGTGGCAAAAGAACATCAGAAATTTGTTTTTGTCGATCCTAAAATATCAAATTATGCGCATTATCATGGCGCGCATGTGATCACGCCCAATTGGAAAGAATTTGAGCAAGCGGTTGGGCCAGTCTCATCTGACGATGACATGCTTGAGAAAGCCCGCGGCCTGATCAATGCTCACGCATTGGAAGCCCTGCTGATCACGCGTGGTGAAGCAGGCATGGTGTTGATCACACGCGAAAGCATGTTGTTCTTCAAAGCCACTGCACGTGAAGTGTATGATGTGACAGGCGCGGGGGATACCGTATTGGCAGTATTTGCCACTGCGGTGGCGGGCGGTGTGACAATGGCTCAAGCTGCGCAATGGGCCAATATTGCAGCCGGGTTAGTGGTGGCAAAATTAGGTACCGCCACAGTTTCTCATGAAGAACTCAATCACGCCTTGTCTTATGCCAGCATCGATAAGATTGTGATGAAGGAACAACTCTTGCAAGCGGTGTCTCGCGCAAAAGCAGCGGGCAAACGCGTTGTGATGACGAATGGTTGTTTCGATATCCTGCATGCGGGGCATGTGCAATATTTAACGCAGGCAAAAAACTTGGGTGATGAATTGATCATCGCTGTGAATGACGATAATTCAGTTCGTCGTTTAAAGGGCAGCACCCGTCCCCTGAATACAGTGGCTGATCGCATGAGCATTTTGGCTGCGATGAGCGCGGTTTCTTGGGTTGTGTCTTTTACGGAAGACACGCCAGCTGCACTGATTGAAGCCGTGTTGCCGGATGTTTTGGTCAAAGGCGGCGATTATGCTGTTGAAGACATTGCAGGCCATGAAGCTGTATTGAAAGCCGGGGGCGAAGTGATCATATTACCCTTCAAACCCGGTTGTTCCACGACTGGTTTGGTCGAAAGAATTATCACGCAAAGAGAGGCTGCAGAATGATCATTGTCACCGGTGGCGCAGGGTTTATTGGCAGTCAAATCGTGAAAGGTTTGAACGGGATGGGACGAACAGATATTGTTGTCGTCGATGATTTAACGGATGGCAAAAAATTTGTGAACCTTGTTGATCTGAAGATTGCCGATTATATCGACAAAGACGACTTTTTTGATTACCTCGAATTCAATGAAGAAAAAATCGATGTGATTTTTCATGAAGGAGCTTGTTCTGACACAACAGAATGGAATGGCAAATTCATGATGGAAAACAATTATGAATTTTCGAAAGTATTGTTGCATTTTTGTTTAGATTCAAACATCCCCTTTATTTACGCATCCAGCGCAGCGGTTTATGGCGGTGGCAGCGTGTTCAAAGAATCACTCGAATATGAAAAACCATTAAATGTATATGGTTATTCCAAATTTTTATTCGATCAATATGTCCGCACACTATTGCCGACGGCGAAAAGCCAAATTGTTGGGCTGCGTTATTTCAATGTGTATGGGCCACATGAACAGCATAAAGGCACGATGTCGAGTGTGGCGTTTCATCACCACCAACAAATCCTTGAAACCGGCACTGTCAAATTATTTGAAGGGTGTGATGGATACGGGAATGGCGAACAGCGCCGGGATTTTATTTATGTCGACGATGTCGTGAAAGTCAATTTATGGTTTTGGGCTCATCCCAAGACATCAGGCATTTTTAATTGTGGTACAGGGCGTAGTCAAACCTTCAACGACATCGCGCGCAGCGTGATTGCGTTTCATGGTAAGGGCAGCATCGAATACATTCGTTTTCCTGAACACTTGAAGGGTCGTTACCAAAGTTTTACCGAAGCCGATATCACCGCATTGCGTGCGGCAGGGTATCAAGCACCATTCGCAACAGTGGAAGAGGGTGTCACATCATATCTTGAAAGCATGCGTCATGGATAAAAAATCCCACTGGGGAATATGGATATACCGAGGCTTATTGTGGCTATTACTGCCATTTGTCTTTTTGCGTTTATTATGGCGCGGCCACCGTTGCAGCGGTTATTATTCTGGCATATCACAACGTTTGGCCATTTTTGGGGATGAATCATTCCCAACCGGTGCCATCATTATTCACGCGGTGTCTGTCGGTGAAACCATGGCAGCCGCACCTCTGATTGAAGCCTTATTAAAACAGGGGCACTCCATCATTCTCACCCACATGACGCCGACAGGTCTTGAGTGTGGGCAACGTTTATTCGATCAGCGGGTGACACATTTGTATTTGCCCTACGATTATCCATTTGCTGTCGAACGTTTTCTCGATGTGTTGAAGCCGAGCAAAGTGATCATCATGGAAACCGAGTGGTGGCCGAATTTATTCCACGCCATTCATGCTCGAGGGATCCCCTTATACATGGTCAATACGCGTCTGTCTGAAAAATCCTTTAAAGGGTATCAGCAATGGCGATGGTTTTTTAAGCCCGTGCTAGATTGCGTCACGCATATTTGTGCGCAGGGGCAGAGTGATGCTGATCGGCTCATTGCGCTGGGTGTTCCTTTAGCCAACATCACGGTGACAGGTAATTTAAAATGCGATGCAGATGTGCCGCAATCCCTCAAAGAAACCGCGGAAGTGTTGCGTCATATGTTGGGTGATAGGCCTGCATTTGCTGCCACGAGTACGCATGAAGGCGAGGAAGATATTGTGTTATCTGCTTTTCAAATCATTTTGAAAAAATTTCCCAAAGCCGTTTTGATTTTAGTTCCTCGACACCCTGAGCGTTTTGATACCGTGTATGATCTGTGTATGTCTGAAGGGTTTCAGGTACAAAGGCGTAGCCTCGGCGAGGGCATTGGCTTGCAGACACAGGTTTATTTAGGTGATACCATGGGCGAAGTGTTAGCGTATTATGGTGCGGTGTTTGTTGCCATGATTGGTGGTAGTTTGGTGCCGGTAGGTGGGCATAATGTGTTGGAGGCCGCTCAAATGGATTGTGCGATCTTAACGGGTCCTTATTTGCACAATTTTAAAACAGTGACGGATGCATTGCAGGCTAGGGGTGCCATGGCCGTGGTGGAAACACCTGAGGCATTGGCCCAAGCTGTGCTGCAGTTATGGAGCGACCAATCGTTACGCATGGCGCGCATCAGCGCCGCCACGGCGTATTTGCAGTCCGAGCAGGGAGTGCTTGGGCGGGTGTTGTCTGCAATAGAATAGGAGATCTCGAAAATGTCACACGCAATGTATTTGAGCAATCATTTATTGGTCGCCATGCCCACTATGGATGATCCACGTTTTGAACATTCAGTCGTACTGATCTGTGAACACAATCGCGCTGGCGCAATGGGTTTGGTGATCAATAAGCACATGCAAATATCGTTAGCAGATATCCTCAGCTTCATGGGGCATCTCTCCAAATCCAGCGACAATCGCACCTTGAACTCACCCATTTTATGGGGTGGGCCTTGTGAACGTGAGAAAGGGTTTGTGGTGCATCGCTCCATTGGTCATTGGGCAAATACGCGCTCAATTGGTGAATCTCTGGCATTTACCACCTCGCAAGACATGCTGCACGATTTAGCCAATGGCCATGGCCCCTGGAAGAATCGCTGGTGTGCTTTGGTTGTGCCAAATGGCAGCCGGGTCAGTTGGAGCAAGAAATTGCTGACAATGTTTGGCTGACCATGCCTGCTTCCCCCAGCATTTTATTTGATTGCCCCTCGTTTGATCGCTGGACGATGGCCGCTGCCCTTATGGGTATTGATTTCAATTATTTATCATACGATGTCGGACACGCTTAAACCACAAGGTATCATCATGTCCTTCGACTTCGGGTTGAAGCGCATCGGCGTGGCTGTCGGTCAAACGGTCACGAAAACGGCGCATCCTGAAGGCATGATCCCCGCGGAGAATGGCGAGCCGCGCTGGGATTTGTTGGAATCAATGATCAAGAAGTGGCGTCCGAAGGCATTGGTCGTTGGTGTGCCTCTGAATATGGATGGCACTGAGCAAAAAATGACGCTGAATGCGCGTGCTTTCATCGACAAGCTGAAGGACAAATGCGGTTTGCCGGTGTTTGGAGTGGATGAGCGGTTAACCACGGTGGAAGCGCGCGCGCGAATATTTGAATCTGGTGGATATAAGGCGTTGAAAAAAACATCGATTGATGCTGTTGCAGCGAAAATTTTATTGGAAGCATGGCTGGAGGAATTTTACTGATGAAATCTTCACAATTCGATCAACAAGGCAATCTCAAACATTTATTGAGCATGGATGGGTTGGACAAAGCGCTGATCAACCGGATTTTAGACAAAGCCGAATCTTTCATTGGTCCCGATGGGCGCGTCAGTGGCCCCAAATTATTGGAAGGCAAAACGGTCGCGAATTTATTTTTTGAACCGAGCACTCGTACGCGCAGTACCTTCGAGTTGGCCGCGAAAAAATTGGGCGCTTGGGTGATCAATTTGGACATTGAGCAGTCCTCCACACAAAAGGGTGAATCCATCAAAGACACCTACTTAACCATGCTCGCCATGCAATGTGATGCAATTGTCGTGCGTCATCCCAAAGAAGGGACTGCCGAGTATTTGGCCTCACTCGATGATACCCGAGTGGTATTGAATGCGGGAGATGGTGCGCATGCGCATCCCACGCAAGCTTTATTAGACTTACTGACGATCCGTCGACACAAAGGCGATGTGTCGCAATTAACCGTCGCGATTGTCGGGGATATTTTACATTCACGCGTCGCACGCTCACAAGTCGCGGGATTAGAAGCCATGGGCGTGAAAGCACTTCATTTGGTTGCCCCCGCTGAATTGATGCCCGAGCAACCGCTGTCAAAGCATGCACGTTGTTTTACTGATTTACAAACCGGGATCACCGGCACTGATGTGATCATCACGCTGCGTGTTCAACACGAACGCATGGATCGTTTGAATATAGATCCAGCCGAATATTTTAAACAATTTGGGATCACACTCGATCGTTTGCGCCACGCGAATAAAGACGCGATAGTGATGCATCCCGGCCCGATCAACCGCGAAGTGGAAATTGCCAGCGAAGTCGCCGACAGCGCCCAATCCTTGATTTTAAAACAAGTCACCTACGGATTGGCCGTGAGAATGGCTGTGTTGGCGATGCTGTTAAAATGAAGCTGCGCCCTTTTCTAAAGGGCTTTGTTGCGTCATTAGGTGTAGGGGCTGCCCTTTTCATTAAAACAACCCCAACAAATCATTCAAAAACAAAAACCCCTTTTCACTGGGCTGTACATGTTGATCAGTGATGATCAATAAGCCTGAGTCCGCGGCACGCTGCAAGACAGGCAATACGGCAGAACGGCTCAACCCTGTGCGTGATTCAAAATCGATTAAATCAAATCCATTTTTCAAGCGTAAAGCATTCATCATGAATTCAACCGGCAACTCATCTCGTGTTAAAACACGCGTGCTACTCGTAAAGGGTACATCGGGGTTTAAATAATTTGCGGGAATTTTCTGTTTGGTGTAACGTGTGATCGTGCAAGTTGATAAATCCGTTATTTTGCCATGTGCACCGGCACCAATGCCGACGTAATCACCGAATGTCCAATAATTCAGATTGTGCACAGATTCAAAACCATTCAATGCATACGCAGAGACTTCATATTGAAAAAATTGCTTCGAACGCAAATACGCGCGCCCAGCTTCCTCGATATCTGCAACATGATCATCAGTCGGTAATCCTTCAGGGGGTTTTCGGTAAAAAACGGTATTCGGTTCCATTGTTAAATGGTACCAAGATAAATGATTGGGGGAAAAGGCAATGGCTGTTTCCAAATCAAGTAAAGCAGCATCCACTGTTTGGCGAGGCAATCCATACATTAAATCGATGTTGAAATTCAAATTCAACCTGCGCAAAGCCTGTGCGGCTTCCTTTGCATTGCTACCAGAATGGATGCGGCCTAATGTTTTCAATTGCTGATCATCAAAACTTTGCACGCCCAATGAAATGCGATTGATTCCTGCCGACTTAAAATCAGAGAATTTTTCATATTCAAATGTGCCAGGGTTTGCTTCCAGCGTGATTTCAATATGTTCGCGACTGAACGGTAGTAACGTTTCAATACCCGTTAAAATCTCATCGATCGATTCGGCAGAAAATAAACTCGGTGTGCCGCCGCCAAAAAAAATACTCACGAAACGACGGCCCATATCAGTGGCAATGTTTCAGTGAAATCTGATAACAACGCTTTCACATATGCTGCTTCATTCATCGGGTGTTGCGTGATGCCATATGAATTAAAATCACAATAGGGACATTTCTGAATGCACCACGGGAGGTGAATGTACAGTGATAGCGGAATAGTATTAAAGTGGGTGTGCATGCAAATACTTTTCTAGCGCTTTTAACATTAACTGTGTCGCGCGGCCGCGGTGGGAGAGTTCATGTTTGCGGCGGCTGTCTAATTCGGCAGCAGAACAATTTTCATGTGGTACAAAAAAAACAGGATCATACCCGAAACCGCCATGTCCGCGACGCTCCGTTAAAATCGTGCCTTCCCATGTGGCTTGGGTAATGATAGGCATGGGATCTTCAGGGTGTTGCAAAAACGCCAACACACATACAAAACGTGCTGTGCGTTCTGCAGGTGGAATGTCTTGCATCTCGTGCAACAATTTCGCGGTGTAGGCATGTTCGCCTGCATTTTCACCCGCATAACGTGAGGAATAAATACCAGGGCGGCCGCCGAGCGCGTCGACAACCAATCCGGAATCATCGGCGAGGGTGGGCAAGCCGGTTTCAATACTGGCATGTCGCGCTTTGATCAAGGCATTTTCGACAAATGTCAGCCCGGTTTCTTCAACAGGTGAAACATTCCAGTCGGATTGTGGTTTGATTTGGATCGGCAAAGGCGAAAATATTTCCGAGAATTCGCGGAGTTTCCCATGGTTGCCAGTGGCGAGGATGATGGTGAGTGGCATGAACTTTCCTTGTATCATTCTTTTCTCTTCGTTTTTGGAGCCTCGATGAGACGTCCTGAAACGAATTTGTGGATAACACTGGCCATCAATGTCTGATAAGGGATACCCTCTTCGACTGCCAGCTTTCGAACCATGTTGAGATCGGCTGATGAAATTCTGAGATTCACTCGATTGTCTCGTTTCACAAAGCGGCTTGCCGCTTCGCGCGCGCGGTGCATTTCCTCATCAAGATTTGTGACCGAAACAAATTTTCCTGCTTCAAAATCTTTCAAAATGTCGTCTTCATATTGATCGATATCATCAATTTCAATTTGTTTTTTCGCCATGATCTTTGCCTCTATGTTTCTCAAAATTTTTAACATATTGCTTTGTATGTTTTCTGCTCGGAAAAATAGTCTTTAAAAAAACCTTATTTTCATCTTTAACCACAAACGGTACCAAATAAATGTAACCCTCTACATCTACTGCATAAAAGTATTGATGTCCGTATTTCTCTTTATGATGATGTTGAATCGTATCAATCAAATGACCATTATTAATATAGTGAATGATTGTATCAAATCCAATGCCACGCTCTTTGAGGAGTATTGCACTTTTTTCGGTGCTGTAGTCGAATTCTACATCCATGCTCTCAGAATAGCTCTTTTTGGTTCAAAAATCAACAAATTTGTGTTAATTAGGCACCATTTCACATGCTTCTACATCCATACGTGCTTTCAACATACCTTTCCAAAATCTCTTTGAACTCCGCCGTGATATGTTCGCCGCGCAATGTCATCGCCTTTTCACCGTTGATAAACACGGGGGCGACGGGGGATTCACCCGTGCCGGGCAAGCTGATCCCAATGTCGGCATGTTTGCTTTCCCCGGGTCCATTCACAATGCAACCCATCACAGCGACTTTCAGTGTTTCAACGCCTTTGTATGTTAGTGCCCATTGAGGCATGCGTTCACGCGTGTACGTTTGAATGTCTTCGGCCAGTTGTTGGAAATAAGTGCTGGTGGTGCGGCCGCAACCGGGGCAGGCGGTGATGCTGGGCGCAAATGCACGCAAGCCTAAGGATTGTAAAATTTCTTGGCAGACTTGTACTTCACGAATGCGTGAATCACCGGGTTTTGGCGTAAGAGAGGCGCGAATGGTATCGCCAATGCCTTGCTGCAATAAAATCGATAGGGCTGCTGTCGTGGCCACGACCCCTTTATCGCCCATCCCGGCCTCGGTTAAGCCAAGGTGGAGGGGATAATCACAGGCAGCACCCAGTGCTTGATACAGAGAGACCAAATCGGACACCACGCTGACCTTGCAGGCCAAAATAATGCGATCACGCGGCATACCAAGCGACACCGCGTATTTAGCACTTTGCAAAGCAGAGGTGATCAGCGCTTGTTGGGTGATTTCCCCTAAAGGGCGTGGGGTGGCGAGCCTTGCATTATCGTCTAATAGTTTGGCCAATAAGTCTTGATCGAGGCTACCCCAATTCACCCCAATTCGGACGGGTTTTCCATGTTGGAGGGCGACTTCAATCATGTCAGCAAATTGCTTATCCCGCTTTTGTCCAAACCCCACATTGCCGGGATTAATGCGATATTTATCAAGCACTTTTGCACAATCCGGGTTGTCTTTGAGGAGCGTGTGACCGTTATAATGGAAATCGCCAATCAGGGGGACGGTAATACCGGCTTTATCCAGCGCTTCACGGATGTGGGGCACGGCTTTGGCTGCGGCGTCATTGTTGACGGTCATGCGGATCAGTTCAGATCCAGCTTCTGCCAAGGCCTTGATTTGTGAGACAGTGGAGGGAATGTCAGCCGTATCGGTGTTCGTCATGGATTGAACGACGATAGGCGCGCCCCCGCCGACTTCGACCGAGCCTACGTGCACAGCCAGGCTCTGGCGGCGAGAATAGGAAGGGGTTGTCAGCATGGTGTACTCCTGGGCAGGAGGGTATTGTACCCCAAAGCGGGTCTACATTGTAGGGGTCCAGCATGCTGCTGCCCCTTACAGGTTGCCGCCCCTACCGCATTTGCGGAATCAGGCAATTGGGTATACTATTAACTTAGTATGTGACTCAATTAAGTGCCCCAGAAACCAGGTTGGTTGTGGGTCATTTTACAATACTGCTCTAATCAAGGTGTATATCAAGTGAAGTACGAATAGCAGTGAGGCAGCGATGGCGTTTACCTTAGAACAGATACAAAAAATCAATAAACTCGTCAAGTGGATGAAAGAATATAATAATAATCCGCTCATGTATGAAAGATCCTACCGATATGGTAAAAACGCATTGCGCGCGGTGCCTATTGCCGATTTGAATGTGAGGGATAAGGTAAGAGTTGATAATAAAGAAGAAAATGTTTACTATGAACGCAATTTAAAAGATGCAACGGATTTTCCAGATCTGCCCAACGCAGAATTTTTCAAAACAACTTCTGGGACTGGAAGTAGTAGCGAGTTGGAAGAGTATAAAAAAGAAAATGGCAATAAACCCCTCGACTTCAACGCCCCGCCCTTAATCTATTTTCAAAACGCAATGAATTTTGTGCTGGACGTAGCCAATCATACCGCCGTCGCGTCTTCTTCAGTCAACGTTAGTGCCATTGCAGCTCATGCTGAAGCCTACATCGCAGCTTGTATCGCAGGTACTTCAGTAGCCGCAGCGCTGGATACTTTAAAGAAGAGCTCACATTATGCAGATCAATGGCCCTTGTGGTTAGCAACTGAATTGAAAAAAGTGAAGGATGATTTAGGCACAGAAAAAGCAAAATCAACACGAGATCAAGATAAAATCAAAAAGCTTGAAGCCAGAGAAAAAGTTCTCGCCCGCGAACTTGATGCTTATTCGGACGATATCGTTGAGACCTTCAGGGTATTTAAAGAAAATGGCGGTTTCGCGCCCATGGAAAGCGTGGTGGCAGAGAAAGATCAAGCGAATGAGAAAAAAGCCCTCAAATTCATTCATGACGTCCACAATGCCGAAGTGGCGAAAACGGGATATGGTCGGGGCCGCTTGGCACGGGGCTGTATGGCACGGGTATTTATAAGAGTCATCGCGCTAAAGAGTTTGGATGGGCGGACTTTCTGCTCAGTGCCGCAGGGTTATTGCTGGCCATTCCTTTTTTACAGTACCTCGTGCTCGTCGTGGGAGGAAAAGCACTGTATGATCGTGTGATGGGCGAGACGCCCATGGCGCCTACCGCGGCTAATCGTTATTTTGCACAGGCGGGCCTCAAGCCGCTCAATTGGGGTGACTGGAGCGATAAAGTGCGCTACTGGCCAGGGCAGTTCATAGTCAAATTGATTAAAACTGCCTCATGGTTATGGGCCAATGCCGCGGAACTTTTGGTCAAGATGCCCGTGGGTTTGTTCAAATTCCTGATCCAACACCATAAATGGTCGGATGAAGGATTCATTGGCAGCCTCAAGCGTGGCATTGACGGACTTGAAGCGTTTTTGGTCAATGTGTTTTCATTCCCAGCCATTCTGGCCAATCACACATTGGCAGCCCTGGAAGATGTGTGGGATCAACTCACCTCGCCTGTGGATGAAGATTCTGTGATTGAGTTGTATCATCGTTTCAATGAAAGAGGTGGCAAGCAGAGTCCTTATACCCAAGATAATAAAACAGAGAAATGGTTGCTGGATGGCCAAGCGATCAACTGGGAAAACCATTCGGGAACCGTGACTGCCATCGTCGCCACCAAAATATTGCGCGGCGTATTCGATACCATTCCGACCGTGCTCTCTCGCGCTGTCACGAGTACACTGCGCAGCATACTAAAACCCTTCGGTGTTTCTGAGGGCAAAAGTGCCGATGCTTTTTGGGAAGCGTTTCGGATAGGATTGTATGTCTTGACAGCACTGCTCATCGCCGTGATTTTTGGGTGGGCACTGATCGGCGCATCGGTTGGCGCAGGTGTTCCATTATTGGGCGCCTGGCTAGGCACGATGTTCACGGGGATTGGCACGGCTGCCGCAACTGTCGCTACAGCCATTGGCATTGTTGCGACGGCAATATGGGGATTTATGGTGGCTGCCTGGATGGCAGGGATTACGTTTATGAGCTTGTCAGCTGGTGCGAAGATAGCGCTGACAGTGTTGGCTGTTTTGGGTGGCGTTGCTGCCGTGGGCGGAGTCATTGCGAAAGTGCTTCTTGCTAACAAAGATGAAACATCGCATGAAAAACTGAAGTTCGCGGATGAAAAAGAGGAGCAGCTTCAGGAAATTAATAAAGAAAAAGAGGCAGGAGCAAACCGGACTGCCTCTGTGCTCGCTGATCAAACAAATCCGTTACCGGTATTGCAGGCATTTCAGGACAAAGTGGGCACCGCTAAAGCTCCCGCTTCTTCTGCCCGCAAGGATGATGGCGACATCAAGCTGGTCAAATAAACCCCTACACCCATTTTGCTCCTTCCACCATCACCCGCGAGGTATGCTGCATCATTGTTTGAACCCACCCAGGTAATGGCACCGCACCAGACGAGTGCGCATGTTCTCCATGGGTGATTTCGTCTTGATGCATTTGCGTGAGGATGGCGCGGGTTTTGACATCGTGCGGTGGCAGTTGGGCGAGATGCCCGGCCAAATGCCGTTCCACTTGTTTTTCCGTTTCAACGATAAAGCCCAAACTGATCGGATCGCCAAAACTCGCAGCGACTACACCTATCATCAATGAACCAAAATACCATAATGGATTTAAGTAGCTGGTACGCCCTGACAGATCCCTCAGACGTGCTTGGCACCACAATAAATGGTCGCCTTCTTCCAGCGCAGCTTGATTCAAAGCTTCCCGCGTGTGTGGATCCCGTGCGGCCAACGCTTGGCCCAAATATAACGCTTGCGCGCATACTTCACCGCTGTGATTGATGCGCATTAAGCGGGCAATGTGGGTGCGTTCGGTGTCGGACAAGGGGGACTCAATGGCATCATCCGCAGGATTGGCCCGTGAACCGCTGGCATACGTTTGGCTGGAAGCATGCAACAATAATTCTGCTTGGATGCAGAGTTGATCAAGGAAGGAATAACGGCGCTTCATGATTTTTCAAATTCGCACAGAGCAGGATCGCCCGAGCACGAACATTGTGGGCTCGGATAAACGGGGTTGAATGAGCACGACCAACCATTCGCCGTGGGTGTGGGGCCGCCTTGCGCATTCAGCATCACAAAGCGGATTACTTCATTTGGCATATTGCCAGCATAATCACACTCAACCACGCCATGTGGATTGCTGAGGGTGTTGAGTTGGATCCAACGCGCTTCTAAAAATGCATCAATTTTGGAAGACTCACCCACGCCGGTGCGCGGCGACGCAAAATAACCTTCCCACAAAGAATCTTTACTTTGCCAGGCATATTCGCCATCTGTGAGGGAAATATCGGCAAGAGCTGGGCATTGAATGGGCAGCGCCATCACATTCAACGCGGATAAACAGCCGAGTAAGATGAATGAAAGTTGACGCATGATATGCTCCCGCTTAACCAAATGAATATCGAAAGACATAAAACGTGATGATGGAAAACAACGCACCCGCCGGCAATGTCACAATCCACGACGTGAAAATGGTCGTGAGCATCGTGAGGTTAATGGCGCCAATCCCGCGCGCCAATCCCACGCCCAAGACGGCGCCCACGAGTGTGTGTGTGCTTGAAATCGGTAAACCTGTGCCTGACGCCAAAATCATCGTGACCGCGCCGGCCAATGTCGCGGCAAATCCGCGGCTGGGGGTGAGTTCAGTGATCCCAGATCCAATGGTGATGATCACTTTATGTCCATACATCACCAAGCCGCATACAATGCCTGCGGCGCCTAAAAATAAAATCCATGCGGGCACAGCTTGTGTCGCGCCGAGCACGCCATTGTGTTGCACAATCCCAACTACTGCCGCGAGTGGCCCAACGGCATTGGCAACATCGTTGGAACCGTGGGCGAAAGACATTGCGCAGGCGGTGAAGGCCATCAATACAGCAAATACTTTTTCCACATTGGCGAATTGAGATTCGCGTTTTGCACGCGGATCGGGCTGAATGCGTTTCAAGAAGAATGTGCTCATGAACGTGAGTACAATGCTGAAGCCAATAGACAGGAGCGCACTTTCAGCGAAGGATAAATCAAGCCCTACATATTTTAAGCCTTTGACAAAGGTGATCATCGCGAATAAAAAGGCGGTGAAAAAAATATAAACAGGGACATATTTTTTGGCGGAGCGGAAGGGATCGGGCGTGTTGAAAATAAGGAATTGTACACTGGCAAACAGGGCGTAGGCCAAGATCAATCCCATCACGGGAGAGATGATCCAGCTGATGACAATGAAGCCCACTTTGCTCCATTGAACTGCATCAATCCCAATGCCAACCGCTGTGAAACCAACAATCGCCCCAACAATCGAGTGCGTCGTTGAGACAGGCCAACCAAAGTGTGTGGCAATGAGTAACCAAATGCCGGCTGATAAGAGGGATGCGAGCATGCCATAAATCAGCAATTCAGGGTGATCGACGAAGTAGGAGACATCGGTGATGCCGCCGCTGATTGTGCTGGTGACCGCGCCGCCGGCAAAAAAGGCGCCCGCAAATTCAAAAATGGCCGCGATGATGATCGCGTTGCGAATGGTGAGGGCTTTGGAGCCGACAGAAGTGCCCATCGCGTTGGCCACGTCGTTTGCGCCAACACCCCAGGCCATGAAAAAACCAAAGGCGCACGCCAGAATGAGGAAAAAAGTGCCATGTAACATAACATCTACCTTGCAATCAAAAGTTGTAGTTGGCCACCGACGCGTTGAGCGCGATCGGCTAAATCGCCAATCCATTCGACGATGTTATACATAAACATCACGTCGACTGGGTTCAGATCTTTTTCAAGGAGAAAAAGCTGGTGGCGGATTTTAATTTCCATCTCATCCGTTTGATGTTCGATATCGTCCAGTTCTTGAATCATCGCTTCCACGACATTGACTTCATGACCTGAGAAACCTGTTTCGAGCAGGCTGTCGAGTTCATGAATGGCGCGGTGCGCTTGCTCAGCGGCCGCAATGCTGCGCTCGAGGTAACGTTTTAAGTCGGCTTCAAGCGCTGCGGGGATGTGCATTTCACGTCCCAGTATCAATCCCGCAATGTCTTTCGCACGATTGGCGATCCGATCTTGCGAGCGTAGCATGTCGAGCAAATCCGTGCGGGGGACAGGGAGGAAAAGGCCTTGTGGCAGGCTCATGCGCAGTTGCCGCTTGAGATCGTCTGCTTCATGTTCTAATCGGGTGATGTTGGTTTGGTATTCTTTGGCCTTTGCCCAATCCTGTGCAAAGACGGCGTTGAAAAAGGGGATGAGTAACTGTACGCAACTGTATACTTTATCAATGTGTTCTTGTAATGGGCGTATCGGTGAGCGGCCAAAAAGCTGTAAGAAGGGATTGGAGGTTGGCATGGCTTGGATCCTTGTATGGGTCATCATACTCAAGGCAAGTATACGAGCGAAGCGAATAAAATTCAATCAGAATCTTGCGCCATTATAACCGTTTCTCGTTAAAACAGCATTTAATCAGAGATGAGTGGGGTAGTAAATCCGGTTCTTAAATAAAAGCCTCTCGGCAGGGTTTGTTCTGGGGCGCCAGTTTGACCCACATAATGAGTGAGTTGTTTAGCATTGGCTGCTTTGGGGCGGATGTGCAAAGCATCTCCCCATCGGGATGTGATTTGATCGAGTTGCCCGAGTGCTATCATGTCTATCAGTTCATTAAAATCATGGCGTAGCTGGGCGAATTGCGTGTCATTGGGTTGCCAAAACACAGCTTTTAAAATGCGCCAATCACTCACGCGCGGCGCATCAGTCATCAAAGGAACCCATAACACGTGGGATAATTTTGCATGAACAACAGACTGTTCAAATGAGGGATAAGGCGCTTGTAGCGGCACGGTGCAGACATACGTGGATTCGCGCGGTCGACGCTGCGCATTGACGGGAATGGTTTTGAGTTCAATGCCGAGCTGGGAGAAATCTGGCCTGGATTCATTTCCTGCATCGGCGCCCAGAACTTTTTCCAACAATTGTCCTGCCAGGCCTTTATGGGTGGTGAGTTGTTCGGGCAGGGTGATACCCAAATGATGGGCAAGATCGCCCAGGGTAAGGCCTTCCACTGCACGAATGCGGTGAGTGAGGTCGTCGAGGGAGGTGGGCGCGTGGTGGTTCATGAATCTCTGGTAAACTTACTGTGGGTGCATACTTTATAACATATTGGAGAATAACATGCTCATCCTGTGGTTAGCGTTGGCCTGTTTTGCGGTGGGCGCATTGGGGAATTTTTTGGCAGGCTTATTGGGGATTGGTGGGGGCATCATCATCATTCCCGTGATTGCCGTGTTGATGGATTGGCAGGGCATACCGCCCGAGATGGTGATGCATTTGGCCGTAGGGACGTCGTTGGCTGCCGTGCCATTCAATGCGACGATTGCAGGGATATCACACCATCGTCATCAACCTTTAGAATGGAAGTTGGTGCGGGGCGTGGCTCCCGGCATGTTTATTGGCGCAATGATAGGCCCAATCATTTCCACAGCCATTTCAGGGTATGTTTTAGAATGGATTTTCAGCATGTTCTTGATGGTGATGGGGATCCGCTATACCATAGGAGTGAAAGAGACCACCGAGCGTCATAAATCCTCTCTCATGATTTTGTTTGTGTTCAGTCCTATTGTCGGGCTGTTATCTTCCATGTTAGGGTTGGGGGGCGGTGTGTTTGTGGTGCCTTTGCTCACGCGATTGGGCGTCCCCATGCGGCAGGCGTTGGCGGTGTCAGCGTTGTGTTTGGTGCCGGCAAGTTTGGTGGGCGTTGTCGGTTACATTTACCGAGGTTGGGGTGTGGCCGGTTTGCCAGATTTGGCGACGGGGTATGTGTACTGGCCGATTGTGTTCATATTGATGTTCACTGGCATTTTATTTGCGCCTCTCGGGGTAAAATGGGCGCACCGGTTGCCCCATGAAAAATTGAAACGATTCTTCGGGATATTATTAATGGTCGTTGCAACCACCATGTTTTATAGCGCGTGGGCGATGCATCAACAGATTGAGGAAAGTCATGATAACGTATCCAAACATTGATCCCGTGGCGTTTGCCTTCGGCCCGGTGCGTGTGCATTGGTATGGTTTGATGTATTTATTCGGGTTTATCGGTGCCTATTTATTGGGGCGATATCGTATTCAACACAAATGGGCACCACTCACTGTCGAGCAATTGGGTGATTTTATTTTTGTGTGGATGGTATTGGGGGTGGTGCTGGGTGGGCGTATTGGTTATGTGTTATTTTATCAATGGTCTTATTTTATCCAACATCCGCTCTATTTGTTTCAAGTGTGGGAAGGGGGCATGTCGTTTCACGGCGGGATGTTGGGTGCGGGTTTCGCGGCTTGGTTGTATGCGCGCGTTCATGCCTTGTCTGTTTGGGATTTAACCGATCTGATTTCTCTCATGATACCTGTTGGGTTAGGCTTGGGGCGCTTGGGGAATTTTATCAATGGGGAATTATGGGGCCGTGTCACGACAGTGCCATGGGGCATGGTGTTTCCAGGGGCGGGGCCATTGCCGCGCCATCCGTCCGCATTGTATGAAGCTGTATTAGAAAGCATTGTGCTGGGTGTGATAGTATGGGTGTATGCGCGGAAAAGGCGTGCCTCTGGCGCTGTCACCGGGTTATTTTTGATCGTTTATGGCGTGATCCGCACAGCGATAGAATGTTTACGTGAGCCTGATCAGCACATAGGACTGTTGATGTTTGGGTTGACGATGGGGCAATTATTATCCATCCCCATGATACTCATTGGATTATATTTAATGATGCGCAAGGAGCCTACGCAATGGAACAATATTTAGAGTTGATGAGACATGTGATGACCAAAGGTGTCTCCAAATCCGATCGCACAGGAACGGGCACGCGCAGTGTGTTTGGTTATCAAATGCGGTTTGATTTGAGCAAAGGGTTTCCGCTGGTCACCACCAAGAAAACACACATGCGATCGATCACCCATGAATTATTGTGGTTCCTGAAAGGCGATACCAATATTCGTTATTTGAAAGACAATCGTGTGAGTATTTGGGATGAATGGGCTGACGCTGACGGCAATTTGGGGCCGGTGTATGGCGCGCAATGGCGCTCATGGAAAACGGCGGATGGTCGCGTGATTGATCAGATCACGAAAGTGATTGATCAAATCAAACACAATCCTGATTCGCGTCGTTTGATTGTGTCTGCATGGAATGTGGGTGAGATTGACAAAATGGCGTTGCCGCCGTGTCATTGTTTTTTTCAATTTTACGTCGCTGATGGAAAATTATCGTGTCAATTGTATCAGCGTAGCGCGGATATTTTTTTAGGCGTTCCTTTTAATATTGCTTCTTATGCATTATTCACGATGATGGTGGCACAAGTGACAGGGTTGCAGCCGGGAGAATTTGTGCACACATTGGGCGATGCACATTTATATGATAATCATATGGAGCAAGCGCAGTTACAATTATCACGTACGCCGTATGCATTGCCCAAAATGACGCTCAACCCTGCGGTAAAAAATATATTTGATTTCACGTTTGAAGACTTCACCTTGAGTGATTACGTGGCTCACCCGCATATTTCAGCGCCGGTGGCGATATGAGTCATATCGCCTTGATCGCCGCCATGGCCAATCACCGTGTGATTGGCATGCACAATCAAATGCCGTGGCATTTGCCGGCGGATTTGAAACATTTTAAAGCGATCACGATGGGTAAACCCATTATCATGGGGCGAAAAACATTTGAATCGCTCGGTCGTGCGTTGCCAGGCCGTGACAATCTTGTGGTGTCACGCCAGGCGGATTATGATGCACCCGGTGCGACGGTGTATACAAGCCTAGAGAGTGCTTTGCTCGCCGTCAAGCATGTGCCTGAGATCATGGTGATTGGCGGCGCACAATTGTTTGAACAAGCATTGCCTTTGGCCGAAATATTATATCTGACCTCCATTGATCTGGAGGTAGAGGGAGATACATTTTTTCCCGAATGGGATCCTGCGCAATGGCGAGAAGTGTCGCGTGAAGCGCATGCTTCAGATGCGCTCAATCCCCACCCATACACATTCATTACGTTCAAGAAACATTGAGGTTTTACCATGAAATTTTTATCGCGCCGTCACACCTTGCTTGAGCGCACGCAACAATGGACGTCTACATTAGGCTTTGTGTTGGCAACCAGTGGCGCGGCAGTTGGGTTGGGTAATATTTGGATGTTTCCCTACATGACGGGGGTGAATGGCGGTGCGGCTTTTATCGTGATTTATTTGTTGTGCGTATTATTCATGGGTGTGCCTATCATGATGGCAGAAACGATCATTGGGCGTCACGGTCGTGCGAATGTGATTGAGGCGATGGAACGTGTGGCTACAGATTCGGGGGCATCGAAACGCTGGGGATATGTCGGTGTGTTGGGAGCGCTCGCATTGATTTTGATGCTTTCATTTTACAGTGTCGTGTCAGGTTGGACAGCATTGCCTATTTTTTCAAAACATTGAGCGGTACATTCCATTCGATTGATGCGGTGGGCGTTAAATCGGTGTGGGAGCGTTTGATGGCGAACCCATTTGAATTACTCTTGTATCACACGATTTTTATGTTGATGACATTGAGTGTGGTGGCACTGGGAGTGGAAAAAGGATTGGAACGCGCCTCAAAAATCATGATGCCTGGGTTGATCATTATTTTAATGCTATTGGTCGTGTATGCATTGCTGACCGGCGATGTTGCGCGTAGCGTGGACTTTTTGTTTAAACCAGATTTTTCAAAGGTCAATGCCACAACGGTATTAACTGCAATGGGTTTAGCGTTTTTCAGTTTGGCGTTGGGAGCAGGTTGCATTGCAACATACGCGTCTTATTTGAAAAAAGGTGAAGGTGTGACGGGCGATATTTTTAAAATTGTCGCGATTGATACGTTTGTCGCCATATTGGCAGGCTTGGCGATTTTTCCATTGGTTTTTGCCTATGGATTAACGCCGCAAGTCGGTCCAGGGTTGGTGTTTGAAGTATTGCCCATGGCGTTTGGGCAAATGCCTTTTGGGCAAATGGTCGGCATGGCTTTTTTTGTGTTGTTATTATTTGCAGTATGGACATCATCGATTTCATTGGTCGAACCGTTAGTCGCTATTTTGCATGAACGTTTTCATCAGACACGCACGCAAGCGGTGCTGGTGATTGGTGCTGTGGGATGGTTGCTCGGGATTGCGGTGTTATTATCGTTCAATGAATGGTCGCATGTGACCATATTGGGTAATAACTTTTTTGAGATTGCAACAGGGTTGCCGAACAAAATATTGTTGCCGTTGGGCGGGTTATCGTTTGCGATTTTTGTGGGGTATATTGTAAAGCCACAGCTCTCTCAGGATGCGTTACAATTGAAAAGCCCGGCATTATTTTTATTGTGGCGGATATTGTTGTGCACCGTGGCGCCGTTGGGGATTGTCGCTGTCTTGTTGAATGTGGCTGCGCATTGATTGGTCCCCTTGTAGGGGCAGAAATATCCGCCCCTAAAGTACGCCAAATTTTGTCCAATATTCCCGCATCTTCTCTACATGCGCAGCATACTCAGCCTTCCCTTCAATCATCGCCAATATATCCGCAAAACTCGCCAATGCACAGACAGGCACTTGTAATTGCTGTGATAATTGTTGTGTGGCAGATAAAGAAGCATCATTCATGCGTTCTTGTCGATCAAACAATACCACGATGCCGCTCACACGTGCGCCAGCGGCTTGAATCAATGTCACCGATTCACGAATGGCGGTGCCTGCCGTGATCACATCATCAATCAACACGACATTGCCATTGATCGGTGCGCCGACAAACACACCACCCTCCCCATGATCTTTGGCTTCTTTGCGATTAAATGCATAAGGCAAATTATGGCCGCGCGCGGCGAGCGCGATGGCGGCACTGGATACTAACGGAATGCCTTTATATGCGGGGCCGAATAACATATCCGCTGGCAATTGATGTTGCAGTAATGTGTCGGCATAACACTCGCCCAATATTTTCAAAGCATGCCCTGTGTTAAAAAGACCCGCATTGAAAAAATAAGGGCTTTCGCGCCCCGATTTTAGGGTAAATGTACCAAAGCGCAGGACATTGTATTCCAGGGCCAGTTGTAGCAGTGTTTGTTGTGGTGTAGACATGTTATGCTCCCGCTTGCGTGCTATTTTTAGTATATTTCTTTAGAAAAGTCAATCATTATTTGATATGATGTTGATTTAAGGGTGAATGAGAGGCGTTGCCATGAGTACGCTTTAAGTGGCGCTAAAAATCGTTTCCTTGGGAAACCAGCATATACTACATTGTACCAGGAGGACGAATCAGTGAAAGTGACCACGCTTAATATCAACAGTGTCCGCAATGGGGCTAAAAAAGGTTTTTTTGACTGGATGCATGCCCATTCGCCAGATGTGGTTTGTCTTCAAGAAACAAAAGTCAAATATGCAGAGTTAACGGATCCTGTGTTTCATCCAAAAGGGTATCATCTTGCTTTTTCCGATGCGGAGAAACCAGGTTACAGTGGTGTGGCAATGTATGCGCGGGAAAAACCGCACCGTGTTCACACGTGTTTCGGACATGACGTGATCGATAAGGAAGGGCGTTTTGTGCGCATGGATTTTGAACACGTGAGCGTGGTATCTCTTTACATGCCCTCAGGCACGACAGGTGAAGTACGTCAAGCGGTGAAATATGAGCTGATGGCCGTGGTAGGCGATTATATGCAGCAAGTCTTGCATGAAAAAACCCCCGTGATTTTTTGTGGGGATTTTAACATTGCACACAAAGTGATTGATATTAAAAACGCCGCAGGCAATAAAAAGCATTCAGGTTTTTTACCTCAAGAACGTGCATGGTTAGACACAGTATTTGATGAATGGGGATTTGTAGATGCATTCCGTGTCGTGAATCAAGAAAAAGATCAGTACACGTGGTGGTCAAATCGCGGGCAAGCGTATGCTAAAAATGTGGGGTGGCGGATTGATTATCAAATCGTCACGCCTGATCTGAAAAAACACATTGTCTCAGCGGATATCTATAAAGACACCCGCTTTTCAGATCATGCGCCACTCACGGTTAAATATTCCGGAGATTTCGCGAGCAAGCCTTCCTCTTCAAGCCACTGATAAATCATGTCGACCGCTTCATTGGCGGACAGGTGCAATGTGTCGACAGTGATATCAGGATTGTGGGGAATTTCGTACGGGTCATCAATCCCTGTGAAACCCTTTATTTCACCGCGGCGTGCTTTGGCATATAATCCTTTACGATCGCGGTTTTCACATTCTGAAATCGGTGTGTTCACAAATATTTCAATATGCTGACCGCCATTTTGTTCGACCAGTTCACGCACTTTATGGCGAGAAGCTTGATAAGGTGCAATCAATGCGCACATCGCAATGCCGCCGTGCTTCGCAATTTCGCTGGCCACATAACCGACACGTGTCACGTTAAGATGGCGGTGTTCTTTGGAAAACCCTAATTCACTCGATAAATGATGCCGAATGTGATCCCCATCCAGCAAGGTGACGCGCCTTCCTCCGTGTGCGAGGAGTTTGACCCACAAGCCTTGTGCGATCGTAGATTTCCCCGTGCCGGACAAACCCGTGAAGAAGAGTACCATGCCTTGTTGATGACGCGGTGGATGAACCTTTTGCAATTCTTCCACCACTTCAGGATATGAAAACCACTCGGGGATTTTTTCTCCGCGCTGCAGTTTGCGGCGGAACTCTGTGCCAGAAATATTCAATACAGTTTCGCCGGGTTGAATTTCATTTTCCATGCAATAGGTCTGGCGCTCTGCGACATAAGACATCATGGAAAATGGCAGAATTTGGATAGTCAATTCATGTTCAACGCTTTTCAAAAGATCTTGAGCGGCGTAGGGTTCATAAAAATCAACGCCTTGACTGTTTTTGCCTGAGGCATGATCGCGGCCAACAATAAAATGGGTGAATCCATAATTTTGGCGAATGAGTGCATGCCACACAGCTTCGCGTGGACCACCCATGCGCATGGCGAGAGGCAATAAACTCAAAAACATGTCGGGTTGACGCGCAATCACGCGCTCATAACACCGCACACGGGAGTAGTGGTCGATATCGCCGGGTTTCGTCATGCCAACGACAGGATGAATGACCAAATATCCATCGACAGAGGCCGCTGCACGGCGTGTGATTTCGACATGGGCGCGGTGCATGGGGTTGCGTGTCTGAAACGCCACGACGCGTTTCCAATCGAGTGATTTGAACAGCGCACGCAATGTGTGGGGTGTATGGCGATGCTCGATAAAATCGTGGTGAACCGGTGGCGTCAGGCCTTGAACTTTGCCGCCCAAATAATAGTCTCTCACTTCGTGAAATAAATAGTGAACTGCAGGATGCAGCGTATCTTCAGTGCCAAAAACGGAAAGCGCTTCATGATGTTTATCTGGCTTCCAGCAAGATTCAATCGTCATCAAGGCCAACGCCAAACCCTCGGGATCTCTGAGCACAATGGTGTCGCCGAGCGAGAGCGAGGTGGCAAAAGCTTCGGGCACATCCAAGGTGATGGGCATGGGCCACAATGCGCCATTGGCTAAATGCATGTTATCAAGCACACTGTTGTAATCATCTTGATTTAAAAATCCAGTGAGCGGAGAAAACCCGCCATTCATGAGCAATTCAAGATCGCACAATTGACGGTCAGTAACTGTGAGACTACGTGATGAGGTGATGAGCGGTTTAAGCGCGGTGATTTCTGCTTCGTTTAAATAGAGGTGTTCCATGGTATTTTCGCTCGCTTCGTTGTTGCATATCATTGCGATTGTAGAGCGATTCGTATAGAATGGTCAAGTGTTTCGTTGCGAACAATTTTGGATGATAACTTATGCGGTTTAAAAAACAGATCCGATGGCTCTATTTTCATGTGCCGCTGTTCTATTTTCCTGAAATGGTTGTGTTACTTTTTCAAGCCCTCTATTCACGCTTAACATATGGTAAAAGACCTGTATTAACCCTGATCACAACGGTTTTTCGCGTGGGCGGTTGTGAATTACAATACCGCTTGATCACAGAAGCGCTGAGGCAACATAAATTATGCGGGACGGGTCTTTCATTTTATATTATGCCAAAATCCGAACGTGAGGCGGGGCCTGGATATTTTCGCTGCATTGAATGGATGTTGAAGATTCTGCAACCTAAAGTGCTTATGCTTTTTCAACCTGATGTGACATCCCTTGTACCTATTGCTCAAAAATTGCGTATGAAAGTAATATATTTTGAAGCAGGGATGCCAGATCGCATGCATGATCATTGGGCACCATTGTTAACAAGCATGAATGAGATTGATCATGTCATATCGGTTTCCAATGAAGGATTGGAACGTTTGCAGCAACAATTTGATTATCAAAAATCAGGCACTGTGATCAATTCATTGATTGAGCCTTTACCTGTTCTTCCGTCAGTCAAAAAAAAATTATCACCTGGATTCCGCATTATTTTTGTGGGTAGACTTGTATTGAATAAGGGTTTGGATGATTTAATAACAGCGTTTAAGATCGTTCACGCGCAATATCCTTCTGCAGAATGCATGATTGTTGGACAGGGATCGTATAGGAAACCCATTGAACAAAAAGTATCGGATCTTGGTTTATCGACAGCAGTGCATTTCACCGGTGAATTAGATCGCATAGGTGTTGCGACAGCATTGCAACAAGCCGATGTTTTTTGCTTGCCGTCTTTAAGTGAGGGGAGGCCATGCAGCATCATTGAAGCCATGTCGGTCGGGTTGCCTGTCGTCGCAACAAAAGTGGGCGGTATTCCTGAGCTCGTGAAAGACGGAGTGACGGGTATGCTTGTGCCGGTGCAAGATGCGTCAGCATTGGCGAGTGCATTGCTATGTCTGGCGCAAAATCCCGATCTGTGTAAGCATATGCAGGAAGAAGCAATAAAAACGTACCGATTAGAACATAATCAGGTTGGTTTGTTGGGACAATATGTTGAAACGATAGAGTTATTTTTAAGGAGATGATACATCATGAAGCAAGATCAGGAATTGTATGTTTTCAGTCATATTCCGAAAACAGCTGGTTCATTTTTTATAACCAATATTAAAAAGTCAAATCCGCAGCATTATTTAATGCATTCTAGCTTCAGCTATTTTCAACCTTTCAAGAATCAGCATACTGGAAAAACGGATTTTTATCTTGGCAAAGAGCATTATATCGACTATGTGAAATCATTGAGCCCAGCGCAAAAAAATAAAATTCACTGTATTGCAGGGCACGACGCATATTACGGCATCCACACACTATTTGATAGACCTGCGAAATATATCACATTCGTCAGAGAGCCTATATCGCGCACGATATCACACTATAATTATGTACGCATGTTGGTCGGCGTCCTCGATAAGATGAGAAATAAAAATCATTTCCATGTCATGCTGAATGAACGCATCGTTGAAAAATTCATGATTGATGGTAAAATCCCGGATTTCGAAACATGGCTGCATCATGTCTATAAACACCACCATATTTTTTACAATACAATGAGTGATTATTTGCAATATCTCAATTTTATAGATGAGAATAGGGATGAATCTAGTTTCCAGGATGCTTTGAAGAAATTTCATTTTGTCGGCGTCACAGAATCGTTTTATCCGGATGCAGATTACTTATACCATCAGCTGAATGTTAAAACATCAATCGGGAAAGGAAATACTTCTCCAGGTTATGTTAATAGGAATTCATTATCTTCAGATGTGATCAATCAGATCAGAGATCTGAACAAGGATGACCTCGTTTTATATGAATGCGCTTTAAGGGAAAATTCTTCTTTCAAGAAGGAAAATAAAAATTTTTACATTGATGTTGCTAAATCCAAAAGAATCAGAAGATTTTTTTATCCATGGGAATGGACGAAAAAAACTTCAGTGAATTTATTGAAGTCTATAGTAAGGCCTGTCTTGGTTCAGATGGGCTTGAGGTAATTTATAGAGAATTTGATCATGAATGAATCAAATGCGTTGTATGTTTTCAGCCATATTCCTAAAACTGCTGGTCAATATTTTAAAATAATATTGAGGTGTCTAATCATCGACATTTCTTAATGCGTGACAGTTTTTCTTATGGTGAACCTTTTTCAATCAGCATACAGGAAAAACGGATTTTTATCAGGGAAAGCACCATTTTATAGATTATGTGGATTCATTGAGTTCTGCTCAAAAAGACAAAACATATTGCATTGCTGGACATGATGCTTATCATGGGATTCATGCATTATTTAATAAGCCATCACGGTATATCACTTTTTCAGAGAACCAGTGTCTCGTACCGTTTCACTCTATAATTATGAACGTATGGCCTGGGGCACATACGAGAATATCAAAAATCCAAATGATTACCAAAAGAAGTTTAGAAAACGCATCACCGACCATTTTCTAATCGATGGAAAAGTGCCTGATTTTGAGACGTGGCTGCATCGCGTGTACAACCATCATCATATATTTTACGCCACCATGACAAACTATTTGGAATACTTGAACTTTATTGATGACAAGAGGGATGAGAGTAGCTTGCAGGATGCATTACAGAAATTTTATTTTGTTGGCATTACTGAGTCATTTAGTACTGATGCAGATTATTTATACCATTTGTTTAATGTGAAAACATCCATGGGTCATGAGAATGTCTCACCTGGTTTTATCAACAAAAGTGCTTTAAGCAAGGATATATTGAATCAGATCAAAGATGTGAATCGTGATGACATGGTGCTGTATGAGTGTGCGTTGCGTGAGAATGCATTATTCAAAAAGAATACTCAAGACTTTTATGTGAAGGTTTCTGAAACAAATCGTCGCAGAAAATGCCATTTTGCCATGGAGTGGACGAAAAAAACCTTGAAAGATATGTTGAGACCTTGGTTTAAACCGCTTCTAGAAATGTATCGATCTCGGCGATAGTATTTTCATAAAGCGATTCATATTGGTTTGTTTCTTCAATCAACGCATGCTCTAATTTATGGACCGCTGCTTTTAAACGAAGTGCTCCACTGTAGCACAGATCCCCGTGCAACTTATGGACAAGATGTTTGAGTTTTGCCCAGTCTTGTTGTTGATATGCTTCTGCCAATTGTTTGCGTATTTGTGGCAGTGTCTCTACAAAAATATCGAGTGATTCTTGCGCCAGATCAACATTATTATCCATGAGAGATGTCATATAAACCATGTCAAAAATAGGCAGTTCTTTATCATTTGGCTGGAGAAGATTCAATAGCTTCATTTCTGTTGCGTTTATTTTTTCAGAAGTCAGTGGTTTGTCGATAATATCCTGTATGCCTACAGCAATCGAATTTTGCTTGATTTCTTCGTCGGAATGCGCGGTGAGAGCCACAATCAATGTATTCGTATTTGGATTTGATTTATCTTGACGAACAGCTTGTGTGACATCAATACCGCTGCCATCAGGCAGGCCTAAATCCATGTAGATGACGTCAAACTTTTTCAATTGAGACTTTTTCAACGCTTCTGCTGCCGTTTCTGCTGTTTCGACTTCATAGCCAGCATTCATCAACAAGCTTTTTGCTAATTTTTGAGACAACAATGTATCTTCGACGAGCAGCGTATGTAATGGTTTCGTATGTCGACTTTTCACAGCTTCACTGGCGTCAGAAATTTTTTGAATAAGTGCTTTTTCAGCCTCTATTTTTTTCTGATATTGGGCCAATTGTTTCGGCGTTGGCAATTTGAAATCAACAGTGCAGGTGAATGTGGAGCCTTTTCCTTCCGTACTGTTGACAGTAATTTCGCCGCCGAGTTTTTGAATATATTCCCTTACCATGAACAAGCCCAGTCCACTGCCCTTAAAAATATTGGTGTAAGAAGGCGTGAGACGGCTGAATTTCTCGAAAATGATGGTTTGCTTGTCTTTAGGAATACCAATCCCTGTGTCCTGTACAACCAGTTTCACACTGATACTGTTCGATCTTTTTTGTAATAAGCTGGCTTCAAGGCTGATGGGCCCTTTTTCAGTGAACTTGACCGCATTGCCTAATAAATTTAAAACGATGCGGTGAAACAATAGCTCTTGACCGTATAAAATATCGGGGATATTGTCATCAAAATAGGTTTCAAGTTTTAAGCCCTTCTGTTTCATGGCAGGTTTGAAAATATTGGTGAGTGTTTGCAATGTGCTGTTGAAAGAAAAACACCGTTTTTTCTCAATGGTTTTTCCTGATTCAATCTGCACGGTTTCAATGATTTCATTCAGTAAGTTTAATAAGGATGAACCTGCTTGTTGAATATCTTGAGCGGCTTCATAAGTCATTTTTGCGCTCGGTGTTTGGCTAAGCATCTCCGCCATGCCGATGATCCCAGTAAGCGGGGTACGTAAGTCGTGGCTCATGTTTCGTATGAATTCTGTTTTGGCATGGCTGGCAGTTTCCGCTGCTTCTTTCGAGGCTTTCAGCTCTAATTCAAATTTTTTCCGTTCTGTGATATCCGTATAAATCCCCAATACTCCGTTGATATTACCTTGGCTGTCAACAAGGGGGATTTTGCTGATCAGCACAACTTTGGGTTCGCCATTCCGTTGGTGGATCACTTCTTCATAATGTAGTTTTGCTTTTCCTGTTTGCATGACTTCTTTATCGTCTGCCAAATATTTGTTCATGTAGGGGTTAAGCCAGGCAAAATCGGCGTCAGTTTTTCCAATGATTTCGCTCTGATCTTTTAAACCGAACTGCTCTGCATGGAGTTGGTTACAGCCGCGAAAAACGTAGTTTTTATCTTTCCAAAAGATGTAATGCGGAAGTTGATTAATGATGCTGCCAAAAACATTGTTTTCTATGTTCCATTGGTCATTGTTTGAAATCATGATTCGATTTGGCACCTTGGCATGCTATTTTGAATGACATAGCTGGCTGAAGCAGGGGGGGCTGTTCTGATAATTTGTGAGTTTGCAGTTACATGACTTGGGGACTTGGGTTGCAGCAATTCACTTGCAAGGGAGGTGGTGACAAACTTGGGTGTTTGTGGGTCTCCCAATATGCAGAGAGATTCATAAATTTTGGTTTTATCGACAGCTGTTTCAACCATGAACACTAAAACGGGTAGAAACTCTTTAAATTGTTTAAGGGTGTAACTTCCGTTCCCAGGACCGTTAAAAAAGTATTTATGAAGCATGAAATGTTTGTGAAAATGAGTAACCAGTGCCTGCACGTAGTGTTGAACGAAAGAGACTTTCATCCCCCTGAGGTTACAGAAAGCAAAAGCTGAAGGTTGCAAACCTGATTCAAGCCTTGCATGGTGTGGGCTGTCTTTTGAATCGACATCAATTCGTTGGCCTGGCGCAAGGTTATTGATCACAAACCCTACTTCGATAGAGATATCACTATCTGGCATGGCTAATATAGCCTCTTTGTACTCTCCTGCGTAATACCTTGCAACGCCTTCCTTGATTCTATCAATATATTGTCTACCGTATGGCGATGAGGGTGATAAGTCACCTTTCAAAATTGCTTGAAGTTCATTTTGAAGTGCTTGCTGTTTTTCGGTCGAGAGGTAATCATAATCTTTGACTGTCGAGGCTGTGGGGGTGGTGCCCGCCTCATAGGCGAAGACGCTGCCAACCCTTTCGTAGGTCATCATGCCGTCACCATTGCCAAAATTATTGAAGCCACAGTAAGCACCCACAGCGAATGTGGTGGTAGGGATACTCTCAAAAATCAATGGCATTTTCACTTTGGCAAATACTTTAGGACGAACCCAATCAACAGAGTCCGATAATTTGGGGAAATTAAGGTTTTTATTCAATTCATCAATATTTTGCCAGGTGCAATTTACAACGCCATCAACGAGCATGAATGTTCTTGTCTTCGTGACAAGGTTTGTGTATATTATTTTCCATTTCAGCTTTGGCACTGAGACATTATTTTCTATCTCAGTAACCTCAACCTGTTCCAATCGTTCGACACGTGTAGAGAAATGGGTGGTTAATATCTTGTCCCTGATGAATTTGATATTTTCAGATTGGATTTGGTCGCGTAAGGCATTCAGATCAACTTGAGACTCAGCTGTGTCGAAGACACGGACAACCTTCTGTTTGGTGACAGTGCCATCTTCATTCTCAACATCGATATCGCCTGTTTCAATATCCTCATAGAGCTTGGGAGACTTAGTGATATCTTTAACAAACTCATCAGGGGGGTCCAAAAGGTTCCTTTTTCTTTTCCTTGCAATATGCAGTATAAATTTCCCTGAGTTCATTCACAACAAGATCTATTTGGACTTCATCGCACTGAGATCCTGACATCACAGCATAGCGGCCGCGCCGTATAGGGCTACTGGGATCGGCTCCTCCTGAGAGGCAACCAGGAAATGCTGTCACAAATGATAACGCATTGCCAAGACATTCTTTGGCAGTGGCTGTGTGTTTAAGGTAGTGAAACCCGAGATGAATTTTATGGGCGGATTGATATGTTGAACTTTTCTCACCAAAGTACCGATCATTCAAATCAAATAGAACGACATGATAGCCGCTTTTCAAAAGCTCCCTTTGTGCTGCCACGCCAGCCATGCCGCCGCCAAGGACTGCGATTGTTGGTTTCATGTAGACCCCATTCGTTCTAAGCCATATACCATCCTATCCTTGTTAATGCTTATCATTCCGTTGAACCCTGACATTGAACCAGAAAACACAGGGCTTGTCAAGCCTATATTTCTGTTGCCAAAATCCTATTAATGCACGCAATTAAGGATAAATTTTGTTCGTCTTTTGTAACATAATTAATTCTGCAATACCACTTTGTGCGACTTCTACCATTCGGTTAAGCTGCTCAAGGTTAAAAGGTTCTGATTCTGCTGTACCTTGAACCTCGATAAACGCCCCATGTTCCGTCATGACGACATTCATGTCGGTTTGAGCATCTCTGTCTTCAGTATACTCTAAATCGAGCACAATGTCGCCCTGATATATTCCCACAGAAACGGCGGCGACCCATTGGACAAAAGGGTTTTTTTGCAGAACGCCAAGCTTGTTGAGGGAAGCAATCGCATCATGCAGAGCAATAGCTCCACCAGTAATGGCCGCAGTGCGGGTTCCCCCATCGGCTTGCAAGACGTCACAATCGATGATAATAGTGTTTTCGCCCAGGGCCTTCAAATCAACTGCAGCACGTAAGCTACGGGCAATCAAGCGTTGAATTTCCAGGGTGCGGCCTGAGGCCTTGCCTTTGGTGGATTCACGCTCATTACGTTCATGTGTGGCCCTGGGCAGCATCGCATATTCCGCGGTGACCCACCCTTGTCCTGAGCCTTTCAAGAACCGGGGTACAACCCCTGGCTGCACTGTGGCGTTGCATAATACACGGGTTTGTCCAAATTCTATGAGCACAGAACCTTCGGCGTATTGCGTATAGCCACGTGTGATTTTAATGGGGCGTAGGGCGTGTGGGTCTCGGTTGTTGGGGCGCATCTTTGGGTTCCTGCTTCAAATGGAAATGTATTCTACCTGAAAATCAGCCTATCTGGTAGGATATCGTTTTTAGAGGGAGGGGCACTGATGATCACCAGCATGACAGGGTTTGCTCGCATTGAACATGTGGGCGTTTGGGGAACATTGACTTATGAAATCCGTACGGTCAACCACCGATATTTGGATGTGTCGCTGCGCCTGCCTGAGGTGCTTCGGGCGCTGGAAGTCGATACGCGCGATCGTTTGCGTCAGGCATTATCCCGCGGTAAAGTCGATTTAAATGTGCATTTCTACCCCAGTGGTGAAGTCACTCACATGGCGGTGGATCGTGGCATCGCGCAAGCCTACGTGAATGCATTGATGGAAGTGAAAGCACTGATTCCCCATGACACACATGTGAATTTATGTGATGTCTTGTCCGTTCCCGGTGTACTCGCACATGCACAGATCGATATTCATGCGTTGAGTGGTGCCTTTCATGAAAGGGCTTGATTTACTGCTTGAGGCGTTGCACAACATGCGTGCACGCGAAGGCGCCGGTCTGAAAACATTCATGGAATCGCGCTGTGATGCGATTGCGGAACAAGTCGGGATGTTGAAACCTCATCTCAATGAAATGATGCAATCGGCTCGCGATAAATTGATGAACCGCTTGGCGCAAGCCGCGGTGTCTGCGGATGAACATCGCATTGAGCAAGAATTGGTGTTGTGGGCCAGTCGTGCGGATGTTGCGGAAGAAATGGATCGATTGCTCGCGCATGTCGCTGCGGTCAAAGCAGCATTAGCAGAAGGTGGCGCAGTCGGTCGGCGGCTTGATTTTTTAATGCAAGAATTGAATCGCGAAGCCAATACGCTGAGCAGTAAGGCACAATCGCTGACATCCACAAATACCGCAGTGGAATTAAAAGTATTAATTGAGCAAATGCGTGAACAAGTACAAAATATGGAGTGATCATGTCTCTTTATATCATCGCAGCGCCTTCCGGCGCAGGAAAAACCAGTTTGGTATCGGCGCTATTGAAAAAGGTGGATGGCATTCAAGTCTCCATTTCTCATACCACACGCCCTAAACGTCCCAATGAAGAACACGGCGTGAATTATTTTTTCACTGATGAACCCACTTTTTCAGCGATGGAAAAGCGCGGAGATTTTTTGGAAAGCGCCACCGTTTTTCACAATCATTATGGCACCAGCAAACAATGGGTTTTGGATACATTAAGCAAAGGCATTGATGTGATTTTAGAGATCGACTGGCAGGGCGCACGCGCCGTGCGAGAAAAGATTGCTGATACGATAGGCATTTTTATTTTCCCCCCTTCAATGGCCGTACTTGAAGAGCGCTTGAAAGGACGCCAATCAGATTCCCCCGAAGTCATTGCGGAGCGATTGAGTGAGGCAGAAGAAGAGATGTCACATTACGCAGAGTTTGATTATATTGTCGTGAATGACGATTTCGAGGAAGCCCTCGCGTCTTTGGTCGCGATTGTGAAGGCGAATAGATTGCGTGTCAAAAACCAAAAAGAGTGGAAGCATGAATAAAAAACAATCAGATAAATTGATGATTCGTAATAGCATCGCTGAATTCCTCATCTTTACACAGCAGGCGGGGGAAAGTGGGATTGAGGTTCATTATAAAGAGCGGACAGCACTCAACCGTATATGAGATTAACGAGTTGGGATAAAGCACCTCAAGGCAAAATTCTTAAAACAGATGTTGTTGCCAAAACTATCTTACTGAAGATGAATTAATATTCATTAGGTCATATTGTCTAGGAGGTCAATATTTGCGACGCAAATTTATAGGCATTTTAGGTATTTTTTATTTAACTTATTGTTATCATTATTTAATTTATTGGGCCGTGTTGGGATCGAACCAACGACCAGCGGATTAAGAGTCCGACGCTCTACCAACTGAGCTAACGACCCATCTCGCCATTCTAGCCTATCTTAACGTAAAACGCGAGACCCGGTGTGCTTCTAATCCCGTGGAAACAATGCCGGTGGCTGCGCACGCACCGTAAAGACTGGTAGCCAATATTCGTGTATGAGAATCATCTACTATCGTGTCATCCATCCATACCTTGCTTAACAGGTGTAACGCCGCGGAGACGCATGATAAAGGCCCTAACGCAACCATCCCACTGCCATATCGCTCAGACTTGTATTTCACTGCCGTCCCTATTGCACAAGCGGCTAAGCCTAGTGTGAAAAGTGGGCCAATGGGGTTATCTATATTTTCATAGAAAGGTTCTGGCTTGAAGGCTGCGGTGAGCATGCATGCTGCAGTGGGGACGAAGGATTGTACCGCCAGAAGGCAGGTTCGGGTTTGACACCGGTATCATGAGTGGTATGGCTGACCCCTTTGATTGGTGCAGGAGCAGGGGTTGGAACATTAATGGTTGTTACAGGGAGATTTATCGCATCATTCAATATGGCAATAAGCGTCCTTAAATTTCGGTATTTGCCTTCATGAACATAATGTTCAATGGTTGGACGATTCAAATGTGTAAACCTTTTAGCGCAAATATCAGTATATTCAGTCTCAGTATATTCATCTAATGTGAAAGATTTAAATCGGGATTTCAGCGATGAAGCCAATTGTCTGCGGCCGGGCTCGCCGCAGCCATTGCCAGTCGCGATCAACATGAAGCCAGGAACCGTTGGCCTACCAAACTGCAATGTTTCTCCCATGAGCAGCGGGTTGATGGCTGCCACCAGTTCATCAGACAACGCTGTATCCATTTCATGGAAAGCGACCACAATACCTTGATCCGCCGCTTTTTGGAACCGCTTGATCATCAGTGAGGCGTCACATCCGGCAGGCATTTCATAAAAGCGGTGTTGACCCTCAAAGTCTTTAGAACCGATTCGAATTGCATCTATCTCTGTATCGGTCATGTCGATGTACTGTAATGTTTTAAGCACTTCACGAACCATTTCCGTTTTACCAATGCTGGAAGGCCTTTCAATCCATAATCCTGTTTGGCCACCATATTTTGGTGAGTCGAAATTTGATGTATTGCCAGCGCGACGCATAAAATGGCGCGCATTGAGGCTGTTGATTAAACTGCTGATAACATCCATTCGTGAAAGTGTCACATGGAATCCAACCATATTCTCCAGTGAATTGGATGCATGGGTTGGGTTGAGTGATGCGCAGTGAGCTATTGCGTTGGATTGAAGCACTCGAACAGAATCATTTTTGTGACTTTCATAAAAAAATTCAGCATCGTCTTCTATAGAAGCAACTGTGAATATCGGTTTTAAAATTTTGTCGATAATAAAATTTTTCGATAATTTTTTAAAGATAAGTTTAGGCACTTTGTCTTGTAATAAAGAAGGCATATTTTTAACAGTGTTTCCCAAGAAAATAATTTTCTGGGTCTTCACATCAATATGACGAATCCTACCGTTGATCAAGATATGCGGATTTTGGGTATACAAACCACGAAATATAGAAAAATCCGTGTTGCGAATGGTGGCTTCATCAATGACCAACACAGCAGGGTCATCGACTGTGCCTTTCATTAAAGACCATGCATCGACTTGAGCTTCCGCGAAAAATAAATTTGTAGCAACCTTTTGCTTAAGTGTGTGAATAAAACTACTTTTACCAATCCCCGGTTCGCCCTCAATCAGAATTGCAGGATGATTTGAGAGCGCTGTACGAAGGACAGTGAATCTCGCGTTTTGAAATGCTTCGGCATTTGTGTCAGGTTCATCGGCATGATAAATGGGTAAAGCGGGACAATCATTATGGGCGTAAGAGTTTGGGTTTTCGATAGGTAACCAGTTGAACAGCGTTGTTTTTTGTTTAGGTATTAAAAATAATTTTCCGGTGATAGCTTGCTTGCGCATATCTTGCCAGATATATCCTAGCGCAACGGTGCTCAGGTGATCAGCCATGGCAGGTGAAAATGTACCTGTCAGATAAACATTTTTGCTCATTTTTAAAGCCGATAAAATGTCGCTTTCAATCTCTTCAAAATCAAACTTCTTGCTTTCTCTGTCAAAATGATGAGCGTATCGGTACAAGATATCATCGGGTGAAAGCTCAGAAATATCGATGATGATATCAGAATTTTTGCTGTTGTTATCAATCCATTGATCAGCATCATTCGTGTTAACCAGTATAGCTCTAATGTTATATCGTCTCTGTGAAGATGCCATTGCACTCGGTGACATCTTTAACTCGCTGGGCAATGTGACATCTGGCGCAAGATACAATGTCAATTTTTTATCTTTGGCGTGATCCAGCAATGCGCAGTATTGTTGGATGCTGAGCGAGCGGGTAATGTAGAATGACATTTCATCCTGTTGTATTGAGTCAATCCATCCTAATCCTTCTTTATATTTTTTAGCGAAAACATAATGGTTGTGCAAACAACGTTCGAATGTAGCAGGATTCAGCACATGATCGACAGCAGGTAAATCATTGAGGTTAACATTCGTGAATATCTTTTGAACACATTGAGATCGCTTATTAAAAGCGTATCCCCATGTTAACTCAATTGACATGGGCGGTAATGTGATTGATTTGTCGTGATAATGGATAAGGTTGCCATTTCTCAGATCATCCGCCAAGAGATTAAAGTCTTTATCTTCCTTGGGCGGGTTGTTAAATGTCAAATGCATCGATTCAGTCAAAGCTGTCAATTGACCGGGGAGATATGTACCATTGTCCTCATCGAGAATCGGTGATCCGAAAAGCATTTCCATCCATCCAGCAGATTCATAAAGTTCGATAGGATCTGCTTTGCGAGCAAATATATTGTTGAGTGACAGAGGGAAGGTATGATCAATCACAAAAACATCATGACCATGCCTAGAAATAAAGGAGTCATCGCCCAGATGATGGCTATCCTGCAGGATCAATCCAATCACATGCATGTTGCGATTAATAGGGATATTGTGTAATTTGCGATGTTGCACCTCATCGATGCAACCATTCACCTTGGCTATGCCATCATTGAAACGTGACCAATCGATCAAGAGATGTGTGTTGTTTGGATTCTCAAGTTGGTTCTTAATCCACCCACCTGGTGGATCTTGTGGTGTCCATGTTGTTTTATCTAATGCAACATAGGGAACGGTGGATTGTAAATCTGCAGGTTTATTCACCGCAATCGTTTTATTTTTGATAGTATTCAGAATATATGAACGGGCCTGTTCAAGTGCTTTTCGTGTATCAAAGACGAATAGTGTATTTTTCCCCTGCTTCTGCAAATGGTCTTTAAAGTCGTCCAATGTGTTTAGCTTCGGCAGTGGCGGCTTTTTGTGTTTATGTGGACATGGATGCGTCATCGTCAATGCAGCAGGTATCGTTGGTGCAGGTGTCGGCGCGACAGGTTTTGGTAATGAAGATGGTTCCGTTCCTGTTGAGGTTGGTGTTGTATCTTCGTACACCATATGGACAGCTGCACCGCCCAGATCCAGCGTGTAAGGTTTTCCATCGTATACCAATTCAACCCAAGCATGGTCTCCTGATTCGCACCCTAGAGCCGTGAAATTTGGAATGTTCATTGTGTGTAAATTATATAAGAATACGAGGGTCCTTACCCCGCAAGGATAATGCTTAATATTCTTGCGCATGTTTTTCATGGTCGAGTTGATAGCAGCGTTTTCTTGAAATTTTTCAAACGGCTGATTGAACTCTTCAAATAGGCTTTGTAGCTCGTTGGGCAGCTCAGTGATTTGATGAGGATCTCGAGGTGTTTTTACCTTAAACGAAACTGACAATTCTTCTGTGGGTTCCTGGTCAAGCACAATGTAGTGGCTTTTGCTTGCCTTGCAATATCTTGGGGCGTATGATTTTTCACCGAGTGACACACTATCAACAATAATGTCCTCTTGAGTGAGAGACCACAGCTGTATCAACCAGCATTTATTTTCTTCTGAATAAATAGCATTTCTTGGTTTCACGCGATAGTTAAATTGATGATCCGCAGGTTCTGCCGTCATGGGTCGTTCAGCGGAATCGTATTGTACATACCTTTTACGCAGTGAGTCTATATATGCATCCTCATCAATTGAACTAAAATCATATCGAAATAAACGTTTTCGAATCTTTTCAAAAGGTGTTGCTTGACCATCAATTCGCTCACAAACAGGATACATCGTATACTTTGCTTTGTTTAATGGCATAATAATACTTGTTGTTGCGGGCGCAGTATTGTCTCGGACGTGAACTTTGTTTTTCCTTTTTGTGCCTGATATGGTTGTTATATTGTCAGGATTCACCGGCGAAGATGGTGTTCTGGACATGCGTGGAATGTGTTGATTAGTGTGTTGATCAATACCTGGGGGAGCAGTGGGTGCGTCGCAGTAAAGGTATACAGTATTATTTGAGAATTCACTAAAACTGCTGGAAATATTATCTCCAGAGTAGTGCTCAACATTGACTACCCTTAGCTGATGTAATTTAGAAAAGAAATTTATCGTCTGTTCTTTGTCTTCCATTTTGAGGCTGGGAATGCTAACGACAGTGATTCTATTTGAGGGGGGAATAAACTGTGCAGCTTCTTTCAACATTTCATTCTTAAGGGTCAGCGATCTGAGGTTCGGCGAGTTCTTCAAGATATGTGCGATGACAGGATTCATACATGGACTTTTACTAATATCTAAATTAACCAGGTTTGGAAATGATTGCGTGAATGAATGAGATTGCTGCTCATCCCAGCTTGGAATTGACCCAGCATTAATTACTTTGGCGGTTTGTAGAACATTTAACAGCAAATTTAATGCATCCACCGCATTATTTTCGAATGAAACTTGATTGAAGGAAAAATGAAAGACGCCTAAGCTCGATCCTGGGGGGATGGAAAGTGATGGGTTGTTAGGAAAGTTAATCAAAGACAAGTCCAAATGTCTGATATTGGGCATATGGGGAATGTCGAAAAAATTAAATGTTGAGAACAAGGTTGAAGACCAGCGATTTAATGAGTCGCTCGACAGCTGGCGCATTTTGTTGCAGTTTCTAGGTATTTCGCTGCAAACACATCCTACTATTTCTTGACCTGACGATATTATAAATTTGTATACAGGCGGGCCAAAATAAGTTAATTGTTCAGTGAGCTTTGGCGGAACAGGGGAATGGACGATAGTACTCTCCATTTTGAGAACAGATAATGCCTCCAGTGGAATGCTATCCCAACCTATATCCCCAGTGATTTCAGCAGGAGTTAATTCGAGGTATTTGATATTGGGTGTTTTCTTGAGAAAATTTCCAACATCAATGGCAGAAAGCACGCGGTCATTGTGAGAAAGATATAGATCCTTTTGAATAATTTTTAATTCGGATATGTGTTCGAATAAACTGCGATCAAGATTATTGATATACTTAAATTGAGCAGTCGTCAGTGTCAAACGAGTGAGTTTTGATGTTTTATTCAATATTGCTTGAATGTTATCTTTCGATAATGCGCTGCTGCTAATGTTAAGTTCGATGAGATAGTCCAGACTCAAATCATCGTCGATGCTACCGGAATTGTATATTCTAATCCCTGGAAATATAATCGACGTCACATACGGTGCTCTTTTCAGCAGCGCCCATAACCCACCAGTACTTATCGAGGATCCTGTGAAATCAATCTCGGTAAGGTATTGGAGCGGTTTGCCTGCCTTATGGGTGACGTCAATGGGGGTTAATTGTGAACTTGTGATTTTTAAAGACTCAATATTTGGCGTTTTATCTAGCCAATCAATAAGATTATCCTCACCTATCGTTGAAATGTGGATATGTAGTTTTTTCAAATGATGTCTTTCTTGGATTTCGTGCGCTCCAAGCTTTTCAATATAGATAGATTGAACATTTTCTGGTGAGACGGTTGGGAGGGAATATTCAGTGTGCGGGACAATGCCTGTTTGTTCGTAGTAGAAGACCAGAGATTCTCTGCGCGCGATATCACGTTTATGCATTCTTGCTTTGTTTTTCAGATATGAGAGGGGTTTTTCAAACGCCAGCAAATTGACAAGGTCATCTAATTTTTTATTGGTGCATAACGCAATATGGTCAGCGTCGATATCAGGTATCGCCTGAGTCAATAAGCGTGTTGCTTCGTTGAGCGCGAGATTTGGGATAGGCGCTTTTGTGAAATCTGCAACATTGAGTGGAACCTTGAGCGCTTGGGGGGCTTCGTTTGGACGGAGTAAGTAAAGATCAAATCCAGCATCAATCAGTTGTTCTAGCACATTGAGTTTATGTACAAAATCGTCAGAATCATAAAAAGGATCCGCCAGGACAAAATCGTTGACCACCACGGTTTTTTTTACCCGGTCGGGCTTTTGTTCGCTGGGAATACTTTGCTTCCAAGGGGATTGATGGCCACTGGCATCCATGCCAACGGCAGGGGCAAACCGTCCTGTCGTGCTAGACGTGTAACTACCTGATACAATCTCATTCTCAAGAAACAGCCAATCTGGCAGTATCTCTAACCCATTGATCATACGATAAATACCCCATCTGATATTGGTTAATATACTAACATCAATTGGGCTCAAAAGTCAAGATCCATATATCCAATCAAAAATCTCTGGCAGCCTTTTCCAATAATTCTCATATGGCTCTAAGTGCTTGACTTGATGGGCGAGCATTTCCGACCAGCCGTTGATCAAATCCTGCTTTTCAGGCATCTCATTCAGTAATATCATGGACGGTAATGCGACATTTTTGAATGCACATTTTTTTTGAAGTGCTTCCAATACTTTATTCTGATCAGGCGCGAACCGCTTGTCTGTGTACAGATTAACCACGTCATATAAATCACGTGGTCGTAGGCGTTGAATCAACGTTCTCAATTTTTCTGAAAAAATTTCCTCAATCGTATATGTGTAAATAAATAGTTTCCCAGGGGGAATATCTGAATATGAATGGTATACAGGCCTTTTTTCGGGCGAGAAAACCAACATTTCATCGCATGTTAAATCGAGTTTGATCTTGGGTGCGCTCCCTCTTCGTTGCAGAGGGCCAATATACTCGAGTTTTCCCTGAATGGATAAATTTTCATGTGGATTAATGTATTCCTCAAAGAGAGTGGAAATAATTCGAATGCCTGATTGCTTATATATCCATTCATTAATCAATGCAAATGTGTTTGTCAAAAATGTTGCATTGAGATGGGCAGCATTTTTCAGGGTATAGTCTAAATCTTCACTGAAGCGATATTCATCGAAAAAACATTTTTTAAGACATGTTCCACCCTTAAAAATCCAGTCCTCGTTAAAATCTTTCTGTGAGGAGATGCCAGCTAAAATCCAGCTTAAAACATAGTCTTTTTCAACAATATTGGGTGAAAGGCCATATATTTGTGCTTTTTCCATCATTTCGTTTTTTGTTATCATTGTTTATCTCCAATTTTTCGGAATAAACAATCTCCACTTCGTCACGAGTTGAGTGCATTCCATTTTGGTGTCTAATTTGGCATTCCCAGATGTCAGGCTTTTTTGACAGATTTCGATGAGAATCGTTTCATTTGGAAAAAACTTTTCAGTTAAGAAGCCTGTCCTTTTGTATGCAGCCCTCACATTTAATAGTGCTAGATATTCTACCAGTTTCTCTGTGGACTTTGCTTTAGATAACATATAATTTTTGAATATATCTGTTGTGGACCGAATGCCGCCGCCCATCTCAGGGTTGAGCATGAGATCCACAATGGTTCTCGTGGGATCGGATATTTGAATTTTGACATTATCGGACCATACTGTTTCTAATCCAAAGAAACGAGAAGGTTTGACGATGTGTATTAAATACTGTGTGCCAGCAATGGTTGGGCGATAGTTTCGTTGTTGTATCTGCGTTACAACCATGAGAGTATTGAATATCTGCTCCGTCATGTCCCAGTATTCGGCCGCACTCCATCCTGCAATGTAACATGGTGTGTAGAGTTTTTGAGCGATAGTCATGGGGTCTTCAGGCATGACGGTTGAGGTTTTAGATGCAAGTGGGACAGGAATATATACTCCCTGGGCAATTCGCATCAGCCACCCTTTTCGCGCATAGAGTGCTAGGAGCTTTGCCGCGCTTGACCTTGGCATATTCCAAAGTTTGGCAGCTTCCGCCACGGTCGCTGTGGCTTGAGTTTCTCTCAATAAACTGGAAAGCCGTTCCTTACCTTTGGCGCCTAGGCCTTCTGTTTTAGTGCTTTTCATATGAAGATATTCCTCTGTTAAATGAATAATAGCATATGGAGTATACTCATTCTCTAGCAAAAAGTCTAATTTATATGCAATAATTCGCTTATTAGGCGAAAATCTACATATTGAGCATACTTTGGATGCGCTTGATGATTATGCTCGTTATTGTCCACAGAGTATGTACTTTAGCCCCGCTTGGCTGTATAATGCGCGATTATCCGTTTCACCAGAACTCAATGAGGGCACCATGGCCAGAATTACCGTTGAAGATTGTTTAGCAAAAATCCCGAATCGCTTTGAACTCACATTGTTAGCCGCCAAACGTGCGCGCTACCTGTTGCTGAGCGGCGAAGAGCCCCTCGTGCCTTGGGAAAACGATAAGAGCACGGTGGTCGCATTGCGCGAAATAGCTGCCGGTCTTGTCACTGCTGAAACGATTGCAGAGCAAGAAAGTGTCAAAGCCGCTGAAAGCGCCTTCTTAAGCCCAGATGAAATGCTGGCTCAAGTCGCTGCCAGCATGGCTGAAATGGCTGAAGACGAAGATTTAGATGACGATTTAATCGTTGAAGGGCTTGAAGTGGAGACTGACGTCGAATCCACAGATAATGAAGAGCCTGCTGCTCCTGCAGAAACCCCAGAAGAGGACGAGGACGGTCTATAAACCCATTCTCAGATGATCACGGGCAGGGAGGGGTGAGATGTTTCAATTCACAGATCTGTGCGATGAACTCTCGCAATACCTCTCCCAGGCCGACGTTGAAAAAATCACCGAAGCGTACGCCCTGGCAGCCAAAGCCCACGGGGAACAAACCCGCCGTACGGGCGACCCCTACATTGTTCACCCCATCGCCGTTGCGCGGATCCTAGCCTCACTTCGTATGGATGCAGATGCCATCATGGCAGCCCTGCTCCACGATACCCTCGAAGACACAGGCATCGACAAAGAGTATATCAGCAAAAAATTTGGTTCTGCTGTCGCCGATTTGGTTGATGGCGTGAGCAAGCTCACGCAAATTCATTTTGATTCGCGTGAAGAAGCGCAAGCCGAAAATTTTAGAAAAATGTTGCTCGCCATGACGCAAGATATTCGCGTCATCTTGATTAAATTAGCTGATCGTTTACACAACATGCGCACCATCAATGCATTGCCACTGGAAAAACGCCGCCGCATTTCGCGAGAAACCCTAGAGATTTATGCGCCGATTGCGAACCGTTTGGGGATGCATGGTTTTCGCATCGAATTTGAAGATTTAGGTTTTGAAACATTGTATCCACACCGTTATCAAGTGTTGAAATTAAATGTGAAAAAATCTCGCGGCAATCGAAAGCAAATATTCAAAACGATTGAAACAGAGCTGGCAAAATGTTTTGAAAAAGCCCATATTCCCAACATGGCCATACGCGGACGTGAAAAACATTTATACAGCATTTATCAAAAAATGTTGACAAAACATATTTCATTTCATGAAGTGATGGATGTGTATGCTTTCCGCATTGTGGTGCCTACCATCGATGATTGTTATCGCGCGCTGGGTTTGGCACACAGTGTCTATAAACCTGTGCCAGGTCGTTTCAAAGATTATATTGCGATTCCAAAAGCAAACGGTTATCAATCATTGCACACCGTATTGTTCGGGCCTTTTGGCGTCCCGATTGAGTTGCAAATTCGCACGGAAGAAATGGATCGTTTGGCGGAAAATGGCATTGCTGCACATTGGATTTATAAAACACACGCAAGCTCCGTTGATAAAGCACAACTCTGGGTCAATCATTTATTATCATTGCAAAAAAATTCGGGTTCAACATTGGAATTCATCGAGCACGTGAAAGTGGACTTGTTTCCGGGAGAAGTATATGTTTTCACGCCAAAAGGGCGAATTTTAGAATTGCCTGCGAATGCCACTGCAGTTGATTTTGCTTATGCGGTTCATACCGATGTGGGTAATAGTTGCGTCGCCGCGAAAATCAACCGACGCCTAGCGCCCCTCAGTTCACGGTTGTTTAACGGCCAAACGGTTGAGATCATTGTGACACCCGGTGCGCGCCCGAATGCGACATGGTTAAATTTTGTGGTCACAGGTAAGGCGCGTTCCAGTATCCGTCATTTTTTAAAAAATCAAGAACACGCAGGATTGGTCGCACTGGGGCAAAGGTTATTAAACGGGGTACTGGATACAATCAACCCGCAAGACATTCAATCGTATTTGCATGATACCGGGCTGGAGTCGATCGAAGCGTTGTATGAATCGATCGGGCGCGGAGAGCGGTCTGCACAAATTGTTGCGGCTGCTTTCAGTTCGTCCGTGTTGTCATCCTCACGTCCTAAGGAACCGCCGGCTCCCTTGCTCATCAAGGGCACAGAGGGTATGGCCGTCAAATTTGCCCAATGTTGTTGGCCGCTCCCTCATGACCCTATTGTAGGACTGTTGGCAGAGGGGGAGGGGTTGACGGTCTGATCAAGCTCACTGCGGCCGTGTTAAGTTGGCATCACGCTATCATGAAGAAAACGTGGATGTGGCATGGGCGAATGAGATTGATGGGTTGTTTCAAGTCTGCCTTAAGCTGGAAGTACGCAATGAAATGGGTATTTTAGGCCAATTGGGTACATCCATTGCCCAAGCAGGTGCTAATATTGATAAAGTCAGCAGTGAAGACAAGGACGGTACGTATAGCATCATGACCCTGATCGTCTCCGTTCGTGATCGGAAACACCTGGCGCGGGTGATGCGCAGTATCCGCAGCCATAAAGCGGTCACCAAACTGGTCCGCTATATTACGCCCATGTAATGGCGATTTATTCGGAGATTTTAATATGCGCACTATTTTCATGGCATTTGTCTTCCTAAGCATGGCCTTGCCTGTTTATGCGTTGCCTGCCGACGATCCTTACGAAATGATGTTACGCGAACAAGAGCGCGTGCGTAAAGCGGCGAGGGAAGAACGGAAGCAATTTTTATTTCCCCAAGGTGAGCGCTATTTGCCTGAACTGGAAAAGAATACCATCATTTCACTGAGGTGGTTTGCGGCTGCAGGCGATTTAGAATCTCAGGTCACATTGGCGGATTTATATGCGAAAGGTATCACCACTCCGCAAGATTATAAAGCCGCGTACTATTGGTATGCGTTGGCTGGGGAATCGGGCAATACATATGGACAGTATATGGCGGGTGTGATTTCACAACTGGGATTAATGGGTAAACCTGATGCTGAAAAGGCCACGCAATGGTTTACTTCCGCGCAAAAACAAGAAGATCGCACGCGGGCAATGCGACGTGTCGCACAATTTTTTGATGATCCGCAAAATCCTTCCCGCAGCATCGCAGAAGCCTATCGTTGGTATGAACAAGCTGCGTATGAAGGCGACATAGAATCACAAATTACCATGGGTGATTGGTATTATCAAGGTGAACATTTACCGAAAAATGTTTTAACCGGTTTAAAATGGTACGGTAAAGCGGCTGCGCAGAATTCACCTTATGCACAATACAGTGTGGGCGTGATATATTTACAAGGCAGTGAAGAAGTGCCCATGGATTATGAGCAAGCGATCAATTGGTTGCAAAAAGCAGCGAACCAGGGTTTTGCGGCAGCGCAATACACCCTCGGTAAAATGTACTACAGTGGCACCGGGATGGTGCCTAATAATGTGTTGGCCTATGCTTGGTTGAAATTGTCCAATCAAATGGAAAATGAAGTCGTGTCTGAAGATCTGGCTCGGTTAACCCAAAAAATGACGCCGGATGAGTTGCAGCAGGCGACGAAGTTGTATGATTTTTACCATGAGGAAATACAGTGATTCTCGTCAATTCAGAGAAATTGATTTTGAAATAGTTTTTTGTCAAATCTTTTTGCGGTATGGCAATAACGGTGCTACACTGTGATAAAGCCAATGACTCAGACCAAGGGAAACATGATGAAAATCCAAAAGACCCACTTTGCCTCCTTTTTGCTCCTCCCTTTTTTTACTCATAATGCCTTCGCTGAACAGGGCGGCGTTGCTCAAGTGACAAACGGTTGCGTAGGTAACGTTGTACTTTTCTCATGGGCATTGGCAAGTGACGGTACTTCGAAAATCCTGAAAACCCTCTTTGATGTGGATGCAAATACCACTCAAGTTGGGCATATTACCGAAAATAATGTCGTGATTTGTTCTACAAATCGAGATAGCAATGGTGACGGCCAAGAATCACCTGACTGCAAACTTTCGAATGGCAAATGGGTTTCTAAGGCTGGCGTGCAATATAAATATAAACACATTGATTTTGATATGAGCGCCATAGGCTTAGGTAATCAAGATAAAACCTCTTTGGTACAGCTCGCCAATGACCTTAATAGTGATTGTACTATTTCAGGGCATAGTTTGATACCCAATGAGAAGGGAACGACAACATCCACAATTACCATTGATAAAAATTTTCTTGAATTTCCGGTGATTAGCAGTACCGTTAGAAAAGTGAAGCTGGGGAACAATTGTTTATTCGGCTTTAGTGACCTTGCAGTGCTTGCGCGCAATCAAGACACAAAGACCCCGCACAGCTATTTCATCGTGCCTAAAGCTTCGACAAAGGTGGGTGCCATTGCGGGGGATGAAATCGTCATTTGCACCTCGGGAACGAAAGACAACTCGAAAAGTGAGCGACAGGAGTCTGACGATTGTAAAATCACATGGCCCGATGGAAGTAAAGGGTTTCCCAAAGTGGGTGATACCCGCTATCGATTCAGACAGACTTCATTTAACAGAGATGAACTCAAGGGCGACAACGGTGCCTACAGAGATCTGACCGTTTACGATCCCGATGCCGGAGTTCACTGTTATGGCAAGTCAAATACACTGATTGAATCTGCCATAGGCGCAAATACAACAGTCTACTACCTCGATGATACCTATTTTACAACGCATCAACCTTAGGGGGGTTGTTACTTCTCAGGCTCTATCTTAAACCCGCGAACCAAACTGCCAATAAGGTTGCCGGTACTGCTAGAGCCTGCAGAAAAGAACCAAAGCGGAGTGTTTGGCCAGCATGCGACGCGTTCTGCTGTAACAGCTCATTGGCGACTATGTTGTCTTCATGCTTCCTGTCTATTATATACCGCCTTTCATCTTAAATCTAACAGGAGACTTTCCAAACGATGTCAGATTCTCGTTCACGGAGGTTCTCCGTGACATAGCTGGTATTGAGCCGTGTTAGGGTGCCGATCTCCAAATCCTTAAGCCAATCCCCCTTCATGAAGCCAAATAGTAGCTCCTCACCATGATGGGATCCGAGAAAAATTGTTTGTAAATTTGGTTATGAGGAGTTTTTTCTTTCATAGATATAGCCCTTATAGTGCAGATGGGCAATATTCTCGCATGAAATCGCTGGGACTGGGCATGTTAAATCGTGCTTTTTAACATATTCAACGCAACATCCCTTTCAAAAACTGTCCTGTGAATGACCCAGCAGTCGCCGCTACCGTTTCGGGTGTGCCTTGCGCGACAATTCGACCGCCTCCGCTGCCGCCTTCAGGGCCGAGATCGATGATCCAATCAGCAGTTTTGATGATATCTAAATTATGTTCAATGATGACGACCGTGTTGCCTTTATCGCGCAAGGTTTGTAACACGCGCAATAGCATCGCCACGTCATTGAAATGTAAACCGGTGGTGGGTTCATCTAAAATATAAAGCGTGTTGCCGGTGTCGCGTTTCGATAATTCTTTCGCAAGTTTCACGCGCTGCGCTTCACCGCCAGATAATGTCGTTGCGCTTTGGCCAAGCGTGATATAACCCAAACCGACTTGCTCGAGTGTGATCAGTTTTCGCAAAACGACGGGAATGGATTCAAAGAAAACGATTGCTTCTTCCACGGTCATGTTGAGCACATCTAAAATTGATTTGCCTTTGTAAGTGATGTCTAACGTTTCGCGATTATAACGTTTGCCTTTGCACACATCACAAGGGACATAAATATCTGGTAAAAAATGCATTTCCACGCGGGTGACGCCGTCACCAAAACAGGCTTCACAACGACCACCTTTTACATTGAAACTGAAACGCCCGGTTTCATAACCACGTGCACGTGCTTCAGGGGTTGCAGCAAATAATTCTCTGATGGGGGTGAATAATCCCGAATAGGTAGCAGGATTGGAGCGTGGTGTTCTGCCAATTGGGCTTTGATCGATATCTACCACATTATCCAATTTGTCCATGCCCAATATGTCACGATGCGATGCAGGATTGAGGGTGGTCGCACCATTTAAGCGTGTTGCCGCAACAGGATACAGCGTGTCGTTGATCAGCGTAGATTTGCCTGATCCGGAGACGCCTGTGATACAGGTCATCGCCCCCAGCGGGATGGAGACATCAAGCTGTTGCAAATTATGGCCGCTTGCGCCTTGAATATGAATGGCTTTTTTAAAATCCACCGGGGTGCGTTTTTTCGGCACAGGAATCGATTTTTTCCCGGACAAATATTGACCGGTCAGTGAACGAGGATTATCCAGAATATCTTGCAATCCACCTTGCGCGACAATTTCACCACCATGCACACCGGCTCCAGGGCCAATATCCAAAATAAAATCTGCATGACGTATCGTATCTTCATCGTGTTCAACGACAATTAAGGTATTGCCTAATTTTTTGAGATGCATTAACGTTTCAAGTAGTCGTGCATTGTCACGTTGATGCAAACCAATCGTGGGTTCATCGAGCACATACATCACGCCGACCAATCCTGATCCAATTTGACTCGCCAAACGAATACGTTGTGCTTCGCCGCCTGACAGTGTTTCTGCACTTCTGTCTAAGGTTAAATAATTGAGTCCGACATTTTTCAAGAAACTGAGACGCGCCACAATTTCTTCCAGTATTTTTTTAGCGATCTCACCTTTTTTGCCAGGCAATGATAATGTGCTGAAAAAATGGTGACACTGATCAATCGATAACGCAGATACTTGCGGCAAATTTTTCTCGTTGATAAAAACATACCGTGCAGCTTTGCACAAACGGGTTCCTTCACATGAGCGGCAAGGTTGGCTGTTCAAGTATTTCGATAATTCAGTGCGGATAAATTCAGATTCTGTTTCTTTATACCGGCGCTGCATGTTTGGGATAATGCCTTCAAACGGATGTTTGCGTGAAAAAGATTTTCCGGCATCATTGTAATACCTGAAACCAATTTCTTCCGTACCGCTGCCAAATAAAATCACTTTTTGAATTTTTTTGGGGATTTTTTCAAACGGTGTATCGATATCAAAACCAAAATGCCTCGCAATGCCATCCAGTAGATCATAATAATACGCATGCCGCTTATCCCATCCGCGTACAGCGCCTTGACCCAAGCTGAGTTTCGGATCATAAACCACTTTTTTTTCGTCGAAGAATGTTTCAACGCCTAATCCTTCGCACGTTTCACAAGCGCCAATCGGGTTGTTGAATGAAAAAATGCGCGGTTCTAATTCTGGCAAACTATAACCGCATTGTGGGCACGCATATTTGGATGAGAATACCCATTCCAGTTTGTCGTTGTCCATGTCAATCACTTTGGCAACGCCATCGGTCAAGCGAATCGCCGTTTCAAAAGATTCAGCTAAGCGTTGTTTTAAATCGGGTTTGACTTTAAAGCGATCGACAATCACTTCAATGGTATGATTTTGTTTGGCCGATATTTTGGGTAATGTTTCGAGTTCATACACCTCACCGTCAATGCGTGCACGAATAAAACCTTGTGATTTTAATTGTTGCAGTAATTGTGTATGTTCCCCCTTTCTGTTTTCAACGACAGGTGCGAGCAACATTAATTTTGAATCAGCGGGTAAATTTAAAACAGTGTCCACCATTTCAGCAATACTTTGGGCGCTGAGTGGAGTGCGATGTTCAGGACATTGCGGCGTACCTGCGCGTGCAAACAATAAGCGTAAATAATCATAAATTTCTGTGACGGTGCCGACTGTTGATCGCGGATTGTGTGATGTCGCTTTTTGTTCAATCGCGATGGCGGGAGATAATCCTTCAATATGATCAACGTCTGGCTTTTCCATCAAGGATAAAAATTGGCGCGCATAGGTGGACAGTGATTCCACGTAACGGCGCTGACCTTCTGCATATAAAGTATCGAACGCGAGTGAGGATTTTCCGGAGCCCGAGGGGCCGGTGATCACGATGAATTTTTCGCGTGGCAGGGTGACGTCAACATTTTTGAGATTGTGGGTGCGAGCCCCTTTAATTGTGATTTCATGCATGGTAATATGTGCGCGTGGTGTGTGGTAATACGCGTTATCATATCAAAATAATTTCTTAAAAGATACAGTTAAAGAACCTAATTTATGATGCCATTGCCTTTTACGTCAACAGAAGCCAGGGCCGTCAGCAGTCTAACACTGCTTTACGCCTTGCGTGTGCTCGGTATTTTTTTGCTTTACCCTGTCCTTGCCATCTATGCAGCCACACTTCCTGGACACACACCGATATTGATTGGCATCAGCTTGGGTATTTATGGGTTGTCCCAAGCTTTTTTACAAGTGCCCATGGGGTTATTGTCTGATCGCGTTGGGCGTAAACCTGTCATTGCATTAGGGTTGATGACGATGGCCGTCGGGAGTCTGATGGCGGCATTCGCCCACACGATGGAAATGTTTGTGCTGGCCCGTTTTGTTCAAGGTGCCGGCGCTATTTCGGGCGTTTGTGCGGCGATGCTGGCCGATGCTGTTGCGCCGCAACGTCGATCACTCGCCATGGCATTCATTGGCATGAGTATCGGGCTCACATTCACCTTAAGCTTGGTGTTAAGTCCATGGCTGGCAGCGCGTTTGGATGTGCCGGGTGTGTTTGGTTTGATGAGTGTTTGCGCGCTGTGTGCCCTCTTATTATTATGGTTGGGCGTGCCAACTGTACCTAGGGTGTTGCCAACACTCTCCTGGCGTGAGGGGTTGAAGCAATTGGCCGGGATGAAGGTCGTTTGGGTGTTTTCACTGTCTATCGGGATATTGCATGCCATCCTCACAAGCATTTTCATGGTTGTTCCACAACAATTGGTGTCCTTCACAGGGAAGCCTCTGGAAGCTTACACCGGCATCTATGCCTTGGTGATGGCAGGCATTTTGATCTTCACACTTATATATATGCGTTGGCTGGAACGTCAATCTCATCGCGAACAGGGTATATTATGGGCAGTGGCGGCGATGCTGTTGGGCCAATCACTGATGTATGTTGCCGATAGTGTGTTACCATTCGTGTCAGGTTTATGTGTTTTCTTCATGGGCTTTAATGTGTTGGAAGCGTTGTTGCCTGCTTGGTTATCGCGCGAAGTGCCTAACACATTGCGTGGTGCGGCCTTGGGCGTGTTCACAACATGTCAGTTCGTGGGGATTTTTCTAGGGGGAATGTGCTCTGGCGTGTTGATTAAATTTGCACCCAGTGTGAACATTCATTTTGCCGCGAGCTGGGTTATACTGCTATGGTTCGCGGTACTGTGGAAAGTGTCGCCCTTTTTAACAACAACTCAACAAGGAGATAATTAAAATGGCAAGCAAAGGCGTCAATAAAGTGATTATTATCGGTAATTTAGGGGCCGACCCAGAAGTACGTTACATGCAGTCTGGCGGTGGTGCAATGGTCACCCTCAGCGTTGCGACAAGCGACAGTTGGAAAGACAAAGAAACAGGCCAAAACCAAGAACGTACAGAATGGCATCGGATTGTTTTTTTTAATCGCTTGGCTGAAATTGTGGGCGAGTATTTGCGCAAAGGTTCCAAGATTTTTGTGGAAGGCAGTTTGCGCACCCGCAAGTGGCAAGACAAAAATGGGCAAGATCGTTACACAACTGAAATTGTTGCATCGAACATGCAAATGTTAGATTCACGTGGCGGCGGTGCCGGTGCATCCGGTATGTCTCAGTCTGAACCTGGTTATGGGGATTTTGGATCTTCGCCAGAGTTTGCATCGAGTTCACCTGCACCTGCAGCAGCGTTTGATGACGATATCCCGTTCTAAATAAAAAACCCGCCCCATTGTAGGGGCGGGTATTTGGCAGTAATCGGAGGTGCTTTATCATGTTGTCCACATCATCTAACCATATCAAACAATATCTCCTCCAACTTCAAGACAATCTCTGTCGATCATTCGAACAAGAAGATGGTCTTGCGCATTTTACCGTCGACACATGGGAACGCGAGGAAGGCGGCTCAGGCCGCTCCTGCGTGCTACGTGACGGTGGGTTGATTGAACAAGGTGGCGTGAACTTTTCGCATGTATATGGCCCTAACTTGCCGCCGTCAGCAACCGCTGAGCGGCCTGAATTGGCGGGTCGTTCATTTGAAGCGATGGGTGTTTCGCTCGTTATGCACCCGCGTAATCCATATGTGCCCACTGTTCACATGAATGTGCGCTTCTTTATCGCCACACATCCGACGGAGGCGCCTGTTTGGTGGTTTGGTGGTGGGTTTGATCTCACACCCTACTATGCATTCGAAGAGGATTGTCGCGAATGGCACCAAGCCACAAAAGCAATTTGTGATCCGTTTGGCAAAGATGTTTATCCGCGTTTCAAAAAAGC